>JAVBRJ010000006.1:0-120743 GCA_031548115.1 Eubacteriales bacterium | reverse complement strand
GTCCAGGCGCATCAGCAGGGCCTCGCCCTCCACATAGCGCACGGAGACGTTCACGTTCCCAGGCAGGCGCAAAGTGGGGTGACCGTTGAGCCGGGTATCGGGGATAGCCTTCAAAATGCCCTCGATCAGCGCATCCCGAAGGACTGTCATCTTCTGCTGATATTGCGGCAGCTCTGCCGTGGCCAGCCCGATGGCCTTGCCCAGGCCCACGATGGCCGACACGTTTTCCGTCCCCGCCCGGAGGCCCCGCTCCTGGGCACCGCCGTAAATAAGGTTATTGATACGCACGCCCTTGCGGATGTACAGCGCGCCCACGCCCTTAGGCCCGTGGAACTTGTGGCCGGACAGGCTTAGCATATCCACGTTCCATGCATTTACGTCCACCGGGATGGCCCCTACGGCCTGCACTGCGTCCGTGTGGAACAGCACCCCTGCGGCCTTAGCGATCTGGCCGATCTCGGCGATAGGCTCCAGGGTGCCGATCTCGTTGTTGGCGGCCATAATGGTGATGAGCACGGTATCCGGGCGGATCGCCTCCTGCACCGCCTGGGGGCTTACCAGCCCCTGGTCATCCACGGGCAAATAGGTCACCTCGTAGCCCTGCTTTTCCATAGCCTCACAGGTGTGCAGCACCGCGTGATGCTCAATAGCGCTGGTGATGATATGCTTGCCCTTGGTCACGTTCTTTTCGCAGGCGGCACGAATGGCCCAATTGTCGCTTTCGCTGCCCCCGGCGGTAAAAAATATCTCCCGGGGCTCCGCGCCGATGGCCGTAGCTACCTGCCTGCGGGCCTCCTCCACCGCCCTGCGGGCCTCCCGGCCCACGGTATGGATGGAGCTGGGGTTGCCGTAAAACTCGCAAAAATAAGGAAGCATAGCCTGCACCACCTCCGGACGGGTGCCGGTGGTCGCTGCGTTGTCCATGTAAATCAAGCTCTTCATATTTGCATTGCCTCGCCTTCTGGGTCATCCAGCATGCTGCCTAATGTGACGCATGCCAGTTCATGATTGATAGAATCCGTTAGCCTTTGCCAGACCTTGCGCACCGGGCACGTGCAGGAGCGCCCGCAGTGGCCCTCGCTGGCTGTGCATTCGCTCAGCTCGATGGGGCCTTCCATCGCATCTATAATGTCCAGCATGGTAATGTCCTCCGGGGCTTTGGCGATCTGATAGCCGCCCTGCACGCCCCGCACCGTGGATACAAGCCCTGCCCTGCGCAGGTGCCCCAGCAGCTGTTCCAAGTACTTGCCCGGAACCCCTGTGGATGCGATACTTTGCAGGCTCTGCGGGCCCTCGCCCTGGTGCTGGGCCAGATAAAACATAGCGTACAGGCCGTATTTTCCCCTGGTAGAAAGCTTCATCGCCAGCCTCCTTTGAAACCCTACCAATTTAATCGGATTTCAACTGCATCCTACCACCGTTCTTATAGCTTGTCAACAGTTTTTCCTGAAAAAGCGAAAATTTTGCATGGCCCCGCAAAAACGCCACTTTCCTTTCGTCTTTTCCTTGCGCAGGAAGCCCAAAAAAGGAATGCCCCTTTGGAGACATTCCATCATTCATTCCCGTTCGACCCTTTTCTAACAATTCCAGCGGAGCTTCACCGGGTTCGGCTCATCCTCCACCACCACCGCGCGAAGCCTGGCCGTCAGGTCCGCGCACACTTCCTCGGCAATAGCGTCGTACTCCTCCTGAGGGGCCTCCAGCCCGATCCTCTCATAGGCGATGGCCGCCGCGCCATAAAAATAAATGCCGAGAGAATGAGTCAGGGTGTGGACCACTGCCGCGCCCTGGCCGCAGGCCCGGGCTGCCGCCTGGGCCGCCGGATCATGGTCCAGCTCCCGGGCAGCCCCGTGGCATTCATGCAATATGATCTGCTTCACCACCGGAAACTTCACTTTGCCGTCCAGGTAATCCTGGGCGGCGTTCAGGGCTTGCTCTGGCCGAGTATCCCCGGGGCAATGCTTTTCAAATATGGGCAGCATTTCCTCCCGGGCGTAGTCAAAGCACCACTTACAAATGGTGGCCTTGCTCTGGGTGTCGATAAGGTCCATCAGGGCAATGGTAGAGGGGGCATTCACATCCCCCAGCATTTTCCGCAGCTTCTTGGCCATAGCGTCCTCCTGGTCATAGGCGGTATGTATTTTACAGTAGCTATACTATACCACACAAAAAGGCTTTTACAAGAGGAGGGCTTTTACGAAAGAGATGCTTTTATAAGGTAGAATCCGTATAAAACCTAGCCGCGCCGATCAGGCCCGCCTGATTCCCCAGGGCCGCCCGTTCTAGGGCCAGCCCCTCCCCAAAGCGGGGCATCACCGTTGCCAGCACCCGCTGGCGGAGGGGGCGTATCAGCCGCTCCTCCTGGGCGCTTACGCCGCCGCCGATGAGGACCATCTGAGGATTGAAGATATGGACCAGCCCGGTAATACCTGCGGCAATATTCTCTATCCATGCGTCGATCACCGCCAGCATCTGCGGGTCACCGCTTTCCGCCCGGGCGAAGATGGCGCGGCCATTGAGCATCAGCTCCCCCGTTTTTTCGCAGGCCATCCGCATCAAAGCCGTGGTGGAGGCGTAGCTCTCATAGCAGCCCCGCTTTCCGCAGGCGCAGGGAATGCCGTCCTGGTACAGCGTAAAATGCCCCATCTCCCCGGCAATGCCGCGCATTCCTCCGTAGATGCGGCCATCTATCACAATGCCGCCGCCTACGCCCGTGCCCAGTGTCAGCATCACCACGTCCTTCAGCCCTGCCGCCCTGCCGATGAAGCATTCTCCCAGTGCCGCCGCGTTGGCATCGTTGAGCACAAAAACAGGGACCAAAAAAGCACCTTCCAGTTCCTTTTTGATCTCTGTTCCCTCATAGCCGGGAATTTTTCCATTGGTCCCTATGACCACGCCTGTGGCTGCATCTATCTGCCCCGTGGCCGATACGCCGATGCCCTCGATAGCCGTGCCTTGCTGTGCCAGAAAAGCACGGGCCTCGGCTATCACGGTCTGGATGATAGGGGTCCTATATCCATCAAAATTGCAGCTGGCCTCATGCTGCGGGCCAATGCGTCCAAGCCCATCCACCAGGCCCAGCTTCACAGCCGTTCCGCCTATATCAATGCTCAGTATCATGCGTCCTTTACCGCCTCCATAAAGCGGGTGGCGATCTCCAGGGGCCGGGTTATGGCCCCGCCTACCACCACCGCCCACGCGCCGCACTCCAACATTTTCCGGGCCTGCTCCGGCGTATGCACCCGCCCCTCCGCGATCACCGGGCAGGGGAGCGTTTTCGCCAGCTTTTCCACTAGGTCAAAATTCGGCTCCTCGGGGTGGTCTGCGGTCTGCGGAGTATAGCCGTTCATGGTGGTCCCCACCAGGTCCGCGCCGGCCTCGTAGGCGGCCACAGCTTCCTCAAAGGTTGCGCAATCCGCCATAATGATGATATTGGGATACTTAGCCTTTACCTGCTTTAGGAATTCGGCAGGGGTCATTCCGTCTCCCCGAATACAATCCGTGCAGTCAATGGATACGATGTCCGCCATAGCCTCCACGCACTCGTCCACCTCGCGCATGGTCACGGTGATGCGGCCGGTGTATCCGGGGTATTCCCGCTTGATCAGCCCGATCACCGGAAGGCCCGTTTCCTCCTTGATCGCCACGATATCCCGCACGGAGCTGGTGCGGATCATCTTCGCCCCGGCCTGCTTGGCAGCCCGGGCCATCAGGTACATGATGGACTTCTCCGGCACATACAGGGGCTCCCCTGGGGTGGCTTGGCAAGAAACGATCACCGTTCCCTTGATCTGCTTGAATAATTCCTGCTTTGTCATAATGCATGGCTCCTATTAAAATGCTGTAGCTTACATTGCTGCACCTAAAACCGCTTCCATCACAGCTGCTGCAAAAAATGGCCGATACGCCGGGCGATGATCCGGTGTCCTTCATCGCTGGGGTGAAGGCCATCTGGACACAGCCGCTCCCGGGAAACAGGGTTTTCCGGCTGGATGCCGCTTGTGGCGTACAGGTCCAGCACCGGTAGCGCATAATACTCCGCAACCTCCCTGAGGATATCCCGGTACACCCGCAAAGGCGCAACGCTGTGAGGCTTTCGGCCATCCCCCTTAGGATCATCCTCATCCGTCCGGTGCAGGGGCGTAAGGATAATGACCGGCTTGCCCACGTACTTCTCTGTAAGCCCTGCCATTAAATAGTGGCAGGCCCCGTAGAAGGTATCCGGCTCCCGATCCGTAGGCACGCCCAGAGGCGCTTCCCCATGGCCGTAGTCGTTAGTACCGCCAAAGACCACCACCGCGTCCGCATGCAGGTCCATTTCCTCCATGCGCATGCAATAGTCCCGGTCATAGTCCTCCTGGGTGATCACCTGCTGCCTTGCAATGCGGGAGCCGGATATTCCGTAATTGTTGGCTTTTTTCAACCCAAACTCCCGGGCCAGCACATCTGTAAACCGGTTTTTCTCTGAGGACGCGCCTACCCCAAAGGTGATGCTGTCCCCAAGAAAATTGATCGTAGCACCTTTCAGTTCCATACGCTTCCATCCGTTTCCTTGATCAGCCCTATTGCTTACCGGCTTTATTCTCCGGCTCAAGCATACAGCCTGATAGCTTCGTCGATCATCCTGGCGCAGGCCTCGATCTGGGGCCTGTCCGCCTCGGTGGCCTCCGGCAACGGCGCACGCACCGCCCCTAAGGAGATTCCTTCCCGCAGCTCGATTATCCTTTTCATCACCGCATATAAATTTCCCTTGCAGGCGCACATGGCGGCGATAATATCGTTTACTGCGTATTGGATCGGTTGGGCAGCCTCGTATTTCCCCTGACGGATCAGCTCGTCCATTTTCAGGAACAGCTCCGGCATCACCGCATAGGTACCGCCGATGCCACCGTCCGCGCCAATGGCACGGCCTGCCACAAACTGCTCGTCCGGGCCGTTAAAAACAACGCTATTTTCACCGCCAGCCTGCTTGAACATCTGGATGTCCTGCACGGGCATGGAGGAGTTTTTCACGCCAATGACCCTCGGATTTTTCCGCATCTCCTCAAACAGCGGCAGGCTCAAGGCCACCCCTGCCAGCTGAGGAATGTTGTAAATGATGAAATCCGTATGGGGCGCGGCAGCGGATATCGCGTTCCAGTACGCTCCGATGGCATGATCCGGCAGGCGGAAATAGATAGGCGGGATGCTGGCGATAGCGTCCACACCCAGCTTTTCCGCATGGGTGGCCAGCTGGCAGCTTTCGTCTGTATTGTTGCAGGCCACGTGAGCAATAACGGTGCACTCTCCGCGCACCTCGCCCATCACCGCCTCCAGCACCTGCATCCGCTCTTCCTTTTCAAGGTAGATGCATTCCCCGGAGGACCCCCCTACATACAGTCCTTTTACGCCCTTGTTCACCAAATGGCGGGCCAGCTTCCGCGTGCGTGCCGCGCTGATATGCCCATCCTCTTCATAGCACGCATAAAACGCCGGGATAACGCCACGGTATTTATCAAGTCGATCCATCAACCTAAGCACTTCCTTATCATCGTATAATCAGCTGCCAGGTCAGCCCTTAACAGCGCCCATGGTGATACCCCGGGTAAAGAACTTTTGGAACAGCAGGAAAATGATAATGATCGGGATAGAGCCCAGGGCCGCCCCGGCCATGATGAGTCCGTAGTCGGTGCTCAGCTCCGATTGCAGCTTGGCTATGCCCAGGGAGATCGTCAAGGCCTTGGTATCGTTGAGCATGATGAGCTGCAAGAAATAATCGTTCCACGCGGTAATAAACGTGAAGATAGCCAGCGCCCCTACCCCAGGCTTGATCATGGGGAAAACGATGTTGATAAAGGTCCGGGTCTCTCCGGCCCCGTCGATACGGGCCGCCTCCAGCATCTCGTTGGGGATGTTTTCGGAGAACTGCTTCATCAGGAACACGCCAAAGGGCCAGCCTACCGTAGGCAGGATAACGGCCCACAGGGTATTGTGCAGCTTCAGGAACGCCATTTCCTTAAGCAGTGGGATCAATATCACCTGCTTGGGCAGGGCCATGGCGCACACAAAGATGGAAAAGATCAGCTTTCGGCCTGTAAAGTTCTTTTTCGCCAGGGCGTACCCGCCCATGGCCGCCGCAATGCACGTGAGGATCAGCGACATAGCGCACAGGAACACCGTGTTAAACAGCCACAAAAACGCCGGGCGGTCAAAAAGCCGGGTGTAATTGTCCAAGGTGGGCTCCACCGGGAACCACACAGGCGCAGGGGCGTTGATGGCCCGGGCATCCTTAAAGGAGCCGGTGATGATCCAGTACAACGGGAAGGTGAACAGCACCGCCAGAACGATCAGCACTATTATAGAGATCACCTTGTATACGGTGGTCTTTTCCACTGTATGGTCGTCAGAGCCGTGCTTCTTGGCCCGCACGGGCTTTACAGCCAAGGGCTTATTAAGCGTAGTCATGTCCGTCCTCCCCCCTTAACCATTGTCGCTCTTGGCCATGCGGAATTGCAGCGCGCTGAACAGGGCAATGATGCCCGCCAGGATCACGCCCATAGCGCTTCCGTAGCCGTAGCGGTTGAGCTTAAAGGCTTCATAGTAAATGTAGTACATTATGGTGCTAGTGGAGTTGATCGGCCCACCGGAGGTGAGCAGCTGGATCAGCGCGAAGCACTGGAAGGAGTTGATGGTGGTGATCACCAGGATGTACAGCGTTGTAGGCATGATCTGGGGCCATTTGATGCGCCAGAAGGCTTGGAAGTTGGTGGCGCCGTCCACCTTGGAGGCCTCGATGAGGGAATGATCCACATTGCTGAGGGCCGAAACATAAAGCACGATGGGCTGCCCAATGGAGGTGGTAAACAGGATCAGTATGATGCAGCCCAGCGCAGTATCTACATTCCCTAGCCAGTTGACGTTTTGGCCAATGACATTCAGGGACTTAAGCACATAGTTAAGCAGGCCGTAGTAGGGATTGAACATCCATTTCCAAACCACCGTTACCGCCACCGAGCCCGTAACCACCGGCAGGTAGAACACACACCGGAAAAACGAGGTGAAGCGGTCCCGCAGCTTGTAAATGACCGACGCGGCCCACAGGGAAAAAGCGCACACCGTTGGCACGCTTACCACCACGATCACAAGGGTGTTGATCAGGGATTTGGTGAATATAGCATCCTGGAACAGCTCCGCATAATTTTTAAGGCCTATAAAATCGAAGCTGGTCATGGTGTAGTCGAAGAAGCTGGTAAATAGGCACATGCCCATGGGGAAGATCACAAATCCAAAAAAGAATAACAGACTGGGCGCCATAAACAGATATCCGGCAATGTTTTCCCGACGGCGCGTTGCTTTCAGCGCCTTGGAAACGCTCATCGTCTTCTGCACGCCATTGTCCCTCCTTTGAAAGCATGGCGCTCCCTTCCGCTTAAGGGAAGGTGAGCGCCATGCAAAGCTCCAATAAGATAGTTTATTACTTTACGATGCTGGCGTTGGAGTTGGTTACATATACGCCTACCTCAGTGGCCACATCGCCGCCCGCAAATACGCGCTGCAGCATGTTCCACCACTCGGTGCGCTGGGTGGCCCAGCCGGCGGTCACGTTGTAGTAGTCGCCCAGGTAAGGCATGAAGATGGCGTAGTCAGCATTTTCAGCCTTTTCGGTGCCAGCGTAGATATCGCCGAAGGAAGCGCGGACCGGGAAGAAGCCGGTAGCATATACGCTCTTGGGGCCCTGTGCGGCATCGTCGCACACAAATTTCACAAATTCCTTGGCGGCTGCCGCGCGGGCATCATCGCCATTGTTGAACAGACCAAAGCCCCAGATGCCGCCGCACAGCTCCGGCACGCCATCGTCAGAGGGGAAGGCCATGGGGAAAACCTTTACGTTTTCAGCAATGGTGGCCTTGTTGCTGGCGGCCGCAGAGGCGTTCCAGCAGAAGCCCATGGATACGGTGCCGTTGCAGAACAGGGCAATTTCATCGCCCGCTACGATGGCAGGATCGGAGGCCAGAATGCCTTCGGTGGTCATGTCTACCAGCTTTTGGATGCCCTTCACGCCCGCTTCGCTGTCCATGGTGTAGGCGGTGTGGTCCTCGCTCGTAAACTGCGCAGAGTACAGGTTCATGGCCAGCGCACGGGTGCCCTGGTCGCCGCCCTGGCCGCCGCAGTATACCACGCCGGTGGGGTTGTAGCCCGCCGCAGCCAGAGCACGGCAAGCGTTCTCAAAGCCTTCGGTGGTCCAGGTGTGGGTCTCTTCGTCGATGTATTGAAGCGCGCCGGCGGCTTCAAAGGCGTTGTAGTTGATGACCATGCAATGGGTGGTCATGCACAGGGGATATTCGTAGTACTTGCCATCCACGCTCTTGCAGGCGGCCACTACGGCCTGGCTGGTGGTACCGATATCGGTCAGGGCCTCCTCGGTCCACAAATCGCTGATATCCAGCATTTTGCCGGCAGCGCCCCAGTTGGTCACCAGGCGCTCGGGGCCTTCCATGATGATGTCAGGGGTGGTGCCCGCTTCGATGGCGGTGGTCACCTGGTCATCGCCAGAGGCGTAGTCCAGATATTGCACCTCAACGGAAATGTTGGGATGCACCGCGTTAAAATTGGCGATGATCTCATTGACGGTCTCCGCATTGGTCCAGTTACCGATGGGGTAGGTCCACAGGGTGATAGCCACCTGATCCTCGGCCAAGGCCAAAGCAGGCAGTACCATCATCAGGCACAGAAGCATAGCAAGCAGTTTTTTCATGTGGGGTTCCTCCTTTTTGATCTACATTTTTCCTATTTCCTTTATATGACTGTGTCAGTCAGGAAGTCTGGGGTAAATGTACTACAAACTACAAACTTTGTCAACACCTAAATGCAAAAAAATTAGCGGAAATCTATCATTTCATACAAATCCTTGTCATTTCGAAGCTTTCTTGACATTGCTTCCTTCCTATCATATAATAAGATGATTTGTTAATTATACTACAAAGCACATTTGAAAGGACTCATATGAAAAGCTTAAAACGGGATGACAAGCTGTATATCCAGGCTTACCGTGAAATTCGCGGATATATCGTCAAAAACGGCCTTCGCACCGGGGATTTTTTGCCTACGGAGCAGACCTTCTGCGAGTCCCTGGGCGTAAGCCGCAATGTGCTTCGGGAAGCCATCAAAAGCATGGAGCTTATGGGCATGGTCCAGGCCTGCCCAGGCCGGGGCACCATGGTCAAGGAGTTCAACCTGGACTTCATCTTTCAAAATGTGCTTTTCTTCAATATAGGTGAGCAAGAGGACAAGACCATCCATGAGATGTTCGGCATCCGCAAGATGCTGGAGTTGGCCTACATGCGTCAGGCCTTCCACGCCTTAAACGGTGAGGACATCAAAGCCATGCGGACGTGCACCGATACCATCCGCGCCAAATGGCAAAGAAAGGAGTTCTTCTCCGAGGATGACCGCGCCTTTCACATGGCGCTGTTCCGCCCGCTGGACAACGGCGTTTTAAACTCCCTGATGGAGGCCATCTGGGCGGTGGACGATGGCTTCCAGCTGGAGCAGAAGCAACCCCATCTGGACAATACCATCTCTAAGCACGAGGCCATTGTGGATGCCCTGGAGGCCCATGACTTCCCCGCCTTTGCCCGGGCCATGGACGCCCACTTCTCCTCCGGCAAGTATCTCTCCTCCGGCTCCTACGAAGAATATTAACGAATCATCCCTTTCAGGAGGCTGTGCCATATGATCTTTGATACCCTTCAAAACCGGGATACCTACAAGGAACAAAGGGCCCTTTCCCAGGTGCTGGAATGCATGGCCCGCCAAAGCGCCGCCGCCTTCCCGGCAGAGCGCATCGTCCTTGACGCGGAGCATGTTTTTGTAAACCCTGTCTCCTTTGTAACCAAGCCTGAGGCCGAATGCCTCTACGAGGCCCACCGCCAATACGCCGATGTACACTGCATCTTGGAGGGCTTAGAAAGGATCGTGGTCTCCCCCATGGATGCCCTCATCTGCGTGACCCCCTACGATCCGGAAACGGATATCGGCTTTTATACCGCCGACACCGGCACGGTGTTCACCCTTCACCCCGGCGATTTTTTAGTCTGCTATCCACAGGACGGCCACAAGGTGGCCATCGCCGCGCAGGGTCCCATTCCGGTAAAAAAGCTGGTCGGGAAGATCAGGCTTTTATGATCATCAACCAGTAAGACCCCGCCGGATGCATCGCACCCAGCGGGGTCTTTTCTATCGCCACTGAGAAGCTATCAAGGTTGGCGCTTACCCTGCATCGCGCTTGCCCTGCGTCGCGCTTACCCTACGTCGCACTCATCCTGCAGCGCATCGTACCCCGTCTCTCCTGTCCGCACGCGGATCACATCCTCCACATCATAGACGAAGATCTTGCCATCGCCATATTCGCCGGTGTACAGGGCCTTTTTCACGGCCTCAATGACCGTTTCTACAGGGATCTTGCATACTACCACTTCAATGCGCACCTTGGGCAGTAGGTGGATATCCATCTCTACGCCGCGGTAGTATTTGGTATAGCCCTTCTGCATGCCTGCGCCTAGCACCTGGGTCACGGTGAGGCCCGTAATGCCGATGGTCTCCAGCGCCGCTTTCAGATCCTCCAGCTTGCTGGGCCGGGTAACGATGGAAACCTTGGTAAATTTGGTCTTCACACCTGTTGTGTGCTGCACCGTCACCGGGATAGCCGCCTCCACAGGCACTGTAGGCATCGCAGCCATCGCAGGCATCACCTGCTCCGTATGCTCCCTATGCTCCGTATGCCCCGCCTGTATGGATGCCCCAGGCATTGCCCCGCCTGCAAGGCTGGTACCCTTCACGCTGACCCCAGCCGCCATCACTGGCACCGCAGGGGCAAAGTCCGCATAGCTGGAGGCCAAGCCGTGCTCGGTGGAATCCAGGCCCAAAATTTCTTCTTCCTCCGCCACCCGGAGGCCCACCGTTTTCTTAAGCAAACCGAAAATGACGATCATCATCACGGTGACCCAGGCGATCACGATGACCACGCCCAGGGCCTGCACCCCCAGCAGCTGCCAGCCGCCGCCGTAGAACAGGCCGCCATCCTTGGCAAACAGGCCCACCAGCAGCGTACCCAAGGCGCCGCATACACCGTGCACGCCGATAGCGCCTACCGGGTCGTCGATCTTGATCTTGGTGTCTATAAATACGATAGCCGCTTCCATCACCACGCCTGCGATGAGGCCGATGATCACCGCGCCTGCCGGGGTCACCACGTCCGCCCCGGCGGTCACTGCCACCAGGCCGCCCAAAACGCCGTTCAGCGTCATGGATACATCTGGCTTTTTGTACTTCACCCAGGTGATGATCATGGTCACGGTGGCCGCTGCCGCCGCTGCCAGGTTGGTGGTCACAAAGGCGCTGGAGGCGGTCACGATGGCCTCCCCGGTCATGGAGGTGGTAGAGCCGCCGTTGAAGCCGAACCAGCAGAACCAAAGGATGAACACGCCCAGCGCGCCCAGGGTCAGGCTGTGGCCGGGAATGGCGCGGCTCTTGCCGTGCTTGGAATACTTGCCGATGCGGGGGCCCAGAAGCTTCGCGCCGATGAGGGCCGAAACGCCGCCTACCATGTGCACCGCCGTGGAGCCTGCAAAGTCGTGAAAGCCCAGCTGGGACAGGAAGCCGCCGCCCCAGATCCAATGGGCGGAAACCGGATACACAAAGGCGCTGATGGCCACGGAATAAATGCAATAGGAGATAAACTTGGTGCGCTCGGCCATAGCGCCGGATACGATGGTGGCCGCTGTAGCGCAAAACACCGTTTGGAAGATGAAGAACGCCGCCGTGGGAAAGGTGGAATCATAATTATTGCGGACGAAAAAGTCCGGCATGCCGATGATGCCGCCGAGGGAGGGCCCAAAGATGAGCCCGAAGCCAAATACCCAAAAGACCAAGCTGCCCAGGGCAAAGTCCATCAGGTTCTTCATGATGATATTGCCCGCGTTCTTTGCCCGGGTAAAGCCCGTCTCCACCATGGCAAAGCCCGCCTGCATAAAGAATACCAGTGCCGCCGCAAACAGTACCCATATCGTGTCTACCGCAGAAAACATGATAATACCACTCCTTATGATTTTTTTACCCACGGGCCCAGCAGCCTGCTGGCGTGGGTTCGGCTTCGCGCCGGTCAGGTATATAAAAAACGGCGTACAGGGGGCCTTTTTACTTGCCCTCCGCACGCCGTTGTGCGTTTGTGCGCTTCCCGCGCAGCCGACCACGCGCCCTACTGTGCGCCCTACTGTGCGCCTTGCTTACCGAACGCTGTACAGCAGCTCGCCATAGGTGGGGTACGGCCAATCCTTTTGGCCTACGGATTGCTCCAGCTCATCCACCGTCAGGCGCAGGGCTTGCATGTCCGCAAAGACCCTGTCGTGGTAGAACCGGGCTGTGGCCTCCACGCCCTCTACCTCGTGTGCGGCCATCGCATCCTCTTCCAGCGCCTTCAGGCCCCTACCCAGCGCCCCAGAAAGGCTGTCCAGCTTCCCCGCCAGCTCCGCCTCCATAATGCCGGAAAGGCCCGCGGCCTTCTTTTGCTTAAGCACTGCCAGCACCTTGCCGCTATAGTCCATCACAGCCGGCACTATCGCCTGCCGCACCATGTCCAGCAGGGTCAAGGCCTCGATGTTGATGGTCTTGGAATAGCCCTCCAGCAGCAGCTCCGTGCGGGACTCCACCTCCACCGGGCAAAGCACCCCATGCTTCTCAAACAGGTCTATGTTCTTCTTCGTAGCGAACAGGGGCAGCGCGTCTACCGTGGAGGCCAGGTTTAAAAGGCCCCGCTTCTCGGCCTCCACCAGCCATTCCTTGGCGTAGTTGTTGCCGTTGAAGATGATCCGCCAATGCTTTTTCATGGTATCCCGGATCAGGCGGTTCATTTCTGCCTTCATGTCGTCCGCCTTTTCCAGCACATCTGCAAAATCACTCAGCGCATCGGCCACGATGGTGTTCAGGGCAAAGTTGGGGCCGGAGATGGACAGGGCCGAGCCAGGCATGCGGAACTCAAACTTGTTGCCCGTAAAAGCAAAGGGCGCGGTACGGTTCCGGTCGGTGTTGTCCTTGGGGAAGTGAGGCAGCGCGTCCACGCCGATCTCCATTTGGCTCTTTTGGTGGGCCTCATAGGGCTTCTCGTCCTTGATAGCGGTGAGGATATCCGTCAGCTCCTCCCCCAGGAAGATAGATACCACGGCAGGCGGCGCTTCGTTAGCGCCCAGCCGGTGATCGTTGCCTGCGGTGGCCACGGACAGCCGCAGCAGGTCCTGATGGGTATCCACCGCCTTCACCACCGCCGCCAGCATCAGCAGGAAGCGGGCGTTTTGGGCAGGGGTATCGCCGGGGTCCAACAGGTTTTCGCCGTTTGCGGTAGACATAGCCCAGTTGTTGTGCTTGCCGCTGCCGTTGATGCCCGCAAAGGGCTTCTCGTGCAGCAGGCAGGTCAGGCCATGCCGGGCTGCCACCACCTTCATGGTCTCCATGATCAGCTGGTTGCTGTCGGCGGCGATATTGGTGGTTTGGAAGATGGGGGCCAGCTCATGCTGAGCCGGGGCCACCTCGTTGTGCCGGGTCTTGCTCAGCACGCCCAGCTTCCACAGCTCCTCGTCCAACTCCTGCATGTAGGCGGCCACCCGGGGCTTAAGCGCGCCAAAGTAGTGGTCCTCCATATCCTGGCCCTTGGCCGGCCGGGCCCCCAGCAGCGTCCGCCCGCAGTAGAGAAGGTCGGGCCGCTTTGCCAGCATAGCGCTGTCGATCAGGAAATATTCCTGCTCCGCGCCTACAGTGGTGATCACCCCTTCCGGGTAGGCATCGCCGATCAAGCGCAGCACCCGCTCCGCTTGCCTTCCAATAGCCTGCATGGAGCGTAACAGCGGGGTTTTTTTGTCCAGCGCCTCGCCGGAGTAAGAGCAAAACGCCGTAGGGATGCACAGCACATTACCCTTGATGAATGCATAGGAGGTAGGGTCCCAGGCCGTATAGCCCCGGGCCTCGAAGGTGGCGCGGATGCCGCCAGTGGGGAAGCTGGAGGCATCCGGCTCGCCCCGCACCAGCTCCTTGCCGGAGAACTCCTCGATCACCCGGCCGTCCTCAACCGGGGAAATAAACGCCTCGTGTTTTTCGGCGGTCACCCCGGTCATGGGCTGAAACCAGTGGGTAAAATGCGTTACGCCTTTTTCACAGGCCCAGGCCCGCATCTCGCTGGCTACGATGTTTGCCACATCCAGGTCCAAATGCTTGCGCTGCTGCATGGTCCTGTGCAAGGAGCGGTAAATGTCCTTGGGCAGGCGGCTGCGCATCACCTCATCATTAAACACCATACTGCCATACAACTCGGTGATCATCCTTAACACTCCTCTTCTTGATTCCAGAATAACAAGAAAGACGCTGCGAGCCTTTGCTCACAGCGTCTTTGCTGATGGGTGCAGTATAGCACTCCTCCCGATCGGTGTCAACCCCTTTTTGCAATTTTCTTTTCTCCAAATTTCTTTTCTTTAGCTATAGTGTTTTCAAAATCTCCTTTTTTATCATCATACTGTACTTGTATTGTACTTCGCACCTAAATAATGCAATTTGCAGTTGACAATCCTGCAAAATCATAGTATCCTTCCATAGAACAAAGACGTTCACAGGGCGGCCCAGGGCCGCCTGCCTGTGGGCGTCTTTTTGTTTTAAAGGAGGTTCATTTATGCAAGTCGAAGGCCAACAACGTATCCCATCCGGCTGCGCCATTTCCGGCATCTTTTCCCGCAGCGGCCAGCGCATGAGCGGCGAGAACATCATAAAATCCATCTCTCTGATGCACGATCGCTCCAACGGCCTGGGCGGCGGCTTCGCCGGCTATGGCATCTATCCCGAATATGCGGAGTATTTTGCCTTGCATCTTTTCTATGACAGCCCGGAGGCCAAGACCCAGTGCGAGGCCTTCCTGGACCGTCATTTTGATATTATCAACCTGTCCAAGATCCACACCAAGAAGCATCCCGCCATTAAGGATGCGCCGCTGATCTGGCGGTATTTTGCCCTGCCGCTCCCCACCAAGCTGGCCTCCAGCCAGCTCAGTGAGGATGAGTTCATGAAACGCTGCGCCTTCCGCATCAACACGGATATCCCCGGAGCCTTCGTTTTCTCCTGCGGCAAGAACATGGGCATTTTCAAGGCCGTGGGCTACCCTGAGGACGTAGGTGCCTTTTACGAGCTGGGCCAGTACGCAGGCTACCTGTGGACGGCCCATGGCCGTTACCCCACCAACACCCCCGGCTGGTGGGGCGGGGCCCATCCCTTTGGCCTTTTGTCCTATTCCATCGTCCACAACGGCGAGATATCCTCCTACGATGCCAACCGCCGCTATATCGAAATGCAGGGCTACCCCTGCACCCTGCAAACGGACACCGAGGCCATTACCTACATTTTCGACTACCTCCACCGCTGCATGGGCCTGACCCTGCCCGAGATCGCGGATGTGGTGGCCGCCCCCTTCTGGGAGGGCCACGCCGACCTGCCCCCCGCCCAGCGCGCGGCCAAGGCCTTCCTGCGCAAGCGCTTTTCAAGCCTGCTCATCACCGGTCCCTTCTCCATCATCCTGGGCTTTACCGGGGGTATGATGGTGCTGGGAGACAGGCTAAAGCTGCGGTCCATGGTCATCGGGGAAAAGGGAGACAAGGTCTATGCCGCCAGCGAGGAAAGCGCCATCCGCATCATCGAGCCGGACCTGGATAAGCTCACCTGGCCGGATGGCGGCGCGCCCAACCTTTTCACCTTGCAAGGAGGACGATAAGCTATGCGAATGTTTTATGAAGCGGAATACGAGATACACCGGGATGCCGCCCGCTGCATCGGATGCCGTGCCTGCCAGCGGCAATGCGCCAACCTGGCCCACGCCTTTGACCCGGACACCGGGCTGATGCAAAGCTTTGATGAAAAATGCGTCAACTGTCACCGCTGCGTCTGCCTTTGTCCTACAAGGGCGCTTAAGATCGTCAAGACCGACCACACCTTCCGGGAAAACGCCAACTGGTCTGGTAGCGCCATCACGGAGATATACAAGCAGGCGGAGACTGGCGGCGTGCTTTTGTCCTCCATGGGCACCCCCCGCAACATCCCCTCTTATTTTGACCGGATACTCATCAACGCCTCCCAGGTCACCAACCCCTCCATCGACCCCCTCCGGGAGCCTATGGAGACCCGTACGTACCTCGGCAAAAAAAACGTACCCATCGAAAGAAACCCGGATGGCACCCTTAAGGATAACCTGGATGCGCAGCTCAAGCTGGAAGTGCCGCTGATGTTCTCCGCCATGTCCTACGGCTCCATCAGCTACAACGCCCACGAAAGCCTGGCCCGGGCAGCTACAGAGCTGGGCATCCTCTACAACACCGGCGAGGGCGGCCTGCACCAGGATTTCTATCAGTACGGCCCGAGCACCATTGTCCAGGTGGCCTCCGGCCGCTTCGGCGTGCACCCGGATTACTTAAGCGCAGGTCAGGCCGTGGAGATCAAAATGGGCCAGGGGGCCAAGCCGGGTATTGGCGGCCACCTGCCGGGGCATAAGATCGTCGGGGATATCGCCCGCACCCGCATGGTGCCCGAGGGCTCGGATGCCATCTCCCCCGCCCCCCATCACGATATCTACTCCATTGAGGACCTCCGCCAGCTGGTCTATTCTATCAAGGAGGCCACGAGCTACCAAAAGCCCGTCATCGTCAAGATCGCGGCGGTGCACAACGTGGCCGCCATCGCCAGCGGCATTGCCCGCAGCGGCGCGGACATCATCGCCATTGACGGCATGAAGGGCGGCACTGGCGCGGCCCCTACCCGCATCCGGGACCATGTAGGCATCCCCATCGAGCTGGCCCTGGCCAGCGTGGACCAGCGCCTGCGGGAGGAGGGCATCCGGGATGATGTATCCTTGGTCATCGGCGGCAGCATCCGCTCCAGCGCAGACGTGGTCAAGGCTATCGCCCTGGGGGCCGATGCCTGCTATATCGCCACCTCCGCCCTTATTGCCCTGGGCTGCCACCTGTGCCGCAGCTGCCACAAGGGCCTGTGCAACTGGGGCATCGCCACCCAGCGGGAAGATCTCACCAAACGGCTTAACCCGGACCTGGGCTATGAGCGCCTGGTCAATCTCGTCCGTGCCTGGGAGCACGAGATCAAGGAAATGATGGGCGGCATGGGTATCAACGCCATCGAGGCCCTGCGGGGCAACCGCCTGATGCTCCGGGGCATAGGCATGACCGACAAGGAACTGGAAATTTTGGGCATTCGCCATGCCGGAGAATAAGGAGGGCCTATGAAACGCATTCAAATAAACGAAAAATGGTGTCTTTCCTGCCATCTGTGCGAATATTACTGCTCCTTTGCCGCCACCGGCATGGAGGACATGGTCAAGGCCCTCAAAGGGGTCAAGCTATCCCCCCGCATCCTTGTGGAGGAAAGCGGCGGCATCAGCTTTGCAGTGTCCTGCCGCCATTGTGAGGACCCCCTGTGCCTGAAGGGCTGCATAGCCGGGGCTATCTCCCTCAAGGACGGCGTGGTCTGCGTGGATAAGGACCGCTGCGTGGGCTGCTACACCTGCGTACTGTCCTGCCCTTACGGGGCCATCTTCCCCACGGAAAGCGGCCCCGTTAAGAAATGTCAGCTCTGCATGGACACCCAAGCCGGGGTCCCCGCCTGCGCTTCCCACTGCCCCAACAATGCCATCGTCTATCAGGAAGGAGGAATTGCCGGATGAATATCGTAATTATAGGTAATTCCACTGCCGCCATCGCCTGCGTGGAAGCCATCCGCAAGCACGACCGGGAAAGCGCCATCACTATAGCCTCCTCCGAGGCTTATCCCGCCTATGGCCGCCCCCTTATCTCCTACTGGCTGGCCGGCAAGGCTCCCGAAAGCTGCCTGGGCTACCGTCCTGCGGATTTCTACACCCAAAACGACTGCACTCTAAGGCTAGGCACCACCGCCACCGCCATCGACCCCAGGGCCCAGCAAGTCACGCTGGATAACGGCGAAAAGCTTCACTACGACAAGCTGCTGGTGGCTACAGGCTCCTCCCCGGTCATGCCGCCCATCCCGGGCCTCGCTACCGTCCAAAACGCCTTTACCTTTACCACCCTGGATGATGCCAAGGTCCTGAAAAAGGCCGTTACTGCGGTCAGCCGGGTGTTGATCATGGGCGCGGGCCTTATCGGCCTCAAATGCGCCGAGGGCCTTTCCGCCCTTACCTCCCACATCACCCTGGTGGACCTGGCCGATCAAATTCTGCCCAGCGCCCTCACAGCGGATATGGCCCATATTGTGCAGGCCCACGCGGAAAAGCAGGGCATTCAGGTCATATTAGGGGATGGCGCCAAGGCCTTCACCCCGGATACCGCCACCCTCACCAGTGGGCGGAAGCTTCCCTTTGATATTTTGGTAGTGGCGGTAGGGGTTCGGCCCAACACAGCCCTGGTGAAGGATGCTGGGGGCCCGGTGGGGCGCGGTATCGTTACCGACGCTTATGGCCAAACGTCCCTTCCCAACGTATACGCTGCCGGAGACTGCACCGAAAGCGTTGATGCCGTTACTGGGCAAATCAAGGTACAGGCCCTCCTCCCCAATGCCTATATGCAGGGGGAATGCGCGGGCCTGCACATGATAGCCGCTGCCTCTGATGGCACTGTCCTTGAGGGCACGCTCCCTGAGGCCCCCGCCCTGATGCCCATGAACGCCCTGTCCCTATGGGGGCTGCACATGGTATCTGCCGGGGCCTACGAAGGGGAATGCTTCACCGCCCAGTCCGAGGGAAACTGCCGCAGGCTCTACGTGAAGGACGATGTCCTGCAAGGCTTCATGCTTATGGGGGACGTGGCCCGGGCCGGTATCTATACCGCCCTGGTCCGAAAAAAACGGCCCCTCAGCGATGGGGAGCTTACCCTCCTGCAAGACCGGCCCACCCTCATGGCCCTATCACCCCAGGAACGCAAAAAGCAGCTGGGAGGTGTATCCGCATGAGCCAAAAAGCGATGACCCAAAATACCATGGCCCAAAATGCCATGGCCCCAAATGCCATGACCCAAAATGCCATGACCCTGGACGCTATGAACCTTACCCATCAGCAGCTGAACGAAGCCCTTCGCGCCCAGGCTGGGCAAAACATCTCCATCCAGCATTGTCTGGGCCAGCGGTACATCGGCGCTGGCATGAAGGACGTAGATATTACCGTCTCCGGCATCCCCGGCAACGCCCTGGGCTGCTTTTTATCCAGCGGCCGTATCGAAATCCACGGCAACGCCCAGGATGCCGTAGGAGATACCATGAGCGGCGGCACCCTCATCATCCACGGCACCGCTGGGGACGCCCTGGGCTACGCCATGCGGGGCGGCGAGATATACGTGCAAAATGACGCAGGCTACCGGGCAGGGACCCACATGAAGCAGCATGAGACCCATCCCCCCGTCATCGTCATCGGCGGCCGTGCGGGCCATTTCCTGGGGGAATACCAGGCTGGTGGCATCATTTTGGTGCTGGGCCTGGGCCTGGAGGATACCGCCCCCGTAGGGGCCTTCTGCGGCACGGGGATGCACGGCGGCCAGATATTCATCCGCAGCCGCGTGAAGCCTTCTCGCGTCCCCGCCCAGGTGGCCCTTCACTCCGCCATCCCGGAGGACATGGCCCGGATCGCGCCTCTTATCACCACTTACTGCGAGCATTTCGGCACCCATGCCGATGCGCTCATGAAGGACCATTTCTGGTGCATCACCCCAGACAGCCAGAACCCCTATCACCGGCTGTACGTCCCAAACTGACCCAGCGTATCAAGCAGGCCCGCCAAGCTGACCCACCAAGCTGACCCAGCGCATCAAGCAGGCCCGCCAAGCCGGCCTACCCATCTGACCCAGCGCATCGCTGACCCGCCAAGCCGGCCAAATCAAACGAACTCACCAGGAGGAAGCCTATGTTAGCATCTGCCATGGAAATGCTGAGCTTTGTTCAGGAGAACGATGTCAAATTCATCCGTCTGGCCTTTTGCGACCTGTATGGCCGCCAAAAGAACGTGGCTATTACTGCCGAGCGCCTGGAGCAGGTCTTGGAGCACGGCCTTCGCTTTGACGGCTCCGGGCTTGCGGGCTTTCACGGGGCGGAGGACCTATACCTCCATCCCATCCCCGAGACGATGTGCATCCTCCCCTGGCGGCCCCAGCAAGGCCGGGTGCTCCGTCTGTTCTGCCATCTGCACCACGCGGATGGCACACCCTTTGCCTATGATCTCCGCCGCCTGCTGGAAAACACTGTTAAGGCTTTTCAGGCCGAGGGGCTCCACTGCGAGGTAGGCAGCAAGGCCAGCTTTTACCTTTTCCGAAACGACGATCAGGGGATGCCCACCCATACCCCCATGGACGAGGGTGGCTATCTGGACGTATCTCCCCTGGACAAGGGCGAAAATGTGCGGCGGGAGACCTGCCTCATGCTGGAGACCATGCACATCGCCACCGAGAACTCCCTCCACGCCCGGGGCCCTGGCCAAAACGCCATTGCTCTGCAGCACTCCGGGGCGCTTCATGCTGCAGATGATCTGATCACCTTCCAAAGCGTGGTGAGCATGGTAGCCTCTATGGGCGGGGCCACCGCATCCTTCGGCCCTACTCCCTTAGCAGGGGAGGCCCCCAACTGGCTGCATATGAACGTCTCCCTCACCCAAAACGGCCAGAACCTTTGCGCTGAGAACACCGATACCTGGCAGAGGTTCTGCGCCGGTATCCAGCAGCATTTACCCGTCATTCAGAATTCCTGTTTCTTTCCGGTTCCCGGGGAAGCCAAGGCCCGTCCTGCCCAGCGCACGCCCCTGGTCCGCTCCCCCTTGGAGGCTCATCTCCAGCTCACCTTCCCTGGAGCCCAGGTGAACCCTTACCTGCTTTTTGCCCTGGTTTTGCAATCTGGGCTTTGGGCGCTAAAGGCCGCTCCCGCCACCGATTTTTGGACCTTTGCCCTGGGCGGCACCCTCGCCCAATGGCTGCGAGACCCCCTTGCCTGATTGGATATTCCATTCAGAAAGGAGGTCCTGCCATGCATTCCTGCTTGATCGCCTGCCGCGCTTCGGAAAGCGCCCAAAAGCTCAAGACATTTCTTTCGCAAACCATCGAAGCCGAATGGACCATCGTCCACAGCGGCAACGCCGCTAGGCAAATGGCCAATGGGCGTAGCTTTGATTTTTTCTTGATCCACACGCCCCTGCCGGACGAGTTTGGCTTTGACCTAGCCATTGACGTGACCGCCAAGACCTTTGCCCAGGCCCTGGTGATGGTCGCCCCGGAGCAGGCCCCCCAGTATACGGAAAAGGGCAGCCAGCATGGCGTATACGTGCTCAGCAAGCCTGTTCAGGGCTTCATGCTGCAAAATGCCCTCCTGTGGATGTCCGCCACCTATGGCCGCCTGTCCGCCATGCAAAGCCAAAACGACAAGCTTCAAAAGAAGCTGGAGGACCTGCGGCTTATCGACCGGGCCAAGTGCCTGCTCATCTCCTCGCTGGGCATGGATGAGGAACAGGCCCACAAGCACATCGAGCGGCAAGCCATGGACATGCGCACCACCAAGACCGACGTAGCTAAGCGGATCATCCAGGTGTATCAGATGTGAAACACCTTCACCCGCTGGTCGATATCCATAAAGGTTTTCTCCCCGGGGGCTGCTGCGGGCATGCCAAAGGGCATCTGGGCCACCAGCTTCCAATCCTTGCTCAGCTGCCACTCAGCAAGCACCGCATCGTCGATCAGGGGATTATAGTGCTGCAGGCTGGCCCCCAGGCCCTCAGCCTCCAGGGCCACCCATAGCGCGTATTGCAGCATGCCGCAGCCCTGGGTAGACCAGGTGGGAAAGCTGTCCCGGTACAGAGGGAATTTTTCCTGCAGCGCTTCCACCACAGCCATGTCCTCAAAAAACAGCAAACTTCCATAGGCGGCCTTGAAGCCGTCTATTTTTTTCTGGGTCCGTCCAAAGGCCTCCGGGGGCACCTCCTTTTTTAGTGCCTCCAGCACGATATCCCACAGCCGTGCATGATTATCCCCAAGCAGAACACATACTCGGGTGTTTTGCGAATTATAGGCCGTCGGCGTGTGCTGGGTACAAAACCGAACGATCTCACAAATCTCATCGTCGCTGACAGGGGATGTGTTTGTCAGCTGATACTGGCTTCGCCTGTTCTTAAAGGCATCATAAAGCGTTCCATCCATGCTCTTCACCCTCCCTTCTTAACGGCAGCTTGGCAAAGCCCTTAATGCCCATCCGGTGGGCCTGGGCGGACATCGCCAGGTACAGGTAGGCGGAGTACAGCGCTGCGTTCACTTGCTTGCTCAGCGCCGCCGCCATTCGTTCCTTCATCATATGCTTTCTCCCTTCATTCGCTCTCGTCCATGTCACCGTGCCACGTCTGTTCTGCTTTTATCTTAAGCCTATTTTACCCAAGTGAAACGTGTAATTGCCTCCCCCAAACCCCTGCAAAAAACCATCATAAAAATCCAGGACACAAAAAAATGCAGGCTTTCGCCTGCGGACCTATGGGCTATAAAACCGGCTCTTTTATCCCTCCAGCTTCTTCTCCAGGCACACCAGCTGTACCCCTTCGATGCCGTTAAACACACAGGAGACGATGCCGGACTCCGTATACCCCAGCTTTCCGTATAGCTTCCGGGCTGCCGCATTGAGCGCATTGGTGTCAAAGCGCAGGTATGGGCAGCTCTTTTCCTTGGCATAGGCCTCGTAAAACGCTACGAAGCGCGTGGCGTATCCCTTGCCCCCGTGGGCAGGGTCCACCACCAGCGTATGGATCACCATCACCTGGTCATCAGGCGCGTCATCCGCCCATGTACAATCCGCATAGGCATCCACCTGCTTTTGATTAATAATGGCGGCGGCCACCACTTCCCCTGCCTCCTCCATCACAAAAAGCTCTCCGCTTTCATGGGCCACAAGGGCCGTCTGCCGGGAAGGGTACACGCCCTTTTTCCAGCGAGTCATGGCTCGTGAAGCCTCATCGTCCAATATGGCATCATAAATCTGTCCAACGCAGTCCACATCCGCTACACTGCTCTTTCGTATCATCGTATCCGTCATGCCTTTCTGTATCAAATAGCGCAAAGGTCCACCTCTACAGTCCTTGTAAAAAACACTTTCCGGCTCATCCCCGTCTATGGCCTCTCTGGCGATAAGGCGGACGAAGCCCTTTTCATTGGCAAGGACCGCTGATATTCCAATGCGTACCGCACCAGGGTCTCCTTGGCCATTTTCGGTTCAATGGGCTTCGCCAGATGATCGTTCATGCCCGCTCCCATGCATTCCTCAACGTCCTCCCGGAACACGTTTGCCGTCATAGCAATAATGGGGATCTGCTTGGCCGCCGGCATTTCCAGCCTGCGTATGGCGCGGGTCGCTTCCAGTCCATCCATCAGCGGCATTTGCACATCCATCAGTATAGCGCTGTACCGGTCAGGCGCCGCTTTAAAAATATCCACCGCCGCCTGGCCGTTTTCCGCAAAGATCAGCTCCATACCCAGGCCGCTCATGGTGGCTGCAAATATCTGCCGGTTGATCTCAACGTCCTCCGCCAGCAGCACGGTATGGCCCTGCAAGGGCATATCCTCAGCCACCAAGGTGGGCTCTTCGTCCGCGCCAATGATCTCCGCTAGCATATCAAAAACGTGGGACGCGAAGAAGGGCCTGGCAATGGGTCTCCACGCCTCCACCTCAATATAGATGGGCCGTGCGTTGAGCCCAACAACATCCACCACAGGTACCCAGTAAGGCCCCTGCTTGAGCGAAAGCCCGTAATAGAACTCCTCCAGATCGGGAATCAGCGAAACGGTGTACAAAAACATATCATAGGGCTTTCCTTGGGCCTGGGCCGCTATCAGATAATCAGCCGCATCCCGCGGGGTCTTCACTATGTCATACTGAAAATGCAGCCGGCGGCTGAGCCTTTGGACCGGATGGACGGTTTCCTTATCCGTAGAAAGCACCAGCAGCTTGAGGGATTGTACGCTTCTTTTAAGCCCATGGGGCAGCTCCAGCTCTTGGCTCTCAGCCACATAGTCCAGGCATATCTCAGCCGTAAACACCGAGCCTTTCCCCACCTCCGACTTCACCCACACAATGCCGCCCATCATCTCCGCCAAATTTTTGCTGATAGGCAGCCCAAGGCCCGTGCCGCCATAGCGCCGCATGATCGTGCCATCTGCTTGCTCAAAGGGGCTGAACACACGCTGAGCCTGCTCGTTGGTCATGCCGATGCCGCTGTCCTGGACCGAAAGGTGCAATACCGCTTTCTCATCCCGGCTTCCCACCTCCTGGGCCGACACCCGTATAATGCCATTCTCTGGTGTAAACTTCACCGCATTGGAAAGGAAATTGGTCAATATCTGCGAAATACGGACATCATCGCCATGGTAGCTATAGTGCAAAGCATCATCCACGGTCACCTTAAAGTCGATGTTCTTCTGCCGCACCTTATCCATAACGAGAAAGCAGGTATGGGAGAGCATATGCTCGAAATTGAAGGTCGTCATGTTAAGCTGCAGCTTTCCGTCCTCGATCTTTGAAATATCCAGAACATCATTGATGATCGAAAGCAGCTTCTTGGAATACTGGTCTATTTGGTTCAGGCAACCCGCCACCTCCTCTGGGGCGGTGCTTTTCTGGGCGATTTGGGTCATGCCAATGATGGCGTTGAGCGGCGTGCGGATCTCGTGGCTTGTTTGCGACAAAAAGCGGCTCTTGGCATGGTTCGCCGCGCGAGCCTCCTGGGTGGCCCTGTGCAGGCTGTCCGCCAGCTTCTTCTGCTGGCGCGCATCATACATCATAATAGCAAAGCCGACTATCTCTTTTTCGGCGTTCACAATGGGGAAGATATCCGCCGACGCGGGAATCAAGGCCCCATCCCCGGCGCGAAGGGTGATCTCCCCCAGCCACGCCTGTCCTTTCTTAAGGCCCGGCAAGGCCTCCTGCCTCAGCCTTGCTTCATCCTCCGCCAGCAGCCACTCTCTGGCGCGTACATCCTGATCCTCCATCAGCGCCCGCATGGCATGGTTGCAATATACTATCCTGCCCTCCAGGTCAAAGCAGATGGCAAAGCCACGGGAGTGTTCAACGATCACACGCTGCCAATCCCCAATGTTGTACAAATGCCTGTCTTTACCGATCTCATCAAAGACCGTGGCAAACAGCGGCTCCTGGGTCTCCAGATGCAAAGAAAACGTGCAGGAGCGCACCGCAATACGCTTTCCATCTTTTGCCTGGATGGTGATCTCGTTATACACGGTCTCGCCCCGCAGCATTGCCGGCAGCACCTTATCAAAAAAGACCTCTATCTCCCCCGGCAGATAGATCTCCTCCATAGGGACCTTCATACCCACCTCAAGGGGATAGCCAGTAACCGCAACAAATCGCGGGTTCACAAAAACAACTTTCCCTTCCCCATCGCTGATAAACACCATCTGCTCTATCTGCTCCAGAAAAGCCGCTTGCATTACCGCAAGCTTAGCTGCATCCGTTATTGTTTTTTCTTCGATCCTTTTTCCTTTGCGCCACTTTTTATCCAAAAGCACATACTCCAGCGCTAACAGCGCAACGACCCCTGCGCCAAAAAGGATATACTCCACGTCAGACACTCCCTAACTTGTAAAAAAGAAGAACACCTTGATCATATTATCTGCTATCTTATCCTTTAACTATAAAAAAAGCAACATCTTTTTGTTCTTTCTTAGTTTTATTGTTGGGCGCGATAATACGTCTTTGGCAGGGCAGACACCCCTCAGCGAAAAGCATGCTTATCCTCTACCCATCATATCCACTTGCGCTAACGACAGATTCGGCAGGTATCCACCCGGTTGCCCCATTTTCATTTTTCGCGATCAACCAGGCGTTTATGATCTCTCCCACCTCCAGGCTGTCCCCTTCTTTTTGAATCAGCTCCGTAGGGTTATAATCCCTCACAAGCCTTCCATCGCGCACAAAGGCCTCCGGCACATAGGTCTGATATCCGTCTATTTCACAGGCGTACCAATGCAGATAATGGGTACACGCATCTTTCAGGATGACCCTTGTGCCCTCTGGAAAGGTTGGGAACGCGCCCTCTCCCAGATGCTCTTTTATCACTTTTACTATCATAGTGCGCTTCTCCTTATATAAGACGTTCATTCGATTGACTTATCTGTTCTTCACTATACTACTGAAATCATTTTTGATGCAACAAAAAACCACTCCGTTTAAAACAAAAACAGACCCCAGCGCAAAACGCTAACGTCTGTTCTATGTCAAGCTTGGCTGGGGTAGCAGGATTTGAACCTACGAATGCGGGAGTCAAAGTCCCGTGCCTTACCGCTTGGCGATACCCCAATAAAAAATGGGGTGAGTAGTGGGATTCGAACCCACGACATCCAGAGCCACAATCTGGCGCTCTACCACTGAACTATACCCACCACGCTATTGGCGCGCCTGAAGGGATTCGAACCCCCGACCCACGGCTTAGAAGGCCGTTGCTCTATCCAACTGAGCTACAGGCGCATATCGGCTTCCACCAGGGGCGGTTCAGGCTTACCCGCTGACGATTTCAAATTATACCATCTTCTTTGGGGCCTGTCAACGTCTTTTTCCACATCCAAAGGTAAAAGCCGAGTCGGCTTCGCCATCATAGCGACAACCAGCCCGGCTCCTTTGGCTCATTTCCTATCCGTTCTCTGGCGAGGCTTCTCAGCCCCGTTAATCCCAGTACCCCGTCACATGCATACCGATCATCAGATCGGCTGCCTCCTCAAAGGCCACCTTTACCACAAACTTGGTGGTGTCCAGCACCGTGACCCCCAAGGGCTTTATCTCCGTAACGGTGCCGGTGCGCTCCTGGTCCGGGTAAGCGTCCACCGTCACCCGCACCCTCTGGCCCACTTCCACCTTGGCAATGTCCAGCTCGTCCACCTCCAGGGCGGCCTCCAGCGCGCCCAGGCGCCATACGGTCATCACCGCTTGCCCCTGGCCCACAAACTGACCGGGCCGTACCAGCACCTCGCTGATGAGCACGTTCTTGCTGAAGCGCACCTCAGGGCGCACCTTGCCATTGTTGTACTGGGCGGTGGCACTATCCAGGATGAAAAGCGGCTGGCCCCGCTTTACCTTGTCGCCCTCCTTCACCAGCACCTGGGCGATGATGCCGTCGCCTACCACAGCCAACGGCTCGGGCCGATGAACAGTGCCCTTGCCCACCAGCTCTTTATCCTTATAGTCCTCGCTGTCGGCAAAATACAGTGACACGCTTTTCTCCAGCTCAAAATCCCCTGTGGCGATCTCCACCACAAAGCTTCGCCCGTCCATGGAGATAACAGTGCCTGTTCCCTTGGGGGCTTTGCTGCCGGTCCCGCTGCGGGCCTGCACGGTATCGCCTACCCGCAGATCCCGATTTTCCACATTGTTGTAGGCGGAGCTTGTGCTGCTGATCAGGTGCCGCACATCCTCCCGCTCAATGTAGCACAGCGCGCCATATTGCGCCTGCACGGACGCAGCCTGATCGCCCACCTTGGCATGCAGGCTTACGATCACCCCGTCATTGGCGGCGTATATCTGGGTAGGGGTCAGCCCAAAGGCCAGCGCCCCAGCCTGGGCCATGTCGCCCGGTGCCCAGGCAAAATCCTGCACCTGGCCGCCCATGGGCGCGGCAAGCGTGGTCAGCGTAGGCTTGGAAATGGTTCCTTTTGCGGAAAATCCATCGCCGGACTCCGCCAGAGCCGCGCCGCCCATCAGCATCCATACAGCCACCAATGCCGCCATGATCCTAAGGCTTTTCTTTGTATTCTTCATTTTAGCCACACTCCTGTTATTCCACACTTTTAAGGGCTTCCACCATGTTGACTTCTTTAAACTTGGTGCCCAGCATCCAGTTGACCAAAAAGGCAAAGCACACCGTAAGCGCGCTGGTATATATCCAGCTTTCCCTGGCAATATAGGGGATAAACTGGATGGTGTTGGGCAGGCCTGCCTCCAGCACCCACCTATGCAAAAGCGGTCCTAGCAGCAGCCCGATAGGCACTGCGGCGATGGTAATGATCAGGTTCTCCCGAAGCACCAGCTTTTTGATCTCCTTGGGCGTGAAGCCCAGCACCTTCAGGGTGGCCAGCTCCCGTATCCGCTCGGAAAAGTTCAGCTGCCCCAGGTTGTACAGCACCACCAGGGCCAGGGCCCCCGCAAACAGCACCATCAGCACCACTACCAGATCCATAATGTCCAGCACGGAGCTGTTGCTGTTTCGCTCCTCCTCCAGGGTGCGTACCTTTTCCACCCCATCCATGTCTGTGGCTGCATCCAGGGTCAAGCTTTCCCCTCGCAGCAGCACCGCTGTAGGCGACCATGGGAACAGGTCCAGCTTTTCCCAGGCGCTGCGGGAGGCGTATATGCCTTGGTCCAGCTGGATATCCACAATGCGGACGATCTCCGTCTCAATGGTCCGGCCGCCGGGTATCCGCAGCTCCAGCGTATCCCCCAGGGCCAGCCCGTAGTCCTCCGCAGCCTTCCGGGTCAGCGCCACGCCCTTGTCCGGCAGGTAAATAGGTTCCCCGCTCTCATCCCGCAGCCGAATCATGTCATGGCCGTTTTGCAGCACGAAGACCTGCTTGGCCGTCCACGCTTCCCCTACAAAGGCCTCGCAAGAGGCGATCATCTCTTCCTCGTAGGTGTCCGCCCCAGCCCTGAGGGCCACCGCCTTGCCGTAGTCCACAGGCGCGTCACTGTTCAGGGAAGCCCGCGCCTCATAATGCATGGTGCGCGAATAATGGCTTGTTAATACATAGCCCACAGAATCCTTCAAGCCAAAGCCCGTCAAAAGCATGGCAGTGCAGCCCGCCGCGCCTACCAGACCCATAACAAGCCGGGTCTTATTGCGCAGCATATTGCGCAGGATCATTTTTCCGCTAAAGCGGATACGGCTCCACAGCCACTTGATGTTCTCCAGAAAGAGCCGCTTGCCCTTCCCCGGAGGCTTGGGCCGAAGCAAGGCCGCCGGGGTCTGCTTCAGGGCCGCCTGGGCGCTTAAAACGCTGGCCCCGCCGGTGATCAGGGCCACTAGGGCGCTAATGGCCAGCAGCACCCAAGGCGACATATAGGGCTTCACCCCTGGCAGCACGTAAATGGAGCACATAATATCCAGCAGTATAGGGGCTATGCCAAAGCCCGCCCCGGCAAAGCCGGTGATAGCGCCCAGGGCGGCGATCACCAGGCCAAAGCCCGCATAATGCCAGATCAGCTTCCTTTTCCCATAGCCCAGGGCAAAGAGCGTGCCGATCTGCAGCCGTTGGTTCTCCACCAGGCGGCTCATGGTGGTCCAGGTGATCAGCGCCGCGATCACGAAGAACACCACCGGGAAGATGGTGCCCAGGGCTTGCAGCTGCTGGGCTTCCTCCGAGGCCATCTTGATGCCGAAGATATCCTCCCGCTCAATGACTACCATCTGCTGCTCCGCCAGCATATCCTGCAGGGTGTAGCGTATGGCGCGGCTGTCGGCCCCCTCAAGGGTGCTGAGGGTCACCTCTGTATAGGGCAAAAAGCCCAAGGTTCCCGGCGATACATAGGCATAGCCGTACTTGGTAGCCGCAGGGGAAAACTCATCCCCGTCCCGGGTCACCACGTATTCCGGCATAATGCCCAGGCCGCAAATGGTCAGGTCCAGCTGCGTGCCGTCGGCCAGCTTTACGGGCAGCACGTCCCCAATGCCAAGTCCAAAGGCATCCGCAAACCGTTGCTGCAGCACGCACTGGTTCTTTTTCCCCAAGCACACGTCCTCGCCTACATATACGATGGGCTTATTCACCAGGGCTTCCCCATCGCTCATTACCAGCGTTATGGTGGGCTCCTTCTCAGGGTTCAGCCGCTGGGCCGTGGAGGGCACAGACAGCCTGCGCTGCACCACATCCACGCCGGGAATGGCCTGTATATCCCGCACCAGCCGGTCGCTGACGGCCCCCTGCACCCATAGATCGGACATATTGCTTTTAGAGAACTGCACATCCAGGTTCCGCTGCATAGCGCGCCAGGTAGCGTCGATACCCACATACAGCGTCACCGCCAGCATGCAGATGATCCAAATCGCCACAAAGGACTTCCATCCATCCCGCAGGTCCCGAAGCAGCTTCCGCGTCAAAGGCCCTATGGCCCTTCGCTTCCTTACCACACGATCTCCTCCATCGCCACGGGACTGTCGTTGACGGTCACTTCCCGTATCGTTCCGTTCTTCATCCGGATCACCTTTTGGGCTGCGGGCACAATGGCCGCGTTATGGGTGATGATCATCACCGTCTTGCCCATGTCCCGGCCCACACTTTGCAGCAGCGTCAAGACCATGCGCCCGGTCTCGGAGTCCAGCGCGCCGGTGGGCTCATCGCAAAGCAGCAGCGCCGGGTTTTTGCACAGGGCCCTGGCAATGGCCACCCGCTGCTGTTCGCCGCCGGATAGCTGGGCGGGGAAGTTGTGCATCCGGTCTTGCAGCCCCATCCGCTCCATCATTTCCCTTGGGTCCAGGGGCTGCTTGCATACCTGCTGGGCCAGCTCCACGTTTTCCAGCGCGGTCAGATTGGGCATCAGATTATAAAACTGAAACACAAAGCCTACGTCATAGCGGCGATACAGGTTCATTTCCTTTTCGTTGAAGGGGACGATATCCCGTCCATCCACCCATACCTCGCCGCTGGTAGCCCGGTCCATGCCCCCCAGCAGGTTTAGCACCGTGGTCTTTCCCGCGCCGCTGGGACCCAGCACTACGGTAAACTCCCCTTTGTCCACCTCAAAGCTCACGTGGTCCGCCGCCTTGATGGATACCTCGCCCACTTGATAGGATTTGCATACGTCTTTCAGTACGATATTGCCCATGGCCGTTCCTCACTTTTCCTGTTTTGCGTCCGTCTCCAACGCCTGCCTGGGAATCAGCAGCAGCCGCTCCGCCGCGTGGGTGATCAGCTCCAGCATTTCCTGGGCCTGGGGTGGCTGCTGCATGGTTTCGATCCCAATGAATCCGAATATAAAAAACCGTGCCATTCGCTCCGGGTTGATGGTGTTGAGGCTTCCTTCCTCCGCGCCCTCCCGGAACACCTTGGCCACCATGGGTTCTAGCAGCTCGCACACATGGCTCTGCATCACCGCGTTCATTTCCGGCGGCATGCTTTTTTGCCGGCTTGGATAGAGCCGTTCCAGCTCCTTCAAAAATCCCGGCAGGGAACGCATCAGGTTTTGAATACGCACCAGCGGGGGAATAGCCGCATCCCGCAGGTGAATGGCCAGATCGGCAATGGCGCATTCAATAAACTGGTCCATTACCGCAAAAAACACATCCTGCTTGGAACTAAAATAATAGTAGAACAGCCCCTGGGCCACCCCGACCCCCTTGACGATATCGCTGACGGTGGTCTGCTCATAGCCCTGGGAGACGAACAGGTCTTTGGCCACTTCTACGATCTCCTGCCGCCGTACCTCCGGCGCTTTGCTGATGCGTGCCATAGGTCGCTCCTTTCTGGGACAGATCACGACTGACTGAAGATAGTCAATCACTGACTTGTGTCAATCAGTATATTCCTTTTCCCAGCATAGTCAATATGTTCCAAGGAATGTTTACGAATGATTTACAGTGGGTTCACAATTGGCCAAAAGGACGGGCGCAGGGCGCCCTCGCTGGGCATCCTCGCTGGGTGCCCTTGCTGGGTGTCCTCGCTGAGTGCCCTCGCTGGGTGTCCGCTTTCCCAATAGTTCAAGCCAAAAAAGACTGCCCCAAAATTTTGAGGCAGTCTCCGTCTAAAATTCTTTATTCCTCATTCTTTTTCCGCTTGCGGATGCGGATGAGCACGATCAGCGTGCCGATGAGCAACAGCAGCATGCTGCCTACGCCGATCAGGGCGAAGATCATGGGCTCCTTGTTGCTTGCCACCACATCTATAAAGCTAGGGGCTTCCTGCTCGCTGGCCTTTTGCGCGGTGGTGAACTGATAGCTTACCACCTTGTCCGCCCGGTCAACCAGTACCGCTTCCTTGGTCAGGCCCCAGCGCAGCTTTTGGGAGCGCATCATTTCCGTCAGCTCCCGGATGCCCTCCCGGCCAGGAGAGGCCACCACCAGCATGGCGTAGGCCTCGTTCACCGGGGACTTCACCAGCTGCACCGTACCCACGTTCTTGGCGTAGGCATCGGTCAATATCTGCCTGTCGTTGGACTCAAAGGCGGTCATGTCCTGGTTAAAGCGGAAATACAGGAAATCGTTGATCTGCTGCAAAAATGCGTTTTCTTTTCCATATCCCACGACCACCAGGTTATGCTCTACGTCCACCGCCGTCAGGCCGGAGCCTCGGCGCACCTGCATCTGTCCGTAGGGGTCTGCCCCCGCGCCCAGGGCCGCAATGGTGCTTCCCAAAAGCGCTAGCTCCTCGGGCATGGGTTCGTCGGGAATGATGACCATTATGTCGTTAAGGCGGCCATTCCGCTGGAAAGGCGCAGGCCAATTGCCCAAATGGAAGCTGGAGGCTTCGCCTTGGGGCAAAAACACGCTGGAATCCTCCGCCACGTAGGCCCAGGGCATCCGTATCTGCCGGGGGGTACAATCCATGTCCTTGATCTCCAGCTCAAAGGCAATGGTAAGGGTCTGCCCATAGGTACCCACCAGGTCTGCGGGCACGGTGAAGGTTACGGTCTCCCCCGCCGCGCCTTCCTTGGTCAGCTTCCGGCTGATCAGCGGCACGTACGAATCGCCCCAGTAAACGGACATCAGCGAGCGGTCGAAATCCAGGTTCTCGCTGTATCTCAGCTTGATAGTAAACTTGCTTTCGCTGGAAAGGGTGTAGTCCTTGGCCACTGGCAGGGTGATGGTGCTCTCCCGGTGGAAGGGGCCCACAAAGCTGAGCCCGTGTCCCAAAAACTCCTTGAAGCTATACTGTCCCTCCAGCACCAGATCGTTCAGCTGGCTGCTGAGCCGGTACTGCTCCGCTTCGCCTACGCTTACATCCGCCCTACGACTGCGCACCTGCTTGATGCGGCTGGCATCTCCCAGCAGGCGGGCCGCCTCCATCAGGGCCTCGCCCTGGTTGGAGATCACCAGCAGGTACTCCTTCTCCTCCTTAGACACCCGCTTTACCACCGCGCCGGTAGAAGGCACGTCCTCCTCCAGCAGGGACAAAAGCTCCGCAGGGGTAGTTTCCCTCAGGCCAAAATAGATAATGTGATCGGCCTTTACGTCGCTTAGCCTAGTTAGGGTGATATCATTGGTCTCGCCAATGTCATCTCCCAGCCCTGCCATTACCATCAGCGCCGCCGCCAGCTCATCGCCCAGGGCTTCGTCCGATACGGCCACAGCACAGCCCTGGCCCGTGGGATCTTCAAGGGATACGAAGGGGAAGGGATAGTAGTTCAGCTGATCGGAATCCTCCGCCAGGCTGTATCCTATCCGCAAGCAGCTTACATCCTCTACCTTGATCCAATTGGCGTTGTTAAAGTCGTCCGTGCAGCCCGTGTCGTCCGTAAGGCGCACGTAGCTGGCTACCTCCAGCACATTGTATTCCTTCTGGAACAGCTCCACCGGAACCCGCAGGTACATGACCATTGGGCTGTTTTGTTCCACCTTTACATAGCAGGAGTAAAAGGGTGTGCCGTTGAGATAGAAGGTCAGGGAGGAATGATCCTCTAAAATAAGATCCGAGGCGGTATAGCTAAAGCAAAGAATAGCTTCCTCCACCTTGCAGTAATCCGGGATATAGACATATCGGGATATACTGGACAGGATGCCATGCAGGACCAAGCCGCTTTCAAAGTAAAAGTCGGCGTTATAATCACCCGCACCTGTGCCTTTTTCAAACTCGCTGGCTGTGGCGTTGCCCTTGGCCTGTTCCAGGTATTCCTCCACCTGCAGGTCCGCCGCGCTCTTAGCCACCTGAGGGGTGGGGGTAGGCTCGATGGCGGGAACTGACACTGTCGGTGCGGCCGCAGTGGGGCTAGGCACAGGCGAGGGCGTTACCACGCCCTGCTGGTTCACCAGCCCTTCAGGCATCGGGGTAGGCGTGAACCATGCAAGCGCCTCCGTTGTCTGCGCAGGGGCAGCCGTAGCCCGTACCGGAGTGGCCGTGGCCCTTGCAGGCGTGGCAGTGGCTTGGCCGCCCCATGGCTCCGCCGCCTCCTGTGCAAGGCCCGGTGCCATCAGCAGGCACACCCAAACCACCGCCAGAAGCAGGCTTACCATCCGGTTGCGTCTTTTATCTCTCATCACGCATTCCTCCATCAATCCGCTGAGCGTTCTGTTTTATACCACTTCAGCTCTTTCTTCGTCACCGCCATTTTTATGGACAGGTAGAAAGCCTTAAGAACTACCAGCACCCATAGTTTAGCGTAAGAAAACAACATTAGCAATGACAACAGCGCATTTTCTGCGGTAAATTCGTTCACTTCACAGGCCAAGGTGATCATTACGTTAAGCACGAACAATACACAGGCCATGACCCAAAGCATGGGCGACAGTCCACCCAGCGACACATTGGCAAAGCCAAGGATACCCATTAGGAAAATAGCATCGGAGCTGACCAGTGCGGCCAGCATCAGCACGTACACCAGCGAATAGTAGATAACGTCCAGGCGCATCCGCCCGGCCTTCCGGTCAAAAATGTAGCGAATGTTGTTGGCCAGCACGTACAGGTTGCCTACTGCCCAGCGGGTACGCTGCTTGAACCAGATATTGAGCCGGAAGGGCTCCTGCTCCCAGGTCACCGCCTGAGGGATCATCCGTATCCGGTAGCCCATCTGATAGATCCGAAAGCTGATCTCCGTATCCTCGGATAGGGCGTGGGGGTCCCAGCCGCCTATCTCCTCAATGATCTTCCGGTGAATAACGAAGTTCGTGCCGGGGATCGTGCAAAGCTTGAAATAAAACCAACGGCCCGCTTGGTTCATGCACTGGTGGGTAAGGGTCTCCAGGTTGATAAAGCGGGTGAGGATGTTGGCGTTTTTATTGCGGGTGCGAAACTTGCCGATCACCGCCGCCAGGGAAGGGTCCGCCATCAGGTTTTCCACCAGCAAGCGCAGGGCCTGGGGCTCGGGGGTGTTATCAGCGTCGTAAATGGCGAATACGCTGCCCCGGGCCAGGGAATAGCCGATGTTCAGCGCATTGCTCTTTCCCTTGCCTCCCACTACGTTGTCTGTGCTTGCCACCAGCAGCCGCCTTCCCGGATTCGCCCGCTGCACCTCGGTGAGGGCCTCCTTGGTATCGTCCGTAGAGTTATCGTTGATCACGATGATCTCATAACGGTCCACCGGGTAGTCGAACCTCAGCAGCGCCTCCGCAGTCCGGCGAATGACCGTGCTTTCGTTATGGGCGGGCACCAGCACCGAAACAAAGGGATATTCCTCCAGCGGCACATGTCCGTCCGTCTTGCCCATCTTGTAGTAGTACAGATAGCCGCCGATGGACAGAAACACGTTGATGGCCATGATGCTCCAAATGCAGACCAGGGAGATCAGCGTCAAATAATCTATGGCGCTCATAAGGATACCCCCTCCTCCCCTGGCGCATCCTGCGCCTGCTCTGTTGCGGGTGCTGCTTTATATCGTTTCAGCAGCTTGCGACGGGTCTGCCGCCGGCCAGTCAGTATCATCAGGATGAACAGCCCCACCGCAACGCCCACGAAGGTCAATATCATGTGGTTGCTGTTCTCGATCTGCTCGGTCATGTACTGCACAAAGCCCCGGTCATACTGATAATCATCGTCGTAGGTAAAGGGTTCATAGGCTAAGCTCTCCGGCTTTCCGTTCAGGATCACCTCGCCGCCCTGCACCTGCAGGCCATGGTCCCCCATGTAGACAGATTGTCCCAGGTGCCAGAGAGAGGAAAAGCTGATATGGCTATTTCTAAGCCGCGTCACCTGGGTCTTGATATCCTCCGGGTCCCGATGCACATCTATATAGATGGCCTGGGAATAGGCGCTGGTATAGTTCCGGTTGCTGGAGTAGGCCGGAGCGATGAACAAATGCCCATCTGCGTAAGAAAGGTTGCGCCGCTGCTTCCCGGTCCAGCACTCGCCATCGGTCTCAAACAGCAGCACCGTATGGAACCGGCGCAGTATCTCAAGCCCTTCCTCGGTAAAGGCGTAGTAGTCGGGCGCCTCCAGGGCTATGGGAAAGATGCCGTATTGCAGGTATATCTCGTAGGCCAAGGTCAGCCGCTGGATAACCTCCTCCGGCTCCACGCTATTCAGCCGCACCAGCGGGCTCCTAAGCACGATGGCCGCCCCCTGGGACTGGGCGTAGCGCAGAAACTCGCAAAACCGCTTCATGGAGGGATAGCTGCCATTATCGTATACCGGCATCACGGTAATGGCAAAGGGCAGCCCCTGCTCCCGAATGATAGCCACCAGCTGCTTCATTTTCTCCAGGTCCTCAAAGGGATACATATTATCCAGCACCAGAAACGCACCGTATTTATGGGGTGGCGATTCATAGGGCCATAGCCACTGAGTGATAAGGGTCGCCAGCAGCATGGTCATGGGCCGGGACGCTGAATCAAAATAGGCCAGATAGGTCAGGGCATCCTGCTTAGCGCAAAGGGGGTAATAGCTACCCTCGCTGTACAGGCTCCCGGCTACGGTCTCCACCTCACCTGCCAGCACATAGCTGCCCTGGGCCCTGGCGGCCCAGCTCTGGGATGTGCCATCCTCGAAGGTCGCGGAAGCCACCAGATTGCCCTCCAGGGCCACCCATTCCTCCGCCAGTTCCTTCAGTCCGCCGCTGCCCACCAGGAAGAGCTGCTCCGCCCGTTCCAGGGCCTCCGCCGTCTCCTGGGGCAGGCTGCTGCCTGGCCTAAGGCACACGATGACCCCCGCATATTCCTCCGGCGCTATGGGCTCTGTCGCCAGGCGGTAATCCACATCCTTGCCCATAAAGGCCAGCACCTGGCTCACCGCTGCCACAGGCGGGGTCTCCTGGGAAAGGTTGCCCTGGTCATAGACCACCAGCAGCCTATCCCCCTCGGCCTGTCCGCTTGCATAGGGCCAGACCCCCGATCCTAGCACCAGGATGCATAGCAAAGCCACAAATGGCCTTATGCGCTTATACATCGTAGACCAGCTCGCTCTCCACAGTCCGTTTGAACTCCATCAGGTCCATTCCGTCCGTGTATTGCTTCCCCGCGATACGCAGGGCTACTGACAGGTCCTTATCCAGTACGTCCTTAAAGGCATCCTCCTTGCCCACCATCGACAGGATACGCGCCCGCACCGGCACCATGCCCGGCAGATCAGTGGTCAGCAAAATAGCGAAGCTGCCCTTCTCGTCAATGCTGTAGGTCTTGTCCTCCGCCCGGACCGTGTCCTGGATGATCTCCGCCAGCCGCTGGCGCAGCATATCATACCGGCGCGCGGAAAGCATCCCCCGCAGCTCCTGCTCATAGCGCAGCTCCACGATCATCAGGGATATAGGCAGTTTATTACGCCTGCAAAAATGGATCATCACGTTCATGTCCCGGTACATGGCCCGCAGGTTGTACAGCCCCGTCAGCTCATCCACCAGCACCAGCTCCTGCACCTGCTGGCGCAGCATAACGTTTTCGCTTTCCATTTTGGTCACGCCGTATTCAAACAGCTGCACGCTGCCAGCGATGATCAGCGGAATGGGGACCAGCAGATAGTCCGTAAGGATCAGCGGCGTGCCATAGGCGTAGACCCCATACAGCTTGTAGCCCACCCAAGTGCTGGCCACCACGCCCATGAGGATGGTGCACATTTGCGGCCTGCCCAAAAAGCCTATCAGCGCAGCTGCAAAGCACGCCAGCACCAGTGCAAAGTAGATAAATTGCGCATCCTTGGGCGCCATGGTCATGATGATCATCAGTGCAAATATACTCAGCAGGAAAAGAAACATGGCTATGTCCTTCACCAAGGCGGCTCTGGTGTTTATGTTTTTCATTCTTCTCCCTCCCCTCTAATGATATCCAGTCTATGCAGTGTCTCACTGGCAAATAACATGACCATTACATCCATATGACAGCTCATTAAGTAGGCTTCCCTCATAATTTCACTGTCACCACTGTATACGATCACCGTCATCAGCTCCACTGCGCCGAAAATAACGATCACCGCCAGCATAGCCAGCAGGTTGCTTTGCTGCTTCTTAGCCTTTTGCCCCATCTTGATGTGCTTTCGGCCAAATACGATCAGGATGCCTGCCGCCAGGATAACGTACAACGCCGCCGTCTTGGGGGCGGACTGGGACTTGAAGTTGGACCATAGGGTCATCAGCGGTTCCTTGGCTCTGGGCGGCAGACCCAGGCTCTGTTCATAGTTACCGCTGAAATCAGGGCGGGTCTGGAAGGCCGCCTTTACCGCCACGTCAAAGATGCCCGCCAGGCTGCCCGGATGCCTCAAATAATAAAACCAAATGCCCGACGGATCGTACTTGTTCAGGAAGCCCTCGTCCAGCAGGCCGCTTTCAGGCAATACCACGGGATAGTTCTGCTCGGCATAGGTATCCGCCAGGACGCTGTACCGGGCTTCGATGCCAAACTCCGCCAGGGCCTGTACCGGGTCCTCCGCTTGGAACAGCACGCCCCGGGTCATGGCGTTGTATTGGCGAATGGGGGTCATGCGCTGCTGCAGGGCCACCAGACCCATGCTGCTGACAAAGCACAGCGCTACCGCACAAAACACGCAAAAGGTCTTCAGCATGGTCTCCCGTTTTTGCAGGAACATCCGCCAAAAGCAGATGGAGAACACCACGCCAGCCAACGCGCAATAGGGATTCAGCCGCATGAGTGCCACCACCAGCACCAGCAGCACGCTTAGGCGGAGGTAGGGCTTCTCATCCCGAGAAAAATCCAGGAGGCTCCCGACGATACCCAAGAAGCAAATAAGCTCCAGAGGTTGTGTGGAAAAGGAGGCGAAACGCGCCAGAATGCTGATATCCCCAAAGATGATAACAGAGACCGCGCCTACTACAAGCCCTTCGGAGTAGTAGCTCACTCGGCTGAGCATGAACCGAAACACCGGGAAAAGCGCCAGCAGGTACAGCACGGCATATACAAAGGCCAGTGCCCTCACATCAAAGTATATATCCCCAGTGACCAAGCTGTCTAGGGCTATAGCCACCCGGATGGCGGCCTGCAAAAGCCAGGGGGTGCTGCCGGAGGCATACTCGTTCTTTTCGATCAGGTAGGTACGCTCGTAATAGTCAAAGTACCCATCGTATGTTTCGCTGTCCAAGCGTTTTAGCCCCGTATCCGCCATCACTGCGTCAAAGCTGCCGTCGTTGGAAAGGCCCACATACGGGGGGATGAAAATAAAAACGACGATGATGACAGCCATGACCCCACAGCATAGGACAGCCAGCTGGGCCGGGGCGTACCGGCGGCGCATCCGCTGGTCGAAGGCTTTGCGCTTTGCGTTAAGGGCTTTAAAAGCGGCTCCTATCCGGGAGAAAAAGCCCTTTGCGGTCATTACGCCACCTCCTCGTGCCCGCTTACCGAGCTTATTCTTTCAAGCTTTCCCAGGCCATCAACGCTTCCAGCGTATCAAAGGTATAAACCGTTTGTCCTTTTCCATAGCTGCCCGCAAGGCTCCCCGGGTCCCATTGCCGTTGCTTCTCCATGCGCCTAAGGGCTTCCAGGGCCATGTCCTTCCGCCCGGCAGCGGAGCCGATCTGCGCCAGCAGAGCATATACAGCGGTAGACTCAAACTGATATCCTTCCAGGGGACGCCCCTTCAGGTCGTATCGGGCATATACCGGACCGGAGCTTACCCACTTCTCTAGGAAGTCCAGGGTCCCATCTTCTGCCAGACCGCTTTCCACCAGATGCTTTATCGTCACCAGTGCTTCCGCCGTGTGCAGCTCGTCCCCGTCATACTCGCCTTTTTCATAGCTGTATCTCGGAACATATAACGGAAAATCATCCGAGATGACTCCACCTGTTAAAACCTGCCGTGCGCTTTCCAGCACCGGTTCCCATCGACTGTCAAGCTTTGCCAGCGCTTGAAGGGTACTCACGTCTATGTAGCACAGCGTCAGCTCAGCGGAACGCCCCTCCCCTTCCAGCTGTGCAAAATCCCTCAGCGTGTCGTCCTCCGTGACCTTGTCCAGCAGCGCCCAGGATAGCTCCTGAATGGCCGCCTCATAGCCGCCCCAGGCTTCCTCCGCCATCAACAGGGCCCGAAGAATGCGCAGGTCGTCCAGGGTGGCGTTCACCTCTCCGGCCTGGCCGTTTTCCTGCTGCCAGGCGAAAAGGCCGCTTTTTTGCAGCGCTATTCGGGCAAAGCCAAAGGCCTTGTCAAAGGCCACCTTGTCCTTCACCATAGCCGCATACTCCATCACTATGCCTTGCGTTTCGGATAAATACGCACCTTGTGATATTACCTGTCCCAGGGCATCCGTCCCATACCGGGCACAGACTCCGCCCTGCTCATTCATCAGCCTTTGTATAGTAAAGGCCCAGGTTTGCGCCTGGGTCTCTCCTGCCGCGTAACGGGTACGGGCAGCCGCCTCTGTAGGGTCTATGGGCAGGGAAACAGCATTCATCAGTACGCCTTCCGCACTGAAAAAGGCTAGGGAGGGAACCTGCTTTAAGCCTAACGCTGTGTAAAGCTCGGCATTTTCATCATAGAGATCGGGAAGGGCCAGCTTCTGCTCTTTCAGGTATGCCGTGGCGCTGTCCACGGTCTCGCCCCTTATGCCAGTCCGGCAGGCCATCACAAACTGTCCGCCTGCCTCCTCCACGGCCTGGGCCACCTGGGGCAGCCTGTCCGTATAGGCTGTGCAATCCTTGCACCAGCTGGACCAAAAATAGATCACCAGGGGCCGCCCTTGATAGGCCTCCAGCCGCACCGGCTGCCCCAGGGTATCGGTAAGGCTGGCCTCCCCATACGGTATAAATAGCTTGCTTATATCCGGCTGCAGCTCCTCGCTGGTGGTCAGCCCCGCTTCGGCGGCCTCCGGCCGCGGCTTTGGAGCCGGTTCCTCCTTGGACCAGCCCAGCAAGATCAGCAAAAGGGCGCAAAGCAGAATGCCAACAGCCAGACATATTATCAATATGCGGATCCAATGATCCAGTCGGCTCTTGTTCACGCTGCTCCCGCCCTTTCCGCCAGATTGAAATAATAATCTTATTTATTTCTACGTTCTTTGCTCTTTTCCCTTTTCGCTCTCCCTTTTTATCTCATTTTCGTTCTTTTTCCGCTTCACTTTCTTTTTTAGCCTCGTCCCTGTATCCCTCCGAGGCGGATACGATAATATGTCCATCCCGGATGGCGGTGTCCACGTCAAAATGGGTATGGTCATTTTCCTTTTGCAGTATGTCTTCGGAGATCATCTTCACTACCACCCGCTCCGGCGGTTCTTCCTTTACCTCCCGCCGCCAGCCCGACAGCGTCATGCTGGCCATGAGCATAAAATAAGGGAGCATATTGTAATGGTAGCGCACCTGGGTCTCCAGCAGCATATGCAGCAGCGCCGTTCCCAGGAAAAACAGCACGCCTACATGGAAAATAAACGGTATTTTTCTGGCCCTTCGCAGGTTGCGCATAGCGCCCAGCATGCACAGCAGCAATATCCACAGGTACAGGCTCCGCCCAGCAGGCCGGAAGCTTTCCAGCGTGGCGGTCAGCCCCTCCGTCAGGATGCCCTGCTGCCCCGCCCAAAGCAGGTTCCAGTCAATACCAAAATCATCGGTACGCCACAGGTCCTCAAATTTGTAGACCAGCAGGTTCAAAACATCCTCTGGCGCTTCCTGGAGCCGCTTGAGGGCCTCCTGCATGCACAGCTCGTGGGCCGCATTGGCGGAGCCGGTCTGCGCAAAGGCATTTGAGAAGAACGCCGCATCCTCCGCGTTCCACAGGCCCTGAGAATCCACGTTAACGCCGACCATCAGGTTGTAGCCAGAGGCGGAAAGGCCCGAGGCGGGCTTTCGCCCGATCTCCTCGGACACCCGCTGGGTGATCACAAAATTGGTGGCAAAATAGCCCACCAGCATCACGATGAGGCATAGCCAGCCCCGGTTGAGCACGTGCCGAGGCGCGCCCTGGGTGCGGCTTTCCAGGGGACGGTTGATGCCCAGCATCACCACCGCCAGGGCCGCCACCAGCACGATGGCCATTGGCCGGATGCCGCCTGCAATGCCCAGGCATATGCCCCCTGCCAGCAACAGCACCACCGCCAGTGACGGGGCCTTGCGGTAGAGGCTGCCCTCATCCCGCATCATGCCCATCATCAGCAGATAGGTGGCCAATAAGATATAGAAGGTAAAGGCAGGCTCCGAGGCCACCATCGTAGAGTAGAATACATGGGAGGGCCACAGGCTCATCAGCACCGCAGCGATCATGCCCGCCGCCCGTCCCCCGGCCCGCCTGGCGATGAGATAGGCGCAGAGGATGGAGCCCATGGAGTACATCAGGTTGGCGTTGAGGGCGGAGGACACCGAGATGCCAAAGGCCTCAAAGGCGGGAGCCAGCACCAGCATAGGAAAGCCCAGCGTGTGCGGGAACTGCGCGATATAATCCCGATAGCCGTCCGCCGCCCGGCCCATCAGGGTGCCGTTCACCAGATGCTCGGCAATGTTGTAGTACGTAGCAAAGTCCGAGGCAGGCTCCAGCGGGATGGCGCGGATAACCGCCAGCCGCGCATACAGCCCCAGGCCCCAAGCGCCCACCACCACGATCGCCTCGATGAGGCCTCGGCCCCAGGCAGGGATGTCGGGGGCCAGCTTGCCCTCCACCCGCATCAAGATATAAAGCCCCAGGGTGATGGCCAGGGTCTTAAGCAGCCATTCCGCCTGCAAAAGGTATTCCCGCTGCTGAGCGCGGGTGGAGTATTGCAGGGTGGCGTACAGCGCCAAGCCCATGCACATGATGAACAGGGCCAGTACGGTATAGTCCAGTAATGTTTTTTTTCTCAAACCTGCACTCCCCCCTCTCCCTGCTCACTCTTTAACGCCAGCCGCCTCAGCCACCACTGGTGCAGCTGGCGGGCCCCGGCAGCGATGATCACTATCACCATTATGTCGTAGCACAGCATAAAGGTATATAGCTGCTTGTTACTGTCGGCAAAGCCGTTGCCCAGTGCGGTCATGGGGAACTGCAGCACCCCGATCAGCATAATGCATAGCAGGATGAACCACAGCATTTTTACGGAAGCCCGTATTCGCTTGCGCGTCAGCAAAAACAGTATGCCCGCCACCACAAGGCCATATATGATAACGTACTGCCAAAATGCCGATGCTGCAAAATACGGGCGTATCTCTGCCCACAGGGCGAAGCGTTTCACCTCGTCATGGACCAAATCGTACCGCTGCCCCTTATATCCCATGAATCCTGTGTGCAGCTGCAACGATTCCTGCGCGGAATAATCCAGCATTTTGAACAGGTACTTAGGATGGCGCAGGTAATACATGATGAGGGTAAAATTGTTGACCTTGGAAAAGAAGCCGTCATACGCCTCCTGAGAATCCATGGGGTAAACATAATCCTCTTCGCCAAAGTAAAAGTGCTTTCCGATATCATGCGCCATCTTCAGGTCAATACCCAGCTCTTCCATATCTGCCAACGGATCATCCGATACCATCAGCGCGCCGTAAAATACAGCCTGCCATATGGTGGTATCGCCGCTGTCCACTTCGTTGATCTTGTACAGGTTCAGCGCGCCCAGGGAGCAGCTTATGCACAGCACCAGGCAAAGTCCGCAGTGTAGTATGCGCTGCATCTTCTTTTTGGGCAGATGGTAAAGCGCCATACCCACCACCAGCACCAGCACCCCCGGCAACGCCAGCATCATCTGGGCCTTGCCGCAGCACAGGTACATCCCCGAAAACGCCAGCAGGCACAGCCACCTTGCGCTGTGATACCCCCGGGGCAATACCGCCAGATGAACACCGCAGGCGATGAACATGAGAAGTCCTATGGATATTGAGCCCTCGCCAAAAAGCGAATTATACCATGCAATATAGTTTTCGCCCATGAGCATCATGCATAAAAGCAGGCCCAACCCCAGTGTCGCCTTGCCCAGATAGGGATGCAGATCCCACAGGATAAAGCCGATGCACAGAACCGTCACAATGATATGGATAACACTCAGGGCTAAGGTCGAATAGGGGAGGCCCGTAAGGGTGCAAAGCAGCCGGACCAGGGCAGAGGGATAGGCTAGGCTGTATCCCGCCAGGATAGGATTCAAGCCCTCCACCAAATCGTAATGCTCGATCACATGCTTGGTAGCCTGCTCACCTGGGTTATAGAGGATATCCGACTGCCACGTAAGACCCAGCACCCGCATCATCCGGCCAAAGTCACCGTTGTTGATGCCGCCTGCCCGGGGCACCGCCAGCAAAAGGTACGCGCCCATGCCCGCTGCCAGGGCCATGCAACCCACGGCCACGGCCCTGCGGTCGGCGGCGGTCCGCTGCAGCCACGCCCACAGGCGGCTAGTGCCCAGGCCCTGCCCCGCCAGCTCCAAGCCCGTTTCCTGATCCTCGATCCACAGGCACACCCGCCGCAACGCCAGCCCTGCCGTCATCAGCAGCGTAAGCAAGGCCATCAGGCCAAAGAACATAAACAGCACCTTGGCCACGTCGATGTCCAGGCCGCCGCTTAGGGCCACAGTCCCCGGCAGGTACAGGGTAAAGCTTGCCATCATCACCGCCATGGCGCAGAGCATCATAGCGCGGCCATCCCGCTGGCCACGCACAAAAACGGCCAGCAGCGCCAGGGCCACAGCGGCACTTACCATCCATAAGGTCTGGCGGACAAAACCGCCTTGACGGAAAAACAGATCCAAGAGCACCAGCAGCCCGGGCCGCTGATAGCGGGTCTCTCCCGTATCTACGGTGCGTATACGCTCGTTCTCGGCATCCAGCAGATGGTTTTCAAGGCTGGCAATGGTATCCCCTATACGCTGGGGATGAACCAGGTACATCCTCGTCACGGGCCACAGCGCTATTTTTTCAAACAGTCGTTCCTTTTCCGCCTCGTCCCTGGGGTTGTGCACGTAAGCCGTCTCTTCTTCATAATAGGAACGGCCTATATCTCCCAGATAGCTTTCGTCCAGGCCCAGCTCCAAAAGGTCCGCAGCGGGGGCCGGCGAGTGCACCAGCAGCCCCTGGAACGCCGTTAAATACCGGGCCGCATCTGCCTGCACATCCAGCTCCTCATTCAGGCGGTTCCAGGAGGAAAATACGACAAAGACGATCGCCACAGCGCAGGCCAGGAAATAGCCTACCCACTTGGCCGCCTCTGGCTTTCCGTGCCATATCAGCATAGCCGAAACGGCTAGTATCCCCGGCGTCAGCACTACCAGCTGGGCCTGGGATGAAAGCAGCAGTCCGCCCACGAGCAGCGCTGGCAGCACCCTGCGCAGCCCGTATCCCTTGGGCATGGACAGCGCCTGGGCCACCAGGGCCACATAGGCCACCACCGTCACCATCACGGCCCCTTGATCGTACAGGGAGCCCAGATAGCCCACGATGCTGCTGCGGGAGAAAAGCAGCAGCAGCCCTACCCCGGCTACGATAGCGCCATTGCCTAGCCACTTATACAGCGCGCTGACAAGTCCGTAGGCGCTGAGGGCCAGCACCAAAATATAGACAGCAGCCAAAAATGCCGTGGAAAAATGCAGGCCAAAGGGCTGGGTACAAAGCCTTGTAAAGGCGATATAGTATTGAATGGTGGGGGTCCCTGGCCGAAGCAAACTGGTATAGGCCAAGAATCCATAATCGAATTCCTCGTTTACCCGCTGGTAATACCGCTGGGCTTCGTGACCCATATCCCACTGGGTGCGCACAAGGCCCGCCTGCTGCAAGACCACGTCATAGTTGCCGTAGTCCACACCGCCGATACGGGGAGTTGAAAACAGCATATATACCAGCACCGCCGCAAGAAGCAGCGCAAAGCACAGCCCTAAGCCTTGTCCCTTGTTCAGCCCGCGCTTTTGCTCATTTGCCATTTACTCCCCCCCTTTCTTTGCCTGTAAAGGTCTATCGTACCCCGGCCTTCGTAAAAGCCCTTCGCAAAAGCCCTACCTTTTGCCATGGCTTCCCATCATTTTTCGTTGTTTCCCGATACCTTCTGTCATCTTCCGCTATTTCTCTTCATTTTCCGCTGTTTTTCGTTACTTCTCGTTACTTTCCGCTGTTTGCCCAGTCGCGTATCTGTGCGTCTGTCCAGCAGCCGTCATGGGCCTCAAGCCCTTCGATCTTCACCGCGCCAAAGCGGAATTTCTCGCCATTGGCATCTATCTGGCAGCCCAGCAGCAGCGTTCCGTCATAGGCTGCGCAGCGGGATTCCACCTCAGCGGCCAATACTCCGCCCGCATATATCTTGTAAAAATTGCCATTTTTAACGATGGCCAGCTTAAGCTTGGGGTCCGGGTCCACGGAAATGGGGACCGTATCCTTGCCCAGCACGAAGCTAAACTCATAATCACTCATCTGCCGGATAAGCAAGCCGTGATAGTCCTTGGGGTCCTCGCTGAAGCAGGACAGCACCGTGGTCATATCGGTCCGGGCCTCCCGCCGCATTTCCACCAGCAGCGTCCAGTCCTTCTCCGGCACGTCGTACATCTGTATCCCCGTATCCAGCGCGTTGGCTTCGCCATCCCCCAGGAAGGGGCGCGCCAGCTGGTACTCCACGCTTTGGGCTACAGGCGGCACAGGCTCCGGGGGCAACAATGGCTGTCGTTGCTTAAGGGCCTGGGCACTGAGGACCTCCGGTTCGATCTCCAGATAATCCACCGTCACCGGACTCATGCGGAAGAAATCGCCATCCGCTGTGGTCTGGCAGCCCACCAGCAGCGTGCCCTCATAGGCCGCGCAGCGGCTCTCCTCGCCCTCAATGACCAGCGTGCCATTTACATATACCCAGTAGGTAAATCCGTCCTTTACCACGGACAGCCGCACAGGTGCCTCGCCCGGATAGGGCACGACCGCCGTATAGTTGGCCCCTACATGTATCTCTATGTCTCCATTATTGGCCCCGCGGACCAGCAGGCCCCGGAAGGCGTCCTCCTCCTCGCTGAAGCAGGACAGGTACACCTTGTCTCCCTCTCCTGTCAGGGGCACGAGCTGGGTATCCAGCGTCCAATCTTGCCTGGGCTGCAGGTAAAGCGGGATGCCCGTATCCATCCATATAGCACCGTCGCCTACAAACCGCGTGTCCATCCGGTATTCCAGGTTCACTTCCATCTGGCCGCCGGCGGGCATGGGCGGCAGCTCCGGCTGCCAGGCGACCAAGCGGTCCTTGCCCCAGGTATCGCTATATACCTCCACTGCGGCTACCTTGTTCTCGCTAAAGCGGAACTTCTCGCCTTCCACCGTCTCCTGACAGCCTATCAGCAGATTCCCGTTGTATGCGTCGCAGGGCAGCTGCACATCGTCCGCCAGCACCTTGCCATTCACCACGATGGTGTATCCGTTAACGCTCTTGGATATCCCAAGCGTTATCACGCCCTGGGCATCCCGGATCTCGTACATGGTGTTGTTGCCCGCCCGGATGGCCAGGGAGCCGTTTGGCTCCTTGCGCACCAGCAAGCCGTAGTTTGCCTTGGCCGGGTCCTCGCTGAAGCAGGACAGGTATACCGTATCTACGCTGTTTGCCGCATCCGCGTCGATCCGGGCCAGCACCGTCCAGGAATCAAAGGGATTCTCATAAAGCGTAAGCCCTGTGTCCACATAGCTGCCCAAACCATCCCCGATAAACTGCTCCTCCAGCCGGTAGCGAAGCGTGCTTTCACTCTCCTGGGCCGCAATGTTCCAGGGATGGGAGGCATCCGCCCGCCGGTCCGGGATATCGCCAAGGGTCTTCAGATATCCACCCAAATGCTTGGTGTACTTCACGATGCCATCCATGTTCAGATGGCCCGGGTCCCGGAAATCCGTCTGGAAGTCAATGCCCGCATCCCGATAGCTCAGGTTGTAGTTGATATATTCCAAGCCATTTTCCTGGGCTATCTCGGCGATGGTATTGTATCGGCGCTGCTCCTGCTCGGCGGCATGATAGGGGCTGGTCAGCAGCACCAGCTTCACACCCTTGGTGCGGCACAGGTCCAATATCTTTTGGAAGTATTCCCCCTGCTTTTTCGCCAGAGGCTCTTTCTCGGTCACGATGCTCCAGTCTGGGTTTTCCATAGGATAGGTAATATCATTCTCAATATTGAAGCGCTGTATCGCGGTCTTTTTATTCCAAAAGAAGTTTTCAAAATCCGCCCTTTCCAGCGCCATCACTCGCTCATGGTATGTGGGCACGCCCAGCAAGATATCATAAGCCAGATCGGTGGTGGAGGCAGAGACCGCCACCGCCCTTATTTTGTCCATGGACATGCGCATGCCCATGGTGTTTTTCACCGTGGCGCTGTAATCGCTATAGGGCTCGTCCAGCGCCGTGGTGTAGGTTTCCAGCACGATCATTCTGGGCTGCTGGGTCTTTAAGGCTTCCTTGATAAAGTAGTAGGAGTTCCATACCGGCTGCATGCCGCCCCAAAGGGTGTATCCGGCCATGCCGTACTCGTTCCACAGGGTATAAGGGTCCACGTTCATGCCCACATGGCTACTGCCCACAAAGAGCACGTCAAGCTCGCCGCTTTTATAATCATAAAAATTTTCCATGGTCTCAATGCCGTCAGGATATTTCAGGCGCAGCGCCGTGTTGACGAAATAAAACAGCACCGCAAAAACGCACAAAAAGCACACGCAACGCAAAAACTTTTTCATTAGGACCCTCCTTTCCCTTATGAATGAATCAGAACTGGAAGTAGATGAACGCCGCTGCGTCAAAGTCCGGGCCATACGCGCCCATCAGCAGCACCGTGAAGATAGCCAGAATATACAGTCCCCAGCGCAGCCATATCTGTTGCCGGGCGACGATCTCCCGGATGTGTATGCCCCGGTAGTGCACGATACCCACCACCAGCATCACCACAACGCAGATCAGCAGCCACCAAAACCGGGGCTCGGAAATGCCCAGGGAGAACAGCGTGCCATCTATGAGCACCCAGGGGTTGAACGCGCTGAACATCTGCCGGAATATGCCCAGGGCGCTGGTCAGGTCCGGCGCCCGGAAAAAGACCCACGCAATGTCGATGAGCACAAAGGTGATCAGCATCTGCATGATCTTGTAGCTGACGCTTTGGGTTTTAGCGCCTATACGCTCCAGCCATTTTTGCCGGACGGGCTTAAGCTCCGAGCCGATGACCTGATATATGCCGTTCAGGCCGCCCCATATGACGTAGTTCCAGCTGGCCCCATGCCACAGACCGCTGGTCAAGAACACCACCATCAGGTTGAAATACTTGCGGCCCTTGCCCTTGCGGTTTCCGCCCAGGGGGATGTACAGGTAATCCCGGAACCAGCTGGACAACGAGATATGCCATCTGCGCCAAAACTCCCCTATGGAGCAGGACAGGTAGGGCTCCTTGAAGTTCTGCATCAAGCTAAAGCCCATCACCTGCGCCGCTCCGATGGCGATGTTGGAATACCCCGCAAAGTCGCCGTAGATCTGCACTGCAAAGAGCAGGCATCCTAGAAGCGTTACAAAACCCTGGTAGTAAGGATAGTAGTCGAATATCTGATTCACCACTACGGCGGCGGTATCCGCCACCACCACCTTTTGGAAAAAACCCCACAGCATCATCAAAAGGCCGTTCTTCATGTTGTCATAGCTAAAGTGGTGTTCCTCGTCAAACTGCCCCAGCAGGTTGGAGGAGCGCTCGATAGGTCCAGCCACCAGCTGGGGAAAGAAGGATACAAAAACCGCGTACTTGAAGAAATTTCTCTCCGCCCGCACATCGCCCCGGTATACGTCCACGGTAAAGCTGAGGGCCTGGAAGATGTAAAAGGAAATACCTACAGGGAGCAGCACGCTAAAGCTTGGCGGCGTCCAGCTTACGCCCAGGTTGTCCGTTATCACCTTGATATTATCCACAATAAAGCCGAAATATTTAAAGAATACCAAAATAGCCAGGTTGATCGCGAAGCTGAGGGCTACCCAAAGCTTGCTCATGGTGCGCTTGGCGGCTTTGCGCTCCCCCGGTGTCGTAAGCCCTGCCAGCTCCTTCCGGGCGGAACGGTCGATCAGCTGTCCGCTTAAATAAGTAATAAACGTAGAAAAAAGCAGCAGCAGCGCGTACTGCGGATTCCAACACATATAAAAATAATAGCTGAGGACCAGAAGCCACAGATACCTGACCCGGTGAGGAAGCACGAAGTACACGAGAACTGCAATCGGGAAGAAAACCAAGAACTGTAAAGAGTTGAACAGCACGCTGCAATATCACTCCTCGCCTTTTATAGCGAAACCGCTATCCCCGCAAAATAATGTGTTCATTAGAGATATGCAAGGATACAGCATAATTATATATAGTTATTACAAAAAGTCAACATATTCCTTACGATTTTTTGTTTTTCGACGCTAAAATTGTTCAAAACTGTTTTGGGAATGTTTCTGTTTTCTCTTTATATCAGTCTTTTTGCGATTACAGAACATATCCCAAATTTGTATTTTTTCTTTTTCCAACTGCATATTTATACATGTGTGATACTTTTTTAATAGTGCCGTCAAGTACATTCTATGCTATAATCTACAAAAGCACGAAAGGCAGGAATCGAAACAAATGAAGCCCTTCAAGAAACGTCTGTTTCAGATAATCAACAAGGCCCACCACGAAGATAAGGCCAGTCACTACTTTGATATATTTATCATCACCCTTATTTTATGCAGTGTACTGTCCATTATTTTAGAATCCTTTGGTGAGCTGTCCCAAAGGTATGCCACCTGGTTCAGCGCGTTTGAGCTTTTTTCCGTCATCGTTTTTACCGCCGAATACCTGCTGCGCATCTGGACGGCGGACCTGCTCTACCCCAGCGCCAAGCACCCGCATCTGAAATACATTTTTTCGCTCATGGCCGTCTTTGATCTGCTGGCCATTTTGCCGTTTTATCTGCCCTTTTTCACCGCGGACCTCCGCTTTCTGCGGATGTTCCGCCTCTTCCGGCTCACCCGGCTTTTCCGCCTGGTGAAGCTGGGCCGCTATGTGGATTCCCTGCACATCATCTTCCACGTCCTCAAGGCCTCCGCCACCCAGCTGGTGGCCGCCATCAGCGCCTGCCTGCTGATCATGCTTTTCGCCTCTATCCTCATGTATACCGTGGAGTCCCAGGCCCAGCCAGAGGCCTTCCCCAATGTGATCGCCTCGCTGTGGTGGGCGGTGTGCACCTTCACCACTGTGGGCTATGGCGACGTCTATCCCATCACCACCCTGGGTCGCCTCTTTGCTGCGGTCATTTCCATCATGGGCATTGGCGTGGTGGCCATCCCCACCGGCATCATTACTGCGGGCTTCAACGCCGCCATGGTCGCCAACAAGCACGAAAAAGATGATCCCAAGCTTTTCTGCCCCTACTGCGGCCACAAGCTGGAGGATGAGTAAGAAGCAGCCGCAAGAAAAAGCAATAGCAACAAAGCAATAGCAGCATAGCCGTAGGAGCATAGCAATAGCAACAAAACAATAGCAGCATAGCCATAACAATAAAGCCATTACAGCATAGCCATAACAGCATACAAAAGCGGCCATGCGCGATGGAAAAAGCGCATGGCCGCTTTTTATATGCCTTTTGCATGCTTCTATTCCAGTGTGATATCCTTCCCCAGCTTGCGGTTGTATGTATATCGCAGTTCATCAAAGCTATGGATGCTTTCCCCCATCAGGGTAAGGCCGGAGATATGCACATCGTCAATGGTACAGTCCTTGCTAAAGGCAAATATCCGCACCCCGGGGACCTCCCCCTCCAGCACCTTAACATTGCGAATGGTCACGTCCCGTATATTCCCCCGCTCTGGAGTCTTGGACCATTGGCTCTTAGTAGTGGTTAGGTCGATGAGGAACACCGCCCCATCCCCCTGGCCCAGGTGGCAATCCTCCACCGTGATATCCTCAAATACCACATCCCTCACCAGGGCGCTGTCGCTGTTGTGGATGGACAGCACAGGCTTGTGGTTGGCGTGGAGCACGGTGATATTGCGAAAAGCAATGTGGCTGATCTCCTCCGCCCGGGTCTCGTAGCCGATCTCGCAGGACTGGGCCAAGTCCGTCCACAGAATGCAGTTTTCAAAGGTGATGTTCTTGGCATCCCCCTCGTAGCCCTTCACCACCAGGTTGTCGTCCCAGCCGCGGACAAAGCAATGCTCCACCCTTACATCTTCACAGCTTTGCACGGTGATGCCGTCGCTGTTGGACCGGGCTGCGATAATATTGACCCAGTCCACAGCCACGTCCTTACAATGGTACAGGTTCAGCGTCCATCCGGCCGGGTCCAGTATGGTCACGCCCTCCACCCGCACGTCCGAGCACCCGCTAAAGTCGATAGGTACCACCGCGTCCGGCCACCGGTCAAAGGTGCTGCCGTCAATAATGCCCCGGCCCAGCACAGCTATCCCCGTCTGTCCCTCAGCGTAGAGGCTGCCCCGCAGCACCGCGCCCTCCGCCAGGTACAGGGTCTGGCCGCTTTCCAGCACGAGCCGTCCGGTCTCCCACAGGCCCGGTCCGAAATAGAGTACGTTTTCCGCGTCCTTGTCCGGGATATCCGTCTCCGGCGGCATGGCGAAAAGGTGCACCGTCCCTTGGGTCTGCCCGTTGATCTCCACCGCCACCTGGGCGGGTGCTTCCAGGGTAAACCGCAGGGTGTCCCCGTCTATTTCCGGGGCGATCCCCAGCGACAGGGGCCGCACTACAGCGCTTTCAATGGCCGCGCCTTCATAGGTGATGGCTATTTCCGCCTGGCCCTCCAGCACAAATACGCCCACAGGCGCGCTGGATAGCGGCGGCCGGGAGGTCCAGGTGCGGCTTTCATTCACCGCCGTTTCTGCCAAAAAAAGGGGCGCGCCGTTCACCGTGGCCACAGTGCCCGCCCAGGCCCGCAAGGCAGGCTGCTCCAAGGCAGGCTGCGCCGCGCCAGCTTCGCCCAGGGCGGCTTCACCCAAGCCCGCTTCCCCCAGGATGGCCGCCCCAAAGCACAATGTCATCGCGATGGCCGCCCCCATCCATGTCTGTATTTTTCGGTTCATATGGCTTCCTCTCTCTTCATGGGATAGCGAAGCTCCCGGCCCGTGACCGTTACTTTTCTTCCATATATAAGCACGTCCCGCTCCGGGCCAGCCAGCAGCAGCAGCGTCACGCTGCCTGCCTCCACCAGCACCCGTATGCGGCTCTCTCCCAGCAGCAGCGAGAAGGAAAAGCCCTTCCATTGCTCCGGCAGCATGGGGCTTAGCGTGGGCATCTCGCCGTCCATCCGAAGACCGCCAAATCCCATCACGATGGTCATCCAGGCGGCGGCGATGCCCGTGGTATGCAAGCCGTCGCAGGTATTGCGGTTATAATCGTCCAGGTCCAGGCGGGTGGCATAGCCAAAGAAATCAAAGGCCTCCTGCTCCCGGCCCAGCTCCGCCGCCAGCACGGAATGGATGGAGGGGGACAGGCTGCTTTCGTGGATGCAGCGGGGCTCGTAATAGTCGTAATTGACCCGCTTTGCCTCCTGGGAAAAATCGCCCGGGTATAGGAACATAGCCATCAGTACATCCGGCTGCTTGATCATATCCGTGCGGTAGATGCGGTCGTAGCTCCAATGCTCGTACAAGGGAAAATCCGTCATCGGGATGCTGTCCACCTCCAGGTGCGGTAGGCTGAAATACCCTTCGTGCTGCTCCCGCAGGCCCTTTTCGTCCTGGAGCAGCAGCATCTTATCGGCGCAGGCCTTCCATAGGGTCAGCTCCGCCTCCCCTACCCCGGTTTTTTCCGCCAAGGCCCTTCGTTCCTCCTGACTCAGGCCGCTTATAACCTCCAGGGTATAGCGGATGGTCTTTTGGCCCATATAGTTGGTGTAGTAGTTGTTGTTCACCATCAGGTGGAACTCGTCCGGCCCCATGACCCCGTAATAGCCATAGGCGCTTTGGTCCTGGTTCCAATCCCCCCGGGAGGCCAGATACCGGCAGATCTGCACCAGCATCTCCGCGCCCTCCCGGTGCAGGAACGCCTTGTCCCCGCTTTGCCGGGCGTATATCTCAATGCCATATGCTACAGCGGTGGAGGGCTGCATTTGCAGGCTGGCGTGCTGCCACAGGGTGCAGGCCTCCTTGCCGTTGAGCGTGGCAATGGGATAGCAGGCCCCCTCCAGGTCCAGCTCCTTGGCTCGCGCCATGGCCTGGGGCAGGGTGTGGTAGCGGTACATCAAAAGGCTCTTGGCGGCTTTTTCGTCATTGAGCAAATAATACGGCAGGCAATAGGTCTCCGTATCCCAGAAGGCATGGCCATTGTAGGCCTCGCCAGTGAGGCCCTTGGCACCGATATTATCCCTGGGGTTCTCTCCCCGGTAGGTCTGATGGAGCTGAAACAGGCAGAACCTTATGCCCTGCTGGTTTTCCGGATCGCCTAATATCTCCACGTCAGACTGGCTCCAGAAGGCGGCGTAGTGCTCGGTGCTTTCGGCCAGCATTTCTTTAAAGGAGGGCCATGCCGCCGGCAACGGGCCAAAGGCCTCTCCCGCCTGCCGGATCGCCTGCACAGACACCGCCCGCTCCAAGGCCACCTCCTCGCCCTTTGGGAGGCGCAGCCTTCCTTTCACGCCTGCCAAGCGGTGCTCCCGCACCGGCTCCATGGGGCTGGCGGCGCGCACCTTCATGGCATAGCGCACCCGCTGCTCCGTGGTCCCTGTTTGCAGCTCCAGCAGGCTTATATCCTCCGCATATTCATTTCTTACTTCCTGCCACAGGCAGTTTTGGTAGGTCTGGTGCACGAGGTTTCCGTCCAACCCTAGGAATACCTCCGCCTCCGCGTCCTTATCCAGGGCCGTAAGGGTCAGCCGCTGCATGGCCCACTGGGGGTCCTCCATGCCCAGCAGCCGCTCAAACCGGCATGAAATGCGCCCACCGTTAGCCGTTTTCCATATAAAGCTCCGCTCCAGCTTGCCTGTGCGCAGCTCCAGCTGCCGTTTAAATGCCTCCGTCCGGCTCAGGCCCAGGTCCAGCCTTTCTCCCGCCACCCAAAGGTCCGTCCCAAAGGGGTCCGCCGCTGTTACCATATAGTGGGTCTGCTTCACGATGCCCTTGTACCCGCCGGGGCTGGGGTCGCCCTCCAGCTCGTACACCCCGCCCACGTAGCTTCCCCTAAGGGAGGGCAAAGTGCCGCCCTCGTCAAAATAGCCCCGCACCCCTATCCGCTCGTTGGCCAGGGCGAAGATAGACTCGCTGACCTTGGCGTGCTTGGGGTCAAAGCCGTTTTCTATGATCTTCCAGGGATCACATCCAAAATATTGGTCGGCGCATTTTGCCATAACGATCATCCTTTGCTTTACAGGTACACAAAGCCATGGGAGCCGTTCGCTTCCATATCTTTGCAGTTGTTATACGTTTTGATCAGCCCTTCAGGCCTGCGGACACCACGTTTTGAGTGATCTGCCGCTGGAAGAAGATAAACAGCATGATAGGCGGTATGATGGAGAAAACGATAGCTCTTATCACCGCCGTGTCGTTTACCCGATCGGAGGTACGGTAGGTGAACAGGCGCACCATCACGGTCTCCAGCTTGGTGCCGCCCAGCACCAGGTAGGGCAGCAGGAAGTCCGACCAGGCGGCGTTGATAGCGTAAATAATGATAACGATATTGATAGGCATGGACAGGGGGAATACGATCTTGAAGAACAGCTGCCAGTTGTTGCAGCCGTCCAGCCGCGCAGCCTCCAGCAGGCTTTCGGGCATGGTGTCGTAAAAGTTCTTGAACAGCACCACATAGAAGGCATTGGCACCTACGCTGAGCCACAGGGGCCAAAAGCTGCCGATGAGCTTCACCTTGGTAATATTGATGAGTAGCGGCACCACGCTGGTGGTGGCAGGCAGCATCAGCGTGCCCATCACCAGGGCATATACCACCTTGTAGCCTCGGGGCTGCAGCCGGCTGATGCCATAGGCAAACAGCCCGTTAAATACCAGCGCGCTTGCGGCGCTGCCCAGCACCACCCACAGGGAGTTAAGGTAGTAGCGGTAAAATTTCATCTGGTTCCAGGTCTCCATATACCCATCCAGGGAAAAGCTGGCGGGCAGGAACTGGATATGGTACAGCTTATCCGCGCCCCGAACGCCCCGCGAAAACTCCTTGATATCCTTAAAGCCGGACAAAAGAATCCACACCAGAGGCAAAAGCGCGATCAGGATCGCCAGGAGCGCCAGCGCGTACATCAGGTAATAGCCCACCCGCACGCCAGGCCTGCGCAGATCATAGCCACGGATAGCACCGTCGTTTTTCTCATAAAGCTTTCTTTGCATCATATCTCCCGCCTCCTTTCTTACATATCCTTAGGCTTGTTCAGCTTGTTGTAAACAAGCGTCAACGCGATAAGGGCGATGGAGATAATAACGGACACCGCGCTGGCCTTTGGATAATCGAAGAACTCGAAGGCGTAGCGGAACACCAGCTGCATCATGGAGATAGATGCATTGTTGGGGCCGCCGTTGGTCATGACCAGCGGTTCGTAGAGGATCTGGAATACGGCAATGATCTGCAGTATGAACAGCGTCCGAGCCAGGTTGTAGATATTGGGGATAGTGATATGCTGGATGCGATGGCGCACGTTGGCCCCGTCGATAATGGCGGCTTCGTACAGCTCCGGGTTGATACCCTGAAGCCCTGCCAGGTACAAAAGCGTGGTGGCGCCCGCGCCCTTCCAGGTCAGGGCGATCACGATCAAGGGGATCACTATATCCGCATTGGCCAGCCAGGTGGTGGCAGGCAGCCCTACCGCGGTCAGCAGCATATTCAGGCCACCATTATCCCCGCTTTTGTACAGAAACTTCCAAAGGAAGGCCACAGCCAATCCCGGCACCATGTTGGGCAGGTAGATGGCGGTCCGCAGCATCGCCTTGCCCCGGGTCATCTCGTGAATGATCACCGCCAGCACCATCGGCAGCAGAAAGCCGATCAGCAGCGACCACAGGGTATAATATACGGTGTTGCGTACTGCAGGCCAAAAGTCTACCTGCTTCACCACGGCGATATATTGCTGCAGGCCCACAAACCGTTCCAGACGCATACCATTAGCCTCGTACAGGGACAGGTTCACCGCCTGTAGCAGCGGCACCCAAACAAAGAAGCAGAATAACAGGATGCTGGGCAGCATCACCGCCCAAGCGCCCAGGTCCCGCATGAGCCTGGCCTTCGAATGTCCTTTGGATACTGTGCGAACCTGCTGCACGTTGTTCCCTCCTAAACGTATCATTCCCGATGATCCTATTATATGTTTAGCCCAGCACGGCTAAAATAGAGGGCCAGGGGCCGGGACCGGGCTGGGCTAAGCATATGAGGAGCCGCCTTTTAACCAGCGGGGGATGCCGGGACCCGGCATCCCCCGCGTAAAGAGATACTGTCTTACTTGTTAATGCCATCGTCCAGGATAGCCTGGAAGTTAGCGTTGGCGGTATCCAGCAGAGCCTGCACATCGGCGCTCTCGTCGGTGATCACGGCCTGCAATACCTTGGTCAGCTCCGCATACATCAGCTGGGTCTCGATGGGCTCTTCCAGCTTCAGATTGCCTTCGCTGGAAAGGGCGGCGAAGTAGGGAGCGAACATTTCGGCCTTCACGTTGCTGTATTCTTCCACAACGCGGCGGCTTTCGGCCAGGTATTCCTCGTCAGACCAGGCGGGGAAGCTGTTGATGACCGGAATGCCATTGGCAACGCGGTACTTGGCGTCCTCGACGAGGCCCGTCTTTACAGCATCGGTAAGAACGGGAGCCTTGCCCATCACTTCCAGATAGTTCAGGGCGGCGTTGATCTCTTCCTTGGTGGCGTTGGCGGCGAACAGGTAGGGAGTGCCGCCGGAGAGGCTGTACGCGCCGCCAGGGCCAGCGGGAATGCCGCACATCATCAGCTTGTCAACAGCCAGGCCGTTAACGGAGGTAGGCATGTTCACAGCGTCGTTAGCGCCAATGTACATGGCGGCGGAGCCGGTGCCCAGCTGAGCGAAGCCAGTGCCCCAGTCCTCAGCGGTGGGGTCGGCGGTCAGGAGGTCATATTCCCACTTGAGCGCCTTAATGTAGTTCATGGCAGCCACGACCTCGGGGGTATTCAGCTGGCTGATCCACTTGCCGTTTTCGTCCTGGCTCTCCAGCTGCGCGCCGAAGCTCCAGGCGATGTTGGAGAAATGCCAGCCGCCGGCGTTGTCCTTGGCCAGGAGGCACAGGGCAGCGGAGCCGGTCTCTTCCTTGATGATCTTGCCGACTTCGATCAGCTCATCCCAGGTCTTGGGGTAGAGGGGGATACCGTTTTCGTCTACCAGGCCAGCCTCTTCAAAGACTTCCGCATTGATCATCAGGCCCAGGGCGTAGCCATCCCGGGGGGTGCCGTAGATGTGGCCTTCGCTGTCGCTCAGCAGAGCGCGGATGGAGGGGTTCATCTTCTCGGCCCAGCCGCGGGCTTCCAGCTCTTCGGTGATCTCCGCCACAAACTGACCCTTGATCAGCTTCTGGGGCTCGGTGTACCAGGATTCGTAAATGGTGGGCAGGGTGCCTGCTTCAGCCATAGATACGAAGGTATCGGTAGCGTACTTGTAATGTGCCTTCTCGATGGTCACATCGGGCCATTGCTTGGCGAACTCGGCCATGTACACCTCGTGGGCTTCCACAGCGGCGGTGTCGATGTCTTCAGGATAGATGCCCAGTTTCAGCGTCGTTTCCGCCAGGGCGGAGCAGGCGGACAGCGCCAGCATGGCGCACAGGAGCAAAGATACCAGCTTTTTCATGGGGTCGGCCTCCTTTTATTTAGTTCCTTTTCTTGGACGGCGAGTAAAAACCCTGCCGCATCCTTTTGTAGGTTCTACGTTAAACCTTTGTTCCAAATTTGATCCTTTCCTATTCTCTGTCCGTTTTATGTCGCAAATAGGAGCGTGGTCAAATTTACTTTGATCTAAAAGGTTTATCGTTCAACTTGACTATACTATAGCAACAACTTCCGGATTTGTCAATATACTTTTACGCAAAACTTCTAAAAAATATTTCTCTTTTTCCAAAAAACTCTTTTCGCCGTGCTTTCCCTGTGCTATACTACCTCTATACTACATGAAAGGTGGAAAGCCGATGTCTACCATTAAGGACATTGCCCGGGTGGCAGGGGTCAGCGCCACTACTGTATCCAACGTCATCCGGGGCAACACCGGCCGGGTATCCCAGGAGATGATCCAGCGCATCAATCATATTATTGATGAAATGCACTACGTACCCAACCTATCCGCCCGGGCGCTGGTAAGCAACGCTTCCCACATCATCGGCGTTATCAATCACCTGGTCCCCCCGGAGGTAGGCGGCTTTTTCCAGGACCCCTTCCATGGCGCGCTGCTGGCCGGCATCGAGCAGACCCTTCGGGACCGGGGCTACTATATGATGGTCCGCACCATCAACAACGTGCCGGAGCTTTTATCCCTCCTCACCAACTGGAATCTGGATGGGCTCATCGTTACCGGTATCTTTCCCTCCGATTTTTACCTCCATCTCAAGTCCAACTCCACCCCCTTCATCCTTATCGACAGCTATGTAGACAGCGAAAACGAGCTGCAGGTCCGGCTGGCTGATAGGCTGGGGGGCTATAAGGCCACCCGGCATCTGCTGGAAAAGGGCCACCGGAATATCCTTTTCTGCGGCCCCCAGATCCAGAAGCAGGGCGTGCTCAGGGAACGGTACGAGGGCTATTGTGAGGCCCTTGGGGAATATGGCCTTGCCCCGGACCCTGCCAACATCTATGGCCAGGAGATCGGCATCGAGCAAAGCACCGCTCTGGGCCGGGAGCTAGCCCGCCGCAACGATTATACCGCCATCTTCGCCACCGCCGATATTTTAGCCGCCGGCATCATCTCCGGCCTGTTTGAGGCAGGGCGCAAGGTGCCGGAGGATGTTTCCATCGTCGGCTTTGACGATCTGAACATCGCCCGTCTCACCAGTCCCCCGCTTACCTCTATCCATCAGAACGTTGTACAGCGCGGAAGTATTGCCGCCGAAATGCTTATTTCCGTCCTGGAAAAAGATACTGGTGCGCCCCGAAACATCGTCATGCCCGTTTCCCTGGTGGAGCGAAGCAGCGTCCGGGCTCTGTGACCCGCCCCTTCTCACCCTCGCAGGAGGGTTTTTTCAAGGCTATCTAGTTTAACGTTAAACACCGGAGGTGTAAAATCATGAACCTTATGGATGCCCTATGGCTTACGTCCACAGGCTACGACCCCGAAAAGATCACCGACCTGGAAAACCGCTTCCTCATTGGCAATGGTTATCTGGGGGTCCGTGGCGCTCTTGAGGAATACCGGGCGGATCGCCTGCCTGCCGTCAACCTGGCGGGTATATACGACCGCTTTGGCGATGGCTGGCGGGAGCCCCTCAACGCGCCCAACCCCTTCTATCTTAAAGCATACGCCGGCGGCCTGCCTCTGGCCCTGCCCGACAGCACCCCCAAGGCCCATCGGCAGGAAATAGACATACTCTCCGGCCTGCACAGGCGGGAGACGGTCTTTGCCCTTGAAAAGGGGGATGTGACCCTTGTAACAGAGCGGTTTGCGCATATGCAGGACCCCCATCGGCTCTGCATGCGCACCACCCTTACCGCCACCCACCGGACGGAGCTTCGCCTGGAGGCCGGTATCGACAGCCAGGTCTGGGATATCCATGGCCCGCACTATGCCCGGCTACACCCGGAGATGCATATCGGCCCAGAGGTACAAAGCCACCTAGACACGCAAAGCCACCCAGACACGCAAAGCACCCCCGCCATACAAACCTCCATCGTTTCCGTTACCGGCCATACCAACGAGGGCGCGCAGGTCGCCACCGCCTGGACGGCTCGTTCAAGCCTGCCCTGCCAGGAGGCGCCCTTTCAGGACAGCGGCATCCACGGCAGGCAATACACATTTACGCTGGCGCCCGGCCAAGCCTTTACCCTGACGGTCACCGCCGCCATCTTCACCTCCAAGGATGTCCTCCACCCTGCCCCCGCAGCCTCCCCCACTCAGGCCGCCGTCCAGGCCCTTTTAACCGCGCCCTCCTTTGAGGCTCTCGCTAAAAGCCACCGGGCCGCTTGGCGAGCCTTATGGGATACGGCCTTCGTGCACATCGACGGGGACGAGGAGGCCCAGCTGGCCCTAAACTACTCCCTCTACCATCTCCTGTGCATCGCCCCCCGGCACAGTCCTTCCCTGTCCATTGCTGCCCGCGGGCTTTCCGGCCAGACCTATAAGGGGGCCGTTTTCTGGGATACGGAAATGTTTATGCTGGACTTCTACCTTTCCGTCCTGCCCGAGGCGGCCCGCTCCGCCCTCCGCTACCGGATAGACACCCTCCCCGGCGCGCTGGAAAAGGCGAGGGCTTACGGCCTGGAGGGCGCCTTCTACGCCTGGGAGAGCCAGGAGGGAGGCTATGATGCCTGCTCCGACTATAACGTGACGGATGTGTTTACCGGCCGCCCCATGCGCACCTTTTTCAAGGATAAGCAGGTCCACATCACCGCCGCCGTGGTCTACGGTCTCCTCATGTATACCCGCCGCACCGGGGACTGGAGCCTGCTCCTATCCGGGGGAATGCGGGTGCTGCTGGAGGCAGGCCTCTTTTACCACAGCCTGCTGATCCAGCATCCTGGCCAGGAGATATACCAGCTTTGGGATGTTATCGGCCCGGATGAATACCACGAGCGGGTCAACAACAATGCCTATACCAACGAAATGGCCCGCTTTGTCTTTGCCTCGGCAGCGGAGTGGCTGGACGAGCTTCAAATGGCGCACCCGGCGGACTACGAGACCCTGGAACAAGAGATGCACCAGCCCCTGTCCCAGCTCAAGGCGCTGTTTCTCTCGGGCAGCCAAAGGATAAAGGCTCCTACCGTGCAAGATGGCGTGATGGCGCAGTTCGACGGCTATTTTGCCCTGGAGGACGCTTCCCTGGAGACGGTCCGGGGCCGGCTGCTCCACGAGAAGGAATATTGGGGCGGGGCTTACGGCGTGGCAGCCCACACCCAGATCATCAAGCAGGCGGATGTGATCGCGCTGATGTGCATGCAGCCGGAGCGGTTCACCCCAGCGGAGATCGAGGCCAACTACCAGTATTATCTCCCCCGGACGGAGCACGGCTCCTCCCTGAGCGCCTGCATGTACGCCCTGGCTGCCTGCCGTATCGGCCGCCCCCAGGAGGCCTATCCGCTTTTTCTTAAGTCCGCCCAGGCGGACCTGAAGGGCGGCGGCAAGGAATGGGCGGGGCTTGTGTACATCGGCGGCACCCACCCCGCCGCCGCAGGCGGCGCGTATATGGTACTGCTAAGGGGCTTTCTGGGCCTGCACTTCAAGGACGGAAAGCCCTGCCTGTCCCCCCGGCTTCCAGAAGGCTGGAGGCGGGTGCGCCTGAACCTTTTCCATCAGGGCCAACGGTACATCCTGGATACCCAAGCCACCCTTTGATCGAAAAAAAAGAATGAACGGCCCCAGGGCAAAATGCGCAAAGCGTGCTCTGGGGCCGTTTTTTGTGTCCCTCCTGAAATTTTGTCGAACTTTGTCGTATTCGCCCTTGCTATTCCATGATTCTTACGGTACAATAAATAGACAATAAGTCAAGGTGTGTGCGTCATGAATGAAAATATATTAACACAAATTCGGCTTCACTACAGTCATTTTACCAAGGCGGAAAGGCTGGTAGCGGATTATGTGCTCAGCCATCCTCACAAGGTCGTATACCATTCCATCAATGATATGGCCAACGCTTGCGAGGTTAGCGAGACAAGCGTTTTTCGCTTTTGCCGGGTTTTGGATCAGAAGGGCTATCAGGATTTCAAGCTCAACGTAGCCCAGGCCATTGCCTCCAGCACGGCGGACCCAGCCCTAGCGCCGCTTACCGGTGCCGTAACCTGTGCGGACGATCTGCGCACCGTCTCCCAAAAGGTGCTCTCTTCCTACATCCGCGCCCTGCAGGAGACCTTTCAGGCCTTGAAATACAAGGAGGTCCAGGTGGCCGTGCAATGGCTGGTGGATGCGGAGAACATTCATTTCTTTGGCCTTGGCAAATCCATGATCGCGGCGATGGAAGCGCAAAGCCGCTTTATGGCCCTTACTCCCAAGGCCCACATGCACCCGGATTACCATTTGCAGCTGATGGATGCCGCACTGATGAACAAGCATTGTGTAGGTATTCTGTTTTCCTATTCCGGCGCCACCAAGGAGAGCATCGCCATTGCCCAGCGGGTGAAGGACTGCGGAGCTAAGCTCATTGGCGTGTCCCGCTATGCCAAATCCTCCCTTGGCAAATATTGTGATATCACCCTCCTTTGCGGTGCCAGCGAAGGCCCGCTCCAGGGCGGCTCCATGTCCTCACGGATGTCCCAGCTGTATTTGCTTGACATGCTCTATCTGGAGTTTTACAAGCAGACCTATGAGCATTCCGCCCGTCAGCAGCGGCTTTCCACCCTGGCGGTCCTAAACCCGTACCAGTAAGGCATTGCTTGGCTTTCCGGCGGCTTGACTTACAGGCCGCTTGACTTGCAGCCCGCTTGACTTGCAGCCCGCTTGACTTACAGGCCGCTATGCTTTCCGGCAGCTTGGCTTTCCGGCGGCTATGCCTGTGACCATAGCAAAATCCCCCATTTTACAAGTCCGTTACAACTATTGCCTTTATATATGCTACAATTACATATACCTGATCTTTAGAGGGGAGGCCGGTCTATGGCGACCCTGCTTATCGTGGACGACGAGGCCAGCATCCGGGATATGCTCCGGATGCATCTGACCCTTGGCGGTCACCATTGCTATACCGCAGAAAATGCGTCTAAGGCTCGAGAGGTCTTGCTGAGCCACGCCCTGGACGTGGCTCTTTTGGACGTGATGCTGCCGGATGAGGACGGCTTTTCCCTCTCCGGGGATTTTGTGGAGCGGGGCGTGCCCGTACTGTTTCTCACCGCCAAAACCGCCGTCAGCGACCGGGTGCGGGGCCTTACCCTGGGCGCAGAGGACTATGTTTTGAAGCCCTTTGAACCTGCGGAGCTGCTGGCCCGGGTGGATGTGATCCTGCGCCGGGCGGGCAAGGAGGAAAAAAGCTACCAGGATGCGCTTTTGACCGTGGACTATGCCGCCAGGACGGTGCTGTGCCGAAATGCCTCCTTGCAGCTCACGGCCCTGGAGTATGAGCTGCTGGCCCTGCTCACCCGCAGGGCTGGTCGGGCCATGAACCGGGACGAGCTGCTGGCTGCAGTGTGGGGCTACGCCTATCTGGGCGAGACCCGCACTGTGGACGTGCACATCCAGCGCCTGCGCAAAAAGCTGGGGGATGATTCCGCCCAGGCTATTGAAACTGTCTATAAATATGGCTACCGCTATGCAAGGCAGGAAGGGCAAAGCCATCACCCCCAAAGTCCGGCAGCCCAAAGCCAGGAGGGTCAGCCATGAAAAAGCGTCTGACCCTGGGAATGATCTGCGTTTTTATGCCGCTGATGCTGCTGATGGGCTTTCTGGTCATCCAGCGCAGCTTTACGCTGTCCATCCAGCAGGAATGCCAGCGGGCCTCCCTGGCCCAAACCTTAGTCATGCAAAACCTGCAGCCCCAGCTCAGCAAGCTGGACTATGCCCAGCTGACCCAGGCTGCAGGCCGCTACCGCCACGCTTATCAGGATCAAAACATGGAGCTTATCCTCTGCTACCGCAAGGTACCTCTGGCCACCCTCCCCAATCGCTATTATGACGACCTGTTCACCGGCATCCGCTGCGCTATGCTGGATACCCGCTCTCGTCCGGAGACCTATGCCATTGCGGAGTCTATTACCCAGGACCTGACCCTGCTGTGCCTTTTTAACGTAGGGGATGTCTACGCGCAACGCCGGGATATGCTCCGTTCCTTTGCGGGCTATGGCCTGCTGTTTACGGGGCTGGTGGCGGGACTTTCGTTGCTGCTGGCCTGGCTTTTCACCCGCCCACTTTCCGCCCTGGACAAGGCCGCCCAACGCTTGGCCGCCGGAGGGCTGGCCGATCCTTTGCCTGCCGCCCCCTTGCCCACCGGGCGAAAGGACGAGCTGGGGGCCCTGGCCCGCTCCTTTGCTGCCATGGACACCGCCGTGGCCCAGCGGGAGGAGGCCCTCCGCAAAGAAGCCGAAAGCCGCCAAGCGCTGCTAGATGCCCTGGCCCACGAGATGCGCACGCCCCTTTGCGCTATATTGGGCAATACCCGGCTTTTGCAAACCGCCGCCCTGGACAAAGCCCAGGAGGCCGCCCTGCTGGAGGCCATCGCTAAGGAGACCCTCCGGCTGACGGATATGGACAGCCAGCTGATGAAGCTATGCGGCCTGCCCCATGAGTCCCTTACCTTTCGCCCGGTTGATATTCCCGCCCTGCTGGCCGACTGCGCAAGGCGGCTCCAGCCCCAGGCGGGAGAGGTGCGGCTAACGGTAGCCCTGCCCCAGGACCGTGCTTCCACCCTAGAAGGTGACGCGGCTTCAATCGGCAATGCGGCTCCAGTCAGCGACACGGCCCCCGTCGGCAATGCGGCTCCAGTCAGCGACATGGCCCCCGTCGGCAATGCGGCTCCGGTCTGCGACACGCCCCTCATTGGCGACGAGGGCCTGCTGGCCCTGCTGCTGGACAACCTAGCGGTAAACGCCCTTAGGGCCTCCAAACCCGGTCAGACCGTTACCCTGGCCCCGCTCCCCTATGGCTTTTCCATCACAGACCACGGCTTGGGCATGACGGAGGAGCAGCTTTCCCGCGCCTTTGAGCCCTTCTATAAGGCGGACAAGGCCCGGACCCGGCAGGCCGGAGGCGCAGGCCTGGGCCTGTCCCTTTGCCAGCGCATCGCAAAGCTGCATGGGGGCCAGTTGACCCTTACCTCCGCGCCAGGGCAAGGCACCGTGGCTACCTTTATCATGCCGTCCAGCCAGGAAGCATCCGCCGCCCCGTTTCCCAAAGGCCCTTCTTTTACCACTTCGTTACAACCCGATGAATACTCCGTTACATCCTCTGCGGTATCCTTGTCCCAGGAGGTGACCCCATAATGGAGACCCAACAGATGCACCCCGTGAAAATAAGTTTCTCAAAACGTGATCCCGTAACAGTAAGCCTTGCAAGATCACATTCCAAAAGCTGGAGGCGCCTGCTTTGCATCCTGCTCCTCGGCCTGTCCCTGCTGCCCATACGCACCCTGGCCATGGAGGAGAACACCGTAGTGGCCCTGCCCACCGCAGTGCCCACGGTCAGCTTTGCCCCGGTCCAGGAGGATCTGTACTCTATCACCCAGATGGAAAACTATTATGGCCACGAAGGCACCGACGGCGGCATGTATCAGTACCCCGACCTGACCCCCAACGAAAAGGCCAAGCTGCCCCAGCTGCTGGAAGCCTATGCCGCCCAAGAGCGGGCCAGCCAAAGTGTCCTTGACCCCACAACGGATGTGGAGGTAGGCGTATACAGCCTGCCCCGGGACCAGTACGAGGGTGAGGCCGTCTACGTGCTGCTGCCCGTTCGGGAGCTGACCCAGGATGAGCTGTTAGCTATCATCGCCGCTTATGACGAGCTGGGCTTGCCCTTCACTGCGGATAGCCTTTCCTACCGGAGCTGCATGCGGGGCGGCGGCGCTAACGCCAATCGCCCCATGGCCGCCGAGGAATGGGACCGCTATCAGCTGCTGTTAAACCTCTACAAGCGCCAGGGCCTGCGCCCTGAGGGCACTGGCCTGCCCATCCCCAGCGAAAGCGGCTGCGGCCTTGTCAAACTCCACGAGGACAGCTTCTGCGGTTTGGACGAGTTCCAGCTGCTCCCCTCCCGCTCCCTCACGGATGAAGAGCTGCTTGTGATCATTCGCACTCAATATGGCGAGGACTTTAATGTAGATGCTTCCGCGTTCCTCCAGTATGAAATACAGACCCGAAAGGAAATGACCCGGCTTTTTAGCGCGCCGCCCTCCATGGAAATGCACGGGGAGGACTGGGTGCTGCCTGCCAACACCTACGACGTTAACGCCGGAGACTACCAGGTCTATTCCTCCCAGTTCTCCGCCCCTTTGAATGGCAAGACCCTGACCCTTCAAACCATGCTCAATGTGGATACTCAGCGAATGGATACCGCCTATTGGTCCTGGTCCTCCAGTAAAAATATCAACACCGATATCCAGGGTGACCCCATGGATGAAAAATGGTTGACCTTAGCCCGCTCTGCCGTGGAGGCCATGCGCAAGGATGGCGTTCAGATCCAGTCCATCGGCCCCACTGGCGAGCGCAGGCTGAGTAACAATCACGGCTTCGGGGTATCGCTGGACGTTATTATGGCCGACGGCAGCTGTTATGATCTGACCTTCTCCTATGTGGATGATACCCTGGTATCCATGGTCTACCACGCCAACGGGCCTGCCATTTACGAACCCCACATCTACGACTATGACGTAGACGGCTGATAGGAGGCGGAGCATATGAATAACCGATTTTTATTTCAGGTGCGCCCATTAAGCTATATATCCAACCCCTTGTTGCATCACAAATCACCTCACAAGCCGCATTGCATATCCCATCACAGCTCGCACTACGCCTCACGCTATGCATCGCACGGTCTATCGCGTTGCACCTCGTGGCTCAGGCTGTGCCTGCCGCTTATCCTGGTTGTGCTCTTTTCCGCCTCCGCCCTTGGGGAGGAGACCCGCGTCCTTTCGGAATACAAGGTGATCCCCTTTGCCCTTGATGAAAAGGCCCTTATATCCTTTACCTTTGGCGAAGAAGTCCCTGCAGGCCTGAAACGGGATACCGACCATAATACGGACCCCACCAACCCCAACGGCACCACTTTTATATCCCTTTGGGATCCCCAAAACCCAGACCCCTCCTGCACTTACACTACGATAGTCGCCTGCCCCGGTGGTCTGGAAATCCGTTACGAAAAACGCAGCTGCTCCGCAGGCCATGACCACTCCCACCGCTATAACGACATGACGTCCTCCGGCATAGCCAAGGGCACCCTTACCAAGAAGGAAGCCCTCCAGCAGGCGAATGCAGCCATGGAAGCCCTGGGCCTTACGGGCTATACCCTGAACGCCGTGTGGGCGGAGGGTCTCCTGGGGGAGCAGTTTCCAGACAAGGCCAAGTATTTCCCTCCCACCTATAAGGTCCGCTTTCGACAGACCCTGGAAGGGCTGCCCCTGTACTGGGCGGATACCAACGCCATCGTCATAAGAGACTACTTCGTAGAGTTGAACCCCAATGAGACCACCATCGGCCTGTGCGACGGCGGGGTGTTCGACCTTAGGGCCAAGTGGTCCTCCTTCGAGCCCGCAGGCCAGCCGCAAGCCCTGGTTCCCCCGGAGGCCGCCCAGGAGGAGCTGTCCCGCCACGGCATCGCCGCCAGTGAAGTGGAGCTGTGCTATCTCTTGCTTCCCGCCGATGGCACCTATAACACAGCCACACCTGCCTACCGTTTTCAGGACAAATTTGTTAATGCCCTCACCGGAGCCAGGATGCAATAAACCGACTGCCCCGATTGACAAGCCCGCCCTTTCCTTTTATAATCAAGTTTGTATGTACAACTTGACCCGGCTTTATTAAGCCCGGAAAAATAAACCAGAGGAGAGAACGCACATGAATATCCAGGCACTCAATGACACGTGCAAGCAGGTCCGGCGGGATATCATCAACATGACCGCCGCTGCCGGTTCCGGCCATCCTGGCGGTTCCCTGTCCGTTACCGATATCCTGGTGGCTCTTTACTTTGACAAGATGAACGTGGACCCCAAGGATCCCAAGGCCGAGAGCCGGGACCGCTTGGTCTTGTCCAAGGGCCATGCCGCTCCCGCGCTGTATGCGGTGCTGGGCGAGAGGGGCTACTTCTCCACTGATGAATTTGCGAATTTCCGGCAGCTGCACAGCATTTTGCAGGGCCATCCCGATGCCAAGAAATGCCCCGGCGTGGATGCCTCTACTGGCTCCTTGGGTCAGGGCGCTTCTATTGCCACGGGCATGGCCCTGGGCGCAAAGGCCTCCGGCAACCCCTGCCATGTGTACTGCATCCTGGGCGATGGCGAGCTGCAGGAGGGCCTGGTTTGGGAAGCCCTGATGGCTGCCGCCCACCACAAGCTGTCAAACCTCACCTTCATCGTGGATAACAATGGCCTGCAGATCGACGGCTCCAATGACCAGGTCCTGTCCCTTGGTGATCTGAACGCTAAGTTTGCCGCCTTTGGTGCCAATGTCATCGACGTGAAGGATGGCAATGATATCCAGCAGGTGCTGGCCGCGCTGAATGCCCCCGTCAAGGACGGCATGCCCACCGCTATTATCTGCCACACCACAAAGGGCAAGGGCGTTTCCTTCATGGAAAACCAGGTAGGCTGGCACGGCAAGGCGCCCAATGCCGACGAACGTATCCAAGCGCTAAAGGATCTGGAGGGCTAAGACTATGAGTGAAAAGAAAGCTATTCGCGTTGCCTACGGCGAGGCCCTGGCCAAGCTGGGCGTCACTAATGATAAGATCGTTGTTCTGGATGCCGACCTCTCCCACGCCACCATGACCGTCACCTTCCAGAAGGCCTTCCCGGACCGGCATTTCAACGCCGGCATTGCCGAGGCCAATATGGTGGATATGGCCAACGGCATGTCCACCATGGGGCTGATCCCCTTCTGCTCCACCTTTGCGGTGTTTGCAGGCCGCTGCTACGAGCAGATCCGCAACGGCGTATGCTATCCCCACAATAACGTAAAATTCGGCTTCACCCACGCTGGCGTTACCGTGGGCGAGGACGGCGGCACCCATCAAGCCATCGAGGATATCGCCCTCATGCGGGTGCTCCCCGGCATGACCGTTATCGTCCCCGGCGATGCCACCGAGTGCGAAAAGGCCGTGGCCGCCGCCGCCGAGCTGGACGGCCCCGTATACCTGCGGATGGCCCGTCTGCCTACCACCGTGCTGGAAGATCGCCCCTTTGAGATCGGCAAGGGCAATGTGCTTAGCGACGGCAAGGATGCGGTGCTCTTCTGCTGCGGCATCATGGTGGAGATCTGCCTGGAGGTCAAGGAGCTGCTGGCTGCCAAGGGCTTGGATGTAGCCGTGGTCAACCTCCACACCATCAAGCCCATGGACGCCGCCCTGGTAAAGCAGTACGCCGACAAATGCCACACCGTCTACACCGTAGAGGAGCATTCCGTCATCGGCGGCCTTGGGGACGCTGTAGCGGAAGTCCTGGTGGGCAACGGTGCCTATGCCTTCCACAAGCTGGGCATTCAGGATGTCTTTGGCCAGTCCGGCAAGCCCCTGGCTGTGCTTGAGGAGTATGGCCTTACCGCGCCTCAGATCGCTGAGCGTATTTTGGCGGACCGGAAATAATATCTTTCACAAGCCGTCAGGCTCAAGGGAAAGCCTGACGGCTTTTATTCCTCGAGAGGCCCTAGCAAAAGCCTGTCCAGGGCAGGGATTGCTAAAGAATTCAAAAAAAGCCGCTCAGGGTATTGCTTTTTCCTTTCGGACATGATACAATTTCCCTTGCTATTCAAGAATACCAAGGAGGTGAAGAACGTTGCCAAACATCAAATCTGCCATGAAGCGCGTTAAGGTCAGCGAGAAGAAAAATCTTCGTAACCGCATTGTGAAGTCGAAGGTAAAGACTGCCATTAAGAAGTTTGATGTGGAGCTTGCGGCCAATCCCGCAGCAGCCGGTGCGCAGTACTGTGCTACCACCTCCGCTATTGATAAAGCAGTTGCCAAGGGCATTCTGCATAAGAATACCGCAAGCCGCAAAAAGTCTCGCCTGGCTAAGAAAATGGCCAGCATGGCTCAGTAATAGAAAACGGAAGGACAGAAGTTCCTTCCGTTTTTTATTACGAAAAGAGCCCACTTGCTTTGTCGGTTCAATGTCAATAATTGTCAGCTGGGCCCCTTGGGCTATCTGCCGCCACACAAAAAAAGCGAGGACCTTCGTCCCCGCTTTTTTGTATATCGTGCCTTACAGCCGATCCTTATTGATCTTTGCGCCTGCGTCCTTCACCCACTGGTCAACAGTTTCTTCAAAGAAGATGCCCTGCTTTTCTGCCAGCAGCTCGGTGGACAGGCTTTCCTTTACTTCGTCCAGGGTCTTTACGCCCTCGGCTACATCGCTGGCATATTGCAGCAGGTGGATGCCGTATTCGGTCTTGACCGGCGCGGATACATCCCCTACCTTTCCAAGGGCCATGGCCGCCTCGGTGAACTCCGCTATCCATCTGGTGTCGCCTTCACAGACCAGATAGCCGGTCTCCTTCGCCGGGGACTCCTTCATGCCGTCGTCCTCGCCGTATTCTGCCATCAGCGCGTCAAAGTCGCCGCCCTCGGCCAGCTTCTGCAGGATCTCGTCGATCTTGGGCTGCACCTTGGCGTAGGCTGCTTCCTTTGCCGCATCCAGCTGAGTCTGCAGATCGGCGATCTCAGTGGTCAGCGTGCCCTTGGTCTCTTCCAGCTCCTTGCGGCTGGCGGCCTCTTCCTCGGTGTCCTGGGTGGCATCCTCTTTCAGGCCCGCCAAGGAGGTCTCCACATTGCTCAGTCGGTTCTGCTTGCCGGAAAGCTGGCCCTTCAGGTCGGCGATAGCGGCGCTGTCTTCCTCGCTGAGCTTGACCAAAATGTTCTTTACGTTGCGGTAGCCCGCAGGCACGTAATAGATGGTCTCGCCGCCTTGCACATCGGAGGCGTAATTGGTCAGCGCCGTCGCGTAACGCTCCTGGGCAGCTTTCACGCCCTCGTCGTAAGCGGTCTGCAGCTCTTCGTCCGTCAAGGTCACTTCCTTGACGATCTCGGCCTTCAGCTTTTCATAGCCCTTGGTGGCCTTCTGGCTTTCCATCCGGTCCTCCGTGCTGCTGTAGCCAAGCTCCGTCATCTTCGCGGCAATGGCGCTGTCCAGCTCCTCACCGGTCAGCTCCGTCTCGGCGAAATAGGAGGACTTGACGTATTCCACATCGCTGAGGTAGGCCTGCTCGACTTCGGTCTCGATCTCCGCCAACTCCTCTGCGGAGAACTCCATCATGCCCATCCCCTCCTGCTTTTGCAGGGTAACGGCGCTGCGCACAAATTGCTCAATAACGCTGTCCTGGATATTGGAAATAACGGCTTTGTCCGTCCGGTCAAAGCTCATACCATAATAGTAATTATACAGGTACTCCTGATAAGCTAGGTTATACTCCACGGACTCGGCTACCTCACCCTTGGTGAGGGTCTTGCCCGCTACTTCGACGATCACCGTTTGCTTGTCCACCGCTTCATCCTTTACGATCAGCCCGCAGCTGGAGGTAAGGACCATAGCAGCCACCAACACTAACGCTAAAACCATGCGCTTACGCATTTTAATTCTCTCCTATCGCTTCGTTTTTCATGGCGAATATAACCTAGCTATTATAACGTATGGAATCAGCAAGGGCAAGTTCTTTTTTTGCCTTCTTTGGGAATGCCCTGCCCCGCCGCCCGTTTATACTATAGAAAAGGCCCTGCCCCGCCGCCGGGTTTGAAAACAAACCCGAGCTGTGATAAAATAGGGGCAATTCCGGCTGATGAGGCCGTCTAGGAGGCTATTTTGCGAAGTGTAACAAACTATGCCTGGCATACGGGAAAGCTTGCAAGGCCCATGAGCTTGGCCCTAGTGGCCGACCTGCACGATGAACCCTATGAGGATATCTGGCCGCTGATCGAAGGGGCGGACTGTCTGCTGGTGGCGGGGGACGTGGTGAATCGGTACGAGCAGACCTGCAATACGGGCCTGCGCTTTTTGGACGATGCCGCCCAGCGGCTTCCCACGTTTTTTTCCGTTGGCAACCATGAAATGCGTATCGACGACCGGGACGAAATGCTCCAAAAGCTCGGTGAATGCAAGGCCTCGGTGCTTTTTAATGCCTATACCCGCTTTGGGGAGCTGTGGCTCGGCGGCTGGTATCGGCCCCAAGAGCTGGAAATGCCGGATATGATCGACGAATTTGAAAAGCTGGAAGGCCCTAAGGTGCTCATGTGCCACAGGCCGGAGGATTATATGAAGCGGCTGCGGGGCCGGGAGGTGGACCTGGTGCTGGCGGGCCATGCCCATGGCGGGCAGATACGCATTAAGGCGCAGGGGCTTTACGCTCCGGGGCAAGGGCTTTTCCCCCGATATACCAAGGGCGTGGTGGACGGCCGGATGATCGTCACCGCCGGGGCCAGCAATGTAGTGCACGTGCCCCGCTGGGGCAACCCCTGCGAAGTGGTGCGCATCGCGCTGGACTGACCCTGCGTAGGCCTGCGCCCTTGTGCGCGTCTATCCGCAGCGCTGTAAAAGACAATATTAACGTACTACAAGTCCATACCAAAGGAGTACGACCATGAATAAGATTCGAACCCTGACCGTCCAGGAGATCACCGCCTGCGTGGCGCGGCTGTGCATAGAGGCCAACACCCTTCTGCCGGGGCCGGTGTGCCGCCTGCTGGGGGAGGCCCGGCAAAAGGAGCCCTACACCCCCGCCCAGGAGCTGCTCTCCCTGATGGAGCGCAACGCAGCCATCGCCCAAGAGCAGTCCATGCCCATCTGCCAGGATACGGGCATGGCCGTGGTCTATGCGGAGGTGGGCCAGGATGTGCACATCACCGGCGGCATCCTCCAGGATGCGGTAAACGCCGGGGTGGCCCAGGGCTACACCCAGGGCTACCTGCGCAAGTCCGTGGTGAAGGACCCCATCCGCCGGGGCAACACCGGGGATAATACGCCCGCCGTGCTGCACACCCAGCTGGTAGCCGGAGACAAGATCAAGCTCACCGTGGCCCCCAAGGGCTTTGGCAGTGAGAACATGAGCCGCCTCAAGATGCTCACCCCCGCCGAAGGGCTGGAGGGAGTCAAGGGCTTTGTGGTAGAGACCGCCCATCTGGCCGGGGCCAACCCCTGCCCGCCCATGATGCTGGGCGTAGGCATCGGCGGCACCTTTGAGCAGGTGGCGGAACTGGCCAAGGAGGCCTTGGTGGAGCTTCGGGAAGGCCCTCACCCGGACCCCTACTATGCCCAATTAGAGGAGACCCTCCTTTCGGATATAAACGCCCTGGGCATTGGCCCCCAAGGCTTCGGCGGGCTCACTACGGCACTATCTTTGCGCATCAAGACCGCCCCCACCCACATCGCGGGGCTTCCGGTGGCGGTAAACGTGGGCTGCCATGTCACCCGGCATGCTTCCGCCTGGCTGTAAGAAAGGGAGGATGCATATTATGAGTACCATTCATCTGGAAGCTCCCTTGCATAAAGCGGATATGAGGCAGCTTCGCTGCGGCGACAGTGTGCTGCTCAGCGGGGTCATATACACCGCCCGGGATGCCGCCCACGCCCGGCTTTGCGCCGCCTTGGAAAAGGGCGAGGCCCTGCCGGTGGACCTGAAAGGGCAGCTGGTTTTTTATGCAGGCCCTACCCCGCCGCCTCCAGGGAAGCCCACCGGCTCTATCGGCCCTACCACTAGCATGCGCATGGATGCCTATACCCCGGCACTTTTAGATCACGGCATGGCTGCCATGATCGGCAAGGGAGGGCGCAGCCCTGCGGTCATAGACGCTATCAAGCGCAACGGCGCGGTATACTTCGCGGCGGTGGGCGGCGTGGCTGCCTATATGGCCGTCTGCATAACCGAATGCACCGTCGTGGCCTACGAGGACCTGGGCACCGAGTCCATCAAGCGGCTGATCGTCAAAAATCTACCCCTGACCGTAGCCGTGGATGCCCTGGGCAACGACTTTTATGAGCTGGGCCCAAGCCTATACCGCGAAAGTCTTGCTAAGTAGGCTATATCAGCAAAGCCTTTCCAATACTGTCTTTCCTGCCCTTTTTTGAGCAGTACACAAGCCCGCAAAGTATGTCTAAAATATTCTTGAATATTTATGCAAAAAACTATTGACATGCTGCATAAATAGTCGTATACTATGCACATTCCAAGAAGCAAGAATGTGTAGGAGGCAGATCACTATGAAAAAGATCCTCGCTATGGTATTGGCCCTGACCCTTTGCCTGTCTATTACCGCCGCTTTGGCGGATACCCTGACCATGGTCACCAACGCGTCCTTCCCCCCCTATGAATACTACGACGGCGAGACCGTTGTGGGCATCGACGCGGAGATCGCCGCTGCCATCGCCGAAAAGCTGGGCTGCGAGCTGGTCATCTCCGATATGGAGTTCGACTCCCTTATCTCTGCTGTGCAGTCCGGCAAGGCCGATTTTGCCATGGCCGGCATGACCGTTACCGAGGAGCGCTCTCAGCTGGTCAACTTCTCCAAGAGCTACGCTACCGGCATCCAGTCCGTTATCGTCAAGGAAGATTCCGCTATCCAGAGCGTAGACGACCTCTTCGCCGAGGGTGCCAGCACCAAGATCGGCGTGCAGCTGTCCACCACCGGTGACCTGTACACCACCTGGGACCTGGAGGATGAAGGCCTGGCCACCATTTCCCGCTTCCCCAACGGCAACGATGCCACCATGGCGTTGCTGGCTGGCAAGGTGGACTGCGTAGTCATCGACAACGAGCCCGCCAAGGCCTATGTAGCCGCCAACCCCGGCCTGAAGGTGCTGGACACCGAATATGCCGTGGAGGATTACGCCGCCGCTATCGCCAAGGGCAATGAGGAATTCCTGGCCAAGTTTGACGAGGCCCTGGAAGCATTGATCGCCGACGGCACTGTGAAGGCTATCATCGAAAAGTACATCCCTGCGGAATAAGCGGTGTGAAAGTGCTAAGCGCACGCAGGAGGGGAGCGGCTCAGCCGCCCCCCTTTCGTGGTGCTTTAGCCGATAGGAGGACTTATGGGAGCAGGCTTATCTTTAGCCTTAGAATCAGCAGGCATCCGTGAATGGTTTAACGGATTGGCAGCTGAATTTACGCTGAACTTTATTGACAAAAACCGATGGAAGCTGCTATGGAACGGCCTTCAAAATACGCTGCTCATCACGCTGGTAGCGCTACTCATGGGTATTGCCATTGGCATCGTGGTGGCCACCGTGCGCACCACCTGGGATACCACCGCAAAAAAGAGCCGCAAGAGCGTAGGCCGTTCCCTTCTGGGCTTTTTCAACGCTATCTGCCGCCTGTATGTGACCATCATCCGAGGCACCCCTGTGGTCATTCAGTTAATGCTGCTATTTTACGTGGTCTTTGCAGCCTCCGATAATGGCGTTGTGGTGGCCATGCTGGCCTTCGGCCTCAACTCCGGCGCATACGTGTCCGAGATATTCCGGGGCGGCATCATGTCCATCGAAAAGGGCCAGTTCGAGGCCGGGCGCAGTCTGGGGCTAAACTACACCCAGACCATGATCTACGTTATCGCCCCCCAGGTGCTGAAAACCGTTCTGCCCACCCTGGCCAACGAGTTTATCGTTCTTTTGAAGGAGACCTCCGTGGCAGGCTATGTGGCCGTAGCAGACCTTACCTTCGCGGGCAATCGCATTCGCGGCGTTACCTATTCGGCCTTTATGCCGCTGATCGCCGTTGCGCTGATCTACCTGATCATGGTTATTTTCCTCAGCTGGCTGGTCGGCAAACTGGAAAGGAGGCTGCGTCAGAGTGATCGTCATTAAAGATCTGGAAAAGTCCTTTGACGAGCTTTCCGTGCTCAAGGGCATTAACCTGGAGATCAAGGCTAACGAAAAGGTGGTCATCATCGGGCCTTCCGGCAGCGGTAAAAGCACCCTGCTGCGCTGCCTGAACCTGCTGGAGGAGCCTACCGGCGGCCAGATCTTCTTTGAGGACACGGAGATCACCTCTCCCAAATGCGACATCAACCAAATTCGCGCCCGCATGGGCATGGTGTTCCAGCAGTTTAATCTCTTCCCCCATCTGACCGTTCTGGATAACCTGACCCTGGCCCCCGTAAAGCTTAAGCGGATGACCAAGCCCCAGGCCAAGGAAAAGGCCATGGAGCTTTTGAATCGGGTAGGCCTGGCCGAAAAGGCCAGCGTCTATCCCCGTCAGCTGTCCGGCGGCCAGCAGCAGCGCATCGCCATCGTTCGGGCCCTGGCCATGAACCCCGACGTGATGCTCTTTGACGAGCCTACCAGCGCCCTGGACCCGGAAATGGTAGGCGAGGTGCTAGACGTTATGAAGCAGCTGGCCCATGACGGCATGACCATGGTGGTGGTCACCCACGAAATGGGCTTTGCCCGTGAGGTTGGCGACCGGGTGCTGTTTATGGACGAAGGCGTTGTGGTGGAGGAAGGCACTCCCCAGCAGATCTTCGAAAGCCCCCAGAACCCCCGCACCCAGGATTTCCTACGGAAAGTCCTGTAATATCGGCCTTTTCCATTTGAGTTATCACCCTTGCTGTGCTACAATAGGTAGCGCAGCAAGGGCGTTTTTTATGGGGCTAGCAGGCTCCATCAGGGATAGCTGCGCTGGCGGCACGCCCTTTGAAGGAGGCTCCTATGGACGATCAGGCGATCAAGGAAAAACTTTCGGCTGTCCAATGCTTTCTCTTGGATATGGACGGCACCTTTTACCTGGGGGATAGGCTCCTGCCCGGCTCGCTGGATTTTCTCCAAAGGCTGGAGGAAACAGGCCGCAGAGCCCTGTTCGTCACCAACAACTCCTCCAAGTCCGCTGCCTTTTACGTCGAAAAGCTTAGGCGAATGGGTGTCAGCGAGCCCTTTCTCAATGTCCTCACCTCCGGCCAGGCCGCCGGGGCCTATGCCCTGCGTACCTTTCCAGGCCAAAAAGCCTACGTGCTGGGCAATACCCTCCTCAGGGAGGAGCTGCGGGCCATGGGCATTCCCCAGGACGAAGACCACCCGGATTACGTGCTCATCGGCTATGATACTACCCTGGATTACGCCAAAATGGCAAAGGTCTGCGATCTCGTCCGAGCAGGCCTACCGTATATCGCCACCCATCCGGATTACAACTGCCCCACGGAAACGGGCTTTGCCCCGGATATCGGCGCCATTATCGCCTTTATCCAGGCCAGTGCAGGCCGCCACCCGGATATCATCCTGGGCAAGCCCTACGGCGGCATCGTGGAAGAAGCGTTAAAGCTAACAGGGCTGCCCGCCGAAAGCCACGCCATGGTAGGCGACCGCCTGTACACGGACATTGCCACCGGCGTAAGCTTCGGCATGACCAGCATTTTGGTCCTCACCGGGGAGACCCAGCCTGAGGACCTGACCCATTCCGCTGTCCAGCCTACCCTTATTTTTGACCGACTGGCAGCCATGAACGAATATTTGTAACATTTTGATCCTTCTAAAAGGAACCGCCCGCTAAGGGGCGAATGTGTCATATAGGAAGTGGCATGCCGTGTGAAACATGCCATATCAAACCGCACTATGTTAATCACATTTACGAATTAGGGGTGCTGCAATGAAAAGGATAGGCGCATGGGCATTGGCCCTTATACTGCTGGCGGCTATGCCCATTGGCTTTACGGCCCTGGGGCCCATTGCCGCCGCCCAGGAAAGCTATGAACCCCTTAAGTACGGCACGCAGGGGGACGCAGTGATGCAGCTGCAAAAGCAGCTGACCGCGCTGGGCTATTATACCGGCAAGATCAGCGGCAACTTTCTGGAGGGCACCGAGTACGGGGTCAAGCGTTTCCAGAAGGACTATGGCCTGGAGGAGACCGGCATTGTAGACGGCGAGACCGAAGCCCTCATCATGAGTGCAGAGTATCGCGGGCTTAAAAACGGTTCCTCTGGGGATGATGTGAAGCGCATCCAGGAGTATTTGACCCAGCTGGACTATTACAACGGCAAGATCAGCGGCAATTACCTGGAGGGCACCACCGCAGGCATCAAGGCCTTTCAAGCGAAAAACGGCCTAGAGCCTACCGGCGAGGCGGATATTGCCACCCAGCAGCTGCTTTTTAGCGGCAAAGCCCTTTCCAAAAATGCGGAGCCTGCCGCCACCGTGGACCCGGATACGGACCTTGGCGATATCAACGACGTGGTCATGGTGGAGGACGGCGCGGATAACGATGCCTCTCTGGAAAACACCGACTACAGCCGCAAGCTTACCCGGGGCGCCAAGGGCGAAGAGGTAAAGCAGGTGCAGCAGCGGCTGACGGAGCTTGGTTTTTTTAACGGCCCCATCAGCGGCAACTATATGAACCAGACCATGGAAGCCGTGAAGAAGTTTCAGCTTATGAACGGCATACGGGTCGACGGCATCACTGGTGAGGATACCTGGAACCAGATGTTCAACGCCGAGGATACCCTGGATGCCTCCGCCACCCCTCGTCCCACCCCTGTGCCTACGCCTGTGCCCTACGCGATCATCGTGGACGTTAAAAACCAGGTGACCACCGTATATGGCCGGGATGAGAACGGCGAGTATACCATCCCTGTTCGCCGCATGACCTGCTCCACCGGCAAGGTGGGCACAGACAGCGATCTGGGCGAATTTGTGCTGACGGGCCGCCGCGCCCGCTGGGCCTATTTCAGCCTTTGGGGTAGCCATGCCCAGTATTGGACCCGCATCAACAAGAACATCGCCTTCCACTCCGTCATCTATAACTCCGTAGATACCATGAACCTGAGCATCAAGTCCTATAATATGCTGGGGTCTCGGGCTTCCCATGGCTGCATCCGCCTCCTGGTCAGCGATGCCAAGTGGATCTACGAAAACATCGACGAGGGCGTCCTCTGCACCATCAAAGACGACCTGCCCGCCGACGAGGAGCTACGTCGGGCCCTGAAGCCCCCGGCCCTAAACAAGAAGAACATGCTCCCCGTCTCCACCCCCCAGCCCACCCCAGAACCCAGCTACACCGCCAGCGGCACCCCGCCCCTGCCCTTCCGCCAGCTGAAAAAGGGCTCCAGCGGCGAGGATGTGTACTGGCTGCAGCGCAAGCTGCAGGACCTGGGCTTCTATAAGGGCACGGCCACCGGTGGCTATTACAGCGGCACCCAAAGCGCCGTAAAGGCCTACCAAAAAGCCAATGGCATCTATCCCGACGGCGTAGCCGGGGAAAAGACCCTCCAAAAGCTCTACGCGGATGTGCTGCCCACCGAGGCCCCCGCCGATACTGCGACCCCTATCGCAGCCCCTACTGAAGCCCCTACCGCTGCCCCTACCTTTACCCTAGCGCCTACAGGTACGGTCACCCCCACCGTCAGCCCCTCGGCCACGCCTGCGCCGAGGGAGTAAAGCCCGTCCCCCGCAGCACAAGTAGAAGAACAGGAGTACATTAATAGAATTAGCCCATGGTTGCATTCTCCTGCATCCATAGGCTAATTTTCTGTGCACTTGCTGGCTCGGCTGCCCTATGCCCTGCTGCAGCGGCTTGTAAGCGGCACGGATATCAAAAAAGGTCGCCACATCCGCTGAAACAACCTCCAAGGCTCCTACCCCTTCAGCCCGCTCCTATACTCCATAGGGCTTTTCCCGGTATTTTTCTTAAAATTTTTGCTGAAATGGGCCACATCGCCATAGCCTACCTCCTGGGCTATCTCGTGGACCTTCAAGGCCGGGTCCGACAGCAGCTCCTTGGCCTTTTCAATGCGCAGGCTGTTGACGATATCAAAAAAGCTCTGGCCCAGGTGGCCATTGATGAGCTTGCTCAGATGCCACTGGCTCACATATACGCTGTCCGCCACATCGCTGAGGCTGATATGCTCGGTATAGTGCTGCTTGATGTACTGCATGGCCGCCCGGGCCACAAAGTTTCCCGCTTCACTTTCGGAATCGTCGTCCTCGTCCTGAGCGGGCTCGGTCTCGGGCAGGCTTTGCAGAACGCTGGTCATGTGGGCAAAGGCCTCCTTTAGCTCGTCCATTTTGCTGGGCTTGAGCAGGAAGCGGCTGACCCCCAGGTGCAGCGCCCGCTGGGCAAAGTCAAAATCCCGGTAAGCGGTAAGCACCGCTATTTGCAACTGTGGAAATTCGCTGGCAAGCGCAGCTATCATGGACAATCCGTCCATGTTGGGCATACGGATATCCGTAAGCAAAATATGGGGCCGGGTATTGCGCACCAAGCGCAGGCCTTCTGCGCCGTCCGTGGCCGTACCCACCACCGTGCAATCATAATCCTTCCAGGGAAAGGCTTTGGTAAGCCCTTGAAGAATGATCTGCTCGTCATCCACAAGCACGACACGGAACATATATGGCCTCCTAAAGAACCTTATTTGCAGCCGGAGAAGGACGCTCCCTATGGATGCCCCTTCCGGCCAAACTTTACCAGTTCATAGCCTTTATGTTACCTTATCTGCTGGTTATTCGTCAAGTCTTTCCTCCGGCAGGGCCATCAGCCCTCGGTCCCCTATGGCCGCGCCCTACCGGGCGGCAAAGGGGTCCATGGCAAATACCTCCTGCCACATCTTCACAGGGTCCACCGTGCCATCCGCGATACCCGGCACCGCCGCAAACCAAGCGGAGCGGGCCGCAGGGTCCATGGCATCCTGCAAGGGCGGGTCAAAGGTGCGGGCCGTTAATATCATCTCCTCGGAGCTTTCCAGCAGCTTCCCGGAGAAGGAATAGACCCGAAGGGCCCTGGCGTTCTCCCCGGTGGTCAGGAAGGACAGCAGATCCACCGCCACGTCCCGTTTTTCATCGTCCTCCCAGGCCGCCCTGCTCAAATAAAAGCCCATGGATACCCCGGTGATGCATACGGCTGGCTCGGCCTTTGGGCTGTGCCCCGGAAAGGGGATCACCACGGTGGTATCCATGCTGTCCTCTGCAATACCGTTGGCAAACCAGCTGCCGTCCAGGGTCATGGCTGCCTCCTTGTCCAGGAACAGCTGGCTGGCAGCCGAGGAGGTAGTAGCGTTCACGTCCGCCTGAAACGCGCCCATTTCATAGAGCCTGCGGATCAGCTTCATTCCCTCTACCCAGGCCTCCGGGATGGGGTCGTCCTTGGCGGGGCGGGCCATGTAATCCTCCGGGGCCCCAGCAGCCAAAATGCAAAACTCCACTAGATAATGGGGTACATCGCTGAGGCTGACGGCAATGGGCACGATGCCCTGCGCCTTAAAGGTGCGGATGGCCTTCTCCAGCTTCTCCCAGGTGGTGGGCAGCTCCAGGCCATGGGCCTCAAACACATCCAGGTTGCAGAACAGGCCCTCCCAGAAAGGCCGCACCGGAATGGCGTATACCACACCGTCCGCCTCGGTAATATCCGGGCTTTCCAGCAGGTTCAGGCCGGGATAGGCCGCATTGATCTCGTGGATGGGCACCACCTTGGAAAGGATAGGGTTGCTGTCGGCGGTCTTGGCAAAGAAAAAAAGGATGTCCGCCTCGTTCCCTGCCGCAAAGTCGTTAAGCACATTGTTTTTCCAGGCCTCGTCGGAGCTGGAGGAGGTATCGTTTACGGTATGGCCGGTCTTTTCCTGCCAGGTCTTAAGCAATCCCATATAGGTCTCCGAGGCTGCGTCCTGCCAGCCAAAGGCTGTGGTGGTCTTTAGGGCGATGCTTTCCCCCAGGCCCAGGCCCGGAGTCAGCGCCAGCATCAGCGCCGCCACCCAACAGGCAATTTTTTTCATAGGTCTTCCTCCTCGCCTGGGCGCTGCTTAAGGCCCTCATTTCCGATGGGAAACCGGATAGCGGCCATGGTGTCTCCATGGGCGTCGATATCAATGGTAAGGGAGGCCCGCTCGCCGTATAGCAGCCTAAGCCTTCTGGCAATATTGCGGATGCCCAGGTGCTCGCCGGTGTCGGTCTCATCCCCCAGCAGGTCTACGATTCGCTGCTTATCCTCCTGGGACAGCCTTTTGCCGTTGTTGATGACCTCCACCACCAGAAAGGTCATCTGCTCAAAGATATTCACCAATATCCGGCCGCCGCCCGCAGGCTCGATGCCGTGCTCAATGGCGTTCTCCAGCAAGGTCTGGATCATCATGCGGGGCACAGGGGTGCTTTTGAGGTGCTCGGGCACGTCCTGCCAAACGGTCAGCCGATCCCCAAAGCGCAGCCCTACAAAATAAAAATACGCTTCCGCGATCTCCAGCTCCCGGCTCAGCGGGGCCAGGTGCTCCTCTATCCGCTCCATGCTGGCGTTGAGCAAAAGGCTCAGGGCCTCCACCATGGCGGAGATGGTCTCGCTTTCCTCCATGCGGGCTTGCCAGTTGATGGTCTCCAGGGCGTTGTTGAGGAAGTGCGGATTGATGCGGCTCTGCATGGCCTGTATTCGGGCATCCCGAAGGGCCAGGGCTTCCTTGAAGGACTTATCCACCAGGTTTTTCAGCTGCACGCTCATGTCCGAAAACGCGCTGCCCAGCTGCCCCAGCTCGTCCGGGCCGTGCATGGGCACGGTGATGCCCAGCTCCCCGTTGCGGATGCGGGCGGCGGCCTTGGACAGGATGCCGATAGGCCGGACAATGCGCCGGTTTACAAAATACATGATGCTGACGCATACGGGGATAAGCAGCAGGAACATCCAGATCATCAGGTTGCGGAAATCATCCATCTCCCGGTATACCATGCGCTTGTCCGCCTGGGCCTGAAAGCGGAAGGTATAATCCCGGGTCCGCTCCGTAAGGGTATATAGAAGGAGGTCCTCCTGCTCGCTGAGGCCGTCGGCCCGCTGCATGTAGGAGGTATCCCCGGCGTGGTAATCGTCCAAGGTGATGCAGTAGGAGGCATCCCATTTGGCGCCCCATTCCATCACTGGCGCAAACAACCGGTCCGTGTTGAGCCCTAAAAGAAGCATACCGTACTTTTCCAGGCGGCTGTTGTACAGGTTCCTCACCAGGTAGGTGCGACCATCCTGGGCAAATACATGGCAGCCGGTATCCAGGGCCTCGCTGAGCTTCAAAATGGCGGGCTGCACCGACTTTGTAAAGTACATGGACTCGGCATAGTCATCGGCGGTGAAAAAAACATCTTCCGGAGCGGACATCTGAAAAAACAGCGCAAAGTCGCACAGGTACTCCCGGCCATATTTCCGCTCCAGATAGCTGCGGCAAGCCCGAAAGTACACCTCCCGGCTGATTTTCTGGCTCTCATAAGCGCTGACGGCCTCGGCCAGGTCTCCGTCATATACAACGTCCTTGGCCAGGGTTATCACCTTGCCAATGTTTTCCAACGTGCGCACCTGGGCCTGCTCCGCGCCGGTGGTTAGGAACGCCTCTGTTTTTTCCTGCAGGGCGGTAAAAAAACGGGTACCCATAAAGGTCCCCAGCCAAATGGTGGGAATGAGCCAGCACACCAGCACGATGGCCACCAATGCGTAGCGCAGAGAGAACAGCTTAATAAGCCAGGCTTTCATGGATGATCACTCCCTATGGACTGTTATATGCAAGGCATCAGTATCCATTATAACACAGGCCGCCCATAAAAACGCAACAGCCCGGCGCAGCGCGAAATGCGCTACGCCGGGCGTGGAATAACGGTCGTTATTCGATCTCCAGCCCCAGGAAGTCCGCCATGATCTCGGCTAATTTCTCAGCCTCTTTCCGGGTGGGCATCTCGCAGAACACCCGAAGCCGAGGCTCGGTGCCGCTGAACCGGGCAATGATCCAGCCGTTTTCAAACAGCACCTTGCAGCCGTCCATATAGTTGGTGTCCGTAACCTTTTGGGGGAACTCCGGCAGCTTTTTATCCACAAGCAGCAGCTTCTCCAGGCTGGAGCGCATCTCCTGATCAAAGGGCCAGTCGTATTCCGCCATGTAAGTCTCGCCAAACTCGTCGTAAATACCCTGCACCAGCTCGCTGAGCTTCTTGCCGGTGACGGAGAGCATTTCCACCAGCAGGGCCGCGGCATAGATGCCGTCCTTGCCGTTGATATGCCCCCGGACGGTAAGGCCGCCGGAGCTTTCGCCGCCGATGACTGCGTTATGCTCCTGCATGCTGGCGGAAATATGCTTGAAGCCAACAGGGACCTCGTAGCACTTTTCGCCAAAGGCCTCGGCCACCCGGTCCAGCATATGGGTGGTGGCCAGGTTGCGCACGGCGGGGCCGTGCCACTTCTTATACTTGAGCAGGTAGTAGTACAGCAGGACTAAAATTTCGTTGGGATGGATAAACCGCCCCTTGTCGTCGATAATGCCCAGGCGATCCGCATCGCCATCGGTGGCGATACCGATATCCGCATGGCTTTCCAAAACGCTGCCCTGCAGCGCGCCCAGGGTATCCACATTAGGGGCGGGAAGGCGGCCCCCAAAGAGGGTATCATGACGCTCATGGATAACGCTTACGTCGCACCGGGCGGTAAGCAAAATGGTCTGCAAGGAAGTGCGGCTCACGCCGTACATGGGGTCCAGGATGATCTGCAGGTCCCGGCTGCGGATAGCGTCCATGTTGACGGCCCGAATAATGGCATCCAGGTACTGATTCTGAGGATTCATTTCGTCCACCAGGCCGCTGCGCACTGCCTGCGCATAGGGCACGGTCTTGATCTCCTCTTTCTGTACCGCATTGGCCACATCTGCCAGCTCGTTGGTGATGGACTCCACCGCATCCCGGCCCCCCTTGGTGAACAGCTTGATGCCGTTGTACAGGGCGGGGTTATGGCTGGCGGTAACGGCGAAGCCATAGGGCAGGCCGTAGGACTGTACCGTGAACATGATAAGGGGGGTGGGCGCTTCGCGGTTGATAAGGAGGGTGTGGATCTTCTCCCCTGCCATGACCTCCGCCGACCATTCCGCTGCCTGGCGGCTCAAAAACCGGCGATCATAGCCGATGCAAAAGCCCTTGTCCGCCACGTCCTCCGCCTGCATACGCCGAGCGATGGCCAGGGTAAGCTTTTGCAGGTTCTCCTTGGTAAAATCCTCGCCGATAATGGCGCGCCAGCCGCCGGTTCCAAAAGAAATCATTGAAATCCCTTCCCCTTTCGATCCGATGCATTGATCGCTGCTTGCGCTCCAATGCCTTTACTCAAATACAGTTACACCCTTGCAATAGTTTGCCATTGCCGGCCCGTCAGCCCATGGTCACGGCCACGTTGTGATCGCCGCTGTTAAAGCGCGGCACGTGGGTAACGGTCTGCCCGTCCACGATGATACGGGCCACACCCTTTTCGATATGCCCCGGGTTTTCTACGGTGATATGGTAGGTGGCTCCGCTCCACTTGCGGGTGGCGGTAAAGCCGTCCCATTCTGCCGGAATGCAGGGGTCGATGACCAGCTCGTTCAGCTGGGGCCGGATGCCCAGGATATACCGGGTAGCCGCGTAGTAGCTCCAGCCTGCGGAGCCAGTCATGAAGGGGTGGCGGGCACGGCCAAAGGCGGTGTGATCCCGGCCCATGATGAACTGGCAATAGCTGTAAGGCTCCGCCTGGCGGATCTCCATCATATCGTTTTGCAGCTCCGGCAGCAGCGCATTATATTGCTTCATGGCCTGGGTGCCCCGGCCCAGCATGGTCTCTGCCACCCATGCCCAGGGGTTGGAGTGGCTGAATATGGCCCCGTTCTCCTTCACGCCGGAGTATACACGGGTCACAAAGCCGATGCTGTCATCTGGAGTCACAAAGGAGGGGGCGTTAAGCATAAGCCCATAGGGGGTGAAGAGGTATTCATCCACCGCGTCCATGGCGCTGAGGCCCTGCTGACGGGTGGCTGCGCCGCCGATAACGGCCCAGGTGTTGCTTTCCAGGTGCACCTTGCCCTCGGTGGCGGTGTGGGTGCCAATGGGCTTGTTATTATAGGTAATGCCCCGGCGGAACCAATCCCCATCCCAAAGCACATCTTGACAGGTCTTCTTCATGGCCTCGGCTTTTTCCATATAATGTTGGCCGTCCTCGGGCTTTCCGGCCAGCTGGGCCATATCCTGGAAATGGTTCACCGCCCACAGCAGCAGGAAGCTGACCATGGCGCTTTCGCCGCCCTTAAGGTTCAGGCAGTCGTTCCAGTCTGCGCGCAGGCCCTTGCAGATGCCGTTCTGGCCTACCTGGGTAAAGCTGAATTCCAAAATAGCCTTCATGTGGTCGTATACCGTGGCCTCGCCCTGGTCCGCATAGGGGATCACCTTCTGGAGGAAATCCTTCTCTCCGGTCTCCCGGATGTATTCCGCAATGGCAGGGATCAGCCACAGGGCATCATCGGCGCAGGTATCCTCCAGGCCGTGGATCATGCTGCTTTTGTCCGGGGTGGGCACCACGGTGGGCGAGTTGAAGCTCTGCCCCGCGCCGGGCTCAAACCAGGCAGGGTCAAAGAGGTGCAGGCCGTAGCCCATGCTCACCTGGCCATGGAGCAGCTGCTCGATGCGCTTTTTGCACATGCCCGGGTCCGCATGGGGAATGCACATAGCGTCCTGGGCGGTATCCCGATAGCCCAGGCCCGTGCGGCCGCCTACCTCGATAAAGGAGGCAAAGCGGGAGAAGGACACGTTCACCTGGCTCTGGTACAGGTTCCACAGATTCAGGCTGGTGTTCATGGCCCCATTGGGGGTCGTTACCTGCAGCTGGGACAGCTTCTCGTCCCAGTAGCCCCTGAGGGCCACAAAGGCCTGGGCGGTATATTCGTCGGTATACTTGGCGCGGATCTGGCTGGCCACCTTGGCATCGCCGGTGCCCAGCAAAAACCGCAGCCGCACCTCCGCCCCAGGCTCCAGGGTGAGCCGCTTTTGCAGCGCGCCGCAGTGGTTGCCGCCCAGCTCCACGCTGCCGCTCATCTGGCCCTTTTCCACCGCGATAGGGTTGGTCTCCGTGCGGTAGTCGCCGATAAAGCTGTCCCGCAGGGAATCAAAGCCGTCGGGTTCAAAGCTGGCGGTGAAGAACTCGTGGCTGTTTTCCTCATAGTGCAGCTCGTATTCCACCGTGCCATCCACATACCGGGAGCCGGTGGCGTACAGGCTCATCTGGAAGTTCTGATTATCCATGTCAATATGATGGAAGCTGAACTCGCAATAGCCATATACGCTTAAATGGCGGGTTTTAGTATCGTTATTGCGCAGGCGCACCTCCCAGATCTCCGCGTCGTCATCCAGGGGGATGAAGAGGGTCTGGGCGCCGTGTATGCTTTCATGATCGCAGGAGTAGGTGGAATAGTTCAGGCCATGGCGGCATTCATACCGGGCCTTATCCAGGGGCAGGCCTACAGGCTGCCAGCTCAGGGACCAATATTTTTCGCTGTCATCATCCCGCACGTACACATAGTGGCCGGGGCGGTCCATAGGCACACCATTGGGGCGGAACCGGGTCATCCGGTGAAACTGCGGGCTGCCGTTCCAAATATAGCCTCCGGCATTCTGGTTCACCACGGCTCCCAGGGTCTTGGTTCCCAGGTAATTGGTAAAGCTTTGCGGGGCATCCACCCGCTCCACTACATATTCTCTCTGTTCGTCATCAAATCGACCGTACCGCATAGTAAAGCCTCCTGCAATCGTAAATGGTCTTACCTGTCAAGGATAGCATAACAAATCTAAAATCCCGGTGAAATGGCTAAGGGTGTTATTTTTTGTACGTGGTTGGGAGGATAGCCCAAGGTCATCTTCCTTTGAAAAACGCTTTCCCGTAATGAGAAAGCGCTTGTAGGCCCTTTAGGGTGCAAACCGTATTACAGCAGTATAATGCCCGCCTTGGCACATTTTTGATGGGTCTCATCATCCCAGATGGAGGACTGCACCTCGCCAATATGGGCCTTGCCCAGCAGCAGCATGCACAGGCGGCTCTGCCCTATGCCGCCGCCCATGGTAAGGGGCAGCGTGCCCTCCAGCAGCATTTTGTGAAACAGCAGCCCTCGGCGGTCATCGCAGCCCGCCTCCCGCAGCTGATAGTCCAGCGCGGCGCTGTCCACCCGGATGCCCATGCTGCTGATCTCAAAGCAGCAGTCCAGCACCGGGTTGTGGAACAAAATATCCCCGTTCATGGACCAATCGTCGTAGTCCGGTGCCCGTCCGTCATGAGGCCTGCCGTCGGACAGCTTGCCACCGATGTTCATTAAAAACGTGATGGGATGCTCCCGCACATAGGCATTCTCCCGCTCCTTGGCGGTCATATCCGGACACCTATCCAGCAACTCCTGGGTGGTGATAAACGACACCTCATCCGACAGCTGGGTCTGCAGCTGGGGGTAGCGGCCGTTGACGATCAGCGACGCATCCCTGATGCAGCCCACAATAGCCCGCACCGTTTCCTTCAGCATATGCACGCTGCGGGTCTCCGGGGTGATCACCCGCTCCCAGTCCCACTGGTCCACATAGATCGAGTGAAGGTTATCCAGCTCCTCATCCCGCCGGATGGCATTCATATCCGTATAGATGCCCTTCCCCGGATGCACATCGTAGCGGTACAGGGCCATGCGCTTCCACTTGGCCAGGCTGTGCACCACCTGAGCCTCAACCCCCGCCGCTGGAATATCAAAGCTCACGGGGCGTTCCACCCCGTTCAGGTCATCATTCAGGCCCGTGGAAGGCTCCACAAAAAGGGGCGCGGATACTCGCTTCAAGTTCAGCGCCAGGGACAGGCTATCCTGAAAAACTCTCTTGATCAGGCTGATTGCGGCCTGGGTCTCGTACAGGGACAGCCGGGGATGGTAGCCTTCGGGGATCAAAACCTTGTTCATGGGCATCGTCCTTCCTGCTTCAGGGCTGGGTTGGGTAGGTGGGATTAATACCGCTTTGCATGGCATGGCTTTGCATGGCATGGCTTGGCGCGGCATGGCATGGTCCGGCATGGCATGGTCCGGCATGGCTTGGCGCGGCATGGCTTGGTCCGGCATGGCTTGGTCCGGCATGGCTTGGCGTAGCGCGGCATGGCTTGGCGCGCCATGCGGATTGTACTCAGTATACAAGGGGCTGGGAGGGTTTGTCAAACGGAAGCGTGTAACAAGTTCCATACTCCTCCGCTCTTTCCCTGCTTTTTATAAAGCTTAACGGCCGTCTGCTATTGCAAAGCAGTCTTCCGTAACGTTTGCACACACACACACCAAAGAGCACCCCAAAGATCAGCCCAAAGATCAGCCCAAAAAACAAACTTCCGCCTCCCCGGCACAAACAAACTTCCGCCTCCCAAAATAAATCGCTAGACAAACCCGCAGACCTTTGCTATAATGATTGTTGCTGACGCGCCAATATAGCTCAGTTGGTAGAGCAGCGGTTTCGTAAACCGCAGGTCAAGGGTTCGAGTCCCTTTATTGGCTCCAGCTGTTTTTTTGAGGCAGTCGCCTCTTTCGTCGAGATGTAGCGCAGTTTGGTAGCGCGCCTGCTTCGGGAGCAGGAGGTCGCAGGTTCAAATCCTGTCATCTCGACCAAAAATCCTTTGAAAAACCCGCTGAAATGGCGGGTTTTTTGTATGAATTGCATAAAACGTCCATAAATGCGACAAATCGTGGCAACCATTTGGCAACTATCGGCGAAAACCGTTCCACAATATCTTGTGTTGTTTTGCAAGACTGCATACTAAATATTGCATTATCTTCCGTTTCCTGTTGCGCTTTTGGCCGGAAACCAAAAGCGCCCTGGAGCCGATACTGACTCCGGGACGGCGTATGCTTTTTAGGAAGCCTGTTTCCTGGAATGCCGCACCAAGCTCGATTAATTGATAAAATATACTCAGCATGGTTTTGTTGACATCAAGAAGAACAAAGGGTATATTGGCATTAACGGTCACGATTGCCACGCACGCTACTTTCTCAATCATGTAAAGGGGGATTATGTTATGAGACCAACAAAGGAACAGTATATCCGAACCATTGCTAATGGTGATGATAGCAGGGACAAAACGGTCATTCTTAATTTTGATGGCACCTTTAAATTGATATATGAAGTCGGTGCGGATGTTGATGCCAATTATAAATATGTTGCACGTGGAGAAACCCTTGTCGCTGACAATGATTATGTTGGGGAGGCTGCTGCGAGCAGCGAAAACTATATCAATCCATCCTATGCAATGTTCCTTGAAGGATGGATAGACTATAAACAGCATGGTGCCACCATGCAATATTTGGACTTGCATACTGATGAATCAATAGAAGACCTTGAAGGGATAATTGACAGCCTTTAGTCTGTTATGGATGTTGCACTTTTGGCCGAATATCAAAAGCGCCCGGAGCCAAAACTGGCTCCGGGCTTGCTGTATGTAGTGTGCTTGTTTCTTACCTTCCCCACATACCCCATTGTCCCCCAGAATTGACCGCTTTCGGGATAGGTTTTGAGCCACGCTTATCGAAAACCCCGTCAATATTGGCCGCTGCTCTCTTGAGGGTTTCATCCTTGAGGTGGGTATAGATGCTGGCGGTGGTCTGGTAATCCGCATGCCCTACCAGCCGCATTGCAATGAGTGGGTCAACCTCTGCTTCATAGAGCATCGTCACATAATTGTGCCGGAAATAGTGCGGAGTGATGGTGGCCTTGTACTTCTGCCGAATATCGTTAGGGCGCGATACGCCCGGCTTTACTTCCCTTTCAACCGTGCAGCCAGCCGCCAGCATGAGCTGTAGCCACATACGTTTATATGTGGCTTCGGAAAGCGGAGCGCCCGATTCGGTATGGAACACGTACTGATCAGGCATGGAGCGCATGGGTTTGAGCATACGCTGCAGTTCAATGGGAATCGGGATGAATCGGTCGGAATTAACCGTTTTGAGATCACCTTCCGCTGCCCGGCTACCTGAGTAGTCGATATCCCGCTCAATATGTACGGTGTTCTCGTTCCAGTTAAAATCTCCCCATTTTAACCCCAACGCCTCACCCCGCCTTACCCCAAGGTAATACAAAACCGCGAGAAATAATCCGTCCTTGTGCGTTTGAATGACTTCCAGCATGCGCTTGGTTTCTGCTGCGGTCAAAGCCCGGCGATCAGCCTTCTTTTTGGCTTTTGGCCTTACCAGCGCAGCACTGGGGTTGATGCGAATGATGCCTTCGGAAAATGCGCTGGAGAATATCGCTTTCACAATCCCCATGACAAGGGTGATTTGTGACTTGCTCGTATCGCTATACCCGTTAACAAAAGCCTGCAACTCCTGGGCGCTAATGGCTCTCAGGTGTCGCAGGCCGAATGTGGGAAGAACATACTTCGTAAAACAGGTGTGATACAATGATCTGGTGGCATTGCTGAGGTTAGGTTCTTTTTTGAGCTTGTACCATTCCTCAGCATATTGGCAGAAAAGCATATCATCGCGGGACGGTTCTCCATCAATAAAATGCCGCCTGATATCCTCCATTCGAGCGTTCAGCTCTTTTGCCGACTTGGCCCGAACGTACTTGTTGATCGGCTTTCCATCAGGATGAACGCCGATTTGCACCCTGCCGCGATAATCCTCCTTTTTCTTTTGCTTGCTTGCCATAATGCTGCCCCTTTCCTTTGTGTAATATGGGTTTCCTGGCTTCCGGGTGACAGTCAGTGTAGCGATGACATGTGAAAAGACAAGGGCTTTTCGCCTCTATTTCCGATTTACCGGGGCTGCAAAGGAATCCCAGCGGGAACGGGTTGGCGTGCGCTTTTTGGCAGTGCGGGTGGCAAAATCGAAGTCATGGGGCATGTCGATGTATTGAACAATGGAGCGAACATCTACGTCAGAACCAACACGCCGAAGCCTCCCATCCTCCAGCATGCGGTATATCGTCCGGGCAGACTTACTCAAAATGTGCGCAGCCTTTATCTGCGTACAGCACTCGCCATATCGCTCCAGCATATCCCCCAACCTGGTTGTTGCAGATGCATCAAAAATGTACATCCGATAAAGCACCTCCATAAGAAATGAATCAGGAAAAGCCCGGCAGTCTATCGCTGCCGGGCCGGTTGTACCTCCACCGCTCGAAGGCAAGAATACGGTCAGACCTGGGCTGGAAATAAGATAACGCCACCTTTGGCGGCTACACCCTTAACCGCTTGACCCAGGACAGTCACCCCTTTGACAGTCTTGCCGCCGATCACAAGTCCCATGGTATCACCTCACAGCCAGTAATAGGCGTTTGCCGGGTCGGCCTCGCTGGCCGCGATAGCTGCCGCTTCGCTTTCAGCTAGAATGAAGCCCGTCCCCGCTGGGCCTTGTGGCCCGGTATCACCCTTCGCCCCTTGCGGCCCTGCTGGCCCAGCGGGGCCAGGTTCACCTTGCAGCCCCGTAGGGCCAGCGGGGCCGGGTTCGCCTTGGGGGCCAGCCGGGCCTGGCTCTCCGACCAGCCGTAAGGTATCCGTAATACTACCATCCGGGAGCAGATACTTGGCGGCAGTGGGAGCCATGCTATCATACAGTGCCGCCCGCCCTGAATCGGGCGGTGCGGCCTGGGCGCTTACCATGGGCGATATTGCCCTGTTTGCCTGTTTGCTCTTTGCCATTCCTTCATTCCTTCCTACACATCGCACTGTAATTCATATCGGGTTACCGGCCCCACGATCCCATCCACCTTGATTCCCCGCGCCGCCTGGAACGCCAGCACCGCCGCCTCAGTTTTGGGGCCATAAATGCCATCAATATTGCCGGAAGAGTAGCCTAGCCGTTCGAGCCTCGCCTGTACCGCCGTGACATCCTCACCCCTGAGCATCGTTCGGCCCTTCTTGTATTTGAGTAGCCGGGAGCCGTCATCAGCCGGATGCGTTTCCGCAGTTGTTTCTTCACCTTCGGGGGGATTTTCGCCCTCATCCTCATCATCTTGAGGGGGTTTGTCCTCTGGCTTTTCCGGCGTTGTGGCCGCCTCCGCAGCCTCCAGTGCCGCCCACGTTTTGCTACCGACAACCCCATCCACCTCCAGCCTGTTTTTTGCCTGAAACCCCTTCACCGCCGCTTCGGTCGTTGGGCCATACTTGCCATCCAATTCACCCGGAGCAAAGCCACCAGCCGTCAAAATGGATTGCACCTTGCGAACATCCTCCCCATGCATGGAGGCAACGCCATACGTATAGCGAAGGGTACGCTTAAACAGCGTTGCATCAGGTATATCCCCCTCGACATACTCGATGTAAGGGCAAAGATACCATGCGGCCCAGCCGCGCCCCGCGACCTTGGTTTTGACAATGCCTGTGGAAAAGCCCTGGGCCTCAATGGCATACCCGCCGCCGATATACACGCCCACATGCCCGGACTTATAAAACAGAATGCCAGGAACCTCCGGCATAGTGGACATGGGGCCTTTGACCTTGGCGGCGGCATACATGCCGTTGGCCCCTTTGTCTGGCCGTCCGTCCAGGCCATAGAACTGCTTGCCATCCTCCCTTGTCCAGTAATAACCCTTGATCAGCCCAACACAGTCTGCGACAATCGCTTTTTTGGAAATGTCACTCTTGTATCGGCTCATTCGTGCCGCTGTATAGTGGGTTGGATATTGCCGGGACTTGCTTTTGAGCAATGATTCCGTAGCCGGATAGCAACAGGTTCCATACCAATAGGGCTGGCCAAGAAAGGATTTCACCCACTCGACCAGCCCGGAGTTCGTTTTGACAGCCATCTTCTCACCTCCAGGACATCTGCCACGAATTATTCTTGTTCCGTATCCGCGCCCTCATCCTCGTCTAAATCGGTAGGGTTGTCATTTTTGTCCTTGAGCTTAGAGAGCGCGTTCTTGAGGAATGATGGGAGGCTCACACCCATTTCCCCGACATTTTCAATGATGGACAGCGCATCGTTGGCAATGAAAAAGAAGGCGGTGCAAGAACGGAATACATCCGCACCATTCCCGGTAATACGGTCAAGTTGTGCTGCCAAAATCACGATGAGGAACATGGAACCCTTCTTCATGATTCCCTCAAATCCGGTACTGGACTTGAGTGTCTTGGTTTTAATAGCCGCACCAAAGCCAGTGATATAGTCCATGACCACCACAATGAGCATGATTTCCAGGGCTTTATCCCAGCCCCCCAGCAAAGAAGTTACTACGCCTGTGCCAATGGCCGTGATGGTTTTCCAGATGGTTTCCTTCATTCGTTTGTCCTCCGTATTTCTAAGAATCAAAACGCCGCTCCCGTGAGCGGCTTGGGCTTCGGTGTTCACGCCTCTACAACATGGCAACCACCTCCCTCAATTGGAGCATGACTGCAACGGTTGGTTTGTTGATGGGTATTTCAATCCAAGCTGGCAGGGGGATGTTATGGGTGACACTGGCTGAATCCCAGCCATTCACATGACTGGCAACTTCTTCGATGGCTGTACGAAGCTCAAACACATGGGCTTTCCAGCCTGCCAGGGACGTTGCCCCAGCCGTGATGGTTGCGGCCCAGGCATACGCAGCCAAGCCATAGTAAGCGCGTCTGCTGTTCACCATCTGGCGAAGCTCGTTCATATGAACAGCCTTGATTTTAGTGGTTCCTGCAGTCAGACTGTCCGTAAAGGCTGGCGCAGCATATGAAAAGCTCCGGCCAGTGGCAGCGGAGCTTGCGCCAAGGGAATCTGTGGCGGTTACCGATACGGTTTGAGAGCCAGGGGCGGTCAATTCCGCGCTTTTCCGCAGGACAACCTTTTTCCCGGTGTATAACGCCCCGCTGGTGCTTGCGCTATACCCGTTTACGGCAAGGGTTTGGGATTGCCCGTCCGCATCCTGACCAATTGTGAGTAACAGCCGTGGGCGGCTGTTGTATATCGCACCTCCCGAAACAGGCGCGGATATGCTTGGCGTGGCAGGGACGCTGTTTCTGCGAACCACCCCAGCGGCCTTGTAGGCAGAAGCCAGTCCCAAAGCATCTATGGCCCGCACCTGATATTTGACATATGAGCTGCGCTCAAGTGTGGGTACATGCGTGACGCTGGAGCCTGTGGCCGCAACGGTGACATCGGCCCAGGCTTTCCAGGTGGCATTGTCCACAGAGGTCGCGTATTGCACCTGATATTTACTCAGGTTGCTGTCTGCGTCCGTTGCGCCTGACCACGATATGGTGATGTTCCCGCTCTCAAATATGGCCGGGGAGGCCGTGGCCGTCGTTGGCGCGGTCGGCTTGGAATTGGTGGTCAGGGTCGCAACCGCCGCCGATTGTCCGCTTGCAAGGCTCCCATATTTTCCTGTCGCAGCCACCTTATAGCAGTATACCTCGCCCTCGTTGGCGTTGACGGTCACGGGCAGGCTGGTTGTTGTTGAGGTTCCAAGCAATGTGTATGCGCCCGCTGCCGAGGTAGCCCGATAAACGGTGTAAGAAACAATGGGGTTGTTCGTACCCGCCGCCGCTGCCGACCAGGAGAGTGTGATATTTGAGCCAGGGTTTGCCAAGGGTTGCGACAGCGTAACCGATGTAGGCGCGGATGGCGCAGAGAAGCTGCATGTTAGCATTGCGTATGCCGAGGATTGGCCGGAATTGTAGCCAACCACCGTGCCTACGGTCAGAATCTTGTAATAATAGGAGTTGGCATTCGCGGTTGGAGCGGTGACGCTGCACGATGCAGAGGCAGCAGTTGACGATACTGTTGTAAGGAGCGTATACGCCCCCGTGGCACTGGTCGCTCGGTACACCTCATATGCCTTGATGGCGTTGCTGGTTCCCCCTGCCGCGCCAGACCAGGAGAGGGTCACGCTTTCCCCCGGAGCGACATTATTCTTGGCAACGGATACAGCGGTGGGCGCTTTACAGGCAGAATACCCCGGCTCATGTTCTATGGTGAGTTTAATCGTACAGCCGGTACGGATTTGAATCTTCGGCCCTGTACCTGATGTTGAAACCACACCCAAGGTTATTGAATTGCATGCTGCCGAGGATAGCATTGCTGTACAGTTTTTTAAAGTTTCTGTACTGCTGTGCGTTGAAGAATTTCCGGCCAAGTTGTTTGTTTCCGCAACGATTGGATCTGAGTTTCCACCATAAATCACGCTAAGATAAAAGAGGTTGTTATATGATTTATAGGAGGAAATATACATCGTTGCCGACTTAACCCGAGTGTTTGCGACTGCGCCCGAGTCGCTATTGATTTTGCCAAAGGTTATGAATTGCCCACCCAGCTTATCAACATCTCGGCCTTCTGTAACAGAGGCTTGTATGATTCTCGTTCCCAATCATCTCACCTCATCCATAAACCGCCCCGACAATTTTGTCAGCGGTCACGGTCTTGAAGGTGGGACTTGCGTTTGTGCTTACATCCTGCGTCACATAGGCAACCAGCTTATCCAGCGCCCTCTTATCCACCGCGCTCATGAAACCGTCCTTAGTGGGCGTTGCAGGGTCGTGGGTATGGGCCTCCTGCACAATGCTGGACACGATACCGCAAAGCGTAGAGGTGCCACGCAAATCCGTTATATTGGAAGCCAGGACGGCTCCTGCCCCGGCGGGGATCAAGATATCCGCAAGCCCTAATTCATATATGCTTGCATCCCGTTGCAATTCGGGGGCTATCGGCGCGGATGCTGGAACACCTTTTTTGACCTTGACACGGATATTGCGTTCATCAAAATTCCATTGAAGCACAACCCGGTCAATCCGGGGCAATACGCCGTCAGGTGTAGGTACTTCCAACAAGAAATTGGAAGTGTTCACGTAATAGTAGCCGTTGATCCATCCCGAGCCAGCGGACACCGTTACGCACATGTTCTCGCCCAGGAGAATTTTGAGGTTGTCCGCAGGACTGCCAAATACCCCGTTACCAACCAGCGAGGCAAAATATGCGGCCCAATCTGCGGCATTGTATTTTCGATCACCTGCCACTGAATTGAAGAAGCTGGATTTTTCCATGTGGCCTCCTTTTTCAGCCTTTAATTATCGGTTTTCAATCACTTACCACTTCTGCCACATTGGGTTTCATGGTAAGATTCAGTTGGATATAGCACCTGTGCCACAGCGGAAAGCAGTGTTTATTGAAGAGAGGGAATGTCAATGAGGAAGTTTGAGTACAAAACGATGGTGTTTGATGCCAAAGGTTTCTGGGGCGGCAAAATTGATGTTTCGGACTTTGACCATGCTTTGAATGAGGCAGGGCGCGATGGATGGGAACTGGTGGAAACCACCGCCTCCAATCAGTCCTACGGAAGCACGCGCTATGTCATTTGTGTGTTTAAGCGCGAAACAACCTAACGCAGAGAAGATACACCCGGCAAAGGGTGTTTTCTTTTTTGCTTACCGCCATTTGAGGGCTTCCCGAATGGAAGGGATGGAAACGCCAAAGGTGACCTCAAGCTCCATCCTACCGCTCTCATAGCTTTCTGTAATTTCCGTGATACGGGATTCGATCTGGACTTTCCAACGCTGGTTAATGCACGTTACCCGGTCGCCCACATCGAAGCCTTGTTGATATTTCAGGCTGGAGTGGGTATCAATCAGACTGGAGAAGGAGATGTATTCGGTTTTTTGGACAAGCACCTGACTGCCCCGGCTTACCAAAAGCGCCCGGTACTCATTGTCCGGCAGGGTGGTTTCCACCCCGTCCTCCGCATAGCTCTGCTGAACGCTGGAGTAATCGTCAAAGCACTCCACACGGGCAAGCCCCGTCATATCGCTGGCAACCTCCACCACCATGCGCTCCCTGTCCTCTGCCTCGGCCCCGCCGACAAAGACAGCAGTCGCAACGTTTTCAATGCTGCGGGTGAACTCCTGGGCCAGAACATTGTCAAAGTCCGGGCTGAAAATAGCTACAGGGTTTTGCGTCTGGCCAGTGGTTCTGTCCAGCCCCTTGTAAACTTGAAAGTTATGTTTACCCGCTTTGATGTCTGTGGTGATTTTGAACCCGATTTTTGCCAGCTTGGCCCGGTCTGAGCAGGCCTCCAGCGCGTTTTGGTATGCGGCGCAAGCACAGGATACCGTTTCTGTGGTCAAACCAGCGGTTTGGGTGATTTCCACCCCCGGTATAGCCCGTCTGGCATCCGCTGGGGCCGTAATGTTATCCCGAACGATTTTTTTCAGAAGCTCATGGGTGGGCAGCGTTTCGACCAAAGGCGACAGAAGCAGCCGCTTGCCTATCCAATCCGTCAGGAATAGGCCCTGCACCTCAATTTGCTCCAGGCCCTCTCCGTCCTTTTGAATGCTCATGTATCGGATTTGCCCTGCTTCATCGCAATTCTTCCGGGCGATGATGCGCCCGATTTGGAGCAGCCCTGCGTGCCTGTGGGTCATGGGGACAAGCAGAGAAAACGCGCCGCAGTCCCAATAGCGGCGCGTCCAGACCAGGGCGGTGAACTCGTCAATGATGCCCAGGAGCTTCATGGAGGTGTCATAGATAAATAGCTCCATATCACACCCCCAGGTACAGGTTGTTATGGAAAATAGAAACTTCCAGATTGGAAAGGCCCTCGTCAGCGTCATAGCGAATGAGATTGTCACCGGGGGCCAGCTTCAGGAAGGTGCTGTCCACATCCACATAATGCAGCGCGTCCGTCACGATCCCGCCCCGGTTCAGCGTAGCCCACTTTTCACCGTAGCCTGTGGACAGGGTGAGGATATCGCCGCTCACCAGGGTCATGTTGAGCCGGATCTGCTCCAGCGTGTCCACATTGGCGAGGACGGGCCGCTCCACCTCCCCCAGCGCGCGGAACTCCACCACTACCCCTGCGCTGACATCCCCGGCATTGTGCACATTCACGATCAGCGAGGGCTGGCGGTAGCCCATGATAACGCCGTCCTCCACCAACTCCACGGGAAACTCCAGACCCCCGATCCATGCGGCGATATCGTCCCGGCTCATGGTTTCTTCCCGCCAGAAGGGATTGAGACAAACAAGCTGGACTGAGAATGCCGTGTAGATGGATTTCACAGGCTTGGAAATCTCCGGGGCATTGACGGCCCGGCAGGGGATGACCCGTTTGAAGGAACCGTATTGGTAAGTGAGCGTTGCGGACAGCTGCGGGTTCAGCACCCGCGCCAGCTTGCGCCGGGCCTCCCGCATGGCATCCGGGTCGCGGGAACGAAGAAAGCCGGAGATATCAATATCCCGGCTTTCGATTCGTGTCGCCACGAAGGTTTCCCCATCCTGGCCCATGGAATTGATGGAATAAATGGTGTTCCGAACATCCGTAAGCCCGGTCACATTCTGGGGGCAGTACATGGATTCGTGGGAAAACGCAACGCTTTCCCCCAGGGAGTTTTTGTAGGTGAGTATCTCTAGCTTGCTCAAAAGCGTCTCCTATCCTCAGGCCATGGTGCGGGCGATCTGCCTGAAATTCCGGGCGGCTTCCCGCTGCTGGCCTACATAGCTGGTTTCTTTTGCGTAAATGTGCTGCGTTACCTGTACGGAAGTCCCGGCGGATTCGCTGTTTTTGGGGGAAGTGAGTGCAGCGGTAATGGCCTGGATAAACTGGTTTTGCCTGGCTTCCTTTGCGCCTTTCATATCCATGAGAATTTCCCGCATACCCGCCTTGAGCCTTGCGGACATTTCATCCCACAGGGTATCCAGCGGCAGGATGGCCTCCGGCCCTTTTTCGCCTACGCCCTGCAGCCCGGCATTGGTGGCAAAAATTGTGGGCTTGTCAAAAAGACCGCCCAGGGCATTCCACTTCACGGAAAGCGTAGGCAAGCTGATGCCCCAGCCAATATCCTTCCATTTGACCTCGATCTTGGGGAGCTTGAACTCCGGCAGCTTCCATTGAAAGTTGAACAAGCCCTTGAACCACTCCACCTTTTCAGAAAGCCAGGCGGAAACGGTATTGATGGGGTCTTTAAAAATAGCAACCACGCCATCCCAGGTGCTTTTGACCCCGACTTTGATGCTGTCCCAGGCTTTCACAATGCCATCCTTAGCCCCTGACACGGCAGAGCTGACGCTGCCTGTAATGCTTGTCCAGGAATTGGAGGCGGTGGTTTTGAAGGCTGTCCATGCGCTGGAAATACTGGTGGAGATAGCCGTCCATTTTTCCTGGATGCCAGCCTTTGCGTTGCTCACGGCAGTCTTTACGTTTGTACAAACGTTGTTCCAGGCCGTGGTTGCCGTGGTTTTCACGGTGTCCCACACCCCGGTCACGACGGTTTTCACATTGTCCCAGGCTGTGGAAATCCACTCTTTTCCGTCTTCAACGACGCTTTGAATGTTGGTGCAAACCGTGTTCCAGACCTCTGTGGCCGTGGTCGTGAGGCCCGTCCATAGGCCGGAAATGGTGGAGCAGATAGCATTCCAGGCGGTGGACGCTGCCGTGGTAATGGTTGTCCAGAGACCGGACAGGAATGAAGAAATGCCGCTCCAAGCGGTTTGCGTCAGGGTAGAAATACCAGTCCAAAGCCCCTTCCTCCACGGCGAAGCGGGAAATGTGACGGGCGCGTTGAATGTTATGTTCAAAGTCCCCCGCGAAGGGAGAGCAGATATAGACCAGGGGACGGTAGCCGTATGCTTTGTTTTTCATACTTCCTCCATATGTCCAAAGTCTGTGCCAAAAGCTGCCTCCGCCACAATCGGCACATCAAATTCCGGGAAGGGCTGCTGCTCCATGCATCCCTTTATGAACCTCACCGCCTCGTCCAAACGCTCTGCGGGGATTTCAAACACCAGCTCGTCATGGATTTGCAGCAATGGACGCAGCCAGGGCCGTTCCGGCAATCCAAACAGGATGCGCTCCAAGGCCAGCTTGAGGATATCGGCGGCGGTTCCCTGAATGGGCGTGTTCATGGCGCAGCGTTCCGCATAACTGCGCTTGCCCCAATCCTGCGAGCGGATGGAAGGCAGGTAACGCCTCCGGCCCAGCCATGTTTCCGAATAGCCCCGCAGGGTCGCTTTGAGCTTCACATCACTTTGCCATGTGGCAAGGCGGGGATAGCCCGCCATGAGGTTTCGGATCACAGCCTCGCACTCCGGAAGGCTCTTTATAAGCCCTGCTTTGAATTTGAGCGTCCGTTGCAGCCCCGTAGGAAACAGGCCATAGAAAACGCCGAAGTTCACGTTTTTGGCAATGGTGCGCCGCTCTTTATACTCCGCAGCGTTTTTGTCCACGGCTTCTTCGTAGGGAATTCCAAAAATAACGGAGGTTGTTTGCGCGTGGATATCCCCGTCCTGGCGGTAGGTTTCCAGCATACGTTCGTCCCTGCAATAGAAGGCACCCACCCGCAATTCAATCTGAGAGAAATCCAGGGAGAGCAGGCGTTTCCCCTCAGAGGCCACGATAAAGGAGCGCACGCCGATGGGGTCGTTGCCCTTTCGGGGCGCGTTTTGCAGGTTGGGGTTGCGTGATGCAAAGCGCCCGGTATCCGTGCCCAAGGGCAGCAGGTCGGGATGGATGCGCCCGGTAGCGGGGTTCACATGCTGGAGATACCCGTCAATATAGGTGGAAGTGATTTTGCCCCACTTTCGGTACTCCTGGATTAGCTCAAACAACGGCACCAAATCCGGTCGGTTTTCGGCGCACCATTCCGCCAGCATCACCATGGCCTGATCGTCCGCAGCCTCTTTGTTTTTGGCGGTGCTTTTGAGAATGGGCAACCCCAGGTCTTTGTACAGGTAGTTTTTGAAGGCGGAGGTGGAGGCATTGGCTCCGAGGGGAACGTCACCGATGATAAAGGCAATCTGTTTCCGGAGAGATGCCAGCTTTTCTTCTGCCGTGGCTTTTTTGCAGTACATGGCCCCCCGGTTCACCATCAGGCCGTTGTACTTCATGATGCCACAGTATACAGCGGTGGGGCTTTCCAGGGCTTCCACCACATAGCGGTGCCTGGGCAGCAGCGTATCGAACCACGCATTGAACAGGGTATATAACCGCAGGGCCATGTCGCTGTCGGCGCATGCATAGTCCAGGGTTTCCTTAGCATGGGAATGGAGTTCATCAAAGAACCTGCCCCCGGTAACATCCTCGAAGGTCGGCAGGGTCTGCCCCAGCAACTCCTCTGTCAGAGTTTTGAGGCCGCAGTCCACCATGGCCCGAAACTCGTTCTCGCCCTTAAGGGTAAGACGTGCCGCCGCCATGGTGTCATAGCAGGGGGCTTGGAGGACGATGCCCAAGGCATACAGGAACATACTCTCAAAAGCGAGGTTGTGAGCCACTTTGATAACGGTGCTGTTCATCCATACCGCATCCCGCAGGAAGGGGATCACCTCGCCAGTGTCCGCATTGCCCCCGTCAATATGGTGCAATGGTACATAGATGCCCGTTCCTACCTGAACAGACAGGCTTACCCCTATGATACAGGCCCGGTTCGCGTCCAAGGCGGCTTTGGGATCTGCCCGGTACTGTGCCAGCGGCGCAGTCTCAAAGTCGAAGGCCACCACGCCGGCTTTTTGAAGATAATTTTCAACCGATGCAATATCGGTCACACATTGGTACATAAGCGCCTCCTTTGCTAAAAGGGGCCGGGAATCCCGGCCCCAGGATGGGGTCAAGATTCCAGTATCTCCCCGGTTTCCGGGTTGACGATGGGCGCGCTGTCGCTCTGCGCAGACACCCGGCGGCTGTGTGCCTTCACCTTTTCGGCCAGGGCACACACCAGCATGACTTCTTCGCTGGTCAAAGCCCTTTCCACGGTGAATTGCGCCTGGCTGTATACGATGCCGCCAGCGTTGGTTGCCTTTTTCAGCGAGAACCGGGTCACCACGGCGCAGGACTTTCGGCCCTTGCCCAGCAGGTGCTTGATGTACTTCCCAAAGTCCCGCAGAGAGCCTGTGGGCAAGGACAGCAGCATGGGAAAAATCTCGCCTTCCCGCAGCACATAGATGCGCCGCCTGTTTTTGCACGCCTTCCCGCCGCCAGCAGCGGAGCCAAACTGGTTGTAGGGACAAATGGCGCAGGAACCGCCAGGGTTGCCTTCGCCTTGGACACCGTCATAGGAGCAGCAGTCGGGGGGATTGTTGCCCCCGGTATAGGTGTCCCGGTAGTAGGAGAACAGCGGATGGTGGTACAGAATCACCGCTGAAAATTCCTTGACAGCGTCCGTTTCGCCGGGAGCCTCGCCCGGCACTTCAAATACCGTGCTGCCAGCCGAGGGGATTTTGATGCGTTCAAAGCCCTCGTCCAGCCCGGCCAGTTCCTCCGTCATGGCTTCTGAAAGGTCGAAGTCTGTTAAGGCCAAAAAGCCGCTTTGCTCCTGGGTGATCAAATCCGTATTGCTCATGGGTTTCCCTCCGTTTTCTTTTTACTTCTGTGCTTTGCGTACATTGACGCTGTTCTTTTCAAACACATTGACCAGCCCATTTAGCCAAGGTGGGAGCGCATCCCCGCACTCGGCCATCTGTTCCTTCACAAAGGAAGAAAGGCTGTTGGCGTTCACCGTTTCCGTGACGAGGTTGCCAAAGCCCTCATGGCGGAGAACGGCAAACAGGTCATCCTTACGTCCTGCCGCCGCCGATGCGCGGGTGGTGCTGTTCAGGTAAAACATGGTGCCAGCGCGGGTGAAGTTTTGGGTTTCCGTTTGGGCCATCAGCTCTGACAGGCGGTAATCCACCTCGTCAATGGCGGCATTGATGCCCTTGAGGCATTCCTCCGCATTGGCCTTTTCTTCCCGCAGGGCTTTCAGGCGGTCAGCCAGTTCAAACATTTTGTCGTTCATGCTTCCTCCAGTATTTCGTAGGGGTTGCGGCCCGCCCAGTAATCGTCTACCAGCGTTCGGGCCAGATCGGCCTTGTCGTGCAGGGCTTTGAGTATCTTTTCATCCACGGTGCCCTGAGCCAGCAGGTGGATATAGGTGCAATGGTTGGTCTGGCCTACCCGGTGGATGCGGGCCTTGGCCTGTTCATAGTTGCTCATGGAATAGTCCAGGGAGTAAAACACCATGGTCGAAGCGGCGGTGAGGGTGATGCCCAGTCCTGCCGTTGCAATCTGCCCCACAAAAACCATGCAGGAGCGGTCTTTTTGGAAGCGTTCCACCTCACCGTCCCGATCCAATACGCCGCCGCGAATGCAGGAGAAGCCGATACCCTGTTTGGTCAGCTGCGCGGTGACGGCCTCAATCTCCGGCACGAAGCGGCACATGATGACCAGTTTCCGGCCTTCGGCAATAGCGCTGTCCACAATGTCCATGAGAACATCCAGCTTGGCTTGGCTCACCTGCTCTACCAGCCCGGTATCGCCCCCGAGGAAGCCCCCGGTCAGCTGCGACAGGCGCAACAGGCGGGTGAGGACATTGGTGGCAATGACCTGGGATTTGGCGAGTTCCGCATAGCTGTCCCGTACCAAGTCCCGGTAGAGCCGCGCCGCACCCGGTTCCAGTTCCACCATGCGGGAGATGTCCGTTTTTTCCGGCAAGTCCAGGCATTCATCCTTGGTGGCCCGGTAGGCAATGCCATGGATTTTCTCCATCAGCTCCGGCTCCATGCTGCGTTTGAGAACAGGGGTATACCCGCCATAGCCCGTCATATCAAAGTAGCGGTTGCGGAAGGTATAGAAGCTGCCGCCAAACACGTTTGGGTCAGCGAACTTGTACTGGCTGAACACATCCAGGGCTTTGTTCGTAATGACCGTGCCTGTCAAAAGAAGGCGGTAGCTCGCCTTTGCTGCCAGCCGATGCAGGGCCTTGGCCGCTCGGGTGTTGTGGGTCTTGATCTTGTGGCCCTCGTCTGCAATGATTAGGTCGGGGTTCCATGCAGAGAGTTCCTTTCCAGCCGCCATGCGCTTTCGTAGTTGACGCAAAGCACCTGCAATTCCAGTTCAGCAGCATTCTTGATCTGCTGGGCCTTCTTGGCGGAAGATCCCGCCAGCACGGTGAGCTGATATGGATAGGCCGCAAATTTTTGAAATTCTTCCTTCCAAACCCCGAGGATGGACAGAGGCGCGACCACGAGCACGCGCTGTATCTTTTCTGCCTTGACCAACATGCCTGTGATGGCAATGGTGGTCAGTGTTTTCCCGGTGCTAACCCATTTCCATGAGCAGGGCTGCTCCTTTGGAAACGTTCATTTGCACCACCTCCCGTTGCGCCGGGCATGCAGCCTCGCATGAATGGATTGCGAGGGCAATACCTCAAGATTTTCCGGGTCGTTGTTGAGCTTGTTGCTATCCCGGTGGTGAACCACCTCGCCGGGCTGAAGCGGTCTGCCGATCATTTCCGCTGCAATGACCCGGTGAGCGTGCTGCCCCAGGAGCTTTCGATAGGCCCTGCCCTCGCCGCTGTCGCGCCGCCGGAGGCTGCTCCTGATCCTGGCCTCCCAGACCCCACCCCGCTTATTCAGCGGGTTTTGGGTTCTGTTGTATTGGGCCAGGGTAGCTGAACGTCACTGATGCAAGCACTCTCTGGAGCAAAACATTTTCCCTTCGTCTGTGAGGAATGCGCCGCCGCAATAGCGGCAGACGGCCAGCCTAGAGCGGTAACGCATCCCAGCCCCCTTCCTCCAGCAGACCAAACAGGCGGCAGACAAACAGAACCGCTTCAATCTGATGCTGATAAAGGTTCGCCTTCACCGGGATTTTGAGTTCATTCATTGGCCCGCGCCGGGTGTATGGAGATCGTGCTAACGCTGTCCCCTGGCGAGATCACCAGCACATTCATCCGCTGCCCCAGCAAAAAGCGGAAAAGCCTCTCCCGGATGCGCAGGCTCCCGCCACGCAGCACAGCGGACTTTGACCCGTCCGGCTGCGCCACGTTGATGTTGATACGGTGCTTGACCTTCATGCGGCTTCCTCCTTCCGTTGATATTGAAGGCAGAAAAAAACCTTCTATATATCGGTCACGGGAAGTAGCGGGTGGACAATAGAACTTAAAAATGTTTTTTAAGTTGGGCCATGACCCCAGCCAGGCGGTAGCGTATATTGTTGTGGAAAGTGCCTTCCCGCCTGGCAATCTCCCGAAAAGAAAGCCCTTCCACATAAACCTGATGCAGCAGTTTCCGCTGATGGGTGGGAAGTGTTTCGAGCGCGGCCCGCAACTGCTCGAATTGCCAGAGCAGGCATATCCGCTCCAGAATATCCCCTTCTATGTCCAGGTCATCTGCGAACAGCGCGGCCTTGCCCGCCGTCTCCTTTTCGATGGCATCCAGGCTGACCTGATGCCGCCGGGCCGCTCTGGCGTTATTCCCGTCCCTGCGGTCAGCATCATACAGGGCCTGGATATCTGCCTGGGTCACGCCATCCTCGCCAGGGCGCACCGTATAGCTCCGTCCGTCCGCTGTGACCCATGTGTAGCTTTCAAACCCTTTGTGATTCCTCATGGTTCCCGCTCCCTTTCAGGGAGACGAAACACGGATTCAAACAGCAACGCCGCGCATTTTGGAAACGGGCCGGAAAACAAAAATGGCCGGATGACACGCGCTTCAAAAAAGCGCAGTCATCCGGCTATTCGGCAATCCCGTGGCCCGGCCCCCATTGCTCGATATGGTTGCTTGGAATTTGTGCATTTGCTTCAAGTAGCCGGGTTTTTACAGGGGGCACCCCGTCAGGCTGTTTCCCAGTCTAGCGATGAATGTCCTGGCAGCTGATTGACGCCAGCCGCTCGGTTCAATTCCCAGCTCCATACATGCAAAATATGAAGTTTACGAAAGTTTACTAAAGGATATAACCACCCATCTATGGCATCGTGGGCATCGGATCACCAGGTCGCCCTTACCCTCTGTGCTAGCGTAAATTAGTACCGCTTTGCACAGAGGGCAGCTTAACCTCTTATCATGCACTCACCCCCTTTGGCGCGTTCTCCACCAACCCCGTAAGCCACGGCGCGGTAGGTCTGGCCAGCAGTCTGGCATTGCAATAAGCCATTTCTGGTGTTAAACAGGTGTTACCTACATAATAGTTTTCCATCCTTTCAACCGTCATAGCTAAGTCTGGCCTACTCGGGTCAGTCAGGCAAATGGGAATCAGGTACTGTATTTTGCCGCCATATAACTGAGGCACAGCAATGGAGGGGATAAACTCCGCTGTTTTCCTGGCGACTTCAACGCTGGTTTGCAGCAGCAGGGGCAAATTGGGGAAATTGCGGATTGATTCGGGGATACGCTCATAGTTGGCTCCATCATCCAGCATGTGGCTCACATTTACGCGAATGGGCCAGTCCGGCCTGAAACCGAACTGCTCAGTCTGGAGGTGGGAAAGGGGCTTCTTCGGCAGGGTTTCGACCTTTTTCAAAAAAGGGTGGGAATCATCCATAAAGCCGCGCAGGACATAGGGTTGTTCTGCCCAATCATTCCTGTTCTTTTCCAGATACCCATAAATCTCTTTGTACCTTTTTGAAAGCAACCCCGTATGAAAACAGGCATATCCAGGACGGATGCAAAACTGCAAGTCCGCTTCATTCTGGGAGGTAGCGCTATGATGGCCGATGACCTGGGCAGTGAAAATGCTGTTGATATATTTCTCCAGCACAATAAAGTCTGCGTGCTTGCGCATGGTCAGCGGGGCCTTAAATCTCCAAGGCTCAGGCAAGGCTAAGTCGGCAAGGTTTTGAAGTTATTCTCCCCATTTGGGTACAAAGGCTGCGGTAAAAAGGTCTCGATCCATTTTTCTGTCCCCTTCAATTATAATCTCGATACATTACACCGAATGCGCCCTGGCGTTTTTCATCCTCCCCGGCAAAAATGTCTTCGGCGCTTTGCGTCCTTCGGCGACATGGCCGCCAACCATTAAGGGCCTTATAAAAATAGACCCCACATTTTTCAATGCGGGGTCTATGCTTTATATCGTTAGTCGCTTGACGCATTACGTAATATTTTCGAGAGAAATAATTTCATTGCACACAGTTATCATCGTTTGCCTTGTTTCTGGCCGATGTGCCTTATCCAATAAGCTTTGAAATTGCCTCACATATTCATCATTAGTGGGGGCTACATTGCTGCTGTCAAAGTCAAATCTTACCGCGCCCCGTAAAATACTCTCCATATCAATACACAAAATAATACATATAGCTATCAGTCTTTCTAAGTTGGGTCTAAGGATTCCACGCTCAAACTTCCCGTATGTCGTAACAATGATATTAAGTTCATCGGCAACCTCCCACTGCGTTTTATCCATTCGTTCCCGTGCATCCTTCATATTTCTTCCAAGAATCTTGTAGTTGATAATGGTATCTTCATTCATTTATTCACGAACCCTTTCTCATGACGAGCAATCTTTTGCATGTTTGCTGTTCGTTTGCTCTTTGTGGGCATACCTTGACCATCTTACCGCAATCGGCACCCCCTCACATCTGTGATCAGCATCTATTTACCCATACACCCCCGTTCTGCTTTTGCCAACAGTTCTTTGGATACAAACGATAAGGATTTTGTTACAGCGTCCGTATATTTTTTGATTCGTTCCCCTTCTCGTCAAACGCTTTCACACATGAGCGCTAGATGTGAAGCCATTTTTTCCTTGTTTTCACTGATTATCTCCATGCGAAATAACTGTAAAATTAAGACCTAAAAGGCTTTGAGCTGTTGGGAGCAATTGACATGCTCTTAACCGGGCCTATAATAATAACGCATTGGGAGGCATAGCCTCGATTTTTTATGAAGAAAGCAGAAGACAGGAGGTTTTGCTCATGCAAAGTATTGATCCGGGCCGATTTTTAGAGCTGTACGGCTCTGTCCTGCCCTTGGCTATATTGCTGATTGAGGATGACGAGGACAGAGCGTTTCTATCAGATTTTTACATCCAGTACAAACCGCTGATGTACAGTACTGCGTCTAAGTTTTTTGCAAAGGATTTTGCAGAGCTGGAAGATGTGGTCGGGGAAACAGTCGAACGCATCTGTAAAAATTGCGACAAGATTAAGGCGGTGGAGTGTAACAAAAGGTACTCATATTTGATTAGTATCATTAGACATGTTTGTTATCGGCGTTTGGCTACCATTCGAAAGCAAAACGCAGCGCATGTCTATTCCACTGACCAGGAAACCCTCGAACAAGTGCCCGGCGCAGATGATGTCCACGCTTTGGTTTTTGACAAAGCCTATGCCTCAGACTTGCTGAATTCATTTCCCGAGCTTAGCACAAAAGACAAGGACTTGATCCGCATGCGCCATATTGACATGCTGGATTATGACGAGATAGCAGAAGTTTGCGGCATCAATGAAGGCGCTGCTCGCACCGCCGTTTCCAGAGCAAAAAAACGACTTGAACACCTTGCAACGCAAAAGAAATGGAATGATGATCTATGAATCCGCACTTACCATATGAGCCAAGCAGTAGGTCCCTTGAAGATCAAGCATATGACCTTCTCGGAAAACTGATATTCGAGCATGAAGCCCAGGAAATGCTTGCCGAAATTGAAAATGCAAAGGCTTGCGGCGATACTCAGGAAATGGATGCCTTCTTTGCTCGGTACGATCAAAAGAACCAAGAGCGCATTGACAAGTACATTCGGAAGCGAAAAACGAAACGCTTCTTCACGAAGACACTCCCCAAAGCGGCGCAAATTGCAGCCGCCTTCATAACCGTGATCACGCTGGCGGGTGGTGTTGCCGTGGCCACCAGCCATACCATTCGCGTGGAGGTCATGCGCTTGCTCGTCAATATTGAGGATGAGTACACCGAACTTCGCCTGCGAAAAGATCCCGAAGCCTCTTTTGATATTCCAGCAGATTGGCAGGGAGAGAACTATCCGTCCTATATTCCAAAGGGAATGGCTTTGGGTACTGTCCATGCTTTGCCAACACAAAGTTTTGTTGAATACGTTGACCCAGAGACGGAAGAAACGGTATTATCTTTTTATGAAAACGGTGCAGCAATAGAAACAAATGTGGATACGGAAGGCGCAACCATTCAACCCGTTACGATCCGGGGAAACCTTGGCTTTATTGCTAAGAAAGAAAACATACTGACTGTCTGCTGGAGCAATGGGCAATATTATTTCTTGTTGACAATGCAAAATACCGACGAAGCAACGCTTATTCGGGTTGCCGAAAGCGTGCTGCGAATAAACTGAAAATTTTTCTTAAAGAAGTGTAACACAAAAGACCTCCATTGACTCTATTGAGATGTAATCCAAAATAAATGGAGGTTTTTTCATGAAAAAATGGTTTTCTTGTCTTGTTGCCGGACTTTTCTTGGTTTGCCTTACCCCTTCCTCTTTGGCTTTGAACTCGTTGACACAAAATAGCATTATCCCAAATCAGCCCGGAATCTTGCGCTATGAATATACCACAATGATTAATGCAGGCTTGTCGTTCAGTGGTGGCAAGGCCCTTTGTGATGGAGTCCTCGATCCATCAACGAACGATAGTTGTTCCATTACTGTTACCCTATATAAGCAAAATGGCAGCAGCTGGTCAAAAGTCACATCATGGTCGGGTAGCGCTTCGAACGGACGAGCTGCGTCAGCAGGCGGCTCGATTTCCGTAAGCCGAGGTACATACAAAGTAACATCTTCCGGCAATGTAGGTGGTAAGGAATTCCCAACTAAATCAGTGACTCGCACATATTAATAGACATTTTTGCCCCCGTGGCTGCTCTTTGCATTCAGTCACGGGGGCATTAATAAGAATTACTAGGAAGGGGGATGGTTCCCTTGGGCATACACCAAAATGCAGTTATGAAGGCACAAATAAAGTCCCAGTAAAACGGCCTGGACAGCCCTATCGCCGAAGCGATAGTGTATTACTAGAACATGAGTATTATACCACATCATGCTGCATTATGAAAGCCCCATTTGCACGGTAGACTTTACCAAATCCTACTAAACAAATGAAAAGGAGACTTTCACAATGAAAAAAATGATTTGCGTTACTCTGGTTTTGGCTACCCTCCTGACCCTGGCTGTTAGCGTTGCATCTGCGGCAAACGGAGATGTTCACAGTCCATTCGACTATGTGGATATTCGGTGCGCTGCCAACGCAGAAGTAAGGCTTAACAAATATGAACCTGGTGTAAAAAGCGCAAAACCCGATGTTCTATATATTCGACACTATCTAGTTTACGATTATGGCTCTGTTTACAACAACCATTTCCGTGCGCAGAATTTTATTTCTGGTGCGATTGTTGGTAGCGACTGGATGGCTCCGGATACTGCCAATTATGTCAGAAGCAGCGCCATCGATCTTTATCAAAGATATTGGGCGATGGGGCGCGGCAACACAGATTATGGCCTTACCACGATTACAATCACTGGGTACAGCGACAGCAATCACTAAACGAGAGCCTTAGAGCCCTGGGCATTTGTTGTTAGGGTTTCTTAGACCCGAGGGTGTGGGGTTCTTTCACTTGCCCCGCACCCTCCCTATCAAGCTGTATACCAAGGGATGCCCCTTTTGTGTGAATACCTTTGTTAATAGTAAATTGGGGGTGGTGGAATCCAAACCCTATTTTTTATCGTCAAAACAGTCAACCGAATATAGAAAGGGGTATTTCCATGAACAAAAAAACAAGGCTTGTATTACTTATCTCTATTTTCACTTTACTGTCGCTTAGCGCAGCAGCGGCATCCTCCTCAAAGTATGTATCCATTTCAGACATCAAAAAGGAGGCTATGAACGGCTGGCATCAAACCTACACTTACAACGGGGAAGACATAAAACTGGACGTTGAAGTTGAGGTGCCCAATGTGGAAAAAGTGCCAGCTGTGTTGGTAAAATGGCCCACAGAGTTGACCCCGAAATACGCACCTCCTACGGCAGAAATATCTGAACTCTATCCACATGGGTTTATCTATTCTGTCCTTAGTGGCCCAACTACGCTGACCTCAGTGCAATCAAGTGGGAAAGATAGGTATATCGAAAATGGTGCTAGAGCTGAGAATAGTCCCTTAACCCCAAATGAAGCGCTCGATTTCGCCCAAGAGTTACTGAGACCCTATGTAGAAGATGTTGGTTCGTTTGACTTGCAGTTGGAGTACATGGATGCGTGGTCAAGAGGATATAAAGCGATTGATAGCACATCAGCGGGGCCGGTCTTAGATTATGACGAGCCCACTACTGAGATGGGTAACTACCATATAGAGTTCAATCAAGTCTTTTATGGGATACCGTATACCGAAAGCAGAATTCTCTTTGATGACCTAAGCGATAGAGAAAGAACAACTCCTGATGGTGCTATGGGAGAAGCATACGTAATTGTTGGCTCAAAAGATGACTATGTTTTAGCTTTTGCACCAGCCCAGGTGGATCATATACTTACTGACGACCTGCCATTAGCACCTTTCTCGGAAGTCAAAAAGGAAATAGAAAAGTTAATCAAAACTGGATATATCCGTGATATTTACCGACTACGCCTTGTGTATCTGCGGCTATATAACCCCGCTGATATTGGCAACACATGGGTTTTGTTTCCCGTATGGGAGGTGTACGGCGAAATAATGCGAAAGCCCGAGGATCCAACTCCAGTATATGATGAAGCGGACATGGAAAAAGCAAGGAAATTTGGTGGCACTTCCATTCTGATCAATGCACAGACTGGACAGGCTTACAACAGAAAAGATAATAGTTCCACCAGGAGCGATGCTGTCTTTCAGACTTGGGACGAGGTGAAATAATATGCGGCAAGAACTACGAAATGCCTTTTCAACCCCACGCTTTTGGATTGCTTTGGCTGCAATGATAACATGCTTATTTGGGTTCTCGCTACCCACATGGATTATTCGGGTAAGTCAAGGTGACCGTTTGTATATGGATGGACTAAACCAAGGCTTTTCTCCGATTTTTTTCGGCGGGGCTATACTTATCTTTCCATTCCTTGCGGTTTTGCCTTATGCTACAAGCCAAGTCGATGAAATAAGAACGGGTTTCATACACACAAAAGGTATCCGTGCTTCGACACTAAAGTATGCTTTGGGCAAAGTCATCCCTGTGGCTTTGAGCGGTGCAGCAGTTATGGGCCTAGCGGTGCTTGTTCATTCTATATTTTGGAACATTGTTGCTGGGCCGCATGACCCTATCGCTCGACCGAACACATCAGTTTCTATGCCTGCTGGTACGGTTTACGAAAGTCTCATGCAAACCCCCTATGCCTGGAAAGCCTTTCTACATGCCATTATCGGCTTTACCATCACAGGCGCGGTATGGTCGGTGGTGGGGTTGGCGATAGCCGCATGGCTCCCAGATAAAATCTTGGCAATATCGGTGCCTGTGGCTTTATACTTTTTTGGGGCATACCGTCTCCCATATCATCTGTTTGGTATCAAAGCCCCCACCCCTTCTGCGCTATATAACGATGGCCAATACTGGCATGTGTATTTCACAGCAGTGGGTTTGCATGTTCTCGTATTCTGCGCCGCCTCGTTTCTTTATTATCGAGGTATAAGAAGGAGGCTGAAAAATGCCTAATATGATTCGTAGGAAGAGGCATCCTATCTTTACCATGGCCAGCGCGAACATAGACACATGGCTGCATTCTCCGCGAACTGTACTGATGATTGTGTTCGCAGTGTTACTATGCCTCCTGGAAGTGAGAAATACAACCACCCTCCTATCGCAAAACGGAATAACCCTCTACTGGTCAGAGGTATCGTATAAATTTCTAGAGTATGGTGTAAACATCCTCATGAGCAGTATTCTGGTATTTGTTATGGTAAGCGAATTGCCCCGGCAGCTTCCATATCAGAACTATATGCTGATTCGGAGCAATCGGCGGCAATGGCTCACGGCACAGATTCTATATAGCCTTTGCATTGTTCTGGCCATTATGCTGCTACTCATCATCTGCGTTCAGCTATTCTCTATCGGCCACGTAGACTTCAAAGCAGGATGGAGCGATACTGCTCGCATCGCAAAGGACGAAACCCTGGAATACGCTGGAGCAGTCCCCAAATATGTGCGTGAGCATTTCAGTCCAGTTACTGCCATCTTCTATGCTGCGCTTCCACTCTTTTTCTTCTGGTTTTCCCTGGCTTTAATTATCCTGCTATGCTCGTTGCTGGGGTCGCAGTTTGTCGGATTAGTAATCTGTGCATTCCTTCTATTGGCGCATTTTGTGGGTTCATATCCCTTTCCCTATCCGATCAACTTTACCATTGTGCAGGAACTTAACCCAGATATCCACGGCCCGGAACGGTACAGAATCACCGTAGCTGTATACATAGCCCTAAACGCCATCATGATACTCGCTATGTATTTGCGCGTATCCCGTACCGACCTTGTATTCTACGCTGAGAACAAGCTATAAGGAGGACACCGCCATGATTCGGATCGACCACCTTTCCAAAACCTACGGTGAAGAACATGTATTGCGGGATATCTCGGTAACGTTTGAAAAGGGCGCAATCTATGGCCTCGTTGGTGCGAATGGCTGCGGCAAAACTACCCTCATGCGCTGTATCTGCGGGTTTACCAAGCCCACCACCGGCGCGGTCTACGTCAATAATAAGCAAATAGGCAAGGATGTGGATTTTGCCCCCAGCACGGGTATCATCATTGAGGCCCCTGGCTTCCTGCCGCATTATTCCGGCTTGCGGAACCTGCAAATCCTTGCCGGCATCTCAGGCAAGGCGACTAAGGAACGCGCTATGGAGATGATGCGGCTGGTCGATCTGAGCCCCGAGGACAGAAAGCCCGTGGGCAAATACTCCTTGGGTATGCGACAGCGGCTTGGAATTGCCCAGGCCATGATGGAGAACCCCGACATTCTCATGTTGGACGAACCTTTCAATGGACTGGACAAGAGCGGTATGGAGGACATCCGCCAACTGCTCCAGCTATTGAAAAAGCAAGGGAAGCTCATTATCCTGGTTTCCCACTACGCCCAGGAGATTGAGGACAACTGCGACATCGTTTGGGAAATCAATCAAGGCAAGCTGGCATTGCTGCGCGGCATCAACAAAGCATCGGCATGAATGAACAGGAGGGTAACCCATATGGGTAAAATTCTGCAATTCCCAAACACACAAGCCCCCAGGTTTTTTTGGGGCCTTGATGCCCTGATTTACGAAGCGATTCTGGAAAGCATTCCATGGAATTCCCAACGCTTTGACCGAGCCGTTGAAGAAACCCTCCTAAAGATCATGGAATCGGCTCAACAGGAACGACAAAACCAATGATTGGAGGCCGCACATGAAAAAGGTATTGCTCTGTTGCATACTCACCCTTTGCATCCTGGCTGGCATTTTACCAGCCCATGCCCAAAATCTCTCGATTAACATTGCTCAGGCCAATCCCTTAGAGCGTGTGCGCAGCGTATGCTGGGTCGGGGACTCCCTGTATATGCTCGGTTCGTATGGTATCTATCAATGGGATGCCTCGGCTTCTGATTGTAAGCTGGTTGTAGATCTCCAGGAATCTTCAAGTTATCTTTTAATGGAACAAAAGCCCGAGGGAAAGCTTGCGGCGGAGGCGTGGAGCAAAGCGGTTCAATGGCTATTTTCGGATGGGAGGGTCCTCTTTGCCATGCAACCATACAGCGGTGATATTTTCGAGGTATCGGGGGATGTCCTGAACCTCAAGGCAACCCTCCCTGCCGATATGCTTTTTGCGAATATGGGCAGCATGCCCATGTTCCGAGGTATCGACGATCTAGCCTACGCGGGGGACAAGCTCTACCTGCTATTGGGCACAGATGATTTCGAGCAGCCAGATAAAACGACCCTGCTTTCTTTTGATATGGCATCTCAGGAAGCTAAAGTATGCGCTCCCGAAGGGGTACGGTATCTGCTACCTGTTGGCGATGGGAGCCTTCACCTCAGCATTCAATCAGAGGGGGCCTCCGGGCTTGACATCCACGCCTATACCCCCGATACCGATACCGTCAATGAGGCTGTTATGTCAGTGGAAGAAAACCTTCAAGGACTTCCGCTCTGGTTCAAAGGCGAAGATAGCGTTATCTATATCAGCAATGGCGCGGTTACCAAGCTGCAAGCTGGCGGGGAACCGCTCGTCAAAGCGTATTTGCCTCTTGGCAGCTTCGGCGCACTCAGCGCGAGGCCAGTTTGTTCCCCCTCGGGGGTATATGCCGCTGCTAATGGCAGCTATGTGTACCTGCGGGACATCGCGGGGAATGATAAACCCAACATGACCATTCTTCACTATGCCGGAGATATCAGCCCGGCTATATTGGCGGATTTTGGGGCTATGCATCCCGATATCGCCCTGGTTTCTGCCGGGGAGGGCCTGGATATACAGCAAATCATCCAGACGGAAGGCGCAGGTATTGACCTGTTCATTGTCCAGGCTCCGGGAATTTACGCCACCATGCTGGATAAAGGCTATGCTGCTCCATTGAATGACAGCGCAGCCCTGGTAGAAATGGCAAAGCAGCTATACCCTACACTACAAGAAGCTATCTTCCGGGAGGGTAACCTCCTTGCTTTCCCAGTTTCCCTCCAACCGCAGTCCTGGTCGGTGAATGAGACTAAGCAGGAAGAATTCGGCTTCTCCGAGCCTCCACTGACCTATGCGGATCTATTTGACGGGATGATTACCTGGGATGACGAGCTTTCGGAGGAATACCCAGACTATAAATATTTTGATATGCAGGAGAATGCATACGGTTTCATAACCGCGCTGATCCGGGAGTATGTCCTACAAAATGAAACGCAGGATGCCCCCCTTTCGTTTAATTCGCCGGAGTTCCGTGATGCCCTGGGCCTCATTTTACAAAACAGGCAGCTTATTGAACGCAATGCAGAAAACTATGGCATGCCCGTCATTTTCTCATATAGCATGGGCTTCGGGGTCAGCTCCAATGACGGCGAAAGGGTTGTCATGCTTGCACCTCCGGCTTTGAATGGAAACCGGGAGCAAACCCTCGCCGCCAGCGCGGAAATGGTGCTGGTGAATGCTGGCTCCGAACAGAAAGCGGAGGCCTTGCTGTTTGTGGAATACTTCGCAGCCAATTTACCGACCCGGGCGGCATATATGCTGAATCCCTCCCTCAACGAGCCTGTGCGCTCCGCTACCTATACGGATAGGAAAGCTCAAATGGAAGCTGAAATAGGCCGTCTTAAAGTACAACTTGAAGCCGCCGACGAAAGCAATGCCGCCGAGCTTCAGGACACGATTGCCCAGCGCGAAAATTCTCTGGCCATGCTGGAGAAAAACCAGTGGACTATTGCCCAGGAGAGCATTGACAGTTATCGCAGCATAGCCAAAGCCCTCAAGCTACCATATTGGTCTGCCTTCCTTTCTGATGGAGAGGCAAGCGGCATGGCAGCGGTTGCCCCTATTATCCAGCAATTTTGCGACCAGGGGATGCAGGAAAGTGCTGTAGATAGGTTCATTGGAGAGCTTGACCGTGTTGCGCAGATGATTTTCTCAGAGCAAGAATAAAATAATTGCATTGCGAAGGAAGGGGTGCCGTATTATGGAGCATGATATCCTACTGGCTATCTGGAAAAATAATTATCCTATATTTTACCGCCGAGCGGCATCCATTCTCCGCAACGCTGATGTTGTAGAGGATATGCTTCAAAACGCAATTTTGAAGGCATGGCTGCATAAAGACACTTTCTGGGGTGAAACATACTGCCGAGCTTGGCTATACCGCATTGTTTACAATGAATGCATCAGCTATATTCGGAAAGAAAAAAGAAGTAATGTCATCTTTGTGGAGGCAGAGTATCTTCAAAAGCTGCCGCTTTACCAGGAAGGTGTTGAACAGCATGCCCTTCACCTTACTTTGCAAGACGTTGTGGAAGGCATGCCGAAAAAGAACCAAGATGTATTTCTACTTCAATACAAAGGATATCACATGGTCGAGATAGCCACAATACTCCAAATTCCCCTCGGCACGGTAAAAAGTAGAATGTCCAGAGCCAAATGCCTAGCCAGGAGACACCTGGAAAGTATACGCATACAATAAATACTCTGAGTATATAATTTATTACATAATTTTCAGATCCATAAATTATCAGAAAGCGTCTATATAAGCAGGGGTGATTCCATTGCAGAATTCATTGATTTATAACAATGCCAGTTACGCAACTAAAGGGGCTTCCATAATGTTGTTTGGCCAAAAATAGGCTCCATTGCAGCCATTATTTTGAACGAGGAATCCCTGTCATTACTCAGTAGGCCGTGTAAGAAAGCAGGTGTACAAATGAAAAAGCACTGTTTTGCATCTACTTTTATCATTTTTTTATGCATTACGACAACAGTCTTGGCATCCGAGGACATTTCCACCCCTTCTATTCAAGATGCCCAAAGCCGGGCCGAAGTGTTTCACTCAAAGCCGCTTCAAATCGCATGCAACTATCTGGATGCTTCTCTCTTATGGGACTATGCAAAGACTTACCCAGAGGCTGTCGTCAATCATATATCCGTATTGGGCACACAGGCAGCTTCCCTGTTCGCCGAGCAAATGAATACTCAATCCGATGAAATTGACATCTTCGAGCTTCCTGTTGGTGCGACTACACAGCGCGCTTTTAAAAAGGGTTACTACTATCCGTTAAACAAGGCTCCGGTGATCAGTAAAAAAATATCGTCCTACCATTCTTTTTTCCAAAAGACAGCAATGAACGGAAACGATATCGCCGCCATACCCAAAACCGTAGAGCAAAGAGGCTTGGCTTATAGCCAATATGCCCTTGAACAGTTGGAGCTGAGGCCGGAAGATATTCCCACTACTTATGAAGGCATGTTGGATTTTTTGTCGGCATGGGACGAGCGGGTAGGCAATATTGCCGCGCAAAAGGAGATCACTCCCTTCGGTGTATCCAATCTGGAGATAAAAACCGAATGGTTTAATATGTTTCTAGATCAATACTATGCGCTCTTGGAGGAAGCTCCTGAAAAGATGGATGCGTATAAGGCGGAACTAGCGGTACTGCTGGATAAGCTAACCCTCGTGTGTAACAGCATGCCTCCTGGGACAGGCGGCGGCCCTATTATGCCAACCGGTGAGCCCTTCACGCAATATCGTGTAAACGAACAACCTTCTTATTTATTTACACTAAATGGCTCTTTCCACCCAGGACGGCGAAGTTTTTCGCACAATAGGGAGTCGGTTTCCGATTTTGTACCATTGGCCCTTACGCTTCCTTCCCAAAGCAGCCCGTTATTGATGTTTGAAGGCAGCCTATTCATAATTAATCCATATTCTTCCCAAAAAGAACAGGCACTTCACCTGCTCAACTACTATATGGAACATGCTCCTCCTGCAGAAGAGGCTGCATTTGACCCGCATGCCAGGCCTATTGAATCAGAGGCATACAAGATATTAAAGCGCAACTACACAGCTAATATCAAGGAATGGGAGCGCAGGATAGAAACGGCGGAAGGCTCGGCAAAGTTGGAGTTGGAGGAGCGTTTACGTTTGCGTCAAATGGATCTGAGAGGAATAGAACGAATCAAATGGGAGATCAGCAGTCGATGGCTTGAGGATTATGAAAAGGCGTTTTCCAAAAGCAAAGCCTTTTGGATAGACCCGACCCTTTATGTATCCTCCTTTAACCAAATATATAGCCAATACCTGAACGAAGGCATGGCAGGCAATATTGTGTCAGAAAAATTCTTTGATACCTATGGCATGGTTTTATTGGAGAATCATTGAAAATGCATCGGGAAGCAGCACGAATAGTTATACACTATGACGCTTGAAAGAGGCGATACCATTGGGCAAGGCAAGAATACAGAACTCGCCAAGACAACAGTTGCTTCATAAAGAACAATAGCTAGTAGAGAGGAAAATGAGCTATGAAAAAGATACCCCTATGGATTCTACTTTTGGCTCTTTGTATGATTTTTTGTATGAACGCACTTGCCGCAGGATGTGGACGTCAAGCAACTTTTTCATGCATCTGCGGCGATGATAAAACATTTGTTTGCAAAGCTCATACTTATTTTACAAGAACACTTGCCACTTGCTCAAGGGTGTCTGGATGTAAAAGGGTATTGGAGTATGTGGAACACCAAATGTTTTGCCAATGTGGATATGGCGGAGGGACTTATGCTATTGAAGATCCATTGGGAACCTATCATACATTATGTGGCTTACCTAGATAACCCCTATGCAGTGCTGAAATCACTCAATATATAAATACACTTTTCCAATCCGCAGCCATTATACCCTTTTAAAACTCGACTGATGGAGAAAGGAGCTTTCCAAATGAAAAGCAAAAAGATGGTCGTGCTATGCTTGCTGGTAATCCTGCTTCTGTCCGTTGCCGCTACAGCCCTAGCTGCAAAAGGTACTTATCATAGCGCCTGCGGCCAGACCAATTCCACGCTGATCAAAACCGAATACAAAAACGTGTTTTATGACCATCCCCAGCATTTTCCCGCTGGTACTTGTTCGATCAACACCGGGGATCATTACCACACGGTGATCCAACGGACGGTTGTGCAAACCTGGGATTGTGACTCCTGCGGCGATACATTCAAAAAGGAATATACCCAGCGCTACGATGTATGCCCTGGCAATGGACGCT
>JAVBRJ010000002.1:0-87164 GCA_031548115.1 Eubacteriales bacterium | reverse complement strand
TAGTTGATGCGGTTGCCGGTGAGCATCTCCAGGATGTCCATGATGATCTCCCGGTCCTTCCAGGCATACATGAACAACGTCATAAAGCCGATCTCATGGCCGGCGATGCCCAGCCACAAAAGATGGCTGTGGATGCGCTCCAATTCGCCGATCAAGGCGCGGATGTACTGGGCACGCTTGGGCACCTCTACCCCAGCAATGGCTTCCACGGTCTGGGCATAGCAGGTGGAATGGGAGTGGGAGCAAATGCCGCAAATGCGCTCCAAAAGATAGATATTCTGCACATAGGTGCGGCTTTCCGCTGCTTTTTCCATGCCCCGGTGGTTATAGCCCAGGCATACGGCAGCAGCGGCTACCCGCTCGCCCTCCAGCAGCAGGTTAAAGCTTTCCGGTTCTTCAAGCGCGGGGTGCTGAGGCCCCAGCGGTACCATGATCTTACCCATTAGCCTCTCCCTCCTTGTTTACGTCCTGTTTAGCCTTGGGCTTCCAGTCCTTGCGCATGGGGTATTCCCCTTCAGGCCAGTTATCCGGCAGGGGGTAGGGCCGCCCCTCGGGCAGGCCGTCCACCTTCACGCCCAGGAGGCCTTCCAGCTCCCGCTCGTAGAAGGTGGCTCCATGAAAAATGGGCAGCACCGAGGGGATCACTACCCCATCGCCGCCCTCGGTCTTGTATTTCAGGTTCAAAACGGTACCCTTAGGCTCTGCAATGTGATAGATAAACTCGTAGCCCTCGCCTGTATCCCTGCCAGTAATGGCGCACAGCAGGTCAAAACCCAGCTCGCCATGGGCATAGGTCAGGATGTCCATAAAGCTTTCCCGGGGCACGCTCACGTATATCCTGCGCAGGCTAAGGACAGCGCCGTCCTTGTCTATCCCCGGAAACTGCTCCGCCAGCTGTTCCAAAAAACTCTGTTCCCGTTCCACGTTTGTCGCCTCCTTGCCTTACAGCTTTTCCAGGAGCTTTACCACTCCGTCTATGATGGCCTCCGGCTTAGCCGGACAGCCGGGAACGTACATATCCACGGGGATGGCCGCGTCAATGCCGCCCTCCACGCAATAGCAGCCCTCAAACACGCCCGCCGAGCAGGCGCAGGTGCCCACCGCCACCACAAACTTGGGCTCAGGCATCTGCTCGTAAATGGTTTTGAGCCGCTCCCGCTGCTGGAGCGTCACCGGTCCGGTGCAGACCAGCACGTCCGCATGGCGGGGAGAGCCCTTCAGCTGCAGGCCAAAGCGCTCCACGTCATAGCGGGGGGTGAGGGTGGCCAACACCTCGATATCGCAGGCGTTGCAAGCCCCGGTATTGAAATGGATGATCCAGGGGGACTTGCCTCTGGCCCATTTGACGATCCTGTCTACCGTTTTCATCTTTTATTACCTCCGCGAAGCAGCATAAACAGCGCCAACACCGTCACACCCAGATAAACCGCCGATGGAAGGGTCAGCCCGCCGGGGTCGGTAGCCACCACCAGCACTACCACGTGCATGATGGTGAAGAAGAACGCGAATTTAAAAAACTCGTGATAATCCGGCTGGGCCTGGTTTTCCTCCACGTCCTCGCCGCAGGCATAGGCCTGGTACTTCTTGTCCGAGTCCACGCCCCTTGCGGCCAGCCGCTTCGAAAAGCCGGAAATGGCAAAGCACAGCACAAGAAAGATCACAAACGCCACCGGCGGCGATAAAAGAATGTTTTCCATAGTATGGCCTCCTTCTTCGGCCGCCCCACTGCCTTTGGCGGCGTCGCGGCTGTGCGCTTCATTCCGCTATGTGGAATTTCTGGCGCTAGTCGGGGCAAGCCCCGACCTCCATATTCTTGACTATTAGCCCCGAAGGTTATTAAGCTTGCTGGTGTCCAAGGAACCGTTGTTTTTATACACGCCCACCACGATGCCCGTGGCCACCACCAGGATCATGACTTCCACAACGATAATGGTGATCACGTATGCTTCCGCCGCGCCCACATTACCCGTCAGGTAGCCCGCGCCGATCATCAGCAGGGTCACTGCCTTGGTAAGTATTTCCACGGAGAGAAGAATACGCATGAGGTTGCGGGTGACAACGATGGAATAAAAGCCCACCGCCAATATGAGCAGCGCCGAAACCAGGAACATGGCAAAGAGTAAAGTACTCATTCTTTTTCGCCCTCCTCCTTAAAGAAGATCAGCACGCCGAACACGCCCACCAGCACGATGATGATCTGGCCAAGCAGCTCGGTGGGCCGCTTGTTCCAAAACACATCCTGCTCCACCGCGCTTACGGGGAACTCCGCATAAGGCAGCAGGGTATTGAGATGGGGCCACAGCAGGAACATGGCGCCGGTGAACAGCACGATCAGCACCAGGGGCAGCCACTTAAAGCGCTTGCGCCGGGTCCGCTCCTCTTCTTCGATCTCCTCCTGGCTGCGCACCTTTGTCATAGAGATGGCGCTTACGAAGATGACCGTGATAAGGCCCGCGCAGACCGACAGTTCAAAGACCGCCGCCATGTGCGCACCCATAAGGAACATGATGACCGACAGGATGGCGCTGACAACGGACAGCGCAATGCAGGATTTCAGCAGATTCTGCAGGGTAACGCAGATGATGGTGGAGGCCACCAGCCCTGCCAGCAGCAGTATAATGATCGTAGTATTCAAACCCGTTCACCTTCCATTTCTAAGCGTTCCCAGATCATAGCATCCCTTGACCCTTCAGGAAGGTCAGTAGGAAGGGGAACAGCACTCCCAGCAGCACATTCAGCGAGGCCAGCAGCACCTCCACAAACCGGAGGCTGACATCGCATTCCTTCACGTTCTCCATCCCCGGGGCCACCTTGCCAAAGAAGACCTTCTTTTGCAGGATGAGGAAATAGCCCATGGTCAGCGCGCTCAGCGCCAGGGCGATAAGCGCCATCACCGGGGATACCGCCCACACCGCCGATACGATCAGCAGCTTGCTCCAGAAGCCGGACAGCGGCGGGATACCCGCCATGGACAAAAGGCCCAGCACGCTGGTGATACCCGTTACAGGCATCCGCTCCGCCATACCGCCCAGCTTGGTCATATCCCGGGTGCCGGTCTGCTTGACGATGGCAGCGGAATTGACGAACAGGAGGGACTTAAACGTGGCGTGATTGAAAAAGTGCAGCACCGCGCCCACAAAGCCCAAGGGGGAGGCGGTGGCTACGCCCAGGACAATGTAGCCGATCTGGCTGACGCTGGAGAAGGCCAGCATACGCTTGATATCCTGCTGGCCGATAGCGCCCAGGGCGCCTACGGCGATGGAGACCAAGCTCAAAATAGAAAGCACATTGCCCAGCGCCGCGTTGGACAGGAACACGTCCATGTACACCCGCATCAGCGCGTACACGCCGGATACCTTGATGACTACACCCGCCAAAATAACGGACACAGGCGACGGCGCGGAGGAGTGGGCATCCGGCACCCAGGTGTGAAAGGGTACCACGCCGGACTTGATGCAAAGGGCGATAGTGAAAAGCATCATGGCCAGCAAGATGGCCTCTGGCTCGTTGCCCTTGGGGAGCCCGCCAATGTAGCTGGAGATGGAAGCATAAGTAGTATCCCCCACCATGGCAAAAAGCAGCACGATGGAAATGAGCATCATGATGGTGGCGATGGCGCTCATCAGGTAGTACTTAAACGCGCCCTCCAGCTCGTTGCGTTTCTTATTGATGGCGATCAGCAGGAAGGAGGCGGTGGAGGTCACCTCGATAAACACGTACAGGCTGAACACATCCCGGACCATGACCACGCCGTTCATGCCCATGATGAGCAGCAGCAGCGCGTTACCAAAGCTAAAGCGGTTGGACTTCACGGTGCTGTGGGTGACCACCACGGTCACGGCGGCCAGCAGCCCGATAATGCCCAGCACCACCGCGCCGAAGGTATCCACAGTAAACAGGCCAAAGAACGTGGACTCCACCGCAGTCTTTGTAGCCATGCACTGGTACAGGTCCCACAGCGCGATACCGATCTGGGTCAGGGCTGCCAGCAGCACCGCCCACAGCGCGGACCAACGATCACTCCAGGATAGAACATTCAAAATTACCACTGCCAGCAGCGGAATACCAATAAACAAAAACGGCACCGGTCTTCCTCCTCTGCCCTAAGGCGGGCTTTGCAATCTTACAACGCGATTGGCTGTTTGTGGCCGAGCTGGTCAGACCCCACCATACCAGGACCCCAGGAAGATCGCGGCTACGATGACCACGCCGCCGATGACCCAGGTCACATACCGGGACTGGCTGCCATTGTGGGCTCCCTTGACCAGGGAGGACAGCCACTTGACCAGCTTTACCAGTACCACATCGTAGAAATAGCTGATGCCGTCGTTGATCTTCAAGGAAACAGTGGCGTAGGCGTTCAGCCAGCCTCTGGACTGCTCGTAAGGATCGAAGACCTTCTTTTCCGCCAGGTCGTAGGCTTGCTTAAGCACCGGGGCATGGTGGTAATGGTCGGCGGACTCGATGCCCTTGCCGGTCCGTCTGAAGCCCAGCCAGTGGTCCAGCACAGCCAGCCCCAGCAGCGCGGCGGAAATGCCCACCAGTACCCAGTTGGTATGCTCGCCGATGACGTGACCCGCCTCAGCGTGGCCCAAAATGGGCTGGAGGATATTACCAATAACAAAGCTCTTGCCAAAGCCCATGATAAGGCAGGTAGCCGCCAGAACGATCATAGGGATCAGCATGGGCAGGGGGGCTTCCTTGGCATCCTTGGTAGCCTCGGTGGGCTTGCCCAGGAACACCGCATGTCCCAGCTTCAGGAAGGAGACGGGGGTGAAGAAGGCACCGATCGCCGCCATGATGTAGAAGATCATGCCGCTTTCGATGGCTCCGTCAAAGATCAGCTCCTTGGAGAAGAAGCCATTGGTCATGGGGAAGCCCGCGATGGACAGTGCGCAAATAGTGAAGCAGGCGAAGGTGATGGGCATTTTCTTGCCCAGGCCGCCCAGAATGTTCAGATTGCTGGTGCCGGTCTCCTTTTCCACCGCCCCGGCGGTAAGGAAGAGGCAGCATTTATATACCGCGTTATTGATCATGTGAAACAGACCGCCCACGATGCCTACCGGCAGGCCCGTGCCAATGCCCAGGATGATATAGCCCACCTGGCTGACTGCGTGGTAGGAGAGCAGCCGTTTGAAATCCCGCTGGATCAGGGCCATCAGCACTGCCAGCAAAATGGTGACAGTGCCCAGGATCATCAGCGCCATGCTCATGGGCGAGCCATGCTGGAAGTCAAACAGGTCGATGCACAGGCGAGAGAGCAGGTATACGCCTAGCAGCTTCTCCAGCGCACCGGGGAGGAAGGCCATGAAGGGCATGGGCGCGTCATTTGCCGCGTCGGGGATCCAGGTGTGGAAGGGCATAGCTCCCGCCTTGGACAGCGCACCGATCAGCAGCAGGATGAACGCCACCAGGCCCCAGCCCTCCAGGGGAATGCGCATCTGGTCCATGGCCAGGGTCCCGGCGATGTACCCCGCCAGGCCAATGCCCAGCATCATGCAAAGGTCGGTAACGCCTGCGATGACCACAGCCTTGATGGAGGTCTTGTAGGCATCCTTGCCCCCCACCATGATCATGCCGAACATGGTGGCCAAAATGGCCTCCCAGAAGAACAGCATCACCATCAGGTTATTTGCGGTGACCGCGCCATTGACCATGGAAAGGGTCAGCAGCATGCAGCCGTACAAAAGCTTGGTATTATAGGTCTTCCCTTTGGAGAAGGAGACGGTATATACGGACACCAAAAAGCCAATAGCCGCCGCCGCCAGCACGATAAAGCCGCTGAAATGATACAGCTTCAAGGAAAAATCCATGTTGAAGCCGCACCAGGCGGTTTTGAGGGTCAGCTCCTTCCCCGCAGCCATGATGTTTACGATCAGGTTGCCCAGGGTGCCCAAGATCAGCCATAGGCCATTGAAGGCCTTTCCCTTGGCGGGGGTCAGGAAGGTAAGCGCCGCAGCAGCTGCGGGAATACCGATCATCCAAAGAAGCAGCATTTCATTCATTATCCCATCACCCCTATTTGCTTTACGATCGCCTCAATGAGGTTTGCAGGGTAGGAAACCAAGATACCGCTGAGAATGGACAGCGCCGCCAGCAGCGCCACTGAGAACACCATGGACTCGCTGCCCTCGCTCGGGATATGGTCCAGCGTGCCCTTATACTCGCCCAGGAACACCCGCACAAAGCCGCGGAGCAGGTAGATGATGGTCATGACAGCGCCCACTAGGAACACGATGGCCAGCCAGGGGTGGCCACTTTCCACAGTGCCGTTTACCACCATATATTTGCTAAAGAACCCGCCAAAGGGCGGCACGCCCATAACCGAGAACGCGCACAGAAAGAAGGAGGCCGCCGTCCAGGGCATGGATTTCGCCAGGCCGCCCAGCTGCCGGATATCCTTGGTGTGGCAGCTATGCTCCACAATGCCCGCGCACAGGAACAGGCCCGCCTTGGAAATGGCGTGCATGAGGATGTACATCAGGCCGCCTGCCAGCGCCATTTCCCCGCCTACGGAAAGGCCCAGGAAAATAAAGCCGATCTGGCTGACGGTGGAATAGGCGATAATACGCTTGATATCGGTCTCCGCAATGGCGGCCCCGGCGGAGAGGATGGCGCTGACCGCCGCGATGACGGGCATGGCCATGTTCCAGAAGGGGTCGATATTAAAGGTGACCACGAAAAGCCGGGTGTAGGCATATACGCCGATCTTCACCAGCACCGCCGCATGCAAAAGCGCCGTGGCCGGGGTGGGGGCAACGCCGGCATCCGCGATCCAGGAGTGCACCGGCAGCGTAGCGGACTTTGACAAGATGCCAAAGAGGATCAGCGCCACCGCCAGATTGGGGATCTCCTTGCCGCGCAGCACGGTAAGATCAGTGGTGCCATATTGCTGGTAGATGATCATAAAGCCGCCCAGCATGATCAGCGCACCAATGCCAGTAATAAGGAAAGCCTTATTGGCACGGCGCACGAATTCCTTTTCCCGGAAGTAGCCGATGAGCCGCCAGCAACACACTGCGGAAATCTCCCAAAACACGTACAGGAAGATCAGGTCGGTGGTGAGGGTGATGCCCATCATAGCACCCAAAAATAGCACTACCATCAGGTAGTACTCATTCTGGTTGGTGGAATGGCCCACATAGCCGTAGGAATAGATCACGATGATAAGTCCCAGGAAGGAGGAGATCATCGCCATCAGCACCGCCAGCCCGTCCGCCACAAAACCAAAGCTGAGCCCTAGGGGCAGCGATACATGAATGGACGGCGGGCTATCCGACAGCGCCGCCGGCAGGATGAGACAGAGAAAAATGAACGAAATCAGCACCATGCCCAGCGCCAGCACATTGCGGCCCCGAGGGGACACCCGCCCCGCAATGGGCAGCAGAAAAGCGCCCAGCAAAGGCACAAAAACAATAAGTACGATCAGGATTTGGTTTAGCATAGCTACTATAACCCCCAGCTTCTTATCCTACAACCGTCCCGGCTATTCGCAAGGACGTGGTTCAGGCCAGCCCCCATTATAGAACGGTCCCGCCCTTCCGTCAAGGTAAAGTGCGACTTTTTTCGTGGCTTTTCTTTCTAATTAAATATATTATCCTCTTTATGGCCCTGGCCCTCCCGCACTATTAGCATACACAAAAACAAAGGGATCGAAACGAATAACTTGAAAAACCCTGGCCGTGGTCCTATAATAGGCAGGGTGATCACCTGTGGAAAGGAAGCGCAGACCTTGCACGAATATGGCCTGACTAAGCAGATCGTAAGCATTATCAACCAGGCCGCCCGGGACAACGGGGCGGCGAGGGTGAGCGCGGCGTTCCTGGTGATAGGGGAAAACACCAGCATCATCCCGGAATCCGTGCAGATGTATTACGACATGATCGCCAGGGGTACCCCGGCGGAGGGGGCCAAGCTGAACGTGCGGATGGTCAAGGTAGAGATGCATTGCCCCCAGTGCGGGAAAAACTTTGTTCGTCCCCGCTTCTCCTTCGCCTGCCCTATATGCGGCACGCTGGGCTCCCCTACCGAGGTGGGGAACGAATGCTACGTGGAAAGCGTGGAGCTGGAGGACGGACTGTAGCTTTGCAGGCAACAAAGCCCATAGCCGCGAAGCGGCAAAGCTGCGGTGTGGCCACTGGCCGCGAAGCGGCAAAGCTGCGGTGTGGCCACTGGCCGTGGGGCGGCCGAATACTATTATTTTGAGGTGTTTGTATGAGTTCTCAAGATGTTACCATTATGGCGGATATCAACGCCGAAAATGACCGGATCGCGGACAGCATCCAGCAGGGGCTAAAGGCCAAGGGCATTTACTGCGTCAATGTGATCGGCGCGCCCGGCGTAGGCAAGACCTCCAGCCTCATTAAGATCATCGAAGGGCTGGGTACCAAATGCTACGTGGTGGAGGGGGATATCCAGTCGGATATAGACACCGACAAGCTCAGCGCCCTGGGCATTTCCGCCGTGCAGATCCACACCGGCGGCGCCTGCCACATCGACGGTAGCCTGATGGAATCCACCCTGGCCTCCTTCCCTATGGATGAAAAGGGCGTGCTGTTTATTGAAAATATAGGCAATTTGGTATGCCCTGCGGAGTTCAACATCGGGGAAAATATCAAGCTGCTGATCGTCACCGTGGCGGAGGGGGCGGACAAGCCCTACAAATACCCCCTGGCCTTTGAAAAGGCGGAGGCTATTTTGCTCAACAAGGCGGACCTGCTCCCCTATGTGGACTTTGACATGGATTATTTTGTGAAAGGCATCCGCGCCCTTAACCCCAGCGCCCCTATCTTCCAGGTGTGCGCCAAGGACGGAGCGGGTTTTTCCGAGGTTTGTGAATGGCTAAAGGCCAAGCTGTAAAAGGCTGTTTATCTAAAGGCGACTTATCTATCGGCTTATCTAGCGGTTTATCTAGCCGCCTGTCTAAAGGCACCCTTTATATAGAAGGCATCGTCCAGGGGATCGGCTTCCGGCCCTTTGTGGCGAGGCTGGCGCGCACGCATGGCCTTACGGGCAGCGTGCAAAACGTGCAGGGGCATGTGCAGGCGGAGGTATATGGCCCAGAAACAAGCGTGCAGGCCTTTTTTGAAGCTGTCCCGGCGCAAAAGCCCCAGGGCAGCTTTATCAGCCGCATGGATACGGATATCCTGCCGCTGGCCCTGGACGGGCCTGTGGACGAGACCTCAAGCGCGACCCTGGCCGCGGCCCTGGGCGCGACCCTGGGCGAAGCTGTGCCCAGCACCTTTGTTATTTTGGAAAGCACCGAGGGCACGGGCCGGGTGATGCCCAGCCCGGACCTTTCCCTGTGCGAGGATTGCGCTCGGGAGCTGTTCACCCCCGGTGATTCCCGCTACCGCAATCCCTTTATCAGCTGCACCCATTGTGGCCCCCGGTTTTCTATCCTCCAGCGAATACCTTATGATAGGGCCACTATCTCCATGAAGGGTTTCCCCCTGTGCCCTGCCTGCCAGGCCCAGTACAGGGAGCCATCCGACCGCCGCTATCACGCCCAGACCGTGTGCTGCAACGATTGCGGCCCTACCCTGCGCTACATGGGCAGGGGCACAAAGGCCAGGGGTGAAGCAGGCAACGGCGCAGCCGCCAGCGGCAGGGCTGCCAGCAGCGAGGCCGCCCTTTCTCAGGTGGTGGCCGCCCTGAAAGCTGATCAGATCATAGCGGTAAAAGGCATCGGCGGCTATCACCTGGTTTGCTCGCCCTTTGCCCAGGAGGCTGTAGAAGGCCTTCGGCTGCTCAAGGGCCGGGAGCACAAGCCCTTTGCCGTGATGTTTGAAGGCTTGACCCAACTGGAGGCCTACTGCATCGTTTCAAGCGAAGAAGCGGAGCTTCTGCAAAGCCCTGCCCGGCCTATCGTCCTGCTGCAAAGAAAGGCGGGGGCGCCCGCCCTGGCGCCCGGCGTATGCAACTCCAGCCCGTTTCTGGGGGCCTTTTTGCCCTACACCCCCCTGCAGCTGTTGCTGCTTCGGGAGACCGGGCTGCTGATCATGACCAGCGCCAACCCGTCCTCTTTGCCCATCTTTATTGATGATGCGGCTATGGAAGCTTTCTTTTGCGCACATCCCCAGCTTTTTGGGGTGCTGAGCCACGACCGGCCCATCCTCCGCCGCCTGGATGATTCCGTCGGCGCGGTCATCGGCGGTAAACCCGCCTTCCTCCGGCGGGCCAGGGGCTATGTGCCCCGGGCCCTTCCCCTGCCGCCGGGTCCAGCGCTGCTTGGGTGCGGCCCCCAGGAGAAGAACACCTTCTGCCTCGCCCAAAACGGCTATGGCTTCCTGTCCACGGAGATTGGGGATATGGATAGCCAGGAAACCTTGGCCCTGTACCGGGAAACCATTACCGATATGGAAGCTTTGCTGAGCATCGAGCCTGAATATGCCGTCTGCGATATGCACCCCGGCTACGAAAGCACCCTTTACGGCCAAAGCCTGGGGCTTCCTGTGATAGCGGTGCAGCACCACCACGCCCATATCGCCTCCGCCATGGCGGAGCATGGGCTTACCCGACCTGTTATTGGCGTGGCGTTTGACGGGACAGGCTACGGCCCCGATGGCACCCTCTGGGGCGGCGAATTTCTACTGGCCACCCCGGAGGGCTATACCCGGCTGGGTCATCTGGCCGCTACACCCTTTCTGGGCGGCGACCTTTCTATCCGGCAGGGCTGGAAAAGCGCTGCCTGCCTGCTCCATAGCGCAGGGGTGGATATCCGTTCAGCTGCCGCCCTCACCCAGCATGACCCCCAGGGGCTGGTCCACGCCGCCCTTACCCACGGGGTCAACACCCTTCGCTCCTCCAGCATGGGCCGGGTGTTTGACGGGGTCAGCGCCCTGCTGGGCATCTGTGATACCTCCCACTACGGCGGGCAATGCGCCATCGAGCTGGAATATGCCGCCACCGTGTACCAAAATGGCAACGCGGAGGCTGTGCCTCCCCTGCCCTTTTTAACCTTAGCGGAAGCAGGCCAGCAGCTTATCGACCTTACCCCCTGCTACAGGGAACTGTACGCCCTTAAGCAGCGCGGCCATGACCCCGGCCTGCTGGCCCTGCGCTTTCACAAGACCATCGCTGAGGTCATCGTACAAATGAGCTGTTCATTTGCCCAAAAAACGGGTATAAGGGATATAGCCTTAAGCGGCGGGGTATTTAACAACCGCCTGCTGCTGGAGGAGGCGGTCCCTCGGCTCACGGATGCGGGGCTGACCGTATACCGTAACCAGCAGGTGCCCTCCGGCGACGGCGGGCTGGCCCTGGGGCAGGCGTACATCGCTTTGGCCCAACTCAGCAAAGGAGTAGAAGTATAATGTGCATTGCGGTTCCCGGCAAAATTATCGAGATCAGCGGCGACCAGGGCAAGGTGGATGTCCGGGGCAATATCCTGCCCGTGGAGCTGGGCCTGGTTTCCGTTCAATTGGGCGACTACGTGCTGCTCCACGCGGGCTGCGCCATTTCCGTGGTCAGCCAGGACGAGGCGGAGGAGCTATCGGAGCTTCTGGACATGGTGAACGAATATGGCAAAGACGCTTGAGGCCCTCATCCAGGACTTGCAAAGCTACGATGGCCCACCCATCCAGCTGATGGAGGTCTGCGGCACCCACACCCAGAGCATATCCAAATACGGCATTCCTGCCCTGCTGCCGGCGAATATCTCCCTGCTCTCCGGCCCGGGCTGTCCTGTATGCGTCACCCCTGCCGGGTATATCGACCAGGCGGTGGAGCTGTCCCTGTGGCCCAATAGCACTGTCCTTAGCTTTGGGGATATGTGGCGGGTGCCGGGGCAAAAAATGTCCCTTTTGCAGGCCAAGGCGGAGGGCGGCAGCGTAGGGCTGATGTACTCCCCCATGGACGCCCTCAAAGAGGCCGCCGCCCATCCGGACCGCATGTTTTATGTGGCGGCGGTGGGCTTTGAGACCACCCTGCCCCTCTACGGCCTGCTGATGGAAAAGGCCAAGGCCCAGCATATCGAGAACATCCGGCTGCTCTGCTGCCTGAAGGCCCTTATGCCTGCGCTGGAGTGGATATGCCAAAACAATCCGGCCATCGACGGCTTTATCGGCCCCGGCCACGTCAGCGCCATTCTGGGCTATGCGGGCTATGAGACCGTATGCAAGGAATACCGTATCCCCCTTACCGTGGCGGGCTTCCGCTACGAGCCGCTGATCGCCGCCCTGTACGATCTGGTCCAGCAGCGTAAAAAAGGTACGTGCGAGGTGCACAATATGTACCCCAGTGCCGTGACCAAGGAGGGCAACCGTGAGGCTCAGGCCCTCATCGCCCGGTGCTTTACCCCCAAGTCCTCCCTGTGGCGGGGCCTGGGCTCCATCCCGGCCTCCGGCTATATGCCCTCTCCCGAATTTGAAATGTTTAATGAGCCCTTAAATGATAGCCTTTGGGACAGTGCGGAGCCTAAGGGCTGCCTGTGCGGCAGCGTCATCATGGGCCGGGCCAAGCCTGTCCAGTGCGGCTCCTTCGGCACGGTCTGTACCCCGGAAAACCCCTTGGGCCCCTGCATGGTCTCCACTGAGGGCACCTGCGGCATCTGGCACGCCAACAGCCGCACCCGGTAGCCCTGGCCCGCACCCGGTAGCCCCGGCCCACACCTGGCAAGCCCCGGCCCACACTCGGTAGCCCCGGCCCGCACCCGGCAAGCCACCTTTACACCCGGCAAGCCCTACCCATACTTTCACCTACGGAGGCGCGCATATGAAGATCACCTCGGCCCACGGTGGCGGCGGCAAGCTGATGGATCAGCTCATCCACGACATCTTTGAAAAACACTTTGCCAACGAGCATTTAAGCCGCATGGAGGACTCCGCTCTTTTGACCCTTTCCTCCCCCAGGATCGCCTTTACCACGGATTCCTTCGTGGTCACGCCCCTGTTCTTCCCCGGCGGGGACATTGGGCGGCTGTGCGTATGCGGTACCGTCAACGACCTGCTCATGCGGGGGGCCGTGCCCAAGTACCTTTCCTGCGGCTTTATTCTGGAGGAGGGCCTGGACACGGACCTTTTGGAAAAGGCCGTGGCCTCCATGGCGGAGACCGCCCGGGAAGCCGGCGTGCAGATCGTATGCGGGGACACCAAGGTGGTGGAAGGAAGCGGCGGTATGTTTATCAACACTGCCGGTATCGGTGTTTTAGAGCAGGAAGTGGATATCAGCGTTCACAACGCCGCCCCTGGGGATGCCGTTATCATCAGCGGCGATATGGGCGACCATCACGCCTGCATCCTCTCCGCCCGCATGAACATCCAAAACAGCATTAAAAGCGACTGCGCCCCCCTCACCGGGATGGTGGCAGCTCTTACGGAGAGCGGCATGCCCCTCCATGCCCTTCGGGATATCACCCGGGGCGGTCTGGCCACCGTGCTGCATGAGATCGCCTTGGCTTCCCAGGTGCACATCGCCCTGGACGGCAGCGTGCCCCTGGCAGGTGCTCAGGTGCAGGGCTTTTGCGATATCCTAGGCCTGGACCCTCTCTACATGGGCAACGAGGGCAAGCTGGCCCTGCTGCTGCCCGCCGCCTCTGCGGACAAGGCTATCGAAATTTTGCATGCCTGCCCCTACGGCGAAAACGCGCGGATCATCGGGCAGGCCACAGCCTGCCCGCCCGTAGCCAACAAGGCCGCAAGCGCCAGCACCGAGACAAGCAGGGCCCCCGGCGTGTCCATCAGTACCGTCTCCGGCGGCCGCCGGGTAGTAGGCCCTCTGCCCGGGGAAGGGCTGCCGCGCATCTGCTAGTAGAAGGGCCATGCACCAGCGCATAGTCCTTTTTGCCGTCATTCCTTAGCCGCTTGGCTTGAACAGCTTGCACCTTTTTGTAACCTTCTGTATAAAAAAATTGAAAAATCATCCCAAAGCCTCTCACCCCTCCCTTTTCCCTGCATAAAATATTCTGCAGGTCAGTTGTCGCGCCGCAGGCCTCACCGACGCACACAATTACTATTCCCGAAGATGAAATGAGGCTTTTAATATGAGTATGCCTATCATTGAGTCCAGCACCGTCATACGATGCCAGGCTATCACGGATATTATCCAATCTGCCGCCCTGCAGCAGACCGCTCTTTCCCATATTTTGAATGCAGAAGGCGAAAAGCTGCAGGCCATCATCGGTATGCCGGATATGACCGCCGATACCATGCTGGAGGCCAACAAATCCGTTCAAAACATGGTGGAATCCATCACCCGGCTGGAGATGCTCTTGCAGGCCAAGCTGAGCCTGTTTGGCGATGCTCTGGAGCTGGATTGCCCACCCGCCACTCGGACCCCCACCGCATAACAGCTTAGCAACGCTCAGCGGCTCATTAACGCTTAACGGAGGACATAAGCATGGATAGACCTTGCGGCAACGGTTTTTCACCCCCATGGAAAGATCCTGTCGTACCAGAACCCTGTGCTTTCATTGATCAGCGCATGGACGACTATGCCAATGTTCCGTGTGGCTGCGCGCAGGCTTGTCCATCCTTTGTCCCCTTGTATGAGTCCTGCTTTGAATCCTGCCTCCCTCCACCCTGGGCTGCGAATTTTGGCGAGCAGACCCCGCCATCCTGCATGCCGTCCTGTGATGAGCCGTATCCCTGTCCGCCTTTTCCCTGCGAGCCGCCTTGCAAAAAGCGGCCCCCAAGGCCTTGCGAGCAGGAGCTGTGCGATATCCTGGAATCCGTAGCACGGGTGGAGGCGGCACTTTCGCATATTTTGAACGCGGAGGGCGAGAAGCTGCAGCGGATATTACAGCTCTCCGACGAACCCCAAGAAATTATGGCGGTAAACAATTCCATCATCGAAACGCTGGCAAGCGCCACGCATCTGGAATATGTTTTGTTCGAGAAGCTGCGTTTGGCCGAGCGCATGCGGGATGTAGATTGTAAGCCGCCTGCACAAAAAAGCAAAGGTCACCCGCCGTCACCTGCAAGGTGACAAACGAAGGAGGCACTCTATGAGTATTCCCATTATTGAGAGCTCGGAGATCCAGCGTGAACAATCCGTGACCGATATCATCCTATCCGTCGCGCTGGAGCAGACCGCGCTATCCCATATATTGAACGCGGAGGGCGAGAAGCTGCAGGCCTTTATCGCCATGCCCGACATCACCGCCGCCCAGCTGCTGGCCGTCAACCGCTCTGTTAAGAGCATGGTGGATGCTGTTTCAAAGCTGGAGACCCATTTGCACAGCAAGCTAAACCTCTTTGAAACCGTCCTGCAGCCGATTTCCTTTTCATTTTTGAAGCTCGACACTTCCACCGGAAGGGGCCTGGGCGGCGCAGTCTTTGCCTTGCTCGATCTGGAAGGCGAGCAAATAGCCACCGCCACCTCCCGGCCCGACGGAAGGGTCACCTTCTTCAATGTGGATAAAGGAAATTACACCCTCACCGAATTGCAGGCGCCCACAGGCTATTACTACGGACTGGGCATGTTCCCCGTGCAGGTGATCAGCCGCAACAATATCACCATCATCGGTCAGCCCGCAGCTGACTTCCGGGCCTATAACACGCCCTATAGCGATCTCACCGTCCTAAAGGTGGACGATGTCGGGCAGCCCTTGGCAGGCGGCGTTTTCCAGCTGGTCGGCCCGGACAGCACGCTGACCCTCACCACAGGCACGGACGGCACCGCCGTATTCCCCCGTCTTGAACCCGGCACCTATGAGCTGACGGAGACCCAACCGCCTTCCGGATTTCAGGGCGACACCACCCCTCACACGGTAGAGGTGCAATATGGTGGCGGAATGCTCATCGACGATGTGGAGGCCACCAGCCTCACCGTCACCAATACGCCCATCGCCACAGTCGCGGACTTCGAATAATGCATTGAAAGGGGGCTGCCCTGTCTCAAAATGAGTTTGAGGTAGCCCCTGATGGTTAAAACCTCCCAAAATCAGCTCATTGCACGCTGGCTTTGGGAGGTTATTTTGTGTAATTTTTCATTTTAGGGCTATTTTGAGACATCCCCTGAACTTTGATGAGGCGGCTTAAGGGATGCGCTTCCTGCGCTTTGTGCGCCTCATGCGTTAGCATGTCCAAAAAATTTTTGCTGAAAATATGCTTTCCTATGGTTTTTCGCCAGTTTTGATTTACATTTGATTTACATCATAGCGTATAATAGAATTAGTGCATATCTTCCACGGAAAATAAACGGTCCCCCACTCTCGCCAAGAAGGAGATATCCCATGTCCCCCTCAACTGTCACCATTGCCTTCTATGTTGCCCTGGAAGGTCTTAGCTTTGTTATTTCCTTTATCCTGCTGGTAACGCTGCTTTCCAGCCGCGACCCCCAAAACCCCTCCAGCCGGAATTTTAGCCTGATGCTGATCTTTAATATGGGTGTGCTGCTTTCCAGCATCATTACCTGGCTTGTAAATGGCCAGCCAGGGGCCGCCGCCCTTTTGCACAACCAGCTTTCCACCTTTGGCCTCTATGCCTTTTGGTATCTGCTTCGGGCCAGCATGTTTCTCTACCTGCTGGCGTGCCTGAGGCCCCACCTCCCCAACACACAGCCCTATAAGCATTTTGCCTACGGTGTGACCCTGCTGTTCCTGATCCTGCTCATCATTGCTCAGTTTACCCCGCTTTTCTATTACTTTGACGAGCAAAATGTATTTCAACACTACCCTTTATTTTGGATGGCCTATCTGCCCGGCCATCTGCTATATCTTCCGGAGCTTTTGCTGCTGTTTAAATATCGCAAAAAGCTAGACCCAGCGGACTTTAAAACGTTGATTACCTACAATATCCTCACCATGCTGGCCGGTGCCCTGCAGGGGGAATGGCCGTATTTTCTGCCTCTTAACACTGCCAATACGCTTTCCCTGCTCATCCTGTACGTCCGCATCCAGCAGACCCTGTCCCGCCGCTTTAAGGAGCAGGAGCTGGAGCTGACCGAATCCCGCATAGACATCATGCTGTCCCAGATACAGCCCCATTTTCTCTTCAACACCCTCAACACCATCGAAAGCCTGATCGGCCGGGACCCGACCCGGGCGGAGGAATTGGTGCGGGATTTTGCCCTTTATCTGCGGGATAATATGGATGCCCTGCGGCAAAAGGAGCTCGTGCCCTTCCAGCGGGAGCTAACGCATATGGATATCTACCTGGACATTGAAAAGGCCCGCTTTAAGGAACGTCTGAACCTATGCTGCGATTTTGAGGCCATTGATTTCTTTGTCCCCATCCTGACCATACAGCCCTTGGTAGAAAACGCAGTGCGCCACGGGGTGCTCAAAAAGCCCGAGGGCGGCACCGTCGCCCTGACGACCCGTCGGGAGGCTGACATGATACGCATTATCGTGAAGGATGACGGCGTGGGCTTTGACCCGGACAAGCCCCCGGCAGATGGACGCAGCCATGTAGGCATCGAAAACGTCCGCAACCGTCTGGCCGTCCAATGCGGCGGCACCTTGACCCTTGAAAGCAAACCGGGAGAGGGGACCACGGCCACCGTCACCCTGCCCCAGAAGGAGACTGCTCATGAGAGTCCTTATCGTAGATGACGAGCCGGAAGCCCTGGAGCTGTTTCAAAAAAAGCTGGCTCAGCTCCCAGAGATCACGGAGGTCTTTGCCTTTTCCGGCCCGGAGGAGGCCCTGCAATTCCTCAGGGAAACGATGGTGGACGTGGCGTTTTTGGACATCGAAATGTACGGCATGAGCGGCATTGAAATGGCTCGGTATATTTGCGAGCTGCATCCCCTGCTGAACGTTATCTTCGTTACCGGGTATGCCCATTTTGCTCTGGATGCCTTTGAGGTCATGGCCTGCGACTACCTGCTCAAGCCCGTGCAGGTGGAGGCTATCCGTCAGGCGCTTACAAAGCTGCGCTATCCCGTTACGTCTGCCCTCCGTCAGGTGCGGATCAAGGCTTTTGGCACGTTTGAAATTTTTGTGGGTGACCGCCCGCTGCTCTTTCGCCGCACCAAGGCCAAGGAGATACTGGCCTACCTGATAGACCGGCACGGGGCGGGGGTATCCAAAAAAGAATTAGCGGGCATACTCTGGCCGGAGCAAGAGTATACCCGCATGAAGCAGATCGAGCTACAAACCCTGATCTCCGCTATGCTGCATGCGTTGACTGACGCAAATGCGGAGAGCATCGTTATTCGGGGCCGCAACAGCCTGGCCATTGACCCCGGCCTTTTGGACTGCGACTACTACGCCTTCCTTCGGGGGGAAGCCGAGGCCATCAGCGCCTACTGCGGCGAGTACATGTCCAACTACGAATGGTCGGACATGACCGCCGCTATGTTAAGCCTTCGCAAAAATTCCTGAGGCAGCTTCTGTACCCTGCGGTCATAGGTCAAAAGGCCGTTCAGCTCGTCCTCCACGTCCGTCAGCTGGGTATAGACCGCCGCGCACAGACCCTTGGCTATCGCCGGGATGACCTGCTGGCTGTAGAGCTTTTCGTATGCCGCTTGCAGGCTATGGGCATCCCCGAAGCGCTTATACCCATAGTCCGTATCGTTCCAGGTATGGCCCTCCACCTTCAGGTTGTACCCGCCAAACTCGCTTAAGGCCACCGCCCGGCCCCCCTTATCCCTGCGGAAGCGGTAGGGCTTGAAATACACATGATAGCTTCTCAGCTCTCCGTTTTTCTGGTCGTGCCAGCCGCTGGCCGGGTCGATGGGGCGGCTTTTGTCCAGGCCCTGCAGCTTTTCGCATACCTTCACCGCGTCAAACTGGCCCCAGCCCTCATTAAAGGGCACCCACAGCACGATAGAGGGTACGCTCAACAGCTGGGCCACAGTCTCCTCCATTTCCCGCATATATTCGGCGCGGCCTGCCTCGCTTTCCCGGGCAAAGGCCCGGTAGTTCGTGTCCTTGTGGTGAATGCCCGTGATCAGCGGAAAGGAGATGGTGGGAAACCGGTAGGCGCCCCCGCCGTTTACCATATCCTGCCATACCAGCATCCCCAGCCTGTCGCAGTGGTAGTACCAGCGCATGGGCTCCACCTTGATATGCTTGCGGAGCATGTTAAAGCCCATGTCCTTGGCGGCCTTGATATCGTATATCATGGCCTCATCGCTGGGGGGCGTGTACAGGCCGTCGGGCCAGTAGCCCTGGTCCAGCAGGCCGTTATGGAAGTACGGCTTCCCGTTGAGGAATAACCGCTTTACGCCCTTTTCGTCCGGCCGTACCTGGGTATCCCGAAGGGCAAAGTAGCTCTCCACTCGGTCGGCTTCCAGGGTCACCGTCAGGTCGTACAAATACGGCGCTTCTGGGCTCCAGGGCTTGGGCTTTGCGATGGGCAGGCTCGTGGGGCGGTTTGCAGGCACCTCAAAGGTGGCATCGCCAATGGTCACTGCGCAAAGGCCCTCGCCCTCGGCCAGTACCGTTATCTCCAGCTGCTTCTCCGCCAAGGAGGGCAGCATTTTTAAGCCCTTGATATACCGGGCAGGCACCGCCTCCAGCCACACCGTCTGCCAGATGCCACTTTGGGGCGTATACCAGATGCCGCCCCGCTGGGTCTTTTGCTTGCCCCGGCTGTGGTAGCTGGCATCCGTGTCATCCTTTACCCGGACCACCAGGGTATGGCTTTCCGCTGCGCCCAGGGGGCCATCCCCGGAGTCCATAGGGATGCTCCTTTTTTCCAGGGCTTCGGTAATATCCGCTGAGAAAGCCGTATACCCGCCCATGTGGCGGACTACCTCCGTCCCGTTCACGTATACCACGGCCTCCTGGTCCACCGCGCCAAAGTGCAGCAGCACCCGGCTTTGGGCGGGCCGGAAGCCCACCGGCAGGTGCAGCTCCCGGCGATACCAAAGGGTATCCCCCGGCTGCACAGTCCGGCCCACGCCGCTGAGCACCGCCTCCGGGGAGAAGGGCACCAGGATAGTACCGTCGTATATCTCTGGCGCTATATCTCCCGGCGCCATATCCCGCATCGCCATATCGCCCGGCTCTGTACCTCCCTCCCCTTTCCCTCCCGGAGCGATGGCGTATTCCCACCGTCCGTTCAGGTTCAGGTAGCTGTCCCGGCGCATCTGCGGCCGGGGATACTCCTGCAAGACAGCCTTTTCATCCAGTTTTTCGCCCCAGAGGGTCTTCACGCGTCATGCCTCCTTTTTAGCAGGAAAATAGGGATCAGTACAAACAGCAGCACTGCCGCTGCCGCCAGAAAAATAGCGGGGGTTGGCACGGTCTTTATAACGCCCAGGTCCACGTAGGTGGCCGCGTTGCCCCGAATCACCTCCGCGCCGATGAACGGGCCGATGATCATGGGCAGCATCACCGCAAATATCATCCGGATACCCTGGAAATGCCCTGCCTGGCCCTCGGGGGTCAGGTCCCTGAGGTGGGCGGTCAGGGCGGCGGTGACCAGCATGTATCCGCTCATCATCACGGCCCCGGCGGCCATCACGCTAGCCATGCCCCGGGCAAAATACATGCCGATTAAACCGGCCAGCATCAGCCCAGAAGCAGGCAAGGTGAAGCGCAGCTTGCCCACCCTGTCGATGACCCGGCCCATAGCCACGCTGACCCCGGAGGCCACGATCAGCACTACGCCCAGGACCAGTGCATAATTATCCAGCTGTAAATAATGCTGCATGTAGATGATCAGGAACGGGAAGAAGACCTGCACCGCAATGGAGAACACGCACAGGGCGCACAGCGTCAGGTACAGCTGGCTGTGGCTGCGGATCACCGCAGGCCGGAAGCCGTAGAGAAGCTGCTTCAAATAGGGCTCCCTCTTGGGGGTCAGGGGCGGGTCCTTCAAAAGGAACAGGGACACGAATCCCGTTACCGTCACCAGCCCGCCGAAGATCAGGAAAAACTCCTGCCATTTCCCCTGCTGGGTCATGCCGTCAAACCCGCCAAATATGATCAGCATAGATAGCAGCGGCAATATCGCCAGCACGCTCTCCACCCGGCCCCGGCGGCCCTCCTCCACCGCGTCAGTGACATAGGCGTTAAAGGCCGCATCATTGGCGGTGGAGCCAAAGAAGGTCATCACGCAGTCCAGGATGATCACCAAAATGGCGGCGGCATGGGCCCCGCTGGCGGCGGGGAAAAGCTGGGCGGCGGTCTGCGGCGTGATAAAGCCAAAGGCCGCCGTGGAAAGGCCCCACAGCAGATAGCCGCCGGATATGAACACCTTGCGCTTGCCTATCCAATCGCTAAGGGCGCCCATGAAAAGCGTGGTGGCCGTGGCCACCACGGCGCTGGCCGCCACCATGGCCGCGATATACCCCGGGTCGGTGGAAATGGTATTGTACAAATACACATTAAAATACATGTTCTCAATGGTCCAGGCGAACTGGCCCATGAGGCCCACCAGGATCAAGGAGAGCCAAAGACGGCCTGTGCGCTTTTGCATAAAAAAGCCCTTCTTTCGTTTTTCGGCCTCCTCGCGGCTAAAGCCGCGCCAAGGCCTCTTGATGGATAAAATGTTTTTCTTATTATAGCACCTCAGGGCTTTGGGTACAATCGGCAGATCGCAAAAAACCTGCCCCCACAGATCGCAAAAACCCTGCCCTCGGTTTGACAAAAGGACCCCACAATGATATGATTTCATAAGAAAAACTTGCCCGAGATGGGCTCGGAGGTACATATGAAGGTAGCGATCCTGATCCCCTGCTACAATGAAAGTAAAACCATCGCCAAGGTGGTGGCCGATTATCGAACTGCCCTGCCGGAAGCGGATATATACGTATACGATAACAACTCCAAGGACGGCACGGACGCTATCGCCCGGGAAGCCGGGGCCATCGTCCGCTACGAGTATCGCCAAGGCAAGGGCAATGTCATCCGCACGATGTTCCGGGAGATCGACGCGGACTGCTATTTGATGATCGACGGAGACGACACCTACCCCGCCGAAAACGCTAGGGAAATGGTGGACTTGGTGCTGGAGAAGCACGTGGATATGGTGGTTGGCGATCGGCTTTCCGCCACCTATTATACCCAGAACAAGCGCCCCTTCCACAACCTGGGCAACCGGCTGGTCAGGCGGCTGGTCAACACCCTTTTCAGCGGCGATATCTCCGATATCATGACTGGCTACCGGGCCTTCAGCTATCAGTTTGTCAAGTCCTTTCCGGTGCTTTCCAAAGGCTTTGAGATCGAGACCGAAATGACCATCCACGCCCTGGACAAAAACCTGTCCCTGCGCAGCGTGGCCGTGGAGTACCGGGACCGCCCGGAGGACAGCGTATCCAAGCTCAACACCTACTCCGACGGCTTCAAGGTATTAAAGACCATTGCGCGGCTGTACAAGGAGTTCCGGCCCCTTTCCTTTTTTGCCGTTTTCGCAGGGTTCTTTAGCCTGGCCGGGGTTTTGATGTTCATCCCCATTTTTGTGGAATACCTGCGCACGGGCCTGGTGCCCCGCTTCCCCACGCTGATCGTATCCGGCGTGCTGTTCACGTTGGCGCTTTTAATGCTGGTCTGCGGCCTCATCCTGGATACGGTGGCCCGCAAGCACCGCCAGCAGTTTGAGATCGACCTGAACATGCTTAGGCTCCTTAAAGACTACAAACCGAAGGACTGATGTGCATGAAGCAAGCTTCGCCAATGTCCCGCCCGCAGCGCCCGTTGGCTGCGGGCCTGTTTTATATGGGGCTGGGTATCCTCTCGGCCATGGCCTTTACCCTTAGCCCGCAAGGCTTTAGGGGTATGAGTGATCTGCCCGCCTCCACCACCAGCGGTCTTTGGAGCGCCCTGGCGCTGGTATTGGGTGCGCTTTCATACTATACCTATGTTCAAAGGGCTTGGCGGCCCCGATGGTTTCACGTCCTCTTCGGGCTGCTTTTCGCCCTCCTCAACTTCTTTAGCCTTACCCTTTTTGCGTATGACAGCTGGGCCTCCCTGGCCGGTGCGCTGCCCTGGATGAAGGCCGTGGCCCAGATCATCGGCCAGAGCCTGCCTATGACCGCCGCACTGACCCTTATGGACGGACTGCTGACGGAGGGGCTGCTGACCCAGCCCGCCCGCGCCCCCCGCGCCTCCCGCTTCCCCCGGCTCTTATCCTTCTACTGCCGCCATACGGTGCTTGCTGTGGCCCTGTTTTTGGGGCTTTGCTGGCTGCCCTACCTTGTGGTCTTTTACCCCGGCACTGTCAGCTGGGATATCGCGGAAATGCTGGCCCAGTTCTTCGGCCTTCGGGAAATGGATACCTGGCATCCGGTATTCCTTACCTGGCTCACCGGAGGCTTCTTTTGGCTGGGCCGCCAGCTAGGCGGCGATCACATCGGCGCTGTCCTCTTCATGCTGTTTCAGACGGCGGTGCTGGCAGCCGCCCTGGGCTACGCCGTACATTTCATGCGCCGCATGGGGGCCAGTCGCCTTATGCAGGGCCTCTCCCTTTGCTTCTTTGGGCTTACGCCTATCTTTGCCAGCTATGCCCAGTTCATCTGCAAGGATACCCTCTATACGGCCCTGCTGCTGCTTTTTACCTTGGAGACCCTAACTGTCCTGACCGCCAAGGAGCCCTTGACTGCCAAGCGGCTTTTGCGCTATGGCCTTTGGGGGCTTTTCGCCTGCCTGCTCCGTTCCAATGGCATCTATGTGGTGCTGCCCACCGCCTTTTTTGTCATCGCCTTTGGGGCCAAGGGCAAAGCCCGGCTGCCCCTGGCCGGGGCGCTTTGTGGGGCGCTGGGGCTGGCGCTTCTCTTCTCCGGTGTGCTGCTGCCGGCCCTGGGCATTAAGGATGAGACCGCCAGCGGCCTGTACTCCCTATGCTTTCAGCAGTCCGCCCGCACCCTGCGGGACCACCCGGATACCGTGACCCCGGAGGAATATGCAGAGCTAGACCGGGTGCTGGACGGGGAAAATCTAGCGCAGCTCTACGAGCCCTGGATATCCGACCCGGTGAAATTCACCTTCAAGTACTATGGCCAGGGCGCAGCGGCGGAAAAAGCCGCCCTGAGCCAATATCAAAAGACCTGGGCCGCCATGCTCCCTAAATACCCCGTTACCTACCTGGAGGCCTTTGTGGCGGGCAACAGCGCCTATTACGCCTTTACCCCGAAGATGGAAGGCGAGACCTATAACGACCAGGCAGGCAACCGCTTCGTATTCGAGACCCACTACCAGCAGGAGACGCATCTGGATGTCCACGCCCCCCACCCTGCCGCTACCGATAAGCCCCGCACGCTGCTGGCGGCCTTTGCCAGGGGATGGCGGCACATACCGCTGGTGTCGGCGCTGTACAGCTGTGCCCTTTACACCTGGCTGCTGGTAGGCGCAGGCCTGAGCCTGGCCCGGCGCGGCTTGTGGAAAAAGCTTATAGGCTTTTTGCCCGCCCTTCTCAGTTTGGCCACCTGCCTGCTTTCCCCGGTCAACGATTACTTCCGTTATTTTTTACCCATCGTGGCCATGACCCTGCCCCTTATTGCTTTTGCAAGCGCACCAGGCCCCTTGGCCAAGACCGGCCACATTTCTGCCAAGCCCGATCGGCCTTAACTGGTTGTGGGCTTGGCTTTTTCGTGGTATAATTTTATCAATATGTCAATACATTCCCCTATGCCTTTACATGGGGACCTTTACACAAGAAAGCAGGAATGTCTCATGAAAAAATGGATGGCGGCGGCATTGACGCTCATACTTGCCTGTACCCTTTCCATTGTTTCTTTGGCCGAGGACCCTCAGCCAGAGACCCAGGACATTCTTACCCTTTCTACCATCTATGAAAGCTCCACCGTTATAGATCGTCTTGTATACGAAATGTACCGTCGGATAGGCGTTACCATTACGCTGGACGCACAATCCATGAGCAACAGCATTCGCACTGCGGATGCAGGCGAGTCCGACGGGTTGATCGCCCAAGTGGCCGATCTGGAAGACGCCCCCAACCTGGTCCAGATCCCAGAATATGTCGGCACCACGGAGGTCGTGGCATACTGCGCCAGCAGCCGCCCTCAGCAGGTCAGCTCCTTTGAGGATCTATCCGGCCTGCGGGTAGGCGTGCTTTTTCAAAAGCCTTATATCACCAGCCGCCTGCCTGCGGATACCACGCTTTTGCAATACGCGTCGTTCTATGATCTTTCCGTTGCCCTTTTGGCAGATGAGATCGACGTTATCGTTACCACCTGGGGGACCCACACCGCATATAGGCTCCCTAAGGGTCTGACGCAGATATGCGTGCTTGCGACCGTCCCCTGCTATCACTACATCAACAAAAAGCACAGCGCGCTGGTTCCCGCCCTGACCGAAGCCCTCCAGGAAATGAAGGCGGACGGTACCTATCAGCACATCGTAAGTGACGACTCCGATCAGAGCGGAAAGCTGCGCGTCCTGCATATTTCCTCCAACAGCTCCGACGACCCCTGGGATCTGCAGCTTGTCCAGACCCTGGAACAAGAATACATAAGCCGGGGTGTTGAATACTATAACGTATCCATGAATTCCAACCTATATGTTACGGATTATTCCCGGGCCAAAATGGCCTACAATGCCATCCTTTCCGCCTTTATCAGCGGCCCTCCGGATATGATACTGGCCTCTGGCAACAACGCCCTGTCCTTCCTGCAAAATTACGGCTACAGCCTGTTCCCCAAGGCACAGGTTTTGCATTTTGGCGTTACCGGGGACGACGCTTTTTTCCAGAAAGTCAATGATATCTATCCTGGGCTTCGCCTCCGTTTTCCCGTCATCGAAAATGTCCGCCTGCTGGAGCAGCTGTTCCCCCAGGCACACAACCTGTTCATCATCAATGATCACAGCCCTGCCGGCAAAGCCACCAGCCATCTGATACAGCAGGCGCTGGAAAAGCAGGGTACCCGGTTCTCCTGTTCCTATAGCGAGGATATCCCCTTGGATGCATTGCTTGCGCAGCTTTCCTCCTACTCCTCGGACACGGTGGTCCTTGTGGGCAAATACGTTACCGAAGGCGCGGATAAGTATAAATCCCGCGGCCAAGTGATGCGGCAGATCGCCGCGGCATCTTCCATGCCCGTTTTCAGCATCATCACCCTGGGCAATGGCGAGCTGGGCGGCTTTATGCTGGACCCCCAGGCGCTGGCCCAAAAAGCAGCGGAAATAACCCTTCCCTTTCTAATGGGCGAAAGCCACACCATCGAAAGCCAGGATACTGCCCTTGGCATAGGCCGTTGGGTGTTTGACCATGATGTGATGAAAAAATTTGGCCTTTCCGAGGGCAAGCTGCCTGCGGACGCAACGTACATTAACGCGCCCGTGTCCTTGAACGAGGCCAACCCGCAGGCCTTCACCCTGCTGATGCTGGTGCTGGTGCTGGTGGTGGTGATGGGGGCCGTGGTGCTTTTTTTCGCCATGGTCATGGCCCGACGGAACCAGGCCCTTAACGCCGCCCAGAAGACGCTTGTCTCCTATTCCGACCTACAGGAGACCCACGTCGCCCTGGAGGCCTCCAACCAGCGGCTGGAGATGGCGCTTGCGGCCTCCCCCACCGCCGTATGGGAGCTGGACTTCACCCGAAAGCTGCTATACTACGATGAAAAATTCCAGGAGATGGTGCGCTTCTTCGAGCCCTCTCCAGTCCCTACGGAGCGCATCTCCGCCCATCTGCGCACCGTGTCCGCCAACGAGAAGGCACGGCCCTATGGCGCTGTTATGTCCACCCTGTCCGAAAGTGACCAGTATTCCAAGGAGGTGCTCCTGTCCTTCCCAGACGGCATCCAGAAAACCCTGCACAACCACGCCAAGCGCATTTTGGATGAAAACGGAGACCCCATCCGCAGTGTCGGCCTGGTGCTGGATATTACCGAGCGGGTGGAGGCCATCAAAACCGCCACGGAGGTTTCTACGCGCATCCTCAACAGCATTGACGAGCTGATCTATGTGTCTGACATCGAAACGGGGGACCTGCTCTTTGTCAACAATGCCATGCTGGAGGCCTTCCAGATCACCGAATCCTGTGTGGGCAAAAAGTGTTGGGAAGTATTCATGGACGAGTCCAGCCGCTGCTCCTTCTGTCCGAAAGCTATCCTAGATAAGGACCCGACCCAGACCTATCTATGGGAAAATGTGCAGCCCAAGCTGGAGCGAAACATTCGCCACATGGAAAAGTACATCAAATGGACCGATGGTAAAACGGTATTCCTGCATGTCTTTGTTGACGTAACGGATATCCGCCGGGCCGAGGAGCAGCTTCAGGCGCGGCTGAGACAGCAGGAGCTGATGGCCGACATCTCCGCCTCTCTGCTTCAAATGGGCGACGCTGACCACCTGATCGACAGCTCCTTGGAAAAGGTAGGCGTCCATCTAGGCTGCAGCCGTGTCCTGCTGTCCCGCTGCGAGGAAGGGACCTACAGCTTCACCCCCGCCTATGAGTGGATCGACCCCGGCGCGGTGGACCAAGTCCACCGCCGCAGCACTGTCACTCTCCTGCCGGGAACGGAGGTCTATTCCCGCCTGATCGACAAGCAGGAGCCCTATATCGCCGTCGACCTGGGCTATTCCAGGCTCATATGCCTGCGGGATCAACCGGTCCTGGAAGCGGGTATCTCTATTTTCTTCATGATCGACGGTGAGCTGGGCGGCGTAATGGAGGTCTCTCATGAGCAGCCCTATGAATGGACCAGCAGCGACCGGCAGCTGACGCTGCTGATGACTAATATCTACGCTATGCTCTTTAGCCGCTTTAGGGCCGAGCAAGGCCTCATCAAGGCAAAGGACGAAGCCGAGCACGCCAGCAACGCCAAGACGGACTTCCTGTCCACCATGAGCCATGAGATCCGCACGCCCATGAACGCCATTATCGGCATGACCCAGATCGCCAAGCGGCAGCTCCACGAGCCGGAGAAAATAGAGGAAAGCCTTTCCCAGATCTCCAGTGCCTCCGAATATCTGCTGTCCCTGCTCAACGACGTGCTGGATATGTCCCGCATTGAGTCGAACACCTTTACGCTGGTGGAAGAGCCCGTGGTGACGGGACAGCTGCTGTCCAATATCTATCAGATCTACAAGGGCCGTTCCCTGGCCAGGGAGCAACAGCTCACCCTTACGGTGGCTCCCAATGTGCCCCATGCCATTATTACGGACGAGCTGCGCTTGTCCCAGGTCATTACTAACCTGCTGAGCAACGCCATCAAGTTTACGCCCCAGGGCGGCGCTATTGCGCTGAAAGCGCAGCTTATAAACGAAAATGCCCCCCAAGAGCTGCTGGAGATAACGGTGATGGATACCGGGATCGGCATTGATCCCAGCCGGTTTGACGTACTCTTTGATGCTTTTGTGCAGGCGGATGGCAGCATTTCCCGGAAGTACGGCGGTTCCGGCCTGGGCCTTGCCATCTGCAAGAAGATCGTCACGCTGATGAAGGGTACTATCAGCATAGACAGCCATCCTGGCAAGGGCAGTGTCTTTAAGGTCCTGCTGCCAATCAAACGGGCCGCTGTTCAGCCGGTGGCCCCCACACCGCCCACCGAGGCCCGCAGCTTTGACTTCTCCGGCAAATGCATTCTCATCGCTGAGGATATCGCCATCAACCGGGAGATCGTCAAAGCCTTCCTCCAGGAGACCCATGTGGATATCCACGAAGCCGCCAATGGCCGGGAAGCGCTGCTGCTCTTCGGACGCGATCCCCAGCGGTACGATCTGATCCTTATGGACATACAGATGCCGGAAATGGACGGCTACGAGGCCACCCGGCGCATTCGCTCCCTGGCCTTGCCCGAGGCGCAGGCGGTGCCCATTATCGCCATCACGGCCAATGCGTTTTCCGAGGATGTGGAAAAATGCAGGGAAGCGGGCATGAACGGACACATCGCCAAGCCCTTGAATGTGGACACGCTGCTGGGCACGCTGGCAACCTATCTGTGACCATGCCAAGAGACCGGGGATGCCTCAAACCCTTTTGAGGCCATCCCCGGTCTCTTTATATTGCTTTATAATGCTTTATTGGCTTTATATTATGCCTTTATACCCTATTAAATTGGCATTCATTTAACATTCATTCGGCACTAACCCCCATCAGCTCGGCAGCTGCCTTTGCGCAGCCTCCAGGATCTCTTGCTTTACCTCGTCGGAAGGCTCCAGAGGGGCCACCTCCGGGTAGCCCAGATAGAAGCCCTGCAGGTAATCCACCCCTAGGAGAATCAGTGTTTCCATTTCCGAGCGGGTCTCCACGCCCTCCGCCAGCACCCGTATGCCCCGCTGCTTGGCGTAGCGCACCACGTTGAGGATCAGCTCCCGCCGGTCTGCGTCCCTGTCCACGCCGCGGACAAAGGCCATGTCCAGCTTCACGAAGTCCGCATCAATCATCACCAGGGATGCATCGGAATTGTAGCCCTTGCCGAAATCGTCAATGGCCACCTGGCCGCCAAAGCGGCGGATAAACGCCAGCTTTTGCTGGGTATAGCGGGGATTGTTGTCCTCGCTTTCGGTTACCTCCATCACCACATGGCCTAGGATATCTTCATATTGCGATAGCAGCTGCTGCTCATCATCCAGGGATATCTGCTGATTGGCGATGGAGTTAATGAAGATACGGTAGCCGGGCTTCAGGTCTCCGCTGTCCACCAGGCGGCGGACAGCGCCCAGGCCTTGCTGCCAGGTGATCTGCTCCAGATAGTACAGCTTGCCCATTTCCTTGGCCAGCTTGAATATGGCCCCCGGCACAGGCAGCTCCGGCTCCAGGGAGCGCATCAGCAGCTCATAGCCGTATACCTCGCCTGTCCGGGCGGATACCACGGGCTGCAGGGCATAATAGATAGCCTGGTTGTCCAGCAGGCGCTCCAAGGCGCCCTGGCCGTTAAAGAGATAGCCGTCGTTTAAATATCCTTCCGCGCTAAACTCCACCAGGTTGCCCTTGGTGGTGTTTTTGCAGGTATACATAGCAAAGTCCGCAAAGTGGATCAGCTCCATCAGTCCCTTTCCATCGCTGGGATACCAGGCCACACCGCCGGATGCCCAGATGCGGCGGCTGGTCCCATCCGGCAGGTCGATGCTTTGGCTTACCACCATCTCCCAAGAGGAATGGAGCACAGCCCGCAGCTCTTCCTCGCTGTCATAGCCATAGAACACTGCATAGAACTCGTCACCGGACCTGCGGCCCACAAGGCACCGCTCCGTTTGAAGCGTCCTCAGGCCCTGGGCAAAGGTGGAAATATAGGCATCTCCAAAATCATGACCGTACTTATCGTTGATGGATTTCAAATTGTCCAGGTCGATCATGATAACTGCCGCTATTTTTAGCGCGTCCCGACGCCTTGCAAACAGGTCTCCAGCCTTTTTCTCAAAGGTCCGGCGGCTGTAGAGGCTCGTCAGCGGATCATAGGCCAGGTCGTATTCCATGCGCTTGCGTCGCTCTACCTCCTGGGTCACATCCATTATGGTACCGATCTGCCCCCGGGCATCCCGGTGGATCTTGCAACGCAGGTAGCGGGCCTCAGCACCCGTGCCCAGCTGATAGATATCGCTGTAGTCCGGCACAGGCACACCCAGCTTTTCCCTCAAAATGATCTTGCATTGTTCCTTGGGGATACGGTTGCCATTTCCCCTGGGAGGCTGGCAGTCCAAGAGGGTAAAGAACCCGTCCGACCCATACGCCAGCTCGCTATCGTCCAGCAGCTCATATACGCCGACGGCAAGCCCTGTCAGGTCCAAAATGGTGCTGATCTTGCTGGCTTCCTCCGCCGCCGCCCGATGCAGCGCCGTCACCTCATCCGCCAGCACGTCGATCTCGGTAATAGCGGTGCGGCGTAAATGCAGCTCCTCCGAAGGATCGCTTTGGCGCAGATCGCCTACGATGCCGGTAATAGGCTTGGCAATGGTCCGGGCGGTGATGACCACCACCAGGATCCCTATTATCAGCATAATGCCCATCATCATCAGCGTCAGCCCGTAGGTCTGCCGCTCAAAGGCGAACAGCGAGTCCGCGTCCTGCATGCCGATAAGCGTCCACTGCTGGTCGTAAAACAGGGTATTGCGGTTGTACAGGGACAGGGGCTGCACCGCGCCATATATCTCCTGACTGCCTGTGCCCGAGGCGATAAAATCGTCTGCCGGACGGTCCGTCACGGTGATGATATCGCTTTTGAGGTAGTTTTGCTTAAACCGCCCGCCAGTGGCCAGCACCTGCCGGTAGCTGGCTCCGCCGTCCTCCGTAACGCCCAGGAAATAGCAGCCCGTAAAATCGCGGTTACGAGTGTCCGTACCGTTCAAGATCGAGAGGATCTCGTTTATGTTTATTTCCACGCCGACCACACCATAGCAAAAGCCATCCCTGGAGAGCAAGGGTATGCTGTACGTCAAAACGCTTTGTGCATCCTGAGGGTCCAGGTTGATGGGGCCGCTCCAATAACCTAAATACTGGCTGGCCGTTTGGCCGCCGTATTCAAAGCCCGCCTGCAGGGGGATGAAGAAATAATCCTGATCGACCGAGCCATCCCCCGAAAAGGTGTAGCAGGCCTGCCAGAAGCTATCCAGCGCCAAGCCCAGCTTCCGGGAAATAGGCGGCAGGCCCCGCAGCAGGAAGATATCCCGGTTGTCCTCGGAAAAGCTGCCCGGCACGGTATCCCTTAAATGCATGCCCGCATAGCTGTCCGGTTTCCCCTCCACGCCTATGCCGTCCAGAATAAAGAACACGCCGGAGCAATCATCCTGACGGATGCGGGCGATGAGATCCCCGGAGGCTTTTTCCACAATGGCCGCGTTAAGTTCCGCATCTGTCCCAATATCCTGATAGGTCTTTCCCCTGGCCGCCAGCACAGCCGCTACCTGGCTTCCTACGGCATCTGCCATGCCCTGCACCGAGGACCAATTGTTCATGTTCGTCTGCATGATCTGATAACGGTTCCGGGTCCTGTCCATCAGGGTATCCATGGCATTTTGCCTTATCTTGCCATATACGCCCCCGATGGATAATAGGGTATACAGAAGGCTCGCCTGCAGCACGGCCACTATCAAAAGCGGCAAAAGTATCCGTCTAAAAATCGAGACGGATCTTTTTTTCGGCGTTCTCTTCATGCACACTCACACTCCTGCTTGCTTTGGGACGTTATTTCTTAAGGGCGGTATCCAGTTCCTGCATAAACTGCGTAAGCCAGGTCTCAAAGGCTTCATCAGTAGTGACGGCCTGAACGGCTTCCTCGTAGGAGCTTCCCTCCGCCTGAAGCGCGATCCGCTTTGCCAGGGCAGCATCAGCGGCGATCACCATGCTGGTGTCCAGCACATGGCGGGCCTCGTAACCATGCTCAAAGGCATTATTGGTGTACATGCGATAGCTTGAGGTGATACCCACTCCAGTCTCCACGATCCTGCGGATGGAATCCGGGGTCTCCCGGGCCTCCATGGCCGCCACCAGCACTGCGGGGTCGTTGGCTTCCTTCTTGACGGGGAGATATCCGGAGTTGATAGAAAAGTCGATGTTATTCTTCGCATCGGAAAACCATTTCAGGAAGACCGTCGCCGCGTATTCGCTGGCAGGGTTCGACTCGGCCACCACCATGCCCGCCCCCTGCTGCACAGCCACAGGGTCCGTGCCAGCAAAGTTGGGCAGGACGTGGGTGCTGCTTTCAATGGGCGAGGTCTGTCCGTCATCCTGGGTGACCTCGGTGGGGAAATACAGCGCGCCGCTGGTGGAGCCCACCAGGGAGATGATCTGTCCGGTCTTGATATCGTCGCTGCGGAAGCGGCCATAGGCACCGAACCAGCCGCTTACATAGGGCACGTAATAGTGATCCCACAGCTTGCGCATCACCTGCTCATCCACCTGCAGGTTCAGCACGCCGTCATTCACCTCAAATATCTCCACCCCCAGCTGCAAGCTGCCGATGAGGATGTAATTGGCGAAGGCATCCCGGCCAAAGAAGGCCTTGCCATCGCCGGGCTCCTCGGTCTGAGAATCCGTCCAATTATAGTAGCTTTCCGCCAGCTCCACGATGCCCTCCCAGGTCGCAAGCTTGCTTATGTCCGCGCCGGTCTCGGCGGCAAAGGGGCCCCAAGCCGTCTCATTGAGCACCAGCAGCTCCGTGGACTTGGCGATGGGGAATATCTTCACAGCACCGGTGGAGTCCAGGATGCCCTCGTGGATATACGCGTCAATGTATTCATCCATCTCGGCTTGAGTCAAATATTGAGAAATATCCGCCACCTGGCCCATCTGGTTCAGCTGGTAGGCGGTATCCGCATAGGCGGCAAAGAAATTAGGCATTTCCTCGGCGGCGACCTCCTGCTTTGCGGAGGCCAGCACCTTCTGTGTCAGCGCATCAATGGTGCCTTGGCTTTCCACCACCACCACGATACCCATTTCAGCGCCTACCGTATCGTTAAATTCCTGAACGAGACGCTCAAAGGTCTGCTGCTGCGGGCCGTTATAATAGACCCAGCCGTTGATCACAACAGGGTCATTGGGGTTCAGCTTGGGCAACTCGGCCAGGGCGCTGCCCGCCAAAACGCATACCAGCACTAACACCAGGGCCGTTAACCGACGCAACTGCCTATTCATACTTTTACCCTCCAAATAGATGATAGTTATCGGATATGTTTAAGAGAAGCTAGATTAGATGAAAAAAAGATGAGGGGGGCTCCCACAGAGCTCAGCGACGGTCGAAACGCTTGATGAGAACATATATCTGATTGGTCAGCTTGATAATTTCCTTACGGCCCCGGCCTTGCATCCTGTCCACCAGGGCGCTGAGGCGGTCTAGCGCCACAGCCAGCTCCCCATAGGCGCTGCTGCCGCCAGCCTCTCCTTTTTGCTTAGCCTTTTTGCCTGCTTGGACCGTCCCGGGGACCGATACAGGCACAGGAAACGGGGCCTGCGCCTTGGGCGCGGCATCCACGGCGGCCTGCTGGGCGCTGGGCTTCTCCAGCTTTACCTTGTTGCCTTCTTCCAGCATCGTGCCGGTCGATAGGTCCCACTTCTCGCCGTTATAAGGGGCGCAAGCGTTCAGCTTCAACTCATTTCGCACCCGCTCGGCAAAGGTCTCGGTGACGCTGTCCTCGCCATGGACCACAAAGACCCGCTTGGGGGTGCCCTCAAAAGTGGATATCCACTTCATCAGGCCGTTGTTGTCCGCATGGCCGCTGACGCCGGACAGCCGGCAAACCTCGGCATGGACCTCGATGGCCTCGCCGAATATCTTCACGTCCTTGGCCCCATCCACCAGGCTGCGGCCCAGGGTACCCATGCTTTGATAGCCCACGAACAGCACCGTGGACTCCGGCCGCCACAGGTTGTGCTTGAGGTGATGGCGGATACGGCCCGCATCGCACATGCCGCTGGCGGAAATGATCACCTTGGGGGTGACATCGTCGTTGATAAGCTTGCTTTCATCGGCGCTTACCGCCACCCTGAGGCCCTCAAAGGAAATGGGATTAACACCCCTGCGCACCAGGGCCAGGGTCTCCTCGTCGGTGCACTCCAGGATGTTTTCTTTGAATACGTTGGTGGCTTCGATAGCCAGAGGGCTATCCACATAGACCGGGAATCCATTGTGGCCCTTTACCCGGCCCTCTTCCTTGATCTGCCGGATAAAATAGAGCATCTCCTGGGTGCGGCCTACCGCGAAGCTGGGGATGACCACGTTGCCGCCCCTGTCAAAGGTGGCCTGCAGCACCTTGGTCAGCTCGCTGAGGTAATCCGGCACCGGGCCGTGGCTCCGGTCCCCGTAGGTGGACTCCATGATCACGTAATCCGCCTGGGAAATATAGGAAGGGTCCCTGAGAAGGGGCTGATGCAGGTTTCCGATATCCCCGGAGAAAACCAGCTTTTCCGTCTTCCCTGCTTCTGTTATAAACAATTCTATGGAAGCTGAACCCAATAAATGTCCCACATCCACAAAACGGGCCTGGATCCCGGCACAAACCTCTACCATTTCTTTGTACTTGCAGCCTTTGAACAGCCCACAGACTGCCATGGCATCCTCCTGGGTGTACAAAGGCTCCACCAAGGCCTTGCCGCTGCGCTGGGCCTTGCGGTTTTTCCACTCCGCATCCATTTCCTGGATGTGGGCGGAGTCCAGCAGCATGATGCGGCACAGATCCTCCGTGCCCTCGGTAGCAAAGACGTTGCCCTTAAAGCCCTGCTTGTATAAAAGCGGCAGATACCCGGTATGGTCGATATGCGCATGGGTGATGAGCACATAGTCTATCATCCCGGCGGCAATGGGCAGGGGGGCATTCTCATAGATATCCACGCCTTGCTCCATGCCATAATCCACCATAATATGCTTGCCGCAAGCTTCTAACAAAAAACGGCTACCCGTCACCTCGTGAGCAGCGCCTAAAAACGTAAGTTTCATTGTTTTCCTCCGTCCGTAGAGACTCCTACTGATATTTAGTTATTATAGCACACTTATCCCATATTCTGCAATCAAAAGCTTGCCAGTTTGAAAATCCGCTGGGGGGTCCATACTATGTGCAATGCTTGTGCTGCTTGCCTTGCGTGCACTATCTGAAAGGAGGCCTAACGTCTTGAAACATTCTCAAAGGGCTATTGCGATAGGTCCGCTGGCCTTACACCTGGCCATTCCCCTGTCCGTGGGCGGCGCTGCTGCGCTGTTGACCCGCCAAAGCTTTGAGGCCTACGCCGCCATGCCCAAGCCGCCCTTGAGCCCTCCAGGCTGGGTCTTTCCCGTGGTATGGACGGGATTATATGCGCTCATGGGTGTCAGCACCTACCGGCTATGGAAAAAAGAGGATATGGCAAAGGATGCGGATGCGCAAAAAAAGGAGGAGCCGTCGAAAAAGATAATTTTCATGCTGTATGGCGCTCAGCTGGCCTTCAATTTTATGTGGCCGCTCTGGTTTTTCCAATGGAAGCAATATTGTATAGCCCTGCTCTGGCTGGCCGGGCTGCTGGTGCTTGCGGCCCTGTGGGCGTACCTCGCAAGGCGGGCGGACAAGGCGGCAGGATATTTACAGACCCCTTATCTGGTATGGCTTCTGTTTGCCCTATATCTAAACTTTGCCAAGTGCTTTTGGGTATAAGTCCGGTTGCTTTTCCCCATTGATTGTGCTACAACTAAGGAAGCCGGGGCTGCTTTTCGGCAGGCTCCGTTTTATATGTACAAAAGGAGCGTTTATCTATGCCTAAGGTGCTTACTGCCGATGAAAAGCTGCACAAGATGATGGATACACCCATACCGAAGCTTGTTTTTTTGCTTTCCGTTCCCACGGTCATCAGTATGCTCATTACCTCCTTATACAATATGGCCGACACCTATTTTGTAGGCCTTATCGGCTCCGCCAGCGCCACGGGCGCGGTGGGTATCGCTTTTCCGCTGATGGCCATTTTGCAGGCGGTAGGCTTTATGTTCGGCCACGGCTCCGGCAACCACATGTCCCGCTCCCTGGGCGCGCAGGACACGAAAAGCGCCCAGCGCATGGCCTCCACCGGCTTTTTTTCCGCCATTATCGTGGGCTGCATCATCGCAGCCGCAGGCCTTCTGGCCCTGCGCCCGCTGGTATTCCTCCTGGGCTCCACCGAAACCATCGCTCCCTTTGCCCAGGACTATCTTCGCTACATCCTCATCGGTGCCCCCTGGCTGATCGCCAGCCTGGTGCTTAACAACCAGCTGCGCTTTCAGGGCAGCGCCTTTTATAGCATGATCGGCATTTCCTCTGGCGCTATACTCAACGTATTTCTGGACCCAATTTTCATCTTCGTGCTGGATATGGGCGTGGCCGGGGCGGCCCTGGCCACCATCATCAGCCAGTTCGTAAGCTTTGTTTTGCTCTATGTGGGTACCTTTCAGGGCGGCAACGTCCGCATCCACCTTAAGTCCTTTACCCTCAAATGGAGCGTATACCGGGAGATCCTCCGGGGTGGCCTGCCCTCCCTGTTCCGCCAGGGCCTGGGCAGCGTAGCTACCATCATCCTCAACGCCACCGCCGGCGGCTTTGGCGATGCAGCCGTAGCCGCCATGAGCATCGTCACCCGGGTGATGCAGTTCCTGGGCTCCACCATCATCGGCTTTGGTCAGGGCTTCCAGCCCATCTGCGGTTTCAACTACGGCGCTAAGCGGTACGACCGGGTGCGGGAGGCCTTCTGGTTCTGCGTCAAGATCTCCTTTGCCTTCCTGGCCGTGGTGGCCGTGGTGGCCGCCATCTTCGCCCCGCAGATCATCTGGTTCTTCCTGAAGGATGACTCCCAGGTGACCGCCATTGGCGCAACGACCTTGCGGCTGCAATGTATCTTCCTGCCCACCTTTGCCTTTGTCATCATGAGCAATATGATGCTGCAGACCATGGGCATTGCTGGCAAGGCCTCCCTTTTGGCTATTGCCCGCCAGGGGCTGTTCCTCATCCCCCCGGTGCTGATCCTGCCCCACTTCTTCGACCTTTTAGGCGTGCAGCTGGCCCAGCCCGTAGCAGACCTTTGCTCCATACTGCTGGCGATCCCGCTGGCACTGGGGGTGCTGAAGGAATTGAAGGAGAAACAGGCGCTGGAGCGTCCCGCAGAATAACCCTATAGGGCGAGTCCTTTGCATCCAGCGGCCTGCCCTATTTTATTTATTTCCCAAATACCAGGTCATACTCGGCACCCGGCGCATTCATATAGTAGGGATGCTCCTTGATCCAACGCTCCAAATAGGGCCGCCATCTTTCGGCGGTCTCTTTTTGTTTTTCAGGGGACATATTACCTACCATGATCTCCGCCAGCAAGCCCTTCTCCTCAAAGCCCTGCTCCGCCCCAAAAGTACCATACCAGAAATCCTCGTTTTCCAGCCAATAGCAGGTAAAATCCTGCTCAAAGGGCACCAGGGACATGCATTCCCCGGTATAGGCATAGGCGGCCTTCCATTCCTTAACGCCCGCCCTCTGTGCATAGATGATCCACACGGGGCTTATGCCCTGGTTGAACTGCTCATGGTATATAAAATGGCCGTCCAGGATCACATCCTGGATACTTTCCTCCGAATAGGCTCCTTGGGCCAGCAGCGCTGCCCAAAAAGCCTCAGCAACGTCCGCCCCCTGGGCATCGGTGGGCATGGGCTGCACAAATCTGGCATCCGCCAAAATATCCGGGTCGGCCACCGTATACCCATTGCTGCCATGGGCGCTCCAAAACAGCAGCTCGCCGCTGCGGGTCATAACGAACACATGCCGATGATGACCTTCGGCAGTATTCTTGACATAGAGCGTCCAGCACGGCTGACCGTTGGCAGAGGCTTGGATCGCCTCTTCCAGGGTGGCGGCAGGGGCAAAAAAGCAATCCCAGGTCGCGTCCAGTAACGTCTGCTTGTCCAGGCCGCATTTTACGGCAAAGAAGGCTGCCGCTCGTTGGATGGCCTCGTTTTCCTGAATATCCTCCGGGCGAAGCGTTGCGCTGATGTCCGCATCGGCCAGGGCTGATATACATACGGCAGATGTGTACAGGACGCAAGCGGTCCAAAGCACCACGCATATAAACGCAGTCACGCGGCTGCTTATCCCGCGATCTCTTGGGATGAAGAGTCTGCTTCTTTTTTCCATAACAGTAAAGCCTCCTTATGCGGCCAGCGGCCTGCATACTATATAACGGGCTTTAGCTGGATCATATTCCCATAAAGTCTTGTTATAAAGCAATGGTCGTATCCGTAAACCGCATAGCCTCCTCCCGGTGGGAGGTAATGAGAAGCATACGGCGCATTTTCTCCTGCTCGAGCCAGGCGAGCAGCCGCTGTTCCTTTTCCGCATCCAGGGCGGAAAACGGCTCATCCAGGATCACCAACGCCTTGCCGGACAAAAGGGCCCTGGCATTTACGATGGCCTGCCTCTGCCCGCCGGAAATATCCTCGTTGACGAAGGTATCCACACCCTGGGGCAGCAGGCTGAGCCAGGGCCCAAAGCCCAGGCGATCCAGGGCCGCCGCGGCCCTATCTGGAGTGATCGACGCATCCCCCAGGGCAATATTCTCGTAGATCGTCATAGGAAACAGACTGTTATCCAGCCCTGCGTAGGCAGAGGCAGGCCCAAGGCTATCCACCGCCTGCCCACCGGCGGTGTACCGGGCGGTGGGGCTTTGATACAGCCCGGTGATGAGCTTGAGCAGCGTAGTCTTTCCCGTGCCGCTTGCGCCTGTAAGCCCCGTGAGCTGGCCCTTTTTCAGCACAAAGGAAAGGCTGTCGATAATATTCCTGTTGCCAGCATAGGAGAATGATATATTTTCCGCAGACACGGATGAAGGCTCACTGGTCAGGCCATCCGCTGGACCCCCCGGTTGTCCCGCTGCCATACCCCCTGCCGGGCTGCTCTGCTCCGGCTCCTCATCGTCCTGGACATGCTGCAAAATGCGCTCCCAGCTGGCCCCGGTGGCGGTAAGGGTAGCCATCCACCGGAACACCACCTCAATAGGCATGATGATCTGCTTGATGAGGTAAATAAACATAATTACTTCGCCAATGGTCATAGAACCCTTTACAGCCATAAAGCCCAGAAAGCCCACGCTCGCATATAGGCACAGGTTCTCGATGAAGCCGTACCACAGCGCCCTGAGGGCGTTCACCTTGGCGGCGGCCAGCCTATGGGCACATAGGGCCTCTATCTTTTCTAGGTACTTGTTTACAACATAGTCCTTCGCCCCAGCAGCTTTCACCGTCTCAAGGCCGTCAAAAGTACTTTCCAGGGAATGGGTCATCTCGGACAGGCTCTGCTGGGCGGCTTTCTCATGGGCCTTCATGTGCCGCAAAATTTTCTGGTTGATCACCGCTGCCAAAGCTACGATGACCACCGCCACAAGGGTGGCCGGAGCATTTGTCCGGGCCATGGCCCAAACCGAGAACAGGAACAGAAACACATTGTTCAGCACCCGGGACAGTATAATAAAAAACGCTTGCCCCGCCTGTACGCTGTCGTTTTGAATGAGGGATTGAAGCGCCCCCTGGGAATAGCCCTCATAGCGGATAAAGGGGATCTTGCTTAGATGGGTAAGGAGCTTTATCCGGGTCTCGCACGCGAATTTCTCTGAAAAATAGCGGGGGATGATGGCGCCTATCCACCGCAGCCCGTAGGCGGCAAAGGTAAGCAGGCCGCCCACCAGCACGAATTGAAGCAAAAAGGCGTACTGTCCGCCCTCCAGGGCATCGGTAATGCGCTGCAGGTATAGCGCACCCACGCTTTTGGACAGGCCGGATAATAGGTTTACCGCCAGACAGAGCATGAGCAATAAGCGGTTTTGCTTAAGGAAGGTAAAAAATGCGCTGTACTTCTTCATTGCTTCGCCTCCTCCACTACCTGCCCATTACCTACCTGCAGCACCCGATCAAAGGGATAGTCCACAGCCTCGTGGGAGATCATGAGCACGGTAGCGTCCGCATACTCGTTTTTGAGCACATTGAGCACCGCCTTGCGGTTTTCCGGGTCTATGTTGGAAAATATCTCATCCCCGATCACAAGGCTCTGACCGCCCTGATAAAAGGTCCTGGCGATGTTCAGCCGTTGCTGCTCCCCCAGGGATAGGCTGGCGGGATGGCTGGTCCGCTTATCCGCCATATTTAGCTTTTGCAACGTCTCGTCTATCCGTTGTTCCTCCAGGCTGCCACTTAGAGCGATGTTTTCCCCCACGCCGCCCTCCAGCATGTGGCTATGCTGAGATATATAGCCATAGGTGCGGTTTAGGCCAGCTATGTGCACATCACGGGTCGATACCTCGCCAAAAAAAATATCCCCGCTGTCCGGCCGATAAAGCCCTGCTATCAGCTTGAGCAAGGTGGACTTGCCCTGACCGTTAGGCCCTGTAATCAGCACTTTTTCCCCAGGCTGGAGGGTAAAGCTTGCATCCTCCAAGATCGTCCTGCCTCCATAGCCAAAGGACACATGGTCAAAGCGGATAGAAAAGCGCTTTGCTTCTATTGCAAGCACCGCCTCGTTTTCCAGCTCCGTTTCCAAAAGCAGCTCCTCCAACGAATCCCGGTAGGCGGCGTTTTCCGCCTTCTGGCTCAAATATTCCGAAATGTTGTTAACGGCGATGGTGAACAGATCGCTTGCGAATATGAACGTAAGCAAAATGCTGACATTGCTTTGGCCGCTTATGATCAACAGCGAACCCACGCCACAAACGATGATAAACTCCGCCAGCTTTGAAAAGGCCCATATGCCATCCTGAAAGCCATTGGCCCACACAAAATGAAGCCAGTTCTTCTTCATAACAGCCTTTTCGTTTTTTTGAAGGCGGCTGGTAAAAAAATCCCCGTTGGAATAAAGGCGCACCGTCAGCATATTGCGAAGCAACGCTGACAGGTAATTGCCGCTTATCTTAAAGGCCTCGCTCATTTCCACAGCGTTTTTGTTGATCTTCCGTTCTACCCAGACAGCAAAAAAACGAATGACCGCATTATAGAGCAGCACGGCCAGCGCCAGCTGCCATTGGATAACGCACATGTAAGCAAGGGTGACCCCCAGCGAAATAAAGCCCACGCTGCCCAAGGCCACCGCGCCCACTGCCGTGCGCCCGAAGGCATCCGTATTGCGGATGATGATGGTGGATATATCCCCGAACTGCTTTTTGTCCAGCACCTTCATTTTCAGGTCCACCAGACGGCTCATTAGCACCTCCGACAGCGCCTTACGGTAAAAGTTTATGGCCTTTGTTTCATAAACATCGCGAAGGTATGCCACGCTCATAAAAACCAGCGCAGCGCAGACCGCGAAGACAAGCGCGGCCCCAAGGGCCTGAGGGTCCTTCCCCGTAATGGCCGCCGTGGCGCGGCGCAGCACCTCCGGCTGGGCAAGGCTTATAATAGCGATGACAGAATACAGGCCGACCATAACAAAAAGCCTGCGGCCTGAAATCTTTAGTCGCCGCAGAAACAAAATAATATCTTTCATTGGCATCCTTCCTTTCCAAGCGATGGCCCCGGTCTAGTCCAAGCGATGGCCCCGGTCTATAGAAAAAGCGCCCGGTGAAATGATTTCTCCGGGCGCATTACTATATCCTGTTTTCTTACACGCTAAGCTCCTGCTTCTCCCCCAGCACATCCCGGTTCTTTTCCAGCACAGGCCGGACCACATCCTCCAGGAACTCATCCACCTGCTCCACGCTGCGGCCAATGAAGTTACTGGGGTCCAATATCTTTTCGCACTCCGCCTCGGTGATCATGAAGGCGGGGTCTCCCGCAATGCGGGCGATCAGGTCGTTCTTGCCGCCCTCCTCCTTCACTACCCGGGCCGCCGCCTGGCTGTGCACCCGCAGCTTCTCGTGAAGCTCCTGCCGATCGCCGCCCTTTTTGACGGCATCCATCATGATATTTTCCGTAGCCATGAAGGGCAGCTCGTTCATCACCCGGGCGGTGACCACCTTGGGATATACCACCAAGCCATCGCACACGTTCATCAGGATGTTGAGGATAGCGTCAATGCCCAGGAACGCCTCGCTGACGGCGATGCGACGGTTGGCGCTGTCGTCCAGGGTCCGCTCGAACCATTGGGTGCCGGCGGTAATGGCGGCGTTCAAGGTGTCCACCATCACATAGCGGCTCAGGGCGCTGACCCGCTCGGAGCGCATAGGATTGCGCTTGTAGGGCATGGCAGAGGAGCCGATCTGGGAGGCCTCGAAGGGCTCTTCCATCTCCTTAAAATTTTGTAAAAGTCGCATATCGTAGCTGAACTTGCTGGCAGTCTGGGCGATGCCGGACAGGGTGGAAACCACCATGTAATCCATCTTGCGGCTGTAGGTCTGGCCGCTGACGGGTACTACCTTGGCAAAGCCCATGTCCGCAGCAATGTCGCTTTCAATAGCCTTGATCTTGGCACTATCGCCGCCCAAAAGCTCCACAAAGCTGGCCTGGGTACCGGTGGTGCCCTTGCTTCCCAGAAGGGCCAGGCTATCTATCCGGTGTTCCAGCTCTTCAAAGTCCATCATCATTTCGTTCATCCACAGGGTGGCCCGCTTGCCTACGGTGGTCAGCTGGGCGGGCTGCAGATGGGTATAGGCCAGGGCGGGCAATGCTTTGTGCTTCTCGGCAAAATCCGTAAGCAGCGCCACCACGTTCAGCAGCTTCCGCCGCACGATCTCCAGGCCCTGCTTCATGATGATAACGTCGGTATTATCGCCTACGTAGCAGCTGGTGGCTCCCAGGTGGATGATGCCCGCCGCCTTGGGGCACTGCAGACCGTAGGCGTACACATGGCTCATCACATCGTGGCGGCATTCCTTCTCACGGCGCAAGGCATCGGCATAGTTGATGTCGTCCTGATGGGAAATCAGCTCCGCGATCTGCTCGTCGGTGATGGGCAGTCCCTGCTTTTTCTCGGCCTTTGCCAGCGCGATCCAAAGCCTGCGCCAGGTGCGGAACTTATTGTCCTCGGAGAATACAAACTGCATCTCCGGGCTGGCATATCGGGTGGAAAAGGGGCTGATATATCCGCTGTGGTTCATTTCACTCATGTTGCTTCTCCTGCATTACTTGAAGTACTCCACGCCGCCCTCAAAGAGAGGCTGGAATATATTTCCTTCGACGTTCTTGTACAAATCCCTGCCGCTGCGCTCGGTGTGGCCCATCTTGCCCAGGATGCGCCCGTCGGGGCTGGCAATACCCTCGATGGCCAGGGCGGAGCCGTTGGGGTTGAAGCGCAGGTCCATGGTGGGCTGGCCCGCAAGGTCCACATACTGGGTGGCCACCTGGCCGTTCTTTACCAGCGCCTCCAGCACCTCAGGGCTGGCCACAAAGCGGCCCTCACCGTGGGAAATGGCGATCTTGTGGATATCCCCCACCTGGGTCTTTTGCAGCCATGGGCTCTTATTCGAGGCCACGCGGGTGTCCACCAGCATGCTCTGATGGCGGCCAATGGTGTTAAAGGTGAGGGTGGGGCAGCTTTCATCCGTGTCGATGATCTCGCCGTAGGGCAGCAGGCCCAGCTTGATCAGCGCCTGGAAGCCGTTGCAGATACCCAGCAGCAGGCCATCACGGTTTTTAAGCAGGTCGTTCACGGCATCCTTCATGCGGGGATTGCGGAAGAAGGCCGTGATGAACTTGGCGGAGCCGTCGGGCTCGTCGCCGCCGGAGAAGCCGCCCGGGAACACGATCATCTGGCTTTCCTTGATCATCCGCTCCGCCTTTTGCAGGCTCTCGCCGATGGAGGCGGGGGTCAGGTTGTTAATAAGTAATAGCTCAGGCTTAGCGCCTGCCCGCTCCAGGGCCCGGTAGGTATCCACCTCGCAGTTGGTGCCAGGGAAAGCGGGGATAAGGGCCACAGGCCTTGCCGTGCGCACAGCGGGCTTGGGCCAGCTGGTAACGGGGCTTTCAATAGCGGGCACGACCTCCCCCTCCCCGTAATAGGGGAACACCTTGGTCAGCTTCCCTTCGTAGGCAGCCTCCAAGGGCTTAAGAGCAAGGGTCTGGCCGCCGTATACTAGGACATAGTCGGCGAGGGTCTCGCCGATCTCCGTACCAAGCTGGGCGGTGGCCCCATCGGCCATTTCCACCAGAATACTGCCAAACTGCTGGGCGAACATATCGCCTTCGTAGGTGAGCTTAGCGCCGATCTCGTTGCCCAGGGCCATTTTGAACGCGGCCTCGGCCACGCCGCCCAGGCCCAAGGCCCACGCGGATACGACCTTCTTTTCGCAGATCAGCCGGTACAAGGCCGCATACGTAGCCTTTACCTGCTCACTATCATAAGCATCCAAAGAGATCAGCCGAAGGCTGTGGCCGGCCTTTTTGAACTCGGGAGAGATGACGTTGCCGCTGTCGCCGGGGGCGATGGCGAAGCTGACCAGGGTAGGGGGCACATCCAGCCTTTCAAAGGTGCCGCTCATGCTGTCCTTGCCGCCGATAGCCGCGATGCCCAGATCCAGCTGGGCGGACAGGGCACCCAAAAGCGCGGCAAAGGGCTTGCCCCAGCGGGTGGGGTCCCCAGTCATGCGCTCAAAATACTCCTGGAAGGTCAGGTAAGCGCGGCTTACGTCAAAGCCCGCCGCTGCCAGCTTCGCAATGCTTTCCACCACGGCCAGGTACGCGCCCTCAAAGGGGCTCTGCTCCATCACCTGGGGATGGAAGCCGTAGCTCATGCCGCTAACGGTGGTGGTCTCTCCCGTGAGCACAGGCAGCTTGGCTACCATAGTCTGGATGGGGGTCAGCTGCTTCCTGCCGCCATAGGGCATCACCACCGTGCCGGAACCGATGGTAGAGTCGAAGCGCTCAGAAAGCCCCTTCTTGGAGCAAATGTTCAGGTCGCAGACCATAGCGGTCAGCTTTTCTTCAAAGGTATTTCCGGGGAAGACCACGTTTTGTACCCCATCATCCTTGACGGAAACGGTGGCGTGCTTTTCCGCACCATTGCTGTTCAAAAATGCTCTGGACAGGTCCACGATGGTCTTGCCCTTCCACTGCATCCGAAGGCGAGGCTCCTGGGTAACCGCAGCCACCACAGTGGCTTCCAGGTTTTCTCCGTTGGCGTAGGAAACAAAGGCCTCCACATCCTCGGGAGCCACCACTACGGCCATGCGCTCCTGGCTTTCGGAAATCGCCAGCTCCGTACCGTCCAAGCCGTCGTATTTCTTGGGTACCTTGTCCAGGTCGATGATCAGGCCGTCTGCCAGTTCGCCAATGGCTACGCTGACACCGCCTGCGCCAAAATCGTTGCAGCGCTTGATAAGGCGGGTTACCCGCTGGTCCCTAAACAGCCGCTGCAGCTTCCGCTCCACCACGGGGTTACCCTTTTGCACCTCCGCGCCGCAGGTCTGGGTGCTTTCCAGGTTGTGGCTTTTGGAGGAGCCGGTGGCCCCGCCGCAGCCATCCCGGCCGGTGCGCCCACCCAGCAGCACGATCTGGTCGCCAGGGGTGGGGCATTCCCGCCGCACGTTCCTCTCCGGGGCCGCGCCTACCACCGCGCCGATCTCCAGGCGCTTGGCGGCGTAGCCAGGATGGTACATTTCATCCACCAAGCCGGTAGCCAGCCCGATCTGGTTGCCGTAGGCGCTGTATCCAGCGGCGGCGGTGGTCACCAGGCGGCGCTGGGGCAGCTTGCCGGGCAGGGTCTCAGCTACGGGCCTTAGGGGGTCAGCTGCGCCGGTGACCCGCATGGCCTGGTACACATAGGTACGCCCGGACAGCGGGTCGCGAATAGCCCCGCCGATGCAGGTAGCCGCACCGCCAAAGGGCTCGATCTCGGTAGGATGGTTATGGGTTTCGTTTTTGAACATCAACAGCCAAGGCTCCTTTTGGCCGTTCACGTCCACGTCGATCTTGATGGAGCAGGCGTTGATCTCCTCGCTCTCATCCAGGTTCGTAAGCAGGCCCTGCTTTTTGAGGGCCTTGCCGCCAATGGTGGCGATGTCCATCAGGTTCATGGGCTTGTTACGCCCAGCGTACAGGGTCTCTCTAATTTCCAGATAGCGCTTAAAGGCCGCTTCCACCGCAGGCTTCTCAATATCCACCTTGTCCAGGGTGGTCAGGAAGGTGGTGTGGCGGCAGTGATCGGACCAGTAGGTGTCGATCATCCGCACCTCGGTAAGGGTGGGGTCCCGGTCCTCGGTCCTAAAATAATCCCGGCAAAAGGCCAGATCGCTTTCGTCCATGGCCAGGCCGTACTGCTTCACAAAGGCGGCCAGGGCTTCCCCGTCCAGACTGGTGAAGCCGGTAAGGGTCTCCACGCTTTCCGGGGTCTCGTAGGTCTCGGCCAGGGTGGTCTTGACCTCCAAGGAGGCCTCACGGGACTCCACAGGGTTGATCAGATGCTGGCAAATGCGCTGCTTTTCCTCCTGGGTGGGAGTACCGGCCAAAAGATAGATCCGCGCCGTGCGCACGGTGGGCCTGTCCCCCTGGCTTACCAGCTGGATGCACTCCTCACAGCTGGCGGCCCGTGCATCAAACTGCCCCGGCAGATATTCTGACGCGATCACCGCGTCCGCGCCCTCAGGCAGGGTAGTATAGGTCTCGTCCAAGGGCGGCTCCATAAATACGATGGGCCTCAACTGTTCAAACAGCGCTTCATCAATGCCCTCTACGTCATAGCGGTTTAGGACCCGCACTCCGGTGACGCTCTTGATAAGTAAAATATGCCGGATCTCCTCCAGCAAGCCCTTGGCTTCTACGGCGTATTGGGGCTTTTTCTCCACATAGATCCGATAAACTGCCATGGTAGGCCTCCTTATGCGTTTAACGCCTTTTGTCCAATGTCCCTGCGCATATGCATACCCTCAAAGGTGATCTTATCCGCAGCCTCATACGCTTTTGCAATAGCCGTGGCCAGGTCCTGCGAAAGGGCCGTGACCCCCAGCACCCGCCCGCCTGCGGTAACGGTCCTTCCGCCCTTGAGGGCTGTACCTGCGTGGTACACCTGGGCGGTCTCCTCCGCCGCGTCCAAGCCGAGGATCGCTCTGCCGGTCTGGTAAGCCTCCGGGTATCCTCCGGAGGCCAATATCACGCAGCAGCTGGCCCCAGTATCAAATTCGCATTCCACCTGGTCCAGGGTACCGTTAGTGGTGGCCAGCATGATGGTGAGCAGATCGCTTTTCAAAAGCGGCAAAACGGCCTGGGTCTCCGGGTCGCCAAAGCGGCAGTTGTACTCGATCACCTTAGGCCCGTCCTTGGTCAGCATCAGGCCAAAATACAGGCAGCCCTGAAAGGGGCACTCCTCGGCCTGCATAGCCGCAAGGGTAGGCATAAAGATACGCTCCATGCAGACATCCGCTATTTCGGGGGTATAGTAGGGGTTAGGCGCGATAACGCCCATGCCGCCGGTATTAAGGCCCTCATCCCCGTCCAGCGCCCGCTTGTGATCCATGCTGGACACCATGGGGCGCAGGGTTTTGCCATCGGTAAAGCAGAGCACGGAGACCTCCGGCCCTTCCAGGAACTCCTCCACCACCACCTGGCTGCCGGAGGCGCCAAACTTACCCTCTAGCATGATGCTGCGGACGGCTTCCTCCGCTTCCCGTCGGTGTTGGCAGATGATAACGCCCTTACCCAGGGCCAGACCGTCAGCCTTCACCACCAGGGGGCCTTCCCCTGCCTTCACGTAGGCCAGGGCCTCCTCAGGATCAGAAAAGGCCCGGTAGTCCGCCGTGGGGATATGATAGCGGCGCATTAGATCCTTGGCAAAGACCTTGCTGCCCTCGATGCGGGCAGCGGCCCTCACCGGACCAAAGGCAGGAATGCCCCGCTCCTTTAGCATATCCACAAGACCCAGGCACAAAGGATCATCCGGGGCCACCACCACATAATCTATGCGGCTTTCCTTTGCCCAGTCCGCCAAGCCCTGCACCTCGGTCGCCTTCACGGGCAGGCAGATGGCATCCTGCGCTATGCCCCCGTTGCCGGGGGTGCAGTACAGCTCCTCTATGGCCTTGTTTTCCTTAAGCTTTTTCACGATGGCGTGTTCCCGACCGCCACCGCCGACCACCAATACCTTCATGGCATGACCTCCCAATAGATGAGTGCTGGAGCAGGGATCAATGCTTTAATAGTAGATCAATGATGGAACAGCCGAAGCCCCGTAAAGCTCATGGTGATGCCGTACTTGTTGCAGGCCTCGATCACCAGATCGTCCCGGATGGAGCCGCCAGGCTCGGCGATATACTTGGCGCCGCTGCGGGCCGCCCGGTCGATATTATCCGGGAAGGGGAAGAAAGCGTCGCTGCCCAGGGCCACATCGGTGAGCTCCTTGAGCCAAGCTTTCTTTTCTTCCTTGGTGAACTCCGCAGGCTTTTCCGTAAACAAGGTCTGCCACTGGCCCTCGGCCAGCACGTCCTCAGACTCGTCGCTGATATAGCGGTCGATTGCGTTATCCCGGTCAGGCTTTTTAAGGGTAGGGATAAAAGGAAGGTTCAAGGTCTTTTCGTGCTGGCGCAGCCACCAGTTGTTGGCCTTGTCCCCCGCCAGACGGGTGCAATGGATGCGGCTCTGCTGGCCTGCGCCGATGCCGATGGCCTGGCCGTCCTTCACGTAGCAAACGGAGTTGGACTGGGTGTATTTAAGCGTGATCATGGCGATGGCCAGGTCCCGCTTGGCGGATTCGGGCAAGGTCTTGTTTTCGGTCACCACGTTGGCGAAGAAAGCATCGTCGATGACCAGCTCGTTGCGCTCCTGCTCGAAGCTGAAGCCAAAAACGTCTTTCACTTCCAGCTTTTCCGGCTCGTAGGCGGGGTCGATCTTGACGATGTTGTAGTTGCCCTTGCGCTTAGAGGTGAGAATTTCCAGGGCCTCGGCATCGTAGCCAGGGGCGATCACGCCATCGGATACCTCGGGCAAAATAAGCTTCGCAGTGGACACGTCGCACACATCGGACAGGCATATCCAGTCGCCGAAGCTCGACATCCGGTCAGCGCCACGGGCCCGGGCATAGGCGCAGGCCAAGGGGGACAGCTCTACGCTCTCTGCAAAATATATCTTGCGGAGGGTATCCGTAAGGGGCAGGCCTACAGCGGCCCCGGCAGGGCTTACATGCTTGAAGCTGGCGGCGGCAGGCAGGCCCGTGGCCCGCTTAAGCTCCCTTACCAGCTGCCAGCCGTTAAAGGCATCCAAAAAGTTGATATATCCAGGCTTGCCGGAAAGCACCTCGATGGGCATCTCGCCGTTTTTCATGTATATCCGGGCGGGCTTTTGGTTGGGGTTACAGCCGTATTTCAGCTCAAGCTCTTTCATCGTATATTCCTCCGTACTGGTTTACACTATTTGCTCTTGCGTTAGTGCTTCTTGTGTTACTGGTTCTTGTTCAGGATGCGGGTATCCGCCTTGCCAGTGCCCAGGTCTATATAGCGGACAAACAGGCTCACCCTGTTGGCCTCATTGAGGCTATCCCACAGCTTCTTTGTAAAGCCGTCGATATCCCCCTCCAGGCTCACCCGCTTGGGTTCCCCTTCAAAGCTGGGGATGGGGTCACCATCGGTCACATAGGTGTGGATCAGGTGGCCCTCGCCAGCCTTGGGGGCGGGATATTCAAAGAAGAAGCGCTGGGGGCTTTCAGGGTCGCCGCCATTTGACTTGAGGATGGACAGCTTGTACTCGGCCTTGCCGCGCTGCACCTCCACCACCCCGGAAATGCGGGGGGTAAAATTGGGGGCGTCAGGCTCAAAGGTCCGGGTGCGCAGGGCTTCCTCGAAGGTACGGCCTTGCTCCAGAAACTTTACCACGGTGTCCGTCTGATCGCCGTTGGTGACCACCGTTACGCCGCCATCCATCACCCGCACCGGGGCGTAGATGATCAGGCTGGGGTCTACCAGCTTGGCGGGGTCAAAGGCCTCGGTGATGATGCCGCCATCCTTTTCGGTAAAGACCCGGTTGCGGCTGTTCTCGCTGCGGCCCATGATAAAATAGGCGATAACAGCGCTTTTTCCGTCGTCGCTCTGGCCCAGCACGATGCCCCGGCCAGGATAGGCGTTATTTTGCATATCCTCAAATAAGTCTAGCTTCTTCATTTGCGATCTCCTTCTTTCTGCCCGACCTCATCATTGATCCTTTTTGCCAGCTTCTCCACTTCCTGGGGCAGCAGCAGCCATTCCGCTTCCTCCATCACGCGCTTTTGGAGGGTCTGGGGGGTGTCCCCCTCCAGGACCTCCACGGCCTTTTGGGCTAAAATGCGCCCGCCATCGGGAATTTCATTCACCAGGTGCACGGTGGCGCCGGTGACCTTAACGCCTTTTTTAAGGGCGGCCTCGTGGACCCTCAGGCCGTAGAAGCCTTCGCCGCAAAAGGAGGGGATCAGGCTGGGGTGTACATTGATGATACGGTCCTTATAGGCGTTGATCACATAAGCATCCAGGATCAGCATAAAGCCTGCCAGCACCACCAGCCGAATATCCTCGGCTTGCAAAAGGGTTACCAACCGCTGTCCATACTGGGCAGGGCTTTCCCCCTTTTCCTTGGGCAGCAGGGCCGTCTTCACTCCGGCCTGCTCCGCCCGGGTAAGGGCATAGGCCCCTTCCTTATTGCCGACCACCAGGGCGATATGCCCGCTGTAAAGCCCGCCGGTCTTTTCCGCATCCAAAAGGGCTTGCAGGTTCGTGCCGCCGCCGGACACCAGCACCGCTATTTTTAGCATAGCCGAATTCCGCCTTCGCCTGCTTCGATCTCGCCCATGATGTAGGCATCCTCGCCACGCTGCTTCAGCAGCTCCACGGCCTTGTTCGCGTCTTCCTTGGCCACGGTCAGGCACATGCCCACGCCCATATTGAAGGTATTGAACATATCCCGCTCGGGGATATTGCCTTCTTTTGCGATGCGCTCAAAAACAGGAAGAATGCGCACCGCGCTCTTTTCCACCTTGGCCTGCATGCCCTGGCCCAGGGACCGCGGGATGTTCTCGTAGAAGCCGCCGCCGGTGATATGGGAGATGGCGCAAATGCCAATGCCCGCATCCAGCAAGGAAAGCACAGGCTTCACGTATATCTTGGTGGGGGTCAGCAGCATTTCGCCCAGCTCTGGGGCAAGACCCTTCTCTACATCAAACACCTTGCGCACCAGGGAAAAGCCGTTGCTGTGCACGCCGCTGGAGGGCAGGGCGATCAGCGCGTCGCCGGGGCGCATGCTGTTCTTATCCAAGATCTTTTTCTTGTCCACCACGCCTACGCTAAACCCCGCCAGGTCGTATTCGTCCACGGGATAGAAGCCGGGCATTTCGGCGGTCTCGCCGCCTACCAGGGCGCAGCCCGCCTGCACGCAGCCTTCCGCCACGCCGCTTACGATCTGGGCTACCCGCTCGGGCACGTTCTTACCCACGGCCACATAGTCCAGAAAGAACAGGGGCCTTGCGCCGCAGCAGATGATATCGTTGACGCACATAGCCACGCAGTCGATGCCTACGGTGTCGTGCTTGTCCAAAAGGAACGCCAGCTTTAGCTTCGTGCCTACGCCGTCGGTGCCGCTGACCAGAACGGGCTTTTCGATCCCCGTCATGTCCAGCTCAAACATGCCGCCAAAGCCGCCAATGCCGTCCAAAACGCCGCTGGTCATCGTCCTTGCCACGTGGCTTTTCATCAGCTCCACGGCCTTATATCCCGCAGTAATGTCCACCCCTGCGGCCTTGTAGCTTTCGCTTTCGCTTCTCATGGCTCACGCCTCCTCTTTCTTGGATAGGGGCCGCTCGAACTTGAGCTTCTGGGCGGCCTTGGGCGGGTCTACCGGATATTCGCCGGTGAAGCAGCCCTTGCAAAAGCCGCAGGTGCTTTGGTCCGCCAGCTTGTTCAGGTAATCCACATTCAGGAAACCCAGGCTGTCCGCGCCGATGATCTGGCAAATTTCCTCCACGCTGTGGTGAGCGGCGATCAGATTATCGGTGCTGTCAATGTCCGTGCCGAAATAGCAGGGATGGGTAAAGGGCGGCGAGGACATGCGCATGTGCACTTCCTTAGCCCCCGCTTCCCGAAGGAGGCTGACGATACGGGCGCTGGTGGTGCCCCGGACGATGGAATCGTCAATGAGGACCACCCGCTTGCCCTTTACGGTGGACTCCACCGCGTTCAGCTTGATCCTGACGGAGTTGGCCCGCTCGCTTTGGGTAGGCTGGATGAAGGTACGGCCGATGTACTTATTCTTGATAAAGCCGATGCCGTAGGGGATGCCGCTTTGCCGCGCATATCCGATGGCTGCGTCAATGCCGCTGTCCGGCACGCCCACCACCACATCCGCCTGCACGGGATGCTCCAGCGCCAGGAAGGAGCCGGCCCGCACCCGAGCGGTGTGCACGCTGCTGCCGTCGATGCGGCTGTCCGGACGGGCAAAATAGATAAACTCAAATACGCAAAGGGCGCTGGGGCATTTTTCCGCCGCATGGAGGCTCTTTACCCCGTCCTTATTCACCACCACCACCTCGCCAGGCTCGATATCCCGGATAAAGGTAGCGCCGATGGCATCCAGGGCACAGCTCTCGCTGGCAAAGACGATATCCCCGTCCAGCTGGCCCATGCAAAGGGGCCTAAAGCCCTGGGGGTCCCGGGCGGCAATAAGCTTTTGGGGACTCATGATCACCAGGGAATACGCGCCCTTGATGCGGCCCATGGTCTGGGTGACGGCCTCCTCGATGCTGGCGGCCTTAAGCCGCTCCTGGGTGATGATATAGGCGATGACCTCGCTGTCACTGGTGGTGTGGAAGATAGCACCGTTTGATTCCAGCTGCTCCCGCAGCTCCCCGGCGTTGACCAGGTTGCCGTTATGGCACAGGGCCATGGAGCCCTTCCGGTGGTTGACCAGGAGGGGCTGGGCGTTATTGCGGTTCTGGGTGCCGGTGGTGGCGTAGCGGCAATGGCCCACGGCCATATTGCCATCGGTGAGCTTTTCCAGCACATCCCTGGTGAACACCTCGTTCACCAGGCCCACATCCTTGTGGCAGTCGATCACGCCGTCGCTGTTTACCGCAATGCCGCAGCTTTCTTGGCCCCGGTGCTGCAGGGCGTACAGGGCATGGTAGGCGTGGGCGATAACGCCCTTCTTGCCACCGTTCAAATAGATGCCGAATACGCCGCATTCCTCGTGAAGCTTATCAAAAATCTGCTCGTCCATTTTATGTCCTTACTCGCCCATCAGGCGCTTCATGATCTCCTGGTACGCATCCTCGACCCCGCCCAGGTCCCGGCGGAAGCGGTCCTTGTCCAGCTTTTCATGGGTCACGCTGTCCCAGAAGCGGCAGGTGTCCGGGCTGATCTCATCCGCCAGCACGATGGTGCCATCGGCGGTCTTGCCGAACTCCAGCTTGAAATCAATGAGCTCGATATTCAGGTCCTTTAGGTAGGCGGTCAGCACCTCGTTCACCTTCAGGCTGTAATCGCAGATGAGCTGCAGCTCTTCCTCGGTGGCCCAGCCCATGGCGGCGATGTGGTATTCGTTCACCATGGGGTCGCCCAGCTCGTCATCCTTATAGCAAAACTCCAGCACGGTCTTTTCCATCTTTACGCCTTCCGGCAGGCCCAGGCGCTTGGAGAGGCTGCCAGCGGCGATATTGCGAACGATGACCTCCAGGGGCACGATGGTGACCCGCTTGACCAAGGTTTCCCGGTCGCTGAGCTCCTCCACAAAGTGGGTGGGCACACCGTGCTTTTCCAGCAGCTTCATCAGGTGGTTGGTCACCCGGTTGTTGATAGCGCCCTTGCCCTGGATAGAACCCTTTTTCAGGCCGTTAAAGGCGGTAGCGTCGTCCTTATAATCCACCAGCACTACATTCGCGTCGTCGGTGGCAAATACTTTCTTGGCTTTTCCTTCATACATCTGTTCCATCTTTTTCATGGGGGCGCCTCCTAAAAATTTATAAATGTAGGGGTTAACAGCAGCTAAGCAGCAGACAGGCACAGCCATAGCCTCAGCCGCCCGTAAGCCTGCGGCCGGTGACAGCGGGCTTATCAAACGGTAAGCTTTTGATCCTTTTCCAGCACAGCCGCGTGCATATCCTCCCGCATGGCTATAAGCTTTGCATACAGCGCATCATCCGACGTGGCGATGATCTGGGCGGCCAAAAGGGCGGCGTTCTGCGCGCCGTCGATGGCCACGGTGGCCACGGGCAGGCCACCGGGCATCTGCACCGTGGACAAAAGCGCGTCCAGCCCATCCAGCGTGGAGGACTTCACCGGAATGCCGATCACCGGCAGCACCGTCTGAGCAGCCAGGGCCCCGGCCAGGTGAGCGGCCTTCCCCGCCGCAGCGATGATTGCACCAAAGCCATTCTGCTTGGCGGCCTTGGCAAAGGCGGCCGCCTCCAGGGGCGTGCGGTGGGCGGAGTACACATGGGCCTCGAAGGGAATGTTCAGGTTTTTGAGGGTGGCAAAGCAGGGCTGAAGCACGGGCAGATCGCTGTCCGAGCCCATGATAACGGCAACCTTCTTCATGGATGTTCCTCCTTGGTAAACGCTTTTAGAAAAAACAACAGCCCGCCTCACACTTGTCAGGCAGACTGCTTCCAGCTCGTTCCTATACGAAAAGACAGAACGTATGCATCATACGTGCTTTAAGGCTCTTACCGCTCATCCAGCCAGAACCCCGCATCCGTTCCACTCCCTTTCCCGAACGATATTTGCATTGTATAAGAAAAACGTCCGCTTGTCAATGTCGTTTCCGAACGTTTTTTTATCATTTAATAAAAATGTTAGATTTTTTTGGCACACATGAGTCATAGTCATTTTATTCCTTTGGGTGTTATAATTGTAAAAAATATCGTTGTCGTACCCCACAGCAGAAAGGACGTGTCTTTGTTATGAAGCGCATTTTTCTCATCCTTCTATCCCTGCTTATGCTCTTTTCTTCCTTTACCCTTGCCCAGGCGGAAACCGCAGACAATGCCGCCATTGAAAAGGCCGTAATGGACTTCCTCACCAGCGAAATGGTACGTCTGGCCCCAGAGGCCGAGGATGGCTGGCAGGCGTTTATCTACGAGCAAGGTATATCCAGCGTGGAAATGGACCTGGAAAAGTTTGACTTTACCAAGGAGAAGCCTCTTGCTGTCACCGCCTACCTGGCCAGCGGGCAGTATAGCCTCAAAACCCTGCCCGCCTACGACGGCCACCCTGAGGCCTGGCTGGAAACCCTAGGCGAAGCCCTATGCGCCCCTACCGCCAAGGTGAAGCTTTCGCTGTCCATCATCGCTGTAAAAGACGGTTATGCCGCTACCTATGCCCCCAAGGCAGAAAAGAGCCTGTCCAAGGGCGTGATCAGCATCGCGGCCAAGGCCAAGTCCAATTTTGCCAGCAAATCGCTTACTGCCGTCGTTGCGGATTATATCCTCCCGACGCCTATCGCCGTGGGCCAGAAGGCCCCCGAAAGCTTGACCTCCGGAACGCTTCAGCCCGCCTACAGCGCCTACGTGCAGCGCAATGGCCTGGGGGACGATGCAAACCTGCCCTGGCTTTTGTACAGCCTGTACGGATACAGCCTGGATATATCAAAGGGCCCCAATGCCCTTACCCTTACCTATTCATACCCCGATCCTTTGGCAACGGTCACCACCGCGTCCAAGGCCTTTTCCCTCTCCCTAAGCTATGACGCAGCTGCCAAGTCCTACGCCTATGACGCGCTGGACCAGATGCTTGCCCTGGAGATCGAGCAGGAGGCCATCAAGATCCGCCATGGAAAGCAAAAGGGCGACCTCAAAGGCAGCTATACCTTTGATCTGTTCTCTTTACCCTCCACCATCAGCCCCGAAGGCGATCTGCTGGGTTGTTCCACCTTTAATGATGTGCTGTTCAATGCCCAGGTAGACATATACGCCTCCGTCCTCCTTATGCCTGATTACCCGGCAGTGCCGACCCCCAAAACGGGTGTGATCGTAGGAAGCAACAGAGGCACCACCTGCAAGTTCAGGACCTCGGATACCGGCTACGACCGCTGCGTGGTCATCTGCGAATGCGGCACCAAAAATGTGGTAGGTCTGCTGTACATCCAAAGTGGCAAAACCGGCGTCATCCGCTTGCCCAAGGGCAACTATGATATGATATTCGGCATGGGCGAGGTCTGGTACGGGCCCGAAAGGCTGTTTGGCGACAACGGCATATACTCCATCCATGAGGATGACGAGATCCCCAGCACCAATTACACCCTCACCTATACCCTGGGCAACGCGAAGAAGGGCAACTATTCTATGTCCGGCTTGAATTACAGCGATATCCTGGAATAACGGATAGGCCCTATGGGATGGGGCAGAGCCGCGCCTAGGATGGGGCGGAGCCCCGCCTGGGATGGAGCGAAGACTTGGCCCTCGCCCTTGCCCCTTTCTACAAAAAGTGCTATCATCTCCGATAGCACTTTTGCTTAAAGGAGCCTGTACATGCCAAATGCTTCCGATCCCATCAAAAAGGGCCATCTGCTGGCGCTGTTCTCCATTCTGGTCTGGGGTACTACCTTTATTTCCACCACAGTGCTCCTTCGGGATTTTAAGCCCCAGGAGATCCTATTTATTCGGGTGACGCTGGCCATCGTGGCGCTTTGGGTCGTCCGGCCCAAGCGCCTTGCCCTCAAGACCCGAAAGCACGAATGGTACTTTGCCGGGGCGGGGCTTTGCGGAGTGACGCTGTATTTCCTGCTGGAAAACATCGCCCTCACCTATACCTACTCCGCCAATTGCAGCGTCATCATCTCCACCGCGCCCTTCTTTGTGGCCCTGGCTGTACACTGGTTTTTGCGGGGTGAAAGCCTGTCCCGCTGGTTTTACTTGGGTTTTTTGGCCGCTATTGCCGGCGTGACGCTGATCTCCTTCGGTGGGCAAGCCCTGTCCCTGAATCCCCTGGGGGATGCCCTGTGCGTGCTGGCGGCCATTTCCTGGGCGGCCTATAGCGTTTTTGTAAAAAAAAATAGATGCGCACGGGTATGATACCTTGCTGGTCACCCGGCGCATCTTTGTCTATGGACTTTTGTTCCTGTTGCCTTGCCTGCCGTTTTTAGGCTTTGCGCCATCCCTTACGGCCCTTGCAAAGCCTGTCAATTTTCTAAATTTCCTGTACCTGGGCTTGGGGGCCAGCGCCCTTTGCTTTGTCACCTGGAACACGGCGGTCAAGCACCTGGGGGCGGTCAAGACCAGCGTATATATCTACGTATCCCCCGCCGTCACCATACTAGCCGCCGGGCTCATCCTTCACGACCCCATCCTGCCCATGTCCATTCTGGGCGCAGGGCTGACCCTTATCGGGCTGCTGATATCCCAGCGCTCTACCCGGGTATCGCAAGAGGCACGCTGAGCCTCAGCCAGTTCTATGCGCCTGCCAGCCTATACCCGCCACACTCGTTTGGCGGCGGCAAAGCAGCGCACAAAGGCGGCAAAGTCGTCCCCTGTCTTTCCCAAAAACTCATTATCAATGATAGTCTCCAGCTCTATGATCGCGGAAGCGTTCATAGAGCTGGCTTTTGCGCCTGGCTCCGTGGTCATGGCGGCGGGCAACAGCCGCTGGGCCGCCTGGGGGAAGGCACCGGCGAAGCGCTGGAAGAAGTTTTTCATGACCGATATCTCATGGCCTTCTTCGAGCTGGGCCTGCTCTCCCTGCCCTGGGTCCGCCTCCCCGTGGATAGCACTGCGCAGATACATTTCGTCCTCCAGAAGGCCTATGGCCACCTCCTGCTTGGGGTGGCGGCTCTGCACCAGCAGCAGCTCCCGGACGGGATGGCTGGGGTCCAGACCCTGCAAGGCAATGCGGCACAGCTTGGCCTTCGTCTCGTTGTCAAAGGCCTTCAAAAGCTGCCCGCCATTGCCAGCTACGCAAACCTCCATCCGGGGGCTCAGCAGCGGCCGGACCGCTTCGTCCGCCCAGCTGCGGCCCAGCATTTCCCCGCTCAGGTGGAACAAAAAGCTAATGTTAAGTAGCAGCAGGCTCTCTACGTAGCTGATGCGGCCTTGGGTCCGCTGGCTCGCCATCATCTTCCATATCTCCCGGTCATATTGGGCGAAGAAATCGTCCAGCAGGAACAGGGCCTTTTGCTGTCCACGCATATTGCCCTCGCCCAGGCCCTTGGCAATGCCCTTCACGATGGTCTGCATGGCCTCGCTGCTGCCCTCAAAATCCTTGATAAAGGCTTCCGCGTTCCAGCTGGCAATGGATTCGTACAGCATCTGACGGCAGCCAAGGCGAAGGGAGGTCTCCAGGGTGGCCCGGCGAGCATTGTTCAGCCACAAGCTGATATCCGAGGTGCCGCCGCCAATATCCAGGTTCAGATAACCGCTGCGCACGTTTACCTCATTGCGGCTTCGGAAATACAATCCGTCCGCTTGGTTCTCCGTGGCGTAGAGCACGTTGGGCTTATCGGCAGTCAGGCGCATGCCCGTTTCCGCAGCCACCTCCTGAGAAAGCCCACGCATCATTTCCAGGTATGCCTCCTGCCGGTAAAGGGGCAGGGCGTTTGGCATAGATATGCGCCAGGATAGGGACGGCGCGCCGGAAAGCCGGGCGCACAGGGAGGCCTGCATCATCACCTGCTTCAAAAACAAACGCAGGCATTGCAGGATATAGCTTTCCTCGCCCCATTTCAGGTCGTAGTACAGCGCGCTTTCATTCTTGCGGATCAGGTCCCCTAACGTCCCACGGTAGTAGATATGGCCATCCTCAAGCCAGGTTTGCCAGCCTGTGGAGTCATCTGTAAACATATCCATCACGCTGTAGAAGGTGCTCTCAGCCACGGGCTTGCTCCCCTCCACCAGCGCTTCCAGGGGCAGCAGCTCATCCGCCAGAAACTCCTCTTCTCCGGGGCTTCCATGTAAAAGCAGCCCATGTAACGCTCTTGTAAAGGTGGCCGGCTGCAGCTTATCCCCTTGCCGCATCATCACCGTTGTGGCAATGCTGCCAAAATCAATGCCTATAACAGCGGCAGGCTCGTGCCGGATGGGCTGCCGGGGCGCATCGTTGATGATGGCCCCCAGGGACAGCGTGCCCCGCTTCAGGGTCACGAAGGCTGGATACCGCTGGGTAAGGCAGGTCTGCCAGCGCCGGGTACGGCTCTGGCCCCGGGGGCTGATATCCGCCGTTTGCCGGGCCGGGCCCTGCACCCACGCATCGCCGTTTCGCACCCAGATATCCAGATGCTCCGGCTCATGGGCGTACACAAAATATTGCTTCCACAGGTCCTTGTTAAGCCGCACATTGGGCCAAGCCACCACAAAGGGAAGCTGTGCTCCCTTCATAAGGGTGATCCCTCCGGCCCCCTCCCGGGCCTGGTATGTCCGGGTGAAGGTGACAGCGCTGGTCAGCAGCGCGTCCTGGCCGTGCTTTTGGCGGCTTACGGTAAAGCGGGTCCGAATAGCGCCACTTTGCGCATCCCGGACAAAGGAAAGGCTTTGCAGCTCCAGCTTTGCGCCCTGGCCCTCCGCCTTCTCCGCTTCGTCCATCAGCCAGCCCGCCATCCAAGGGGACAAAGGCGGCAAGGCATAGCCAAGGACCTGGCCCTTTTCATCCAGCACCTGGCAAGCCGCATTCATTTCCGGGCTTTGGAAAGGGGGCTGCTCCACTTCTAAAACCACCAGCAGGCCATCAGAAAAAGCGCCGCAGATCCCCGCTACATCCCCCGTGCCGATGAGGTCCTGGGTTAACACCCCTAAGGTCTGAGGATGCCCCTCAATAGGGTAGGACAGCTTGAGCCTGCGCTCCGCCTTCACGGAGGTCGCCTCGTGCTTATGTATCCAGCCCTGCAGCAGCTCCAGCACCGCAGGGCTGGCCCCTATCTGGGTCCTCATCCGGTCATGTGCGCTGGTCAGGCGCTGGGCCAAGCGCAGGTTCCACGGCTCGTTGTATTCACACAGCAACGTCTCCTCCTGCTCCAGGCTGCTGAGTACCTGAGCCTCGCTGGTCTCATTGGTGGGCTCCAGCAGCCAGGCCGCCGACCCGCGGGCGAAGGCCTGCCCGTTCATGGCATACAGGGTCTGGTTCACCTCTGGCACTACGCCCCCCAGGGGGCCAGGCCTCAGTGCACGAATAAGCGCGTTCTCCGCAAACTCCTCAGGCCGCAGGCGAAGGAGCTGCTGCTCCAGTCCCTTAATATCCACCTTGCCGTCCATCAGGCCATATACCGCCAGCGTGCGGATGTAAAGCTCCTTCACCGCCTCGGGCTCTCCTTGGGCGATGCGCTGCCGCCACTGGGTCCTAAAGCCTTGCAGCTCATCTATAAAGCGCTCCAGGGGGCTGCAAAGGGCGGCCTCCTTGGCGAAAAGGTCGCTGCCCACAGCCTCCTGCTCATTCATGCACTGCAGGACGCGTAGCCCTAATATGAGCCGTTCCCGGTCTTTTTCCGACAGAAAGGGGCTGGGGTCCTGCCAACGCTTACGCCTCCGGTCGTACCAGCGCACCTTCTCGGGAAGCAGACCGCTCAGGTCCCCCGGATTAGCGGCGGGCATCAGTATCACCGACCGGGACAAAAGCCCAATGGGCCGCTTATCCGGCTTTTGGCCATTAAGCCCGGTCAGCGCAAAGACCTTGAGCCCCTCCGCCATCCGCTCCTGGGTCAGGGCGGCAGACACCGTGCGCTGAAAGGCCATGGTGTCATCGGCATCGTCCATAAAATCCTCAAGGCTCAGCTGGGGCCAATCTGCATCCTGCTCCCAGCTGTCCCAGAGCAGCAGCAATGCCAGCGTTCCCCGCCAGTCGATCATCTCCTGATGGCGGATAGCCTCCTCATAGGGCAGGCGCATCAGGCGGCGCATTTGCTGCTCCCCCGCCAGCACATCCGGGATGGAATAGCCCACGTCCTCCCCCTGGGTCTGCATGTATTTGCCTATGTTTTCCAGCCATTCATGGGGCTTTTGGTTGGTATCGTTCACAATGCCGGGCACCGATTGGTATCCCATGCCAAAGCCGTCCTCCATATGGGGGAGCAGCGTCAGATAGGAGGTCTTTTGGTCCAGCTGCTCCTTTGGCTCATCCGTTTTTTTCAAGGGGCGAAGCCCACTCAGCTTTTCTTTTTTCACAGGCTTCCCTCCTCCAAAGATGCAGTAAGCAGCGCTCCCCAGAACCCGGACAGCATGGCATCCGGCTCAGCCTTTCGGCTGGTGCCCCCGGCCACCCCGGCGATAATGCGGATCATATCTGCCCGGTCGGGCACCCGTTGGACAATGGTCTTGGTTATGTTGCGCTGCAGCGAGCCTGCCAGCTGCTCCATCCGCTTGTAGTCCCGGTTTTCGTACTTCTGCCCATACTGAAAAAGCAGCTCGTGGAGGGTCTGGAGCACCTCCCGGTCAAACAGGTCATTCTCCGGCAGCATTTCCCCGTCCATTTCGTCAAATTGACCGGAGATGGACAGCACATTCTCCCGTATGGCGGCCTCGATATCCCCGGCAATGGTCTGCTGCTTGGCATGCATGTTTTCTGCTGCCCGCTCCATAGCCTTAAGCCGCTCCTGCTCCTGGCCCAGGGTCTCTGAGTCGATCAAATGGCCGTCCTCGCCCTTCCAGCGGTGGATGCGCTCCTTCAGCTCCTGGATGGACTGCTCCTGCCGGGCGAGGGCTTCCCGCTGCTGGAGCTGCGCGTTTTTCAATATGCCCAGCTTAGCGCTGCCGCCGATGCGGCGCACCCAGAGATGCTCCTCCTTCATCCAGCCCTTGTATTCTTCCTCCAGCGCGTCATAGTCGGCCTGCTCCACGCTGCTTTGAAGCCCAGCTTCCTTGCGCTGCCTGAGCAGCGTGGCCCGGTCCGCGGTCTGGTCGTACAGGGCGGCCGCTTCCTTCACCCACTCCTCCACCACCCGGTCCTTGCGCAGGGTGGGCGGCAGGGTATGCACGATCTGATAGGCCCAGTTGCCGTAAAACGCCAGGCAATGGTACAGGGCATCCAGGTTCTTTTCCAGCTGGGCGCGCCCGGGGGCGTTCAGCTTCCTGGCGGCATGGAACCAGGCGGCGTAGTAATTCACCGCATCGCTGCGGCCCTTGCCCTCCCCGGCTATCCGCCCACGAATGTAGGGATAGCACTCCGCAAAGAAAGCCACCGCCGCCTTTAAGAGCCCGCCAAAGCCCATCCGGTACAGGTCCGATTCCTCGTCGAAGCTGTCCCAGGAAAGGCTGCGGGAATGCAGCTGGTAATAATAGCAGTCGATATTATGGCTGTCCGTGCCCCGAAAGCCCGTGCGGAAGAACCGGGCGATGCAGCGCATGGCCAGCCATTCCAGCATATGGGCATCGTTTTCCTGGCTTTGGGAGCCAGTGGAATAGATGCGGGTGGTGATAAACGCCTCCGGGGGCAGGCCCAGCAAAAACACCGCGTCATATACGCCGTTTTCGTCGTCCTCGCTGGAGCGGATCATCCCCTCCATGCCGTAATATTGCAAGGCGGTACGGGCCTTGTCCAGGAAGGTGGAGCTTTTAACGACGATCTCCAGCTCCTCATTTTGAGAGGATGCGGGGACCTTGTAATAGGGCAGCATCAGCACAGAGGCCAGCTCAAACTGGGGGCTGAAGTGGGCGAAGCGCTGGCGCAGGTACTGGGAGATAGACGGGATGCCTGAGGCACCCGTGCCTCCGAAGATGGAGCCGCAGAGGATGACCTTCACCATGTCTCCCCGGTCAATATCCGCCTGCATCTCCCCAAGCATTTTGATCATCTCATCCGGCTGGCCGGCGGTCGCAGCCTCTTCAAGGCCGCTGAGCAGATCCGCGAAGAACAGCACGCCCAGGTCCGGATGCCCCCGAAAGCCCTCGCTGTATTCCAAGGAGGCCTCGGTCTTATCAAAGAGGGTGCGGGCCAAAAGCTGATCCTGCTTATGATTTTGTACCATGCGTTCCACGGAGGTGGCCCGTTTGGAAAGGTTCATATTCCAGCGGTCCACCTTAAGCTCCGTCCGGAAGCCTCGCGCGGGGGCCGCATCCGGGGCAAAGGTGCCCCTGACCCGCTCGTAGTACTCGGCGGCCCGCTTGGCCCGGGTGGTATTGCCGCAGGCCGCGTCCACGTCCACCGCCAGCAGGCGAATGGTCTGGATAGGCACGGCTGCGCCCCGATCATCATGCTCGTAGAACGCTCCGGCGCACGCGCCGTATACCACGCTCTCCAATATTTTATTCCCGGTCCCACCTACCGCGATCACATAATATCCCATGGGTCATCCCCCTTTGGCGGCCTTTTACAAGCGCTTAAAAAAACTATGCTTCCCGGATATGGCGGGCGGCGCCCCCAGCCGGAAGCACACCCAGGCAGCCAGGATATTCAGCCCAAAGCCGCTTACATACAATATCCAGTCCCAGGCGGTCTTTCCGCCGATGAAGCGTATACCCAGCAGGAACAGGATAAGCGCCCCCAGCCCATTGAGCAATACGATCCCGAGAAAGGTGAGCCGATACGTGCCGATGGCCCGCCGGGCTACACGGCTTATCCCCAGAGGATGGATATAGGCCCCCCGCCAGGCCAGCTGGATCACCATGCTGCCTATCCAGGCGAGGGCGAACAGGCCCGCCACGCAGGCCTGCCACTGGGCATCCCGGGCCGCCAGGGCCTGGGCCAAAGCCCCAGCGCTCATACCCTCCTGGATGGCTGCTGCCTTTATAGGCGCGTCCAGCAAGGGGCCTAAAAAGGGCAGTGCCACCCGAAGGTTTTCCGCCAGGGCCGGGGCCGTATGGGCCAGCCGATAGGGGTAGACCCAGCAAAGCGCGGCTATGGGCAGGGCCAAAGCCAGGCCCCAGGCCAGCGCGTAGCACAAAAGCACCTTTGTGTGGTTGGTATAATGGACCCTCGCCTTTGCAGCGGCGACGGTCTTGGCCGATTCTTCCTTTACCAAAGCATATTCCTGCATAAGGCTGCTTCCTCTCCCTTACTTAGCGGCAGCCGCCACGTTATCCACAAATACATCAAAAACATACCTTATAAGGGGGCTCTCCTGGGCTGTGGCCGCATCCCGCAGCTGGCCTGCAAGCTCCTTGAGCCCTATGGCCTTGTACACAGGCGGGCAATCAGGGAACCGCATGCCATAGTATAGCCTTTCCGTATAGGGACCCCAGGCATGTTGAAAATAGCGGGGAACCGCTCCGTCTTTCTTCTCCTTGGTATCCGCCAGCTGCGAAAAAGCCTCCCAGGTGGCGATATCCTCATTGGTGAGGGTGGCATCCAGGCTGCCCAGCCCGTCTATCCAGCTCACCGGGAGCCAGTTCACCTTCTCCCCGGTGATGTCCGCCAAGACTTGGAGCCGGTAATAGCCCTCCTTTAGCAGCTTTCCACTGACGGAAAGGGTCACCACAAGCTCGGTGCCATCCTCGCTGGGAGCGATGCTCTCCAGGGTAAAGGGGCTCCTGCCCTCAGCCGCAAAGGGCTCCTTAATGCTTTTATATACATACACCTTATCCCGCAGGGATACTACCTGGGTAGCCTCCTCCGGCTGGGCCAGATTATCGGCGGTATTGGGCAGGGTCTTATCCAGCAGCAGGGCGCTTTTGACCTGCACCCTCTCGTCCTTCACCGCCGTCAGGTCCAGCGACGCGCCTTGGGCCTGCTGGGCCAAGGGAAAGCGCAACACGATCGTCCGGTTCTCCTGCCTCCCGGCCCTATCTGGCAGCAGCAGCACCGTCTCAAGCCCGTTAAGCTGCTCCACCCGGCCCTCTCCGTCAGCTACCGCAAGCACCGTACCGGAGGTATGCTGGCTGTAATACCCCGCGCTGGGGCGGCCGATAACAGTCTGCCAATACTGAAAGGTAAAGGGCTGCTGGGTAACGGTCTGGCTGTTGGCGGCATAGGTAAGCTCCCCCTTTTCCGGGCCGCGGAGGCCCTGGAGGGCTGTATCCGCATCTAGCCGCCTGGACAGCAAAGTCATGTAATTTTCCACCTGGCCGGGCGTTCCCACCACCATTGCCATAAGGATGCGCGGCATGGGTGCCATGTAGACAATGGTATTCTTCTTTTGACTGTAAATGGGGGTACCCCAGATCAGCGGCTCACAGAGGTCGGCCGGGCCTATGGAAATGATCTGCCCCAGATAGTCCAGCTGGAAGGCGTACAGGCCCACCGTCAGCCCCGCGTCAAAAACGCCCCGCTCCCTGAGCAGCTGCTCCACATAGGCCATAGGCTTGCCCTGGGTGTCGGTGCCGCTCATGCGGCGGAGCCCTGCAGGATCAAAGGTAATGACGCTAAGGCGGCCCATATCCAGATTTTGAAGGGCATACATAAGCGGGAAATCATTATCCGCACGGGCTTCCTGGGCCACCAGGCCCGCTTCCTTCCCCACGCCCTCAGCGAGGATCTGGAGCTGCAGGGTCAGGGCGCTGTCCATAGCGGCCACCTTCGTCGGGTTCTCCAGCTCCGCGCCTCCATGGGCCGCAAACACGCCCATCTGGTTCAGCTTAGCCGTTCCCAGGCTGTAAAAGCTGCTCTCCATGTCCTCGGTAGAAAAGGTGGAGAAGATCGTAGGCAGCGGGTCCACCGCATAGGTGAGCATATCCCGCCGGAGGGAACGCAGCATATCCGGGGTATCCTCGGCCTGGGCTACCCGCTGCTGCACCAAAAAGCTGTCCGGCAGGCGCTCATTGCCAAAGCGCAGCACCCGCACCTTGGCCCCGTCCGCAGCGCCCAGCATATCCATCAGTATGTTTTCATACCAGCCCGTTTTCTTATCCAGGCGGTAGTGGAAGCCCCCCTCCCGGTACTTGCGGCCGTAATGAGGGAACAGGCTCTTTTCGTTGGGATTGATGCCGCCCATCACCTGGGAGGCATCCAGCCACAGGTCCACCCGATAGTAATTTTCATTCGCCGCCTGATCGGCAGCGTACGCTTTATCCTCCTCAAAGGGCTCCATTTGCAAAAGACCCAGGTTGGGGGCCGAGGCCGTGGTCTCCCCTTCCAGCGACAACACCGTGCATCCTGAAAGCATGGCTCCGGCGCAGATAAGAAGCATAAAAAGCCCCATTCGCTTTATCCTGTGCACCCCTTTTATCCCGTGCATCCGCGCCCTCCTTTCCTGTGGCAAAAGCATACTCACCCTAATTCACCCAAATTCTCATTATTCGACCTAAACCTGCTTTTTCCTTTATTGTCTTTCCCACCCTTGAAATCCCCCCATCAAAACCATTGACTTTTTCAGCATTTCGCGGTATGTTGTAAACAAGAGTTCAACTGAATAGTATTCTGTCAACGGCAGAAACAACCAGGAGCTACCTTTCACTCAAAAAGGAGGACGAACAAGTGAAAATTGCGATCCTTGGCGCGGGCATCGGCGGCAGCACCGTCGCGGCTGATTTATCCCTTCGTGGGCATGAGGTATTTCTGATCAAAACATCCGATTCCCTTCATGATGCTCATTTCAACCACCTGGTAGAAACAGGCGGCGAGATCACGATGCTTGAAAAGGGCAAGGAAAAGCATGCCCGCATCGCCCATGTAACGCGGGAGCTTTCTCAGCTCGCGGAAGCGGAGATCATTATCGTGTATATCCGCACGGACTATCACGAGGCGCTGATCCAGCGCATCATCCCCTTCCTCAAGCCCAGCCATATCGTGCTTTTCAATCCGGGCTATCTTTCCACTGCCTATATGCTAAAGCACGGCGCGCCTCAGGACCTCACCATTATCGAGGCGGAAAGCTCCTTTATCGACTGCCGCATTTCCACTCCGGGGGTGGTGCAGGTGGGCTTCCGCAACGTCCGCAATCCGCTGAGCATTTTCCCCTTCTCCAACGCCAGCTTTGCCCAAGGCAAGCTCTCTGCGCTGGGCTATTCCTTTGTGTACCGCTCCTCCGTGGTGCAGGTGGCCCTGCACAACCCCAACCTCATCGTCCACACCGTAGGTGCCATCATGAGTATCCCCCGCATTGAGAACACCAAGGGCGACTATTGCATGTACCACGAGGTCTTTACCCCCAGCGTATGGAGGATACTGGAGGCGCTGGACAAGGAAAAGATGGACGTGATGGAAAAGCTGCGCTTTAGCCGGGTGTCCTATGCGGAGGCCTGCCGCTTCCGCAACAGTGACAGCCTGACCCGGGACCCCATCGCGGTCTTTAAGGAATATGCCGCCATGCCCACCCGGGCCAAAGGCCCCACCTCTGTGGATTCCCGCTATATCGAGGAGGACGTACAGGAAGGCCTGGTGCTGCTGGAGTCCCTGGGCGCACGGCTGGACAGCCCCACGCCGGTCTGCACCGCGCTGATCGAAATGGCCCAGGCCGCTCTGGATAAGGACTTCCGTAAAAATGGCCGCACCCTGGAACGTTTGGGCGAGGCCAACATCCAGAAGATATTTGACCAGAGCCGGAAGGCGTAGTATTACCCACTACGCGCCAGCATAAGGACCCACAAAAAAGAAAAATCAAAGGACCGTGGGAGTTCGCTTCCCACGGTCCTTTACCCTTATTCTCCCGGTCTAATGCATCCCTACGCATTCCTCATACAGCTCTACATAGTTTTCAAACCGGTCCCACTTGTCGTACTCCTGGGCCGTAAGGCGGCAGGCGACGGCGCTTTTGGGCTGGGCGCACAGCTTCATGGCCTCCTCAGCCACAGCGCGGATATCCCCCAGGGGAACCACGCTGCCTACCTCAGGGCTGACGCTCTCCGGCAGGGCGGTGGCATCATAGCAAAGCACCTGGGTACCGCAGGCCATAGCCTCGATGAGGGTCATACCCATAGTCTCCTCATGGCTAAGGTTCACGTGGACCTCTGCGGCGGTATACAAGGCGCACAGCTCCCGGATGTTCTGGGTCCGCTGGATCCCCACGATCCCCTCCGGCAGCCATTCGATCTGCCGCTCCGTCAGGCCCACCAGCACGATCACATACTCGTCCTTGTTCAGGTGTGGGAGCAGCTCCACATAGTCCTCCAGGCCCTTGCGGGGCTCCCATACGCTGGCGATCCCCAGAAGGATCTTCTTCTCCCCCAGCTTGCCCAGGCCGTGGCTTATCAGCACGTCCTTCATATATTCCCCGTCGGTGCAGGGCTGGAAGGCCTCCAGATCAATGCCATTGGGGAATACGTAGACAGGATACTCCCCAAGGAAGGACTTTTGCACCTCCTCCGCCAGCCAGCGGGAAGGGGTCACCAGCCTCACATCCGAAAGCCCGGTAAAAAGCTTCCGCTTCTCCTGCCAATTTCGCGCGCTTTGGTCCATCAGCAGGCTTTGGGGATACATGTGCTTGAGGGGGCAATGGCCGCAGCCCCGCTTCCACTTGGCGCAGCCCTGAGTGGTGAGCTTCCGATGGGTCCGGCCCTCCTCCCGGGAGGCATCGCCCTCCGCCAGGGTATAGTAGGCGCAATGGCCCGTATAAGCCCAGCAATCGTGGAGGGTCCACACCACGGGCAGCCCTGCCTCCCTCAAATACTTGAAAAACGTGGGCATGTGCAGATAGGAGCCGTGCAAATTGTGCATATGGATCACATCGGGCTTGTAGGCCTTCAGCTGCTTGACCAGCTTTTGGGTGGCCCACTTGCTGTAAAACCCTGAGCGGTCGGTGACCCGAGCCCTCACCCCGTGCCAGATCATATCCAGCTGATTCCCCACCCTGATCCAAGGCACATCCGCCGGGGGATAGCCCCGGGAAAAAGCCACCAGCGCTTTATGCCCGCGGCTTATAAGGATTCGGCTGATCTCCACGGCGATACGCCCGGTGCTAAAGGTAGCCATAACGTTTATCTGCGCGACCCGCATCTTTCATCCCTCGCAAAAAGCCGGCGGAGAAGTTCTTCCCCGCCGGCTGCATTTATGCTCTTAGTAGTTCTGAGCCTTAATGAAGAAGAAGCTCTTGGGATGCTTGCACACGGGGCACAGCTCCGGCGCCTTCTTGCCGATGACCACATGGCCGCAGTTGCCACATTCCCAGATCATATCGCCGTCACGGCTGAACACAACGCCATCCTGGATGTTAGAGAGCAGCTTGCGGTAGCGGTCCTCGTGCTCCTTTTCGATCTTGCCCACGGCCTCAAACTGGTAGGCGATGGTGTCAAAGCCCTCTGCCTTGGCTTCCTCAGCCATGCGGGCGTACATATCGGTCCACTCGTAGTTCTCGCCCTCGGCGGCATCCGCCAGGTTGATCTCGGTAGAGGGGACCTCGCCGCCGTGAAGCAGCTTGAACCACATCTTGGCATGCTCCTTCTCGTTGTTGGCGGTAGCCTCAAAAAGAGAGGCGATCTGCTCGTAGCCGTCCTTGCGGGCCTTGGATGCATAGTAGGTGTACTTGTTGCGGGCCTGGCTCTCCCCTGCAAATGCGGCCATCAAATTGGCCTCGGTGCGCGTTCCTTTAAGTTCTTTCATTGTGTTTTCCTCCTTTAAAATTTTGCAATACCAGCCTTGCCACTGGCGAAATGACCTTTATCCCTTTATATATACCCTGGCTTGGTGACGGTGAAACAGCTTTTTTTCAGCTGCAAAGCTTCTTTTTCAGGTGTACGCCCGCCTTTGCCGCTTTGAAGTGTTTCCTTGAGCCGCAAGCTATCATTTCCAGCTTTGGCCAAACCCAAAGACCGACCAGTGATCCGTATGCAGGGCATACTGCACCAGCGCGTCGTCCCGGTCCTCCTGGGGCACCTCGCTCATGTTCCACTGAAGCTTGCGCCCCTTTTCCGTGCCTACGGTGTTGTTGGCCTTATGGCTGTCGTAAAGGTAGCAGTAGCTCTTTACCGTGTTTGACATATTGCCCTCCACGGTGGTGATCTGGTAGATGCCGTCCCCCTTGTCAATGGCCTCCACCACGATGCCGATATGGGTGGTGCGGTAGCCGTTGCTCATATCCGCGTAAATAACGGTATAGCCCTCCCGGGGCACATCCACAAACCGGTCCAGGTAAAAGAAGCCGTCATACTGGTTTCCCACTGCGCCTTCCCGCATGTAGAGCATTTCCTCGTCCGTAACTTCCTTGGCGTTGGCTTTCTTAAGAGGGTTATTGCCAGAGGCGTTGGCGCACCAGATGGCAAACACCGCGCACCAGCCCACTTCGTTTTTCTTGCCATAGTACCATTTGGCGTATTCGTTGTACTTAGGCAGGCGGGCTCTTTTGTTTTTGTAAAACTCCCTGCGGGCCACATAGGCCATGTTCTTGGCCAGCTCCGGCGGGATATCGTCGCCTACGGTCACTTCATAGGCAATATCGCCTGCGTCAGCGTGATAGGTAACGGTGGCAGTGCCCTGGCTTACGCCTGTCATCAGGCCATTCCCGTCCACGGTCACCACGTTTTCGTCGGAGCTTTCAAAGCTTCCTGTCGCAACGATGGCATTCACGCTCTGGCCCTGCTCATCGTAGGGAATGATACCGGGATCAACATCCGGCACATAGGCCTGGGTGCCCGTATGGATACCGTAGGTGCCGCTTTCTTGGCCCACCTGGGCCGGGGTCTTAAGGGTCCCTGCCGCTGCGTCAAAGAGGGCGACCTCCTCCTCCCGGTCCGCCATGGCGGGCACAGCCACCGCCAGTACTATAAAACACAGTAAAAGGCTCAGCAGCCTCCGTCCGAAATGCATCAAAATCCTCTCCCCTTTGGTGATATCCATAGTATACCATATTGCAAAGGCGCTGGCAAAGGAACCTTTTTTCTTTTTACATTCCGTGGTATGATGGGGTAGGGGCATGCTCGGTGAGCCATGCTGGGTGAGCCATGCTGGGTCTATTCCGCCAGCCACTGCCCTGGGATCATTGTCTTTGTGCTTTGATCAAGCTCGTTGCAAGGAGGCCCTACCGTTGAGGCGGCGCCCTATTTTACCTGTTTTATAGCCCTTGTTATATAGGCAAAACGTTGTGAGGTGTCTACCGCATGTCCGATCCTCAGTTGAAGCTCCTTCTTCATATTTGCTGCGCGCCTTGCTCTATTGCCTGCATTCAGCAGCTGCGGCAGGAGGGGCTCGCGCCTACAGGCTTTTGGTTTAACCCCAACATCCACCCGTATACGGAGTTCCGCAGCCGCAAAAACACCTTGGTGGAATATGCCAAGACCATTGCTCTCCCGCTGGTGATCGGCGGGGAATACGGTCTGCGCCCCTTTGTTCAGGCGGTGGCGGCGGACATAGACGGCCGCTGCCGCTACTGCTATGAAAGCCGCATGGAGGCCACCGCTAAGGAAGCCGCTGAAAAGGGCTTTACCCACTTCACCAGCACGCTTTTCATCAGCCCCTATCAAAACCACGAGCTATTAAAAGCCACGGCTGAAAAAGCTGCGGCCAACTATGGAGTGGAATTTTTATACCGAGATTTCCGGCCCGTTTTCAGGGACGGCCAGGCCCAGGCCAGAGAGCTGGGCCTATATATGCAGAAATACTGCGGGTGTGTGTTCAGCGAGGAGGACCGGTATCGGAGGAAGAAAAAGTAAGGCTCGGATGGTTTGCTCCTATTCCTGCATACCTAAAGCCCTAATATCATAAAAGCTCCTTCTCTTGCGTACATATCGCAAGAGAAGGAGCTTACTTTAGCTATACTTTATAGCCTTGTACGAAAATCAGAGATAATCCCTTACTTCGCGTCAACAGCCGCCATGTGCTCGATGAGGTTAACAACCTTGTTGGAATAGCCCCACTCGTTGTCATACCAGGCTACCAGCTTCACGAAGGTATCGGTCAGCTGAATGCCAGCGGTGGCATCGAAGATGGAGGTACGGGGGTCGGTGGTGAAGTCGCTGGAAACGACAGCATCCTCGGTGTAGCCGATGATGCCCTTCCACTGCTCGGACTCGCTGGCGGCCTTCATGGTGGCCTTGCTGTCGTCCATGGTGGTGGGGGTCTTGAGGTTGACGGTCAGGTCAACCACAGACACGTCGGCGGTGGGCACGCGGAAGGACATACCGGTGAGCTTGCCCTTCAGCTCGGGGATAACCACGCCTACAGCCTTGGCAGCGCCAGTGGAGGAGGGGATGATGTTGAAAGCCGCGCCGCGGCCGCCGCGCCAGTCCTTGTTGGAGGGGCCGTCAACGGTCTTCTGGGTAGCGGTGGTGGCATGAACGGTGGTCATAAGGCCATCGGCAATGCCGTACTTGTCGTTGATAACCTTGGCAAGAGGGGCCAAGCAGTTGGTGGTGCAGCTGGCGTTAGAAACAACGGGCATGTCCTTGGTGTACTTCTCGTTGTTTACGCCCATAACGAACATGGGGGTCTCCTTGTCCTTGGCAGGAGCGGTGATAACGACCTTCTTGGCGCCGCCCTTGAAATGAGCGCTAGCGCTGGGGGTGTCGCAGAAAACGCCGGTAGCTTCGGCGATATACTCAGCGCCGGCAGAAGCCCAGGCGATCTCAGAAGGATCTTTGCAAGCAAAGGCCTTTACAGTCTCGCCGTTCACGATGAGGCAGTTGTTAGCAGCATCGACCGTGATCTCGCCAGCAAACTGTCCATGAACGGTGTCATACCGCAGCATGTAAGCCATATAGTCCAGGGGGATGAACGGGTCGTTCACGGCGCATACGGTGACATTGGGGTTCATCATAGCAGCACGGAACACCAAGCGACCAATGCGGCCAAAACCGTTAATACCAATCTTAATCATGTGTGAGGTACCTCCCTAAATGATGTCGATTTGTTCCAGCAAATATTGTACCCAAATATGCCAGATTTTGCAACCCCAAAACCGCAAACTTGCAAAAACTTTGTGAAAAAATTTGCAAACTCTTTTCGAACATTTGTTTGCAAAGTCTGCAAACCTATGCTATACTGGATAAATCAAATAGTATAATGGAGGTCCCCCCTATGCCTGCTGCTAAAGAAACCTATACCTTCGACCAGTTTGTTGCCACCGTTTCCCCTGAGGATCTGCCATTCGTGATGGACCTGCACAATGCCCTGGAGGCTCAGGGCTATAAAACCAAGATCGAATCAGCCAAAAGCGGCTACGTGGTCTCCTACATCCACCCCAAAACCAAAAAGACCCTGTTCAATTACGTGTTCCGCAAAAGCGGCATGCTGGTGCGCATCTATGCCGATAACCTCGCCCAGTACGCAGCCTTCCTGGATACCATGCCGGATAGCCTGGCCGCCGCCATCGGCAAAGCCCCTCATTGCAAGCGCCTGCTAAACCCCGCAGATTGCAACGCTCGCTGCCCCATGGGCTACGTGTTCTCCCTTCGGGGTACCGCGCACCAAAAATGCCGCTACGGTGCCTTCCTTCTGCCCGTCACCGCCGAAAGCGCAGCTTTCTTGCAAGCCCTGATCGAAAAAGAAGCTGCCGCCCGGGGGTGACGGGGCGGGAAGGGAACGCAAAAGGCCCCGCCAATAGCTTGGCCGGGCCTAATTTTTTATTCTCTTCTTTTGCCCGCGCTGGGCGCGGTCTCAATGGGGTCTGGAGGCCTTGCCCCCTGGCATCCCCTGCTCGTCTTACCCCTTCAACGCGTCCGGGTTCAACCCCTTCAGCTCGTCCACCACGAACAGGCCATCCTTGCGGACCAGCTCGCCGTCGAAATACATTTCGCCACCGCCGTATTCGGGGGTCTGGATGCAGACCAGGTCCCAGTGGATGGCGCTCTTGTTGCCGTTAGGGCACTCATCGTAGCAGTTGCCGGGGGTAAAATGGAAGGAACCGGCGATCTTCTCATCAAAGAGGGTGTCCTTGATGGCCTTGGTGATGTAAGGGTTCACGCCGATGGCAAATTCGCCGATATAGCGGGCACCCTCGTCGGAATCAAATATCTGGTTGGAGCGAACGGTGTCGCTGCTGGTAGCCTTTACGATCTTGCCCTTTTCAAAGGTCAGGCAGGTGTTCTCAAACACATTGCCCTGATAGAGGCTGGGGGTGTTGTAGGTGAGCACGCCGTTTACGCTATCGCGGATAGGGGCGGAGAACACCTCGCCGTCGGGGATGTTCAGTTTGCCGTCGCACTTGATGGCGGGCTGGCCCTTGATGGAGAAGGTCAGGTCCGTGCCGGGGCCCACGATATGCACCTTGTCGGTGCGTTCCATGCGGGTGACTAGGGCATCCATGGCCTTGGACATCTTCTCGTAGTCCAGGGTGCACACGTCAAAGTAGTGGTCCTCAAAGGCCTCCAGGCTGGTTTCTGCCAGCTGCGCCATAGAAGGCGTGGGGAAGCGGAGGACGACCCAGCGGGTCTTGGGCACTCGAATTTGGCTGTGCACAGGGCTGGAATAGTGCTTCATATACAGCTTCATCTGATCCATGGGCACGTCGGCGGTCTCGTAGCTGTTGCTGCCGCCACGAATGCCGATGTATGCGTCCACGGCCTCCATGCGCAGGCTGTCCAAGCGGGCTTCCTCGTCCCACTTTTCGCTCGTTGCACCCATCATCAGGGCCCGCTGCACGGCATTGTCCCGCAGCTGCACGATGGGCTCCGCGCCTACCTCATAAGCCTCTTTAATAAGCGCAGTCACGAACTCCGTTTCCACGCCAAAGTTTTCAATCAGCACCCGCTGCCCTTTCTTCAGCTCGCAGGAATACCGGATGAGCTGGCGGCTCAATTTCATCAGTCTGGGGTCTTTCATGGTCGTTCTTCCTTCTTTCGTCTATTTTGATCCATTTATTGAGAAGCCTACCGATAGGCTGTTCCACGCCGTAAGTGGCCGCCATAGCCACCACGATGGACACCCCGAAGCACATGGCCGTATAGGCCTTTTGCAAAGGGTGGTCGTCGTGGAGGGTCGAGGGGAACCAATGCAGGGCCGCCTGCGTGCAAATGAGCACATGCCAGCAGTACAGGTTAAAGGAAATGGTGGATAGAAAGCGCATAAGCCTATTGTCCAGCAGCTTTTGCAGGAGCCTGGGCATCAGCGCGGCGGAAAGCATGGCGCACAGGAGGGCCAGCGCAAAGGGCAGCCGCAAGATCAGCTGAGACTTGCGTAGGGCCAGGATGCCCTCCAGGCTGGTGGTGGATTGGAGCTGCAATAGCTGGCTGATACCCACGCAGGCTACAACGAAGATCGGCATCGAAAGCCAGGCCAGTCGCCGGGAGGCCTGGGGGCCTTGAGCCTGCGCATCGGCGTTTCCGCCTTCATGGCTGCCGCTTGCACCTTCAGGGCCGCCGCTTCTGCCCTGCGCAAAGAGCCTGTGCGCCTTCACGTAGAGGATGGCCCCCAGCATGCCTAGGGCGTATACGTCCATAAAGCTGGGCATCTGATTGACCATAAGGGCCAGGTCCCCGTCCAGGGCATAGGCTGCAAGGCGGTAGGCCCAGCCCGCAAGCGCCATAAGCCCCAGGGTGAGGGCGGGTCTTTTCTGCGTGGCCCTGGCCAACAGCGGAAAGATAAGGTAAAACTGCACCTCTACCGCCACGGTCCACAGGGCGCCGTTCAGCGGCGTGCGCAGGTAGGTGTCTGCCCAAAAATTGAAGGTAAAGGTCAGATGGGTGATGATATCCTTCCACATATTGGCAGGGGAGCCATACATGCCCTGGGGCAGGGCGATCAAAAACAGCGCTGCCAGCACCGTGAGCAGATAGGAGGGCAAAATGCGGCTGGCCCGGTTGAAATAGAACCGCTTCACGCCGGGGGCAGGAATGCCCTCCTCCTTTTCCCGGGCATAGGGCAGATAGAGCAAAAGGCCGCTGAGCAGCAGCATCCCGTCCACAAACATGTAGCTGGAGCGGGTCCAATAATCAAAGCTGACATAGCGGCCGAAAACATAGGCATACTGGGGCAGCCAGCCCTGCTGCCAAAAATGATAATTGCACACAAACAGGACCATTAAGGCCCGAAAGCCATATAGCACCCCAATAGTCAGCTTGGAAGCCCTTGCGCTGTCATTGGGCCTGTTCATCGGCTTCCTCCTGCACGATCATATCATCCTGGGCCTGTTCATCGGCTTCCTCCTGCACGATCATGTCATCCTGGGCCGGGGTGGTGGTGGCCGGGCTCACCCCAGCAGGAGCGGCGGTCTGCACAGGCGCAGTCTCGTCCCGCTCAAACTTGTACACGATGTTTTGCCCATTGCGGGTATCCCGAATGGTCATGCCCTGCTGGCTAATGGTGGTCAGCTTATGGGTCAGGCTCAGGTCGTCCCTGCGGGTTCCGGTCAAAAGCGAGTAATTGTCCACGTTGAAAAACAGCTCTTCCCCCACAAAATTGCAGGTGCCATCGGCCCGGAACACCGCTTCCTTGCCACCTACGGAGCGCCAGGTGCCCAAAATGAGATAGCAGCGGCGATCCAGCTTCTTCTCTGTCACATCCCTATAATCGGGTATCCGCTGATAATAAGGCAGGGCCTCATAGGGCTTGCCCTCGGCGTAGAGCTGGTCTGCATAGATATAGCAGGCCTCCTGGTACATTTCCGGTACATCCTCGTATTGGGTGGGCAGATTGCTAAGGGGCATCTTTTCAAAGGCCTCGATAGCCGTTTTATAATCCTTCTTGGCATAGGCTTCCCGGCCTGGGTCAGCAAAATCGCCATAGGCCTTTTGGAAGCAGGCGACGCTTTGCTCCTCCGCGTCCTTATAGCCGATGATGGAGGCAAATATCGCGCCAGCCTCCGCCACGGCCCCGGCAGCGCGCTTATCCGTAGCTATCTGGTATTGGCAGTCCTGATAGCCCGCTACCGCGCCTTCAAAATCCTCCAGCGCCAGGTACAGCTCCGCCGCCCCCTCCAGGTCTCCGGCGGCCTTCAGCTTGTCCGCTTCCTCCATCGTCATCCGGGACAGCTCCGCCTTGGCCTCGCCGTTTTCCGGCAGGGAGGCCAGCAGCTGGACGGCGCTGTCCATATCGCCCTTTTCCTTGTATTCCATGGCCAGCTGATAGGTAGCGGTGCCCGCCTTGTCCTGGGCATCCTTATAGCTGTCCAGATCGGTAAAGGCCTCCGCCGCGCTTTCATACTGCTTATCCGCCAGCAGCTTGTCCGCCATGCGGTATCTGCTTTCCTTCATGCGGGTCTCGCTGTCGTTATAGCTGCCCAGCCTTTCAAACAGGTCTGCCGCCAGGGCATCATCCCCAGCCTGGGCTGCCTTATCCGCCAGCTCGTAGCGGACGGTGAGCAGCAGCTTGTCGCTTTCCCCGTAGCCGTCCAGGCTGCCCAGCAGCTCCTCGGCCACGTCCAGATTGCCGCCTTTCTCTGCCTCCAGCGCCATCTGGTATCGGCACTCCCGGGCCTTATCCAGGGCATCCCGGTGATTGGGGATGGAGGTGAACAGCACATTGGCGGTTATGTATTCCTTTTTATCGGCCAGGGCCTGGGCCTGCTGATAGGTGCACTCCCAGCCCCGGGTCTCGCTGTCCAGATAGGGCACGATGCGGCCGAAAAGCTCCGCCGCCTTTTCGTAGTTGCCGGTGGCGGCGGTATCCTGGGCCAGCTGGTACAGGCTGTTATTAGCCTTCAAGGCTGCGTCCAGGTAATCCCCACATTGCAGGTACAGGTTCCCGGCAGTCTCAAAGTCCCCTGCCTTCAGCTTTTCCTCCGCCAGCTGGTAGGAGCATATCTTTAGCTGCTCCGCTGTATCCTCATAGCCAGCGGCCAAAATATACTGGTCCACAGCCGTCTGATAATCCCCCGCCTCCTGGGCCTCCTGCGCAAAGGCGTAGTAGCAGGCGGTGACCTTAGCCAGGGACTCCTTGTAGCCATCCAGGCTTTCAAAAAGCGCCTGGGCTTTTTTATATTCCTTGGCCTCAAGCAGCGCCTCTGCCTCCTGGTAGAGGGTCTCCTTGCGCATTTGGGCGCTGTCCTTATAGGCGCCCAGCTGCAAAAACTTTGCGGCTGCCTCGGCATAATCCTTAGCCTCCAGGGCCTGGGTGGCCTGGGTATAGGTCACCTGGTCCAGCAGGCTGGTTGCATCCTCATAGTTTCCCAGGCGGCCAAAGACCTCCGCCGCCTGTTTCAGGCTGTCGGGCTGTCCGCTTTCCAGCCAGCTTTTGGCTTCCAGATAATCGCTGCGGATCATCTGCTCCTCTGCGTCCCGGTAGCTGCCCATGGCGGCAAAGGCCGTGCGGGCTTCGTCAAACTGGCCCGCCTGCAGCAGGGCATCCGCCTGGTTATAGCGGAGGGTGGGCAGGCCCCAGATAAACAGGGCCGCTACGGCCATCACCACGCAGGCGGCGGCCAGCACCATCTTCACGGTGGCGGTGTGCCGCTTTTTCCGGCGGCTGTGGGCGATCTCCCGCTTTTCAGAGAGATTGGCCGCGTCCTCCCGGGCTTTCTTGGCGATGTCCTTTAGCTTTTGCTCATGGACGGCGATCAGCTGCTCCACGTTATGCTTGGCAAAGCTGGCAAAGACCGTTTCCGCCCACCTGCCGCAGCGGCAGCAGCGGTTCTCGGTTTTGGGATTGGCTCGCCCGCATACGCAGACCCAGGCGTGCTCCTGCTCCTGGGGGTAGCCCACGGCATCCTGGCCCGCCACGAACCGCAGCTGATCCAGCCGGCGGCCCATGGGCAGGGTGTTGGGCTGGTACTCCGTCAAGGGAGCATTGCCCCGCCGCCAGATGGTGGCATCGTCAAACCAGACCTTCTCCACGATCAGGTCGATACCGTTTACGTTCTCCCACTGGCTGGGCAAAAGCATGATGGAAAACCGTTCCCCCGGCCCAGCGCTAAGGCCCTGTATGCGCTCGACCTGCCGAAAGGCCAGCTCCTGCTCCTTCCCATAACAAATAAGCGCCACTTGGATGGATGTGACCACCTTGTCGCTTAAGTTGTTCAAAACAAAGGTGCATTCAAGCTCATCCTGCTTAGGCAGCGAATATTGCCATAGCTCCACGGGGCAAGTCAGGTCGATCTTCATATGTACTCCTCCCTGGGTAACGATCCTTCTACCAGGAATATACCATTATTTCTGTAAGTTTGCCAGCCGCAAAGGTCATGTGCAGCGTTACCGGGCGGGCGCTGCCGTCTGGGCCGTTAACCTGGGCCACATAGCGCAGCGTAGCGTCTGTTCCCATCTGTGCCAGGGCACCATAGGGCGGGTTCAGTCCGTCGCCGTACAAAAGGGCCTCCCTGTCCAAGACCTGGCCAGTGCCATCGCTGCGAAACAGCGCCAGCACGCTTTCCAGCGTTTGGCCAATGCGCAGGCCACGGGGGCCTTCCAGGCCCTCGCCTGTGATGGATAGGGTCTCCAGCTGGCCCGCTTGCTTGGCCGCGTCCAGCTTGTAGGTAAGGGTGAGCCCTTCCCGGTAGGTGGTGTGCAGCCATTCCCCAGTATCATCCTGCACCCAGTCCTCCGACTGGGCCTGGCCAAACAAGGTCTCTGCCCCGGCCTCCGTAAGGGTGAGGAAATCCGCCTTGGCTATCTTAAGGTCCCCCAGCCCAAAGGCCGTTGCCTGGCTGACGGTGGTATATCCCTCCACAGGGGCGGCGCTTTCCCCCGACTCATCGCCAGTAAAGGCCGTCTGCACGGCGGCTACGGTTTGAAGGTTGCTTTCCACCTCGGCCTGGGTGATACTACTGCTGAGTCCATATACCTGAATGCCCGTTATCACGTCATTTTCCAGCTGGTAGAGTATGCCCGCGTCGGTATAGCGGTCCTCTCCCGCCTTTACGTGGATGGCGCAGCGCACCTCCACCGGCAAAATGCCCTGACACCTGGCCCAGGACCAATAGGCACTCTGGGGCAGCTGATCCAGCTGGTAAAAGGCAACGAAGGTGCCATCCCCAAAAAGATAGGGGTTCTCCCAGCCGTAGGTCTCTATCAGCCTGTCGCCGGAGTCCCCCAGGCCTATACCCCTGGGGCCCTTCATACCCGCCTCTACAAAAGCAAAGCCCTTGAGTACGCTTTGGCTATCCAGCACAGGCTTGTCGTAATACAACGTAGCAAAGGAGTATAAAAATGCGTATCCATCCTCCGTGAGGGCTTCCTCGCCTACCGGGGCGTTTTGAGGCTGCTCCGCAGCGCTTTTTTCAAGCACCGCCTGGATGCACTGGTTCAGCTCGTCTTCTGTCAGGACCCCTGCATCGTCCGCCTGCGCCCAAAGAGGCAGCGCCAGCAGCAGGCCGCATAAAATAGCTATCCCTAGGCACTTCTTCATGGTTTCTGCTCCTTTCCATGGCAAAAGGCCGAAAAAATGTTATGATACTTCCAAATTCTATTTTACATGAAAAATCAGGTTCTGTATAGCCTTTACCAATAAAAGTTACCATTCTTACCGATGTTTTACAAGGTTTTGCCATACTTTCGGGAGGGTACCTTGAGGGTACATTGACATGCTTCCGGGAGGATGCGGCCCTCCTTCCCAGCTTTCAAAAGCTGTGCTATACTATAGGCTGGACTTGATCAGGGAGACGGAGGCGCCTATGTTTTTTCAACGGGATTACATCCTGCGGATGATCGAAATGATGGGCGATCTGATGCGCCGCATCCGGGAGCTGCTGGACGACCTCCAGCGGATGAAGCTCCTGGACGACGTGTGCCATAAACACTGCGGCCTATCCCTGGAGGTGGCGGAGAAGCTGACCTCCGGCAGCCTCACGGACATGCTGCAGCCTATGCCCCGACTGATGCTCAGCGAGGTATTATATGCCAAGGCCCACACCTTTACCCTCCTGCCGGAGGAAAAGGAAGCCCTGCTGCACAAAAGCCTGCATTTGCTGGCCTCCCTTTGGCAGGAAGGCCCCCTGTGCGAGCTTCGGGCCCAGCGGCTACTAGACATGAAGGCGGCGGTGGCGCTTTTATCCCCTGAGGAGCTGATGGACTGCGCCCGGTTCTTCTCGGAGGCGGAGCGGTTTGACGCTATGGAGGACGCGCTTTTTCAGGCGGTGGAGGCCGCCGGGCCTGAAAAGCGCCCTGACCTTTGCCAGGAGGGCACGGCCCTTTTAGCCGCTGCCGCCCTGGCCAGCGAGCAGGCCCTGGCCTTTGCCCACACCTCCCGCCAGGAGCTGCTCGAGGCCGCCAAAGAGCTTCCTTTCATGGGCAGCCCCAGGCCCTGACACATTATCCTGGACAGATTCTCCTGGACACATTATTTCGTGGAATGGCCGATATATCGGGCCCTCCATATATCAAAGAGGTATCCGCAATGATCCTGATTTCCGTACAGAACGTACAAAAAAGCTTCGGCGCTCACGAGGTGCTCAAGGACATCACCTTCAGCCTGCAAAAGGGCGAGAAGATGGGCCTGGTAGGCGTGAACGGCTGCGGCAAGACCACCCTCATGCGCATGATCTCCGGGGAGGACAGCCCAGATGGCGGCGCCATCCACCGCAACAAGGACCTGCGGGTGGGCTACCTGGCCCAGGTGGACGATATTGCCCTGACCGATACGGTCTGGGGCGCTTTGCTGCGCGTATTTGAGCCAGTCATCGCCATGGAGCGGCGGCTGAGGGAGTTGGAGGACGAAATGGCCGAGGTATCCGGGGACGACCCGGATAAGGCCCTGCGCCTGTCTGGAGAGTATCAGCGGCTGATGGAGCAGTTTGATCACCTGGAGGGCTACGCCTACGAAGGCGAAATGCAGGGCGTGCTGGCGGGCCTGGGCCTGAGCCAGGACATGTACGACCGGGAGGTCGCGACCCTTTCCGGCGGCGAGCGCACCCGGCTGTCCCTGGCGAAGCTGCTGCTGCAAAAGCCTGATATCATCCTCATGGACGAGCCCACCAACCACCTGGACCTAGCCGCTATTGAATGGCTCCAAAGCTACCTTACCGACTACAAGGGCAGCCTGCTGATCATCAGCCATGACCGGTATTTCCTGGATCATGTCTGCACCACCATGGGGGAAATTTTAGGCGGGCGGATGATCAAGTTCACGGGCAATTACACGGAATACATGAAAAAGCGCACCGCGGACTTTGAGACCCGCATGAAGGCCTATAACCTCCAGCAAAAGGAGATCGCCCGGGAAAAGGCCATTATCGAGCGGTACCGCTCCTTTAACCGGGAAAAGAGCATCAAGGCCGCCGAAAGCCGGGAGAAGCGCCTGAGCAAAATAGAGCTGCTGGATAAGCCCCTTGAGGAGCACCACGTGCGCTTCTCCTTTGACGTGCGCCGCCGCAGCGGCGAGGAGGCCCTGGAGGTAAAGGGCCTGGAAAAGAGCTTCGAGGGCCGTACCCTCTTCCACGACCTGTCCTTTAGCCTGCGCACCGGGGACCGGGTGGCCCTCATCGGCTCCAACGGCGTAGGCAAGAGCACGCTTTTCAAAATACTTATGAACCGCCAGACCTCGGATCGCGGCACGGCCAAGTACGGCGTGAATGTGGACGTAGGCTATTACGACCAGCACCAGCAGGACCTACGGCCAGACAACACCGTTCTGGACGAGGTGTGGAACGCCTTCCCCACCATGGAGCAAAGCTACGTGCGGGGGGCCCTGGGGCTGTTCCTTTTTTCCGGGGATGATGTGTTTGAGAAAATATCGACCCTGTCCGGCGGCGAGCGGGGCCGGGTGGCCCTGACCAAGCTGATGCTGAAAAAGGACAACCTGCTGCTGCTGGACGAGCCCACCAATCACCTGGATATGGACAGCCGGGAGGTGCTGGAGGACGCGCTTTTCGACTTCCCAGGCACCATTTTGGCCATCAGCCATGACCGGTACTTTATCAACCGCTTTGCCGACCGGGTGTGGGTGATGGACGAGGGCGGCATCACCGAATATTTAGGCAATTTTGACGATTACCTGGAAAAGCGGGATCGGCCCAAGCCTCCGGCAGAATTGGAACCCGGCGTGACCAAGACCCAGCAGATACGGGAGAAGAAGCGGGACCGCCAGCTCTCCGCACGGATACGCGAGTTGAAAGCCGAGGCCGCCAAGGCAGAGGAGGCCATCCTTGAAAGTGAAGAGCGCATTTCACAGCTGGAGGCCCTGCTTTCCAGCCCCGAAACCTACGACGATCCCGCCCGCATGCGGGAGTTAAACGAGCAATACCAGCACGAGAAGCAGCGCCAGGCCGAACTGTACGATGCCTTGGAGGCCGCTGAGGCCCGGGTGCTGGAAGCGGAAGCGCTATAAGCTCACGGAAGCGAAAGCCCTCCAAGCCCAGTGCCCTGTTTAGGGCAGAGGACCGTATAAACATTCCCAAAACTGGACAACCTTCCCATGTGCGGAATGAACCGCCACATGGGAGGGTTTTTTCATGAGCCAAAAGCAGGAACGTATTTGGCAGGTCATCGCCGCCATCCTTTGTCTGTCGCTGTTTATCGCCTTTACAGAAGCGGATGCAGTGGTGGCCTGGGGCAGCCGGGGCGAGGACGTGCGCAAGATCCAGCAAAAATTAAAGGATTACGGGTACTATTCTGGCGCGGTGGACGGGGTCTTTGCCAAGTCCACCTATGACGCAGTGGTATGGTTCCAGCGAAAAAACGGCCTGACCGTGGACGGGGTAGTAGGCCCCAGGACTGCCGCGGCCATAGGCGTCACCCTTTCCGGCTCGGTGGCCGCCGCCAGCTATAACGAAGGGGAAAGCTATCTGCTGGGGCGGCTGGTCCATGGAGAGGCCCGGGGCGAACCCTATGTGGGCAAGGTAGCGGTGGCCGCGGTGGTTTTGAACCGGGTCAAAAGCTCCCTCTTCCCCAACACCATCAGCGGGGTCATCTACCAGACCGGGGCCTTTGACGCGGTATCCGACGGCCAGATATGGCTGACCCCCGACGAGGACAGCCTGCGGGCGGCCCGGGATGCCCTGAACGGCTGGGACCCCACCGGAGGCTGCCTGTACTATTACAACCCGGCCACCGCCACCAACGGCTGGATCTGGTCCCGGAAGATACAGCTGAGCATCGGTAAGCATAATTTTGCCATTTAGGGCGCATAAGCAGGCAAGGGAGCAAAGGTATGAAAAACAAGCATCACATTATTATCTATTCCTTTTTAGGGGTGGCCCTGCTGGTGGCGGTGTTCCTGGGTATCAGCTACGGCATGCAGGCCCAGGCCTCTGCCCAGGCCCTGGAGGACAGCTACACCCAGCGGGTATTGGAGACCCAGGAGCATCTGCAGGCCATCCAGGTAAAGCTGGAAAAGGTACCCGCTGTTTCCGACAGCCGCACCCTGTGCGAGCTTTTGACCGGCATATCCCGCCAGGCGGACAGCATCGTCACCAGCCTTTCTGTGCTGCCGCTGTCCCATGTGGCCATGAGCGATACGCTGAAGTTTTGCAATCAGCTGTCGGAGTACACCCTGGGCCTGGCCCTTAACGGCGCAGGGGGCGAACCCCTATCAGAGGAGGATTTTCAGCAGCTTTCCAGCTTGAAAAGCCAGTGTACGCTGCTGCTGGGCCAGTTCGTTACCGCCAGGGACACCATGCTCCAGGAAAGCCTGCGCATGACCTCCAGCGATAACGTATACTACCAGGAGGCCCAGCTTTCCGCTCGGCCCCTGGAGCAGGTAGCCAACAAGGACAACGGCATGGAGTACCCTACCATGATCTACGATGGCGCCTTTTCCGACGCCCGCCACAGCGGCACCCCCAAGGCCCTGGGCAATGAGGAGGTAAGCGCCTCCCAGGCGGTGGAGCTGGCCATCCAATACATCGGCGCGGACCGGGTGAAGGAGGCACAGCAGGGCGTGCCCACCGAAGGCACCCCGCCCACTTACGGTGTTACCCTGACCCTTACCGACGGTGTCCAGCTCACCGCCGAGGTCACCCGTCAGGGGGGCAAGCTGCTATGGATCATGCCGGAGCACGCCACCTTTAGCCAGAGCCTTACCCTGGAGGAATGCACGGACAAGGCGGCTACGTTTCTCCGGGAGCACGGCTACGGCCCTATGGAGGCCAACCATTATCAGATCTATGATGGTCTGGCGGTCATTAACTTCGTGGCCATGCAGGACGGGGTGCTGCTCTATCCGGACCTGGTAAAGCTGCAGATCCGCATGGACACCGGAGAGGTGGTGGGCCTGGAGGCCAACAACTACCTGATGAACCACATCCAGCGGGAAGGGCTCACCCCTGGGCTGACCCAGGAGGAGGCCCTCAAAAAAGCAAGCCCTCGACTGACCACGCAAGGAGCCAGGCTCTGCCTGATCCCCTACAAAAACCGGGAGCAGCTATGCTATGAGATCGTAGGTATATACGAGGAAAACGAATACCGCGTATATCTGGATGCTCAGACCGGGGACGAGGTGCAGGTGCTGATGATCATGCAGAGCGCGGAGGGGATCATGAGTATATAGGGTCGTATGCCCTATCGAAGAGCTATGCACTTGGCAGGCGCGGGCAAGCTCCAGAACGCGCAAAAAAATATCTCAAAAAAAGCGTTCGTATTCGCCTTCCGGGAGATCCCCCTCCAGCCCCAGCACCCGGGGCCATTTCCCGGTATCCGCTATCAAAAAGCCCATCAGCATCCCCATATGGGTATGCAAATGGCGAAATTGTGCCAGGATCAGCGTAAAGCGGGTGTACTCACAGCCCTGGGGCTTTTCTAAAAGCTGTTTTTCTTCAAGCTCTTTGGCCCCTGGTCCCTTCTGGCTGTCATGGCCCTCCCGGCTGTCTACGCCCTTCTGGCATTCCTGGCCCTCCCGGCTGTCATGCCCCTCCTGGCTTTCAACACCCTTCAGACCTGCAAGACCCTCCACATAGGAAAGCGTTCTTTCCTCCACATACGCCCCATAAGCCGCCAGCTCCTGGCGGCTTATAGCTTTAGTCGGCGGGGTGTCCAGGTCGTTGAGGTCCTTTTCGTGGAAGGCAGGCTCCTGGAAGGCCTTGTCTCTGGGGTTGATAAGCCATAAATCCAAAGAATGCAGGGTGTGATACACGTGCTTCCACAGGGGCATGCCGCAATAGGGCTTCCCCCACAGCTCATCGGGGATGCAGTCTATTACGTTATGCACCTCCCACAGCGCACGGCGCAGTTGGTCCTGCATAATGGCGGTAAGGCTTTCTTGATTCATGCTTCACACCCCACACCTTTCATACTCAGGCTTATTCCCGAGCTATGCGGCCCCGTTAGCTACCTAATCACAATCCGCACCAGCGGTGTCCACATAAACATACTCGACTTCCGTGTGCTTTTCGCCTTGGATATCCAGGAGCATTTCCTGCCCGCTGGGCCTGAAGCCGCATTTTTCATAAAATCGCCGGGCTCTGGGATTCTCTTTAAGCACCCATAGGTGAATGTGCTCGCAGCCCATCTCCCTCAGCGTCCTTACCATGTAGGCCATCAGCACCTGCGCGCATCCGCTGCCCCAGGCCACCTTGAGTACATAAAAGGAGATGATCTCCCCATAGGTCTTATCCTTATGATGCCGGGAAAAGCCGAAGGACCCCGCGCCCAGGTCTGTCCCGTCCACGTTAAGCAGCACAATGGACCGGCTAGGGTCGCCATAGGCCTCCATAAACATTTCCGCCCTGCCATATAGCGAGATCTCATCCAGTAGCTTTTGGCTCAAAATACCCCGAAACCCGTCCTTCCAGCCCATAGCGTGAATATAGCTGGCTGAACGGCCATCCGCCTCATTGCGGACCTGGCGCACCTCCATGCTCATGGCGCTCCCCCTCCTATGCTCCATGGTCTTAGCCAAGATCGTTAAAAAAACTTTTCGCGACCCGGCCGGAATATCCTTCTTGGGGCCATGGGTCTATAAAAAGTTAAGGGGGGCTGTCGCGCTTGCGACAGCCCCAAATATAATACTATTTGGCAGCGACCATCAAATGAGCTAGTTTACTTGATAGTTTCTGATCTGCTCCAAGGTGTTGGGCAGGGGATACATTTCGTGAAGCTTTTTTGCATTTTCGGGAGACGGAGACTCACCCAGTCTGTTCCAGCCGACGCAGGAAGGACTTGGATCAATAAACAATTGCATAGCGTAAAAGGCTTTATGCGCATCGTTTTTAAAGCCTTCCTGACATTTTACGGCTAAAAGAAAATAGTAATACGATTGGTTGCTTGTCGGCCAATTAGGCACATCGTCCAGTACCGTCAAGGCTTTTTCTATTTCCGCTTCCGCGTCCCACACCCCTTCCATTGCGCTTAAGATCATGCGTGGATTAGCCCGCTCAAGATCAGAAAAAGCAGTAGGCTCGCTTCGAACAGGCGGAGAAAGCTTCGTGATGGCTTGGTTGAGTGCACGGACTGGCGCATGGGGGGCATCAAGAAGCGCTGTAAGCTTTGGCAGCCACTTGCCATCGCCAGTATTACCAAGGGCTATGACGGCTTCCCCGCGAATGGTATCCCACTCTGCGCTTTGGCTGTCAGTAGAGGCCAGCGTATATAGGTCCTCCAGGGCAGAGGGGGTCCCTATTTCTGCCAATAGCCGAACCAAATACTTGCCGCCGT
>JAVBRJ010000027.1:0-17441 GCA_031548115.1 Eubacteriales bacterium | reverse complement strand
AGCTGCGCAGTCACCCACTCATCGACCTGCTCTACACCTTAAAGGGCAATCCCAAGACGCTGGTATTTTTGGAGCCTTTGTGGGGTATTCCGCAAAGCCTCATTGCGCCCTTCTCCGCTATTTACATGCGGGCCTTGGGTGTCAGCAATATTAAGATCGGTATCGCGCTGTCCATTGCCATGGTCGCGCAGATGATCTGCGCGTTTTTTGGCGGCATCATATCCGACAAGATCGGACGGAAGGCCACCTGCATCCTGGGCGATGTTTTTGGCTGGGTCATTCCCTGCGCTATTTGGGCCTGTGCCCAGAATTACTGGTTCTTCCTTGTGGCTATGGTCATGAATAGCTTTGAGCAGGTGAATCAGACGGCCTGGGTATGCCTGATGATTGAGGATGCCGAGGAAAAGGACATGCTGAACATTTGGAATTGGGTCAGCATTGCCGGGCTTATGGCCGCTTTCTTTTCGCCTATTTCCGGCGCGCTGGTAGGAAGGGCAGCCCTCATCCCCGTCATGCGCTGGCTGTATGCTATTTTTAGCGTCAGCATGATCGCCAAGTGCGTTATCACCGCCCTATATACCACGGAGACCAAGCAGGGCCTTGTGCGGCGGAAGGAGACCAAGGGCCAGAGCACCTGGTCGATGATCACAGACTACTGGAAGCTGTGGCCGCGGATGGTGAAAAGCAGCGGCACTATGCGGGTGCTGGCACTGATGATCATTTCACTGATCACCAGCATCGTCAGCGGCAATTTCTTTTCCCTCTATACTACGGGCCAGCTGGGTATCCCCGAAGCCTATCTGGCGTATTTCCCCATCGTCAGGGCCATTGTCATGCTGCTTTTCTATTTTGGCATCCAGCACAAGCTGGAACGCTTTCGTACGAAGGGGCCCATGTGCGTTGGGCTGGCGTTGTATATGCTATCCCAGCTACTGGTCATCCTCAGCCCTATGAGCACGGTGTGGCCGCTGATCTTGTATACGCTGCTGGAGGCGGTGGCCTTTGGGCTGTTCTTCCCCCGACGGGAGCGGATGTCCGCCCTGTTTATCGACAAAGCGGAGCGGGCGCGGATCATTGCCATTCTTACGTCCCTGATGCTGGTCATATCCGCCCCCTTTGGCTGGGTCGCAGGGCTATTTTCTAAGCTGGATGGCCGTTTGCCCTTTATGATGAACCTGGTGCTTTTTGCACTGGCCTATGTGGTGGTCATCACCATGAAGGAAAACCCTGGCGCGGAGGTGGAAGCGTAATAGGCTGCGAAGGCAGGCAGCAACATAAGCACCGCAGGCTGCAATAACATAAAAAGCCCACACATAAAAACCCACACACATAAAAGCCCCGTCCTGAAAATAACAGGGACGGGGTTTGCTTTACACGGAAAGGCGGCTACCTGCCAGAGGGGCTTGCTTTATCAACGGGCTTGCTTTACACGGAAAGGCGGCTACCTGCCGGAGGGGCTTGCTTTATCAACGGGCTTGCTTTACACGGAAAGGCGGCTACCTGCCGGAGGGACTTGCTTTATCAACTTGGCTTTTGCGAGTAGGGATCATAGAGGTATCAAAATTTACGCGGCAGGCGCGGCGGTGGCGGAATCAGCAGGGGCATCGGTTTCAGCAGGCTGGACAGAAGGGGCCTCCGCAGGCTGGGCTGCTGGCACCTCTGTAGCCGCGGGCACCGCTTCCTGGATGACGCTTATATCGCAGGTCATGCCTTCCTCCGAACGGTCGGCCACGGACCGGAAAAGGCTTTCCATGCTCTTGATGGCGGCGGTCCAGGCGGAATCCAGGTACTCCGGTTTGGTGGCGCACTCGTCAAAAAGCATGGTCTCGATCTCGGTTTTGATAGAGGCGTATCGTTCCGGGGTGAGGGGATAGAGCCAGTCGTACTTTTTCATTTTGGCTTCGTCCACCGTCAGCTTGGAAAAATTGGCCTTGGGGGCAGGCAGACGCACCTCGATGGTGTTGCCGCGAACGGTGACGCTGCTTTGGGACAGGTCCACCATATAGCTGATGGAAAAGGAGTAGGGGACGATGACCTCCTGCACTTTGCCCAGCAGCCAAGCGCTTTGGGATATGGTCTCCTGCCCGGTAAGGGTGGTCTCGTACACCACGAGCTCGTTTTTTTCCCTCAGCTCTTCGCTGAAACGTTCGCTGATCCAATGGGTATTGCCGCTGCCGAAAATACGGTAATACAGGTTAGGGCCAAAGCGTATGCCTAAGAAGATCAAGGCAATGCAGCATATGATCACTAGTAACCGTTTAAAAAACTTCTTCATACCAGGAGCTGTCCTCCCATCTTAGACGATAGGCTGCGTAAGCATCCACTGCTGTATCTCCATCAGCAGCAGCACCATCAGCCGTACGAGTACGTAAAGGGTAGTACCGGCACCTACAAGCATCAGATAACCGCGCATAAAACGCATAAAGACACCTCTGCGGCGGCGGGGCTTCTCGGGCTTTGGGGGCTGGTACATCGGTTGTTGCATAATGGGCCTCCTTTAGCGACTGATCCATTTAGGATTCTATGCGTATCAATTATACGATATTTCTTCCAAAAAGGCTACAAAAAAATGACAAAATGAGACAAAACCGCCCATTCTTCGACCTTTGCAAAGGCTCCGCGGCTTAATAAGCCACTATATATTGCAATGGGCGACGGTCTCCCCGGTCAGCAGGTCTCCGGGGATGGTAAGGGTCCGGCCACTGCTAGTATAGGGGTTTTCGATGCAGTCGATAAGCGCCAGGGCGGCGGCCTCGCCGATCTTGCCACTGTTTTGGCGCAGGGTGGTCAGCGTGGGGCGCAGCATTTGCAATAGCCGGTAGCCGTCGTAGCCCACCACGGAGATATCCCCGGGGATGGAAAGCCCTGCATCCCGGATGGCATCCATACCGCCGATGGCGGCAAAATCGTCCGGCATAAAGATACAGGTAGGCCGGGTAGGCTGATCCAGCAGCTTTTTGACCGCCTGGTAGCACAGCCGGGGGTCCTGATATTCCGACTCGATGAGGTAGGAGGGCTGCACGGCAAGGCCCACCTCCCGAATGGCTCGGTAAAAGCCAGTCAAGCGGTTTTCCGTAACGGCGCTGGCTTTGCCGTGGATGTAGGCGATGTGTCGATGGCCCATTCTATGTACGTATTTGATCAGGTCGCCCATGCCGGAAATATTATCGCTCATAACGCAGGTGCGGTTGTTGAAGCTGTGGTCGATGGTCACCGCCGGAAAATTGCTGCTCATCAGGGATACGACCTCCGGGGAGTAGAAGTCGATACAGGCGAGGCAGATGCCATCCACATTGCGGTAATTGCAGTGCTCCAGATAGGTCATGTTGGTCTGGCCGATATTGTGGTTGATAAAGGTGATATCATAGCCCTTGCCCTCTGCCGCTTTTTTGAAGCTGTCCAGCACGGCGGAAAAAAAAGTGTGGGTGAGGCCGCTGCCAAAATCGTCCACAAAAAGGACGCCCAGGTTATAGGACCGGTTGGTCTTCAGGGCGCGGGCCAGGGCATTGGGATAATAGCCGATCTCCCGGGCGGTCTCTAGGACGCGCTTACGGGTCTCCTCGCTCACGTCGCTATAATTGTTCAGAGCTTTGCTGACGGTGGAGATGGACAGGCCACATTTTTCGGATAGCTGCTTGATGGTTACGGCCATAGTATGCTCCTTTGCGGTCGGGGGGTATATAACTGCATATAAAATGAATGGAATTAGTATAGCATTTTTTGTCAACAAAGAAAACCTTTTCTTTGCGGTAGGGGTTGGCGTTTTACAAGAAATATATGCAACATAGACCCATAATACGAAAAGAACCGAAAAAATGTCCTGTTGCCTCCTTATGCAGCGGCTGAAACAGAAAAGTTTCGTTATTTTTCGACAATCATTTCGGATAAAATTTGGCAGGAGAAGGCAAGGGAAAGGTCAAAATCCTTCTTGCATATCATGCGACCCTATAACGATATAAACCTACAATAATGACACAAACTATGCAGTATTTGGGAGGGAAAGGGCATTATGCGGCTTTTGATCGCCATGCAGGGGACCGGAAAAGCCCAGGCCATCGAAAGGGCGTTGGAGGACAGGGGCCATATGTGGAATATCCATCTGGCGCAGGATGGGGAGATGGCCCTGGAAGCCCTGGGCACTCAGCGGTTTGATCTGCTGCTTTTGCACAGCCTGTTGCCTAAGATAGATGGACCGGAGGTGCTCCAAAGGCTTTGGCAAAAGCCCCCGGCCTGTCCGCCGCGGGTATTGATGCTGGCAGAGCCGGAGCTATCTAAAAAAGCAAGCCTGCGGGCGGACTGCGTTACAACGCTGCTGGCTTCGCCAGAGCGGCTGGCTGCGCTGCTGGACATTCTTTCGCAAAAAAAAAGGCCGGGGCTTTCGGCGGCCCTGGCGGATCTTCGGCGGGAGCGCATCGCGGCGCTTATCAGCTCCCTGGGCCTTAGGCCTGCCCTTAAGGGCAGCGCCTATATAGCCTGGATGCTGGAGCAGCTCATCCCCGCCCCGCAGCTGGAGCATGAAATAACGGCTACGCTCTATCCATCCTGCGCAGCCGCCTTTGATACGTCTCCCGCTGCGGTGGAGCGCTGCGTGCGCCATGCGGTGGAAGCGGTTTTTACCCATGGGAATATGCAGGGCATTGAAAAATATTTCGGAGCCACTGTGGACCCGGAGCGGGGCAAGCCCACCAATCGGGCGTTTCTCATTTGCGCGGCGGAGCAGGTGCGGGATAGTATCAATCCTTTACCCGGTCCCGCTCCTCAAAGAGCATAGTGATGCACCACAGGCCCGCCGCCCCCACCAGGGTGTAGACGATGCGGCTGAAGACCGCTGACTGACTGCCAAAAAGGTAGGCCACCAGGTCGAACTGAAACACCCCTACAAGGGCCCAGTTGATAGCGCCAATGATGACAAGGACCAGTGAGATCTTATCCAGCATTTGAAAATTCCCTCCTTTGTTCAGCCGATATGGGCTGTGGAGGTAAGTCTGTGTCAGAATGGAAAAAATCATACATTATATAAAGCAGGCCTCTGCTTCTGCGCCGGTGTAAAGGGGCTGTGCCAGCCAGGGCTGCTCGTGGGGCAGGAACAGCACCTGGCCCTTGATATCGCCGGAGGTCAGCGCCAAGCCGCCCCGGCACTCCACCCGAGACCCAAACGAAATATTCGGCAGGTTCCAGAGGATGCGCCCGGTGCGCAGGCAGATCTTCATCAGGCCATCCAGGGTGCCCAAAATAGCGGTACACCCGTCCGGGCATACGGAGAAGCCTCCCGGCTGTCCGTCCAGGCGCAGCAGCTCTGCAGGCCTGATCTTGGAGGGCGCCAGCGTATATACCACCGTGTGGATATCCTGGTCCTCCACCGCGCACACTAGCACCAGGCCGCCCTGCCATTCGTCCACCGCGCAGCAGCAGCCCTTGGTGTGGATGGTCCCGCAGGGCATCAGCTCCGGCGCAGTAAAAAGCAGCGCCTCTCCGGCGGCGCCCCCTGCCACCCAAAGAAAGCGCCCGCCCCTGCGCAGCTTCATATCCCGAGGGAATACCCCGGCCTTGCACGCAAAAAGCAGGTCTCCTGTGCCCAGATGCCGGGTATGAATAGAGTCGGTCTCTGAGCCCAGCTGGTACAGATACCGCCCGCAGGGAGAAGGGCACATGGCGGACAGCGCCGCCATGGCAGGGATGCAGCTCAGCTCCTGGTGGGTCCTGCGGCCGATCAGGCTTACATTGCAGGTCTTGCGGCATGCGCAAAGCAGCAGCTCCTCCGTGGCGCAGGGCAGATAGGGACAGGGCAGGGAGCAGTCCAGGGCATAGCTGATCCGGGTGGTCAGATCCAGTAGCGTCAGCCCTTGCTGGCAATCGGTCAAGAGGATGCTCATGGCAGGCTGCTCCTTTATCTTGGCGGTCTTTAAGCCCTTTCATGCCTGGGCATACAAGGCCTCCGGTTTTCCTGATATGCTCAGCTTATGTGGATTTTAGGGGAATGTGTGAAAGCCGGCAGGAGTTTAGGGACAAGATGCAGAAGTAAACAAATTGGGTATATTTTGTCATTTTACCAGTAAGGAGTCAAGCAATTTTGGCAACAGAAGCAGTGGAAACCCTTTCCTTTTCTCAGGCCGACATCAGCCCGGAGGTCCTCAAAGCCGTTGAAAAAATGGGCTTTAAAGAAATGACCCCCGTACAGGCCAAAACCCTTCCCCTGATGATGGAGGGCCGGGATATCATCGCCATCGCCCCCACAGGAACCGGAAAAACCTGCGCCTTTGGCATTCCTATGCTGGAGTACGTAAATTTGAAGGACAAGCGTGTGCAAGAGCTTGTATTGGCCCCTACCCGGGAATTGAGCCTGCAAATTGCAGAGGAGCTTAAAGCCCTGGCCCAATTCATCCCGGGCGTGCGCATTGCGGTGCTTTATGGCGGCCAGCCCATCGCAAAGCAGATCACTCAGCTTAAGCAAAGTCCCCAGGTCATCGTGGCTACCCCCGGCCGGCTACTGGACCACCTGAACCGGGGCAACATCCGCCTGGACGGCGTGCACACCATGGTGCTGGACGAAGCGGACGAGATGCTTAACATGGGCTTTGTGAAGGACGTGACCAAGATCATCGAGGCCACGCCAAGCGAGCGGCAGCTGGTGCTGTTTTCCGCAACCACCAATCAGGATGTTATGACCATCGCCTGGAAATACCAGCAGGATCCCATGGAGGTGGTCATCCAGGCCACGAAGGAAAACCGGCCCCACATAACCCAGTATGTGATCGAGACCGGCCGGGAAAAGAAGTACGAGGACCTTTTGTACTTGCTGGACAGCGATGTGTACCAGCGGGTAATGGTCTTTGTGAACACCAAGGATATGACCCAGCGGCTGTGCAAGCGCCTCCAGGATGCAGGCTATCCGGCGGATTGCCTCCACGGGGATATGCGGCAAAGCGCCCGCAACCAGGTGATGCAGGCGTACCGCAAGGGCAAGTTCCAAATTTTGCTGGCTACGGACGTTGCCGCCCGCGGCATTGACGTGGACGATGTGGAGGCCGTTATCAACTACGACCTGCCCAACGAAAACGAGTACTACCTCCACCGTATTGGCCGCACAGGCCGTGCCAAGAAGCATGGCGTGGCCTTTACCCTCATGACCTTTTCCGAGTCGGTGCGGCTGGACGCTATCCTCAAATACATCATGGCCAATCCCGTACCGCTTAAATTCAACGATATGGGTATCCTGACCACCGAGAATGGAGAACCTTTCTTCGAAAACATGTAACTCCGCAGGCGCGGCCTGCTATCATACGATAAGGATCAGGAGGCGGAAAGGCATGGGAATCATTCCTTCCAGAAACTTTGAAGAGCAACGGCACGAGCAGGACGGCATCGTCTATTTTGACCGGGGCACCATCGAAGGCAAGGACGGCCGGAAATACGACCGCTATGCGATTCAGACCCATTTTGTGCAGGTAGGCGAAAGCCAGAAGGACCTGGTGGAAAAGTATGTACGCCCTCTGTATAAAGAAGGCGATATCCTCAGCTTTGGTGCCAAGGTCATGTGCATGTGCGTTAAGTCCGTCCGGACCCGGGATGAGGTAAAACCCGGCTTTTGGGCCAATTTTCTGTGGCGCTTTGCGGGCATCAACCATACCGGTGTGGGCATGCATGAGCCCTATAAGCTCCAGCTGGTCATCGACCTGGTGGGCCTGCCCCGGGTGCTGCTGGCGGCATTTTTGAGCGCCATTACGAAGCCCTTTGGCGTGAAGGGCGTTTTCTACCGTGTGTGCGGCAAGGGCGTAGGCGGCATTGACGGCTTCTACACCCGTTCCAGCTTTGAGCTGTACCACCAGCTGGCCCTTATCAATCCTGAAAACGCGGAGGAGCTCTGCCAAGAGCTGAGCCAGGAAACGGGCATCCCCGTCATCCTGATGGATGCCAACGATATCCAGCAGGATCAGCTGGGCAAGAGCTCAAATACGCCCCTAACCGATAGCCAGATACAGGACGCCATGGCGGACAACCCCCGCGGCCAGGGGGACGAGCTGACCCCGTTCATTTTGATCCGGCCTCTTTGATCGTAGCTTGCTGCCAAGCGACGTTCGCTTGGTGGTGTTTATTAACAGGGTGGGGGAGCAGGCACGCATTTGTGCCTGCTCTTTTTCTGTTGTCGCGCCCTTGCAACCCGTCGGCTTTTCCCGTATAATATATTTTGGTTTTTTATGTACTAATGACTGATGCCTTAATGACTGCGATTTTGTACGAACGACCATGAAAGGATGATGAGCATGACCAAGCGGCAAGACATGCTAAGGCCTGCGGAGAAGGTGGCCTATACGGCGCTTTTGGTGGCGATGCAGGTAGTGCTGGGCAATCTGGTGCAGATTCCCTTGGTATTTAAACAGTTCAATCTGGGCTTTTTGCCCATTGCTATGGCAGGGGCAGTGCTGGGCCCCATTCCCGCGATGATCGTTGGCGCGCTGGGCGATTTTTTCGGCGCACACCTGTTTCCGGCGGGGGCGTATTTTATTGGCTTCACTATCAGCAATGCCCTGGTGGGGCTGCTGTACGGGCTTGTTTTGCATCGGCAGAAGCCTTGCCTTTGGCGGGCGCTGGCGGTAAGCGCAGCTGTGTCTGTGGTCTATCTGTTCCTCAACTCCTGCTGGCTCACGCTGCTGTACACCTCCAAGGCCTATTGGGGCTGGATCGCGGCCCGCTGGTGGATATACCTCATCGAGACCCCTATTTGCACTGTGATCCTTTTCTTTACCCTTCAAGGGCTTAGCAAGCTGAAATTGCCAGTATTTGGGCCTTTGACGGGGGATAAGGGCGAAGCCGCCAAAGCAAGGGAAAAGAAGGCGTAATATGCGAACGGACAAGAAAGCGATCTTAGCGGAGCTGAAACGGCTGTACCCCGAGGCCAAGCCTGAGCTGAACTTCCGCAATCCCTATGAAATGCTGGTAGCCACTATGCTGTCCGCCCAATGCACGGACAAGCAGGTGAACAAGGTGACCCCAGGGCTGTTTGCCCGGTATCCCTCGGTGAAAGCCATGGCGGAGGCCACGCGGGAGGAGGTCTACCCTATGGTGAAAAGCTGCGGCTTCAAGAGCAAGGCCGGGAACATCGTGGAGACCTGCCGCCTGATCATGACCCGCCATGGGGGCGAAGTACCCCAGACCCTGCAGGAGCTAACCGCCCTGCCCGGCGTCGGCCAGAAGACCGCCAACGTGGTGATGGCAAACGCCTTTGGCATTCCCACCATCGCGGTGGATACCCACGTGTTCCGGGTCAGCAATCGGCTGGGGCTGGCCAAGGCCAAGAACGTGGAGCTGACTGAGGAGCAGCTAAAAAAGGCTATTCCTCAGCAGGACTGGGTGGATGCCCACCATTGGATCATTTTCCATGGCCGCCAGGTGTGCCACGCCCGTGGCCCTGCCTGCGATGCCTGCACCCTGCGGCCCCTGTGCGGCTTCGGGCAGCAGCCGGAGCCTGCCAAGCCCGCGCAGGCCACAAAGCCTGCCAAGCCCACCAATATCAAGAAAACCCCTGGCAAGGCCAGCGGCGCAGCGGCCCAGTAGCCGCGCATATAGAGGAGGAAGACTTTGGCTTCATTTGTAGATCGCATAAAAATTACCGCTAAGGCGGGCAACGGTGGCAACGGCTGCGTATCCTTCCACCGGGAAAAGTATGTACAAAACGGCGGCCCGGACGGCGGCGACGGGGGAGACGGCGGCAACATCGTGGTGGTGGCCGACCCCAATATGCATACCCTGCTGGATTTCCGCTTCCACACCAAGTATCTGGCGGAAAACGGAGTGGACGGAAGCGCCAACCGCTGCCATGGCAAGCGGGGGCAGGAGCTAATCATCAAGGTGCCCGTGGGCACGGTGTTCCTCCGGGAGGAGGATGGCTCCGTAGCGGCGGACATGAACGAACCGGGCAAGGAGAAAATATTGCTCAAGGGCGGCCGGGGCGGCCACGGCAACAATCACTTTGCCACCCCCACCCGTCAAGCGCCTAACTTTGCCAAGCCGGGCATCCAGACGGAGACCAAGGTCTTCCGGCTGGAACTCAAGACCATTGCGGACGTGGGCCTGGTGGGCTTCCCCAACGTGGGCAAAAGCTCCATCCTAGCCACTCTTACCGCCGCCCGGCCTAAGATCGCCAACTATCACTTCACCACCCTGACCCCCAACCTGGGCATCGTCAAGCGCTACGAGGACGAGTTTGTGCTGGCGGATATACCGGGCCTGGTGGAGGGGGCCAGCGAGGGCGTGGGCCTGGGGCATGCCTTCCTGCGCCATGTGGAGCGCACCCGCCTGCTTTTGCACGTGGTGGATGCTTCCGGCTGCGAGGAGCGGGACCCGCTGGAGGATTTCCGGATCATCAATGAGGAGCTGAACAAGTACGGCGAGCCTATGGGTCGGCCCCAGCTTGTGGTGCTCAACAAATGCGACCTGATCGCCGATACCCAGGTCATTGATGACCTTAAGGCGAAGTTTATGAAAATGGGCTATGAGGCCTTCCCGGTAAGCGCGGCTGCCCATACGGGCTTTGATGCGCTGATCGACCGGGTGATAAAGCTTTTACCGGAGCTGCCACCTCCCCGTATGTTTTTCGAGGAGGAGCCGGAGGAAGGCTTTATTCTGGACAACACCTTCGAGATCAAGCGGGATAACGAGGTGTACGTGGTGGAAGGCCCCGCCATGCAGCATTTTATCGACAGCGTTAACTTTGACGATGAGGAAAGCGCCAGCTGGTTCCACCGCACCCTGAGGGACCGCGGCATTATTGATGCCCTGCGGGCCAAGGGCGCAGGCGAGGGCAGCACCATCCGCATTGCCGATATGGAATTTGATTTTGTGGAATAAGGGTCGGGCGAATGCCCGATAAAGGAGAATGAAAGTGGAATTGACAAGTAAGCAGCGGGCGAAGCTCCGCAGCATGGCCAATACCCTGGACGTGGTATTGTACATTGGCAAGGAAGGCATTACCGAAAACACCATCAAGGAAGCCTATGACGTATTGGAGGCCCGGGAGCTGATCAAGGGGTCGGTGCAGGAGGGCTGCGAGCTGAGCGCCAAGGAAGCCTGCGCGATCCTCTGCGAGCAGACCCATGCCCAGCCCGTGCAGTGCATAGGCCGGAAGTTTGTGCTGTACCGGGAGAGCCGGGATAACCATCACATCAGCGTAGAGTAAAATAGAAACCTATACGAAGGGAGGCCGTGGTTTGAAGGATGAAGTATATGAAGCCTTGCAAGCGATGCGGCCTCCTTTTGCGTTGTACGAGTGGGATATTCATCAGATGGTGGCCCAGCGGCTGACGGAGGCGGGCATTGACTATGTGCATGAAGCCAAGATCGGTCCAGGCTGCCGCATCGACTATTTGGCCGGAGATGTGGGCATTGAGGTGAAAAAGGGCAAGCCAACGCCCAAGGTGCTGGTAAAGCAGCTGCAGCGCTACGCCGCTTGCGAGCTGGTTTCGGCGGTGATCCTGGTGACCCAGCAGAGCGTAAAGGTCCCCGCCCAAATAGCAGGCAAGCCCGTGCGCTCTGTGGTATTATCTCAGCTTTGGGGGGTGGCCCTGCCATGAACCACGAAACAGACGAGATCATGCTGCCGCCCTATCTGATGGATGGCAGCGGGGCCCAGCAGGAGCAAGACCCCGATCGCCGAACCTACGGCACCCTTTCCTTTAACAAGAAAAGAAAGTGCTGGGTAGTGAAGGGGGATCCCTCCGTAACAGAGCTGTGCAAGAGGCTGTTCCCTGGCTCCCAGACCAATCGACGGGGCGAGGCCCGGTTTACGGCCCACCGCCGGGTAGTAGGGGACCTGAACTGGCTGATGCTCCGCTATCCCTTGACCGTTAAAGCCCAGGACATGGACCGATGGCAGCAGGCCCTTCGGGAAGCCCGGGAGTATGTAGTACGCCGGGAGACCGCCATGCGGGCCCCAAGCCGGGTCACGCCCATGCCCCATGTATTCAAGGGCAAGCTAACCCCCTTCCAGGAGGAAGGGCTGGCCTTTCTTTTGCGCACGGACCGTTGCCTGCTGGCGGACGAAATGGGTCTGGGCAAGACGGTGCAGGCCCTGGCTATGCTGGCAGAGACCCATGGCTATCCCGCCATTGTGGTGGCTCCTGCCCATTTGCTCCGCAACTGGGAAAGCGAAACGCAGCGGTTCTTGCTAAAGCCTGACGGAGAGCCCCTTACCATCCACGTCATCAAGGGGCTTAAGCCCTACCCGCTGCCCCCGGCGGACCTCTATCTGATGCACTATCTGCTGCTTCGGGGCTGGAAGGAAGCCCTGCCGGAGTACGGCTTCCAGACGGTGATCTTTGACGAGATACAGGAGCTGCGCCATAGCGGCACGGAGAAGTATTCTGCAGCCAGCCTTTTGGCGGAGGGGGCGGAGCGCATCGTGGGCCTCAGCGGAACCCCTATATACAACCGAGGCGCGGAGATATGGAACGTGGTCAACATTTTGGATTTTCATTTCCTGGGGGATTATGAAAGCTTCACCCGGGAATGGTGCTACGGCTACGGCAACCAGATCGTAGCCAAGCCGGAGATCTTGGGCGAGCATCTGCGCAGCGAGGGCATCATGCTCCGCCGGAAGAAGGAGGACGTGCTCAGCGACCTGCCTCCCAAGCGCCGGCTGGTAATGACCATCGACAGCGATGATCTGGTATATAAGCGGCTTATGCAGCCCCTGCAGGAGAAGCTGCGCCAGCTGAAAGCAGGAGGCGATTTTTCCGCCTCGCAGCGGGCACTTTTGGAAATGGAAGTGGAGCAGGGGGAGCGGCAGGCCACAGGTATTGCCAAGGCCCCCTATGTATGCCAGTTTGTCCGGGCCTTGCTGGAAGCGGGCGAAAAGGTGCTGCTTTTTGCCCACCATCATCAGGTAATGGATATATATAAAAAAGAACTGCACGGCTTTTCCCCCGCGTTTATAACCGGGCGGGAAACCACCGCGCAGAAAGAACGCTCTTTGGAGCGTTTTATGGAAGGGCGCACTGACCTGTGCTGCATCTCCCTTCGGGCCGCCTCAGGCCTGAACCTGCAAAGGGCCAGCTGTGTGGTCTTTGGGGAGCTGGACTGGTCCCCCGCTGTGCACAGCCAGGCGGAGGACCGGGCCCACCGCATGGGCCAGACGGACTCCATCCTGTGCTACTATCTGGTGTCCAAGGGCGGAAGCGACCAGGACATGCAGGATGCCCTGGGCCTTAAGGTGAGCCAGTTTGTGGCGCTAATGGGGGACACCCCCCAAAGCCAGGAGGATGCCTTCATGGGCGCGCAATACGCCCGACAGTACACAGAGCGCCTGGTGCAAAGGCTGCTAGACGAGGTAGGCTGACCTTACGTAGGCAATATGACGGTGGTGCCCTCCTCGAAATCCTGAGGAGCCAGACAGGGGTTGGCCCGAAGCAGCGAGGCCACCGGCAGGTTGAAGCGGATGGCAACAGATTCCAGGGTGTCACCTTCGGCCAGACAATAGGTGGCAGGCAGCGGACAGGGGATATTATCCGTGGGCACACAAAGGGTCTGCCCGGGGGTCAAGCTGTCCAGGTTCACATCCGGGTTGGCGGTGGAGAGGGTATTGCGGCTGACCAAATTGCGCAGCTGGATATCCGCCACGGTCTGGCCATTCTGGACGGTCAATGTCTCGCCGGGACAGCTGGGGGCAGGTTCCGGTTCCGGTTCCGGCGTGGGCGTGGGCGTGGGCGTGGGCTCTACCGGGGTCACATTGCTTTCGGAGGTCTGACCGTTGGTAGTGCCATTGGTAGTGCCATTGGTAGCGCCATTGGTAGTACCGTTGGTAGTGCCATTGGTCGTTCCATTTGTTGCTCCGTTGTCGATGACGGCATCGTTCTCCTCGCGGGGAATACACAGCACATCGCCTACCATCAGCCGTGCGGGGTGTATGTCGCGGTTGGCGGCCAGCAGGTCCCGCAGGGGAACGCCCAGCTTGTGACTGATGAGATAGAAGCTGTCACCCCGTTTTACTACGTACTCCTCCGCACAAATGCTATTGGCGGGGCTTTGGGGGGTAGAGCCATTGGTTTGTTCTGCCATAGGGATTGCTCCTTTCGGGATAGTCTCCTTTAACCCTATGATGAAAAGCCCGTTAAAGTACCAATTATGCATGGAGTTTGCCAAAAAAGAGAAAAGGCAGGAATCAGGCCATGCCATGGATGAACTACTGCAAAAAATGCAAAGCCGAGGTGTCACTGGGGGATATGTGCCCCTATTGCGGAGGTAAGCTGACAAAGACGGGGGAGCGGCTCTCCTTTATGATGCTGCGGGTGCCGGTGAGGGACTGGTTCGCGTGGAACCAGTGGCTGCGTGCGGCGCTGCCTGCCTTAGGGCTGGTGGCGGCCATTACCTTGATCACGGAAGCCTTTGCCAGCGGAAGCCAAGGTATCCAGGCCCTTTTTTTGCAGGGCTTTTTCTGGCTGCTGGTGTGGGCGCTGGGCGGTATGCTGGTGGTGATGCTCATCGTGCTTGCCTTGCAAGGCCCGGAAAATGTGCTTTTTACCCTAGATAAGGACGGGGCCCATGCTCAGACCTATCTTTCCAAGCCTACGGACTTGCGGCTCTTTGCCCGGTTTTTGAGCCGGGAGGCGGCAGGCGCCCTCCAGCAGGAGGAGCAGGCCCAGGCTGGAATGACCCTGGTGCGCCGCATGGACCTCCCCTGGCAGGAGATCCGCCGGGTGCAATGCTGGCGGGAGAACAGACAGATATTGTTTTTCAGGCCCAGCTGGTGGCAGGTGCTGGTCATTACCTGCCCGCCTGGGGAATATGAACAGGCCGAAGCCTTTGTCCGCAAAAAGCTGGCCCGGAACAAAAAAGTACGGGTGCTGCCCAAGGCGGTCAAGAGAGCTTGAGTGTTACAGAAGTAAAATGTACACGTAGAAGGTAAATGCGTATACAAAAGCTAAATTATTACGCAAATATGACACAATGCCTTGACATGTTAAAGAAATTGCCATAAAATAGTTATGATGTGGATGTTTTACCTGTCCTTATGGGGCAGAGAGGCTGCCGCGGCCGCGCGGATGGAGGGTTTGCAATGGTGCATATAACTGGACGAAAGCGCATTTTGGCAGGGATCGTGAGCCTGGTTCTTTGGGTTACCATGCTTGGCAGCGCTTTGGCGGCAACGTATCCGTATAGCATTACCTGTGCAGAGAATGTGAATTTGCGCAAGTCTACCAGTACTTCCTCGGTAGTCCTCAAGTACATTAAGGCGGGGGACACGGTGGAGATACTGGGTACTTCCGGGTCCTATTATAAAGTTAAGTTTGGCGGGGCTACGGGCTACGCCATGAAAAAATACGTGGATGGGACCACGCCGACCGCTGACACGATCCCCAAGGGGCATGTGCAGCAGTACGCGCCCATTCAGGTGGATACCTATCCTTATGATACCTACACGGTGGCCAGCGTGAAGCTACGCAAGACCGCCAGTGAGACGGGCGCCGTCATAATGGTGATCCCCACCGGGGAGGCGCTGACGGTATCCAGCGTCACCAATACCGGCTTTGCCAAGGTCAAGTATGACGGAAAAAGCGGCTACGTGCTGTCGCTGCTTATTGCCCTGGGCAATATCCCCACCCCCAGCCCGATCCCTTCTCCAACGCCGCATCCCGGCCTTAGCAAGTATGTGAACCTGTCTACCGGCAGCAGCGGAACCTATGTCCGGGCGCTGCAGGAGGCGCTGATCGAGCTGAAATTCTACACCGGTGAGGTGGACAAGAAGTTTGGCGCAAAGACCAAGACCGCTGTTAATGCGTTTAAAAAGCGCAATGACATGGTGGAGGATGGCATTGCGGACGAGGCCATGCAGCTGCTCCTTTTTGAAGGCAAGCCCAAGAACAGCCGGGGTACGAAGCAAGAGGTCAAGACCGTGCCGCCTGTTGGGGGCATCACCATCAAAAGCGGCAGCACTGGCGAAGCTGTGGAAAAGCTTCAAATGCGCTTAAAGGAACTGGGCTTCTACATTGGCGAGATCACAGGTATCTGTGATAAGGCCACCGTCCAGGCAATTAAGGATTTCCAAAAGAAGCAGACCCTGAAATCAGACGGACAAGCAGACTCCGCCACCCAGAACATGCTCTATGGCACCTCTGCGCTGTCCGCTAACGCGGTCGTTACGCCTACGCCGACAGTAGGGCCCACCATCCCGCCGCCTAAGACCACCGTCCGGGAAGGGGACAGCGGCGACGATGCAAGACTGGTGCAGCAGCAGCTGGAGAAGCTGGGCTATTATACCGGCAACATCGACAGCAAATTTGGCAGCAGCAGCGTAGCCGCGCTGAAGGCCTTCCAGGAAAAAAGCGGCCTGACGGCGGACGGCGTGTGCGGCGCGCAGACCCGTACCATTCTTTTTGGCATGAACCCCGCTTATGCGCAGGCCACCGCCATCCCTGTGGATGGGACCACCTATACGGCGCCCCTGACCCCGGAGACCGTGACCGTTATCAAGGCCGGCTCGTACGGCAACGCTGTGCTCACCCTGCAGCAGCGCCTTACCGATCTGGGATATTATTCCTCCCGGTTAGATGGCGTGTACTTGGAAGATGATTTCGCCGCAGTAAAGGCGTTTCAAAAGGCCAATGGCTTAACCGTGGACGGCAAAGCGGGTTACAATACCCAGAGCCTCCTGTATAGTGATAAGGCCGTTCGGGGCAGCATTGCCCAGGCAGGGGCTACCCTTCGCTATGGCGACGAGGGCACCGAGGTGACCTCCCTGCAAGACCGCTTGATCGAACTAGGCTATCTGACCAGCAGCGCGGATGGCAAGTTCGGCAAAGCCACAAAAGCCGCCCTAATTGCCTTTCAGAAAAAGAACAACCTGACCCAGGATGGCATTGCAGGTAGCAAGACTCAGATCGCGCTTGCCTCCATCGGGGCAGAAAAAAATGCCGTGGATAGTACGGAGACGCTTAGGGAGGGCTCCGCCAGCGCGGCGGTAAAGGACCTGCAAAATCGCTTGATCACCCTGGGCTATCTGACCGGTGGCGCGGATGGCAAGTTTGGCACTAAGACCAGCCTAGCGCTGATCGCTTTCCAAAAGAAGAACAGCCTGACTGCCGATGGCGTGGCAGGGAAGAAGACCCTCACCGCCCTGAACAGTACCTCCGCTAAGACCGCCGATGGCGTGACCCCCACGGCCACCGCAAAGCCTACGGCCATCAGCATCAGCGGCGCGCCTAACCCGGCCAATGTGCGGTATGCCAACTGGTATTCGGAGGTCAAGGCCCGCTGCAAGCTGTATCCCAATGCCACGATATATGATTTCACCACTGGTATCAGCTGGCAGGTGAACATGTTCAGCCTTGGTGCCCATGCCGATGCGGAGCCCCTAACAGCCAACGATACCGCCAACATGAACCGGGCCTTTGGTGGCAAGACCACCTGGAATCCTAAGGCAGTATGGGTGGTGCTAAGCGATGGTACCATAT
>JAVBRJ010000001.1:0-74176 GCA_031548115.1 Eubacteriales bacterium | reverse complement strand
AGCGCATCCAATAATATCAAAGTGCACCATTTGATAGTATATCACCATTTTCTATCCGGTGCAATACATCCAGGGCATATTTTTCCTTATTGGATGCCTTTCACCTCAAACCCGATTTCCGTTACCGCCTGGGTCATGGCTGTGTCATCCAGCTGGCTGCCCTTTACCACCGCGATCTTCTTTTCCAGGTCCACCTGGGCGCTCTCCACGCCGCCGAGGGCGCTCAGGGCCTTTTCTACGCTCATTTTGCAGTGATTGCAGCTCATACCCTCGATGTTCATCGTCTTTTCCATAGTTCTGTCCTCCTTGGGATCATTTTCTTTGGGTTCTTCATTGTCGCTGGCTGGCTGCTGCACGGGCATCGTTGCGGGGCAGTGGCTCTGCACACCGTTCTGTGTCGATGCACTCTCCTCTTTCCCAACCCGGAAGCTGCGCAGCCGCAAGGCATTGCTGACCACACAAACGGAAGAAAGGCTCATGGCCGCCGCCCCCAGCATGGGGCTCAAGGTAAGGCCAAAGGCCGGATACAGCACCCCTGCGGCAATGGGAATGCCTACGATGTTATAAAAGAATGCCCAAAACAGGTTCTGCTTGATATTGCGCAGCACTGCACGGCTGAGCTTTACAGCGGTGCTTACCCCTGTCAGGCTTCCGCTGGCCAGCACCACATCGGCGGTCTCGATGGCGATATCCGTGCCTGTGCCTACCGCTATGCCCACGTCCGCTTGCTTTAGGGCCGGGGCATCGTTGATGCCGTCGCCCACCATGGCCACCTTGTCGCCATTTTCCTGTAAAGCCTGGACCTTGGCGGCCTTATCCGCAGGCAGCACCTCCGCCATGACCTCCTCAATGCCCGCCTGACTGGCGATATGCCGGGCGGCCAGCCGCTGGTCCCCAGTAAGCAGATAGGGCGTGATGTGCAGCTTTTTCAGCTCAGACACAGCCGCTAAAGCTGTGGGCTTGAGGGTATCGGATACGCCGATGCTGCCCAGCAGCGCCCCCTCCTTGGAAAAGCAGAGCACAGAATAGCCTTTTTCTTCAATTCCGCGAAGGGTCTCCTCCATCTTTTGGGAAAGGGCTATGCCGTTTTCCTCCATCCATTTCCGGTTGCCCGCCAAAGCTGGCTTGCCCTCTACCTGGGCGGAAAGGCCCTTGCCGGGTATAGCCAAAAAATCCTTCATATCGTGGATTGGCGCGATGCTCTTTTCCTTGCAGTATATGCGGACAGCCTCCGCCAATGGATGCTCGCTGCCCATTTCCAAGGTCAAAGCCACCCTAAGCAAGGCTTCCTCCTGGCCCTCCGCTGCAGCATGGACCTCCTGTACTGCCATGCGGCCTTCGGTGATAGTACCTGTCTTGTCCAACACGATACTGCCGATATGGTGCAACGTCTCCAGCACCTCGCCATTGCGAAACAATATACCGTGCTGGGCGCCCACACCCGTGCCCACCATGATCGCCACCGGCGTAGCCAGCCCCAGCGCGCAGGGACAGGATATGACCAGCACTGCAATGGCGCAGGAAAGCGCAAAGGAAAACGATTGACCCGCCAGCATCCATATGATGAAAGTCACAAGCGCAACGCCCATGACGATAGGCACGAATATGCCGCTGACTTTATCCGCCAGCTTGGCGATAGGCGCTTTGCTGTCGCCTGCCTCCTGCACCAACCGGACGATCTGCGACAGTGTGGTATCCTCACCCACCTTGGTAGCCCGCATGTGGAAAGCGCCCATGCGGTTCATGCTGCCGGAGATCAGCTCGTCCCCGGCCTTTTTTTCCACGGGCAGGCTCTCCCCGGTAATATGGGATTGATCCACCGCTATCTGCCCCTCCAGCAGCACCCCGTCCACGGGGATACGCTCGCCGGGGCGGATCAGCAGCACATCCTCCACCCGCACCTGGGCTGTGGCGATTCGCTGCTCGTTTCCGGCCCTAATGACGGTCACCTCGTCCGGGGTCAGTGCGATGAGCTTTTCAATGGCAGCGGTGGTCTTGCCCTTGGCCCGGGCCTCGAAGAACTTACCCAGGGTGATCAGCGTCAGGATCATCACGGCAGATTCAAAATACAGGTCCATGGCGGCGTTCATTACATCGCCTGGGCGACCATTGCCGTAGCTTATCGCCATGCGGAACAGCGTTGCAATGCCGTATATATAGGAGGCTCCGGAGCCCAGGGCGATCAGGCTGTCCATATTGGGGCTAGGGCCCAACAGCCGCTTGAGACCCACCGTAAAATACACCCGGTTGACGTACAAAACAGGAGTAGCCAGCACCAACTGGGCCAGAGCATTGACCATGGGATAAAAATGGGCGTTCAACACCTTGGGGATAGGCCAGCCGAACATATGCTGCATGCTGATGTACATCAGCGGCACCAGGAAGGCCAGCGAGGTGATGAAACGGGTCTTTAAGCCCTTAGCCACATCGCTTTGGTTTTTTGCTCCAGCGTTTTGGGATCCAGCGGCTTTAGCTCCATTTGTTTTTCCTAGAGCTGCTTTTCCGCCCGCAGTGTCGACGGATATAGCCCGGTATCCGGCATTGGCTACGGCCTGCTCGATCTCCTGGGTATGCGCCTGCCCATCGCGGGTCTCCACCGCCATGGTATTGGAGAGCAGGCTCACCTGGACCTTCAAAACAAACGGCAATTTATCCACAGCCCGTTCCACATGCGCGCTGCACGCGGAGCAGGTCATTCCCTCTACTTGATAACGAAACACTTTCACTATATCTCCTTACATGCTATAATATGGAAAATCGGCATATCATAAAGTCCTTTTGCATTTTAGCTTTTCCCTCCCCGTCTGTCAAATACACTGAGGGGGGCGCACTGAAACTGTTTTATTTTGAAAGGAGCATATTTCCTATGGACTTGCAGTCGAACACACAGCCTATCATTGGCATTTCCGGAAGCATCGAAACAGACGAGAGCAAGCAATTTATTCTGCGGGATTACTGCACTGCCATTTTGACCGCCGGAGGCATCCCCGTGCTGCTCAGTGTGGACGTGCCTGCGGAGCAGCTTGAGGGACTGCTTGGGGCGCTGGACGGCGTGATGCTGGCAGGGGGCTGCGACGCAGACCCAGCCCTGTACGGCGAATGGCCCCGGCCGAGCCTCGGCGAAGTTACCCCGCTGCGAGATAGGTTTGAGCTGCCGCTGATCAAGGCCTGTTGGCAGCAGCGCATGCCTGTTTTGGGCATCTGCCGGGGCGTGCAGGTGATGAACATCGCCCTGGGCGGCTCTCTCTATCAGCATTTGCCCACGGACCATGAGGCCGCCACGGGCAAGCCCGCCCTTTTGCACGGACAGACCAGCCCTGCCCATTACGTCAGCCACACCGTGGATATTGCGCCGGGAACGCTGCTGTCCTCCATTCTCTCAGATTTTACAAAGGCGAGTTCCTCTATAGCAACGTCCACGATAGCGGTCAACTCCTTTCACCATCAGGCGGTGAAGCAGGCCGCAGCAGCCTTAGCGGCTTCCGCCTTTGCACCGGACGGCGTTATCGAGGCACTAGAGGACCCCTCCCACCCCTTTTTCCTAGGCGTGCAATGGCATCCGGAGCGTATGCATAAACAGGACCTTGCGGCCCAGGCGATTTTTGCCGCCTTCACTAAGGCCGCCAGCCAATACCACCTGCAAAAGGGAGAGAAAAATAAATGACGCAGCATGTTTTCCGCCTGCATCGAGGCGACGACCTCTGTACCAGCATACAAAATTTTGCCGCCGAGCGGCACATCGCGGCAGGCTATATCGCCTGCTCTGTAGGCTGCGTGACCCAGGCCCGCATACGGGATGCCAGCGGGGTGAATATCCGCACCATAGATGAACACATGGAGATCGTAAGCATTACCGGCACTGTCAGCGAAAGGCGCTGCCACATCCACATCACCTTTAGCAAGGAGGACATGTCCACCATCGGCGGACACCTGGTGGAGGGCTGCATCATCAACACCACGGCGGAGATCGTTATCGTGCAGCTTGACGGCCTATATTTTGACAAAACCTTCGACGAGGAGACTGGCTATCACGAGCTGGATATCCTTCCCGATAGTGCCGCCTTCCCACCCCACCGACCGTCATTTCCGTCATTTCCAACAAAAAAATAAAACTTTCTTGAGAAATTAAGCTTATATCTCGTTTTTCGCCTTGACAAGCCCTCCTGTCCTGGTGTATACTCATCTACGTTCTCTAGGGGCATGGTGTAATGGTAACACGTGGGTCTCCAAAACCTTTGTTGAGGGTTCGAGTCCTTCTGCCCCTGCCATAGGTGGGTTGTCTAGCTTCGTGCAGATGGCTCACTTATTTTAGTTTTACAGATTTTTTTGACCGCTCATTATTGGCGGTTATTCCTTTCTATAGGGTACAGCGTAGGGTGCAAAAATACCTGCCATTTGAAGCTGATGATGAGCATCATCAAATATAAAGAATTCCCCGCTGGCCTGACGGCTGGCGGGGGAATAGGTGAACTTGGCTGGGGTAATGCGCAACATATTTTACCTGCGATACTTTTTCGTTTCACTCCTTGATTATGTAGTCATTTGATAGTCATGATTTTGGCGCACCTTAATTCATTCCAGCACTATCTATCAAATCATTGGAAATGTCTAGCTCATTGCTATTATTAGATAATAATCGTTTAGGTTCTTCAACGCTGCCCAACTTTTTGTTTGCCTCATCCATTTCTATCTTTTGCACGATATTTTCACCATCAAGCTCCAGATTCCTTCTTCCTATATCATAAACTCGGCTAACACGGTTTGTAATCTTCTGTAATGCTATTCCTATCTCTCCTTCTATAGCAGTCGTATCATTGCCCATAGTTTTATGCTTTTTTATCGCCTCTTGAATATCTTCAATAACCTGTAAACCTTCTTTTGCTACCTTTATTTCGACTTCAGCTTCCAACGCGCCCATCTTAAGCTTAGTTATACAGATAATACTTTTTTTAATATTTTGTATAATTTTCTTGCTTCCTGCAAGCTTCGCTTTCCAACTCCCAGATTCGATCTTCACTATTTCCAGGGGTTCCACTTCCATTCCAAAAAGCCAAGCCATTAGAGTATAGAGTTCTTGGATGCATTCGAGTATTTCCAGTGCATCCACAAAAGATAATTGCTCTCGATCCACAATTATTTCAATCGTTTCATTTTTTGTGCTGTCTAACTTTAGGTCATCGCGATTTACTTCTCTCAGTCGCCTGACCACCACATCTGTTAATTGCATTACTGCATAATATGCTTCGTTTATATCAGCAACAGAACTACATATTGCATTTATTGCTATATCACTTTCTACATCAGTTTTAATCAAAAAAGACAAAAAAATTTTTATTTTTTGAAATAAAAATTTTGTTATGCCTGCAAGAACATCATCAACTAACATAATGTCTTTTTCCGCATAAGCTCGGGCTTCAATTGCTTCAATAATTGAGTCTTTGTCCAGATAATCGAGAACTAACCTAATGGATTCATTATGCAAGTTACCTCCGGACTCCCTAGTTTTTACAATATTTTCTACAGCTTGCACAAGAAAAGCAAATTGAATTCCGTTGGTTTCATTTATATTACCTTGATAGTACTTTTCCACCTTATGGTTTATTACAGCTAGCCTCATTTGTACAGTCTCAGATAACATCTCAAAGTCCCCCTGTTTCATTTTTATCAAAATCCAATTATTGCACTTATTTAAACCAATTTATTATATCATGAATTTTACTTGTTGTAAGCACGATTTTAGATGGTTTTAAACCTTGCAAATTCAATAATACGTTTTTTTAGGAGCTAATTATATCAACAAGTGTATTGACTTTGCACAAACACAAAAAGCCCGGCCATTACAGCCGGGCTTTCTCTCTATCCATCCCACCAGGTCAGGTAATCGTCTTCTCCGGTTCCTTTTCCCCGGCCATGATCTGCTCCAGGTTCAGCTTTTGCCAAGCGGCCTTCAGCGCATCAATCACCATATCACTATCCACATAATAGCCCCGGTCCGCCATCTTTTGCAGGGCCAGCTCCCATTTGTCCGCGCCAAAGCCCCGGCCTATGGCCGCCTCCACCGCATAGACCACCACCCTGGCCGCCTCGTCCAGGCCCTTGGCCGCCAGCCAGGGGTAGGCATAGGCCCGCCACAGATAGGCAAAGCCTGCGGAAAAAGCCGCGCCGATCAGGGTAATCACCGCCGTCAAAATAGGGGTCCAGTCAAAGCTCACCACGTTATCCATTAGATATGTCCTCCCTCTTCTTCTCGTCCTGGCCGTCCTTCTTTGCGTCCTTGTCCCCGGACAGTTTCAGCACCACCGCCAGCAGCAGCTCCCCGCCAAAGACCGTGCAGGCGTGGGTCAGGATGCTGTCCGTATCCACCCCAAACCAAGCCGCCACATAGCAGGCCACAAACATCAGCATCAGGAAGCGGATGCAGGTCCATACGATGGTTTTCAAAAACCGGGTCTGCTCCCTTTTCATGGCCTCACCTTCCCTGCATGCTGCCTACCCGGCTTTTTCCAGGTCCTCGATCCTGTGGTTAATGACCTTGATCTGTTCGTCCTGCACCGCGTTGTTGTTCTCCAGGTTGTACATCCGCTCCACAACGGAGTTATGCTTGTCCACCTTTTTTTCCAGCTGCTCTATGCGGTAATTGGTCAGCTTGTTGGCCGCCAGAATACCGCAAATGGAGCCCACCAACGTCCCCACCAGGGACATCACCGCCACCAGTATCGTCTCATTCATGCGTACCGCCTCACATTTTCTGCAAGAAGTCGGCCATGATGTACCACTTCCGGCTGTTCCGCTCCACCTTGCACCAGACAGTACCGCCCTTGACCACAGTGCCGATCACCAGCACCGTCTCCCCATTGGGCACGTGCTTCCACAGCTCGCAGGTTTTGGAGGGCTTCTCCCGCATCTTCACCGGCCCACCGTTGGGGGTCACCACCTTGGCAAAGTACCGGGAAGGCTCCGGGGTTGCAGGCTGGACAGGTTTTGCAATCGTCCCTGGCTCATCCACAGCCATGGCCCCCAGGCTTTCCAGGATGGCCTCCACCTCTTCCCCATAGTGCACCCAAGGTTGCAGCCCCACCCGGTTCCAGCCGCCGTTGGGGATGGTCTTTTGCTTAAACACGCTCTCCGCTACACAGCCCCGGCTGGCGCTGGCGTGGATAGCCGTTTCCCCCTCCAGGTATACGCCCATATGCTCTGCATTGCCCATGCCGTCCCCGTCATATTTGGAGGGGGCTCCATCCTCCACCCAAATGAAAAGAGCCGCGCCCTCCGGCACAGCTCCAAATAATGCCACCGCTTCCTCCGGTGTCCCTAGCCATTTACAGGCTCTAAAGCGGGCGTTACTCCCCGCCAGGTTGCACTCCTTAGGCGGTACCCCGCTCTGGATCAGCAGATACTCCACCAGTCCTTGGCAGTCCATTCCCTCCAACGTCATACCGCCCAGCACATAGGGAATAGCCGTTGCCTGCTCCAATAACCGTTTCCCTTTCGCTACCAGTTTCGCGCTTGATATCACTGTCATACTGCCGCCCCCTTTCGTCCCTGTCCCATTACACGCCCAGCAGCTGGCTGGTCAGCTCCGCCACCGCGTCCGCATCCAGGGCACCGTCATAGATCCGCAGCTCATCCAGCTTGAACGCCGTGTAATACTCCGGCACTCCCGTGCTGGACAGCCGTGCCCCGGCGATGAGGGTCGCGTCATGGGTGTCCGCCTCTTCCATGCCGTAGCCCAGCGGGGCCCCGTAGGCAATATCCCCGTTCATATAAATGCTGTAGTTGTCGCCGCTTTTCACCACGATCAGTACATTGGCCCCGTCCATGTTCTCCGTGCAGCCCGCCAGGTCCACCCGGACACCGCCAGTACCCGCCAGCACGGTCATGGCCTCCCCTTCAGCGCCTCTCCGCGCGGTCAAGCCCTTGCCTGCGTCATACATGCAGCAGATCACGTTGTAGGGATAGCCCTGGGTAGAGCTCAGCTCCCCACTGTAGGCGCAGACCACCGTCCAGCTTTTATCCTTGTCATCGTACAGCTTCACATGGGTGTCCAGCAGCTTGTACCCGTTAAACAGGGTAGGGGTCGCCAGCCGGTACAGCATCACTCCGTAGGCATCCTCCATACTGTCCCCATCGGAAGCACCCCAGCCTGCCAGCCCTTCCAAGGTGGGCAGGGAAGCATCCGTGAAATTCTCATCCAGTTTCAAAACAATAGCCATTAGATCATCCCCCTATGTCGCAAAGTCTCCGCCACATATCCGCCTATAGCCTTGTATCCGTAATAGTTCAGGTGCAGCCCGTCCCCTGCGTCCAGGCAGCCGGGGATGCCATTTGTGGGGGTGTCCTCCTCCAGCAGTATCCCCGCGTCCATCATGCCCCGCTGGTTCAGGTACGCCTTCAGGTCCACAAAATGCCCCTCAAAGGCGCTGGCCAGAAAAGGCCTTTGGCTATCCGTCAGCTCCCGAAGGGTCAGCACCAGGTAGTCCTCATACTGGCCATACTCCAGCATTTTTTCAATCTGCTGCACCAGCTTGCTTACCGCGCCGTCCCAGCCGCCATTGGCTCCCATCCATATACAGGCCACCCCGCCCCGCAGGGTACGCATGGCCAGGGTCTCGATCTCTCGGTCCAGGGTGCCCAGGGTCACCGCCTCCCCGGCCTCCCGGCGGGTGAAGGAATAGGCTATGGTCTCTGTGCCTGCATCCGTGGCTTCCTTGGTCAGGTCCCCCAGCACCCCCGCAATGCGCACCGGGTTCACCCCTGCCGTAGCCTGCCTGAGGGGATAGGCCAGCCCGCCGCTGACGGTAGGTATTCCCTCCCCGGTAGCGGCGATCTGCACCGCCGTCCGGGCGGCGGGAATGGTCAGGCCCGCAGGGGCCAGCATAGGGTCCGCGCCCTGCCGGGCCATAATGGTGAGGGTATCCTCTCCGGGCACGCCCATGTTCGCGCAGGGGCAGCTTTTGGCTACCTCCCCGGGATAGTCCACCGCATGCCAGCCGGTGATGTCCCCGCCTGCGCCCCAGGTCAGGCTGTCCCCCCAGCACACCACCCGCTGAGCCAGGCCCAGCCGCTTCTTCCAGGCCCCTATCACCCAGTCCGGCACCCGGCCATCCTGGCCTATCACCAGCTCGGACATTTGTCCCTCCGGGCTGCATATCACAAAGGCCGGGGCCTCTTCCCCCTCAAAGGTCCCCATGCGCCCAGCGCCCAAGGGGATATGCTCCATTTTAGCAATGATCGTAGTTCCGTCCTTTTGTACACCAAAGGCGGCCTTGTCGCTGGCATCTACTATGCCAAAGGCCATACCCTGGCTGGCCACGGCCCCGGTATGGCCCGCCTGAGTGGGCTGCTGGGCCAGCGCTTCCACATCCTCGGCCAAAATGTCCAGCTCCGCCTTGGTGGCCGCAGCCTCCAGGCCGTCCCGGGCTACCGTGTCGCATAGGGTATGCCCGTTAATGGTCTTGATCTCAGCCATGCTTCTCACTCCTTTATATAACCGTCAATGCGCCCTGGGCGCTGTTCAAGACTATAAATGCGGGTTCCAAGGCCAGGGCCTCCAGATCCACACGAAAGGTGAATCCCTTCTTAAGCGTAGCCCTGCCGGACGCGGGGTCAAACTGCCATCCCGTAGTACCCGCCCCGGTGCCGCCCTCCGGCTTCACTTCCGCCTGGAACAGAAAGGCCATGCAAGCATTTTTGTTGGACTGGTCCTCTGCCATTTGCATGATCACATAGGGAGCCAGACTGGCCATCTGTGGCCGCTTAAACACGCCGGTAATGATGACCTCGCACACGGTAATGGAATCGCTCCGGGTAGCGAAGTTATCAAACTTGATGCCCGTCATCTCAAAGACCCGGTAATTGAAGTAAAAGGGCAGACTGGAAACGGTATCCGCCACAAACCGCAGGGCGTACTCCTTGCTGGCCACAGCAAAGTCCGCTTCCAGGGTCTGGGTATCCTCATCAAAGGTACCCAGGCCCAGCTCTGCCATGCGGGCCAACTCCACCTCTGCCACCCGGACCTCCACATCCTCCCCCACAATATTCCGAACCTGAGCGTACAGCTCATCGTCATAGTACAGGTCGGTGCTGGATTCTTTCGCAGTGCGGCTCATGGACCCCGCAAAGGGCAGCAGCTGGCCCACCCACGTTTCATAGCCTGTCAGTGAATTCTCTATGACCGGCGCTAAAGCCAGACCCTTAAAGCCAATGACCGCCCGGCGCTTGCCCACCTTTCCTACAGCCTGGTCCATCCCTATCACCTCGCGTTTCGAAGGATGACGATACCTAAACCGCCGTTTTGCGCCGTGGCCGTGCCGCCCTGGCCGCCACCACCGCCGCCTGTATTGGCAGCGCCCTCTTTGCCACGGTTACCGCCGCCGCCTGCGCCGCCCAGGGTGGCATAGCCAGTGGAACCGCCAGCGCCGCCGCCTGCGTACAGCGCTCCGGCTGCCTCGCCAAACTCGCGAGTAGTGGTGCCCTGGCCCGTGCCGCCGGGGGCCGCGCTCAGGGTGGGATGCCCGCCAGCGTTCCCTTTGCCGTCAGAGCCGTTGCTTCCACCATGGCCATGGGTCTCGCTGCCGCCCTCGCCCACATACGCACCACCGCCGCTGCCACCGTTGCCGCCGCGCCCTGCATAAGCGTTCCAGTTTCGCCCGCCTGCGCCGCCCTTGGCCGTATAACCCAGGGCAGAGGATTGGCCGCCGCTGCCGCCGATCTCAGCGTCTGCCGCTCCGCCTGCGCCTACCACGATGCTGTAGCTGGCGCCCTTGGCAACGGCCAGCCCTTTCTGGGTGGTGGTGTATCCGCCGCCACCGCCACCATTGGACGCGCCACCGCCACCGCCTACCAGGAACAGATCCATTTTTGCGGCATTGCCCAGGTCCGAAAACTTAAGCGTGCCGCTGGACAAAAACCTGATCTTCCAGTTGTACGCCCCATCCGCTACCAGCTCGTGCCGCCCGGTGTAGGTATACGTGGGCTTGGAGCTGGTAACCGTCAGGGTCGCCACCCGGCTGATGACAGTCCCAGCCTTGTTGGTCACCGCGCAATACAGGGTATGGGTGCCCGCAGCGGTGAGCCCGGTCTTTGTATAGCCGCTGTTGGTGGCCCCGTTTATGGCAGTGCCGTTCAGGTACCATTGATAGGTATATTCCGCCGGCTTGCCCGCCGTGGCGATCTGCACATTAAAGCTGGCGGCAGCGCTGCCGCCTTCCACTACGGTCGTATTGGCCGGATAGCTGCTATGCAGCACCGGCAGGGCGTAGGGCTCGCCGCCCCGGCGCAGGATCAAGCACTCACCCATCTATCTCACCACCTTCAAAATAATGGGAATAGCCGCCTTGGGCTTTTCCTCATAGCAATAGGCCGTTATGCTCCCCGCCGTGGTCATTACCCGGCCCACCATGGCCCAGGCATTGAGAAGGTCTGTGGCTTGAGTGGTGGTGGTGGCCCCGGCCAGGCTCACGTCCACAAAGGGGGTATCCGTCTGCAATATCCCCGCCACAGCTACGCTCTGCTCATAAGGCCCCGTCCCGCTCCACCCGGCTGTGGTCAGCACCGCCTCATAATGGGACGTAGAAGCCCTTTGGGCTATGGCAGCGGTCAGGGTCTCCCCGGCCTCCAGGCCCATCTTTTGCCCCAGGGCAGCCTGTACCTGGTCCGATATCAGCAGGCCGCAGACCGCCGGGTCCTGCCGCTCATCCGTGATATGGGCCGCCGTAAGGACGCTTGCCGCCGCCGGGACCCGCACCTGCCCCAGGCTGATCTCCTTTACCAGCGCCGTGCTCTCCAGGGCTGGGGCTACCGGAGACGCGCCCGGAACCCCCTGCTTGACCTCCAGGGATAGGCTCCGCCCGCCTGCGGACAGGTCCAGCTTCAGGGCTATCCGGTCTATCCGGTCCGCGCTGCCGCTGGCGCTGAGGGTCAGGGTCTTGTCATCGCCCCCATCGTCCATTAGGGCGTAGGTGTATCCGTATACCATGGCTGCGCCAGGCTCCACCTTTACTGTCATATCCCCGCCAGGGATCACCCTCAGGCCGCTGCCCACCCCAGACCCGGCCAGGGTCCGGAACACCTGGGCCAGTTCGTCAGAGCTGTATACCCTGGGGTCGCTTTCCGTGCTGTCAAAATACCCGTAAAATTCCATAGACATCTTTCACCAACTCCTTTTTACCGCACCGCGCCCTGGCTGCCCCGCAGGTAGTCCAGTATGGTCACCGGGGCCGCGCCAAAGGTGGCCTGCAACTTCCTGCCGCTGCCGTCATAGCTCTCCCGCATTTCCAGCAGCCGCACCGCCGCCATGCGCCCAGCTCCAGCCAGCAGCACCTTATCCCCTACGTCATAGTCCCGCTCATACCGACACAGCCCCGTGTCTATGATCTCTGCTGCCAGGCTTTCCTTTGGCTCCACATCGTCCAGCTTGCTTTCCGCCGCCACCGCCAGCATGTCCGTATCACTGATGCTACCCGCGTCTACCCAGCACTCCCGGCGGTCCCAGCCCGTGGCCTCATACCCATGACAACGGATCAGCCGGTTTTCGTCCTCCCCGGCTCCACCTACATAGGCGGTGGTCTTGGCCGTGGTCAGGTCCAGGGTATAGGTCACGTCATTGGCGTTTCCGTTCCGCTCGCTCATAATGACCCGGCCTGTGCCCTGGGACAGGTCTCGGCCTTCCCAGGCGGTGAAAATATACTGCTTTGCACTAAAGTCCGGCACGATATCCCAGCCCATCTCCGTGGTCTCTCCAATATCCGAAAGCAAGGTCTCCAGATTTCCAAAGCGGGACTGCCAGGGGAGCACTATGCCCCGGTTCGCGTTGTCCCCGCCCACCAGCCGGGCCACCTTCCGGCTCGCATCCTCCGGGGCGTACAGGTTGGCCGCTGCGTAGTGGTGGTACGCCGCCTCCGCGCTACCGGTAAACCGATCCCAGCCGAAATGCCCATCGTCCAGGGCAGGCGGCACGCATATCTTTCGGGCCGCCAGCCCCTTCAGGGTCTTGCCGGAAGCGGATACCTGGCCGCTTTTCCACACGATCTTCTCAATTACCATGGCCTTATGGGTAGCCTCAGAGAAGAACAGCACCCGTCCCGGATCCAGCTGCTCCGCGCCGCTGCTCTTAGGGTGCATCCGCACCTCAAAGGCCCCCATGCCGTAATAGCTCCGGGTCAGCTGTAAGCTTTCATACCCCGGCAGCTCCGCCAGCAGGTTAAAATCTTTATCCATCAGCATCAGCGCCACTTCTATACCCCCTCCAGCCTGTCCCGCCAGCTCAGGGCCACCCGGGTCTTAGCCTCCGGGCCTGTGGCCTCATAGGCGATCTGATTCACACCGGGAGCTAGGAAGAAGTCGGAAATAGGCGTAGTCACATCCAAAAACCCGTAGGCGTTGGATATGCCCTCCTCGGTCTCCAGCTGTACATACAGGTCCTCCGGGTCCGTGCTGATGTGCAGCACCGCCCCCTGGGGGATAGGCTCCACCAGTATGATCTGGGCCCCGGTGGTCAGGTTGTTAAGCGTGGGCTTCTCCCCTTCCCCATATACCGCGATCCGCAGGGGAGCGGGCGCGTGACCGTTGTTGATCAGGGCTGCCTCCCGGTTCCGGGCTCCGAACTGTACAGGAAAAGCAAAGGGCAGCTTCAAGCCCTCGTTCGAGCTTTCAAAGCTGCCGCTGTTTTCCTCCATGGCAAACCAATAGGGGCTGTCACAGTCAAAGGAGACCTTCACGCTGGCGTGGATATCCTGGATACGCTTGGGCCAAGCGGGCATCTTCCCCGGCAGTGCCCAGGTCCACCAGGTACCGTAATCGTTTTGATAGATGATACGGGCTCTTTCTCCCCTGTCCCGGTCAAAGCCCTTCCCTACGCTAAGCACGCTGCTTAATCTGGCCCGCTCCCGGTACAGCTCGCTCCGGCCATAGGTCAGCAGGTGAAAGGTCACATCCACAGACCTATCCTCCCGCAGGGCAGATACCGTCCGGGCCCCGTCCTGAAAGGCCGCTTTCAGGGTCTTCCGGTCCACCCCCGCCGCCTCCGTGCCCTTCACCGATTCCAAAACAAAGGGCGGGAAGCCGCCAAAGGTCACGGCCTCCCCCGCCAGGTTTACATATGTCAGCTCTTGCATGGTTTACCCCCCATATAGCAGCTCTGCCAGCTCCGCATTGGTCTGGGCGATCCTCCGGGCCGCCTGCCCTGCCGATTCCACAGGCTCGTTAAAGTTGACCGTCTGGTTCACCACCGTGGCAGGCGGTTTGGAGCTGTCCCCACTGGTTCTGCTGCTTTGCTCCTTGTAGAAGTCTTGGGCCGCTGCGGTAGCCTCAGAGGCCGCTTTTTCCTGGATGGCGTACAGCGTATCGTTCAGCTGCTTAAACCAGTCCACCACGTCCCCGGCCTTTTTCTTGAAGCCATCCAGCAGCTTCTCCCCCAGGGTCTTGCCCAGGGCATCATACTCCGGCGCAAACTCCCCGATCAGGTCTATTAGCTCCTGCTGGGTGCCCTTCATGATGAGCTTTTCCGCTTCCGCCCTAAGAGCAGCGGCCTTCATCCGCTCCGCATAGGCCGCCTCTATGGCCTCCTGCTCTGCGTCCAGGGCGGTGATCTCCGCCTCCGCCTTCTCCTCGATCGCGGTGATAGACTCCCTAAGGGCCTCCTTCTGGTCCTCGATCTCCAAGCGCCGCAGCCGCTCCTCCCGGCTTTGGAGGGCCTGCTCCAGCTGCTGTTGCAGCTTCATGCGGTTGTACTCATCCTGCTCAAACTCGATATCCTGTTTCAGCTTGGCGATCTTCCGCAGCTCCTCCGCGTCCTGCTTCTCCCGGTCCTCGGTCTGCATCAGCTTATCCAGGGCCGCGATCTGGTCATTGATGGCCTTAACGCTATCGTCCCGCCAGTCCTCCCAGGCCTTCCGGCTGGCATCCAGGCGCTCGATCTCCGCCTCCTGCATGGCCTCATACCGGGCGGCCAGCGCATCTATGACCGCGTCCCCCATCTTGTCGATGCTGGCCGCGTCCCGCTCCCGAAGCTCCTTTTTCAGGTCGTAGACCTTTTCCTCCCACTCCATGATCTCCTCGGCGTTCAGCTGATGGGCCTGCCGGATCTTCTCCAGCATCTTCAGCTCTTCCTCCAGGGTGATCTCGTTCAGGTGCCGCTTGTGGGCGATATAGTCATAGTCCCTGCGTATGGCCTCCTGCCGCAGGCGCTCCGCCTCCCGGGCGGCTTCCTCCGCGCTGTCCTTCTTGCCGCCCCCGCCGCCGCCTCTGCCGGTACTAGCAGGGCCGGGGCTTATGCCTGCCGCCGCCATTTCGACCCTAAGCTCTGCCAGCTTTTGCTTTAGCTGGTCGATCAAGGCCTGGGCTTGGGCTCCATTCATAGTGGCATTGCCCTCAATTTGGGACGCTGCATCCACCCCGTAGAGCTGGGCCTCCAGGTTGGCAATATCCGCCTCAATAGAGGCCTCCTTTGCCTTTAAGTTGGCCGCATAGGCAGCAAAAGCCTCGTCCGCCCCCTCCGTGCTGCCGGTCAGCTCATCCACACTGCCGCCAAACTTCTGCGCGGTCTTGTCTGCTTTGGCTACGGCTTTATTCCACGCATCCGTGTTCTTGGTGGTCTTAGCCAGCTCGTCCTTGGCCGCCTTCCACTCCTTGGCAATGCCCGTCATGTTTTTGGCCTTGCCTATGGTCTGGTCCGTTTTGAGCACCTGAGTGCCAAAGGCCCCCAGCTGCTGCCCTGCCAGCATGGCCTGTACCCCGCCCTCCCTTAGGGCTGTAAAATACTGCTGAGCCGCAGTCCCCTTGCCGCTGTCCACATTCATGTTTACGCCAGTAAGGGCTTCCACCAAAAAATTGGTCGCCATGGCGGCCTGTTCCGGATCTAATCCTTCAAAAAGCTGGTTAAACTTCTTCGTTAGCGATTCCAGATACGCATCTGCCTCAGCAGCCGCTTCCTCTGGGTCTTTTCCGCCCCAAAGCACCGCATCCGTAAGGCTTTGCATGTTGCCCACATCGGCCATGATATCCGTGCTCTGGGCCGCTTTTGTCACGTTCTTTACCAGCTGATCCACAAAGGCGGTGGCTTCCTCCTCCGTGACAAACTTCTTCAGGTCAATGGTGAAGGTCTCTTCCACAAAGGCCGCTAGGTTCTCGTTCCATTCTCCGCCCTTGGCCAGGACATGGGACTTCATATCCGCCATGGAATCCACAAACAGAGTTTCCCATAGCGCGTTGTGCCTTTGCAAAATCTTTTCCTCGTTGGCAATGCCGTCCTTTAGCGATTGCACATAGGCCTCATAGGGATTGGTAGCATTCTTAAACTCTTCAGTAATGGAGGCCAATTCCCACGCGCTGGATTTTCCGCTTTGAAACCGCTCCAGTTTAGTCTGCAACTCCGCCCTTTTTTGATAAGCTGCCGTCAGCTCAGCGGTATGGGCTGCCACATAGGAATCCTTGGCCACCTTTTTAGCGTCCGCTGCCAGCTGCTGCTCCTGTTCTTCCCGGTTCTTTTTCAAGGCTTCGGTATACGCATCAATGGACTTGGTGAGCCCGTCCACCGTGGTGGCGGTCACGCCGTAGGCGCTGGCCAATTCGCGCTGGATAGCGCCCAATTCCTGGTATTCAGCCATAGAAAGGGTGGTCTTTTCGCTCAGTTCAGCATACCGCTTGCTCAGTTCATCAAAGGTGGAAAGTCTGGTCCCGCTGGCCTGAAAAGCCTCCTTGTTCACCCTAACCGTTTCCTGCCTGAGCTTTTCCGCCTCTTCCCGTGCGTGTACCATGCCGGAGACCCAATCCTGGATACCGCTTACCACGGCGGTGATCACCATGCCGCCCAGGGCGCTGCCCACGCCTATCAAAACGCCTTTTAATACCTTGGTGGCAGCTGTCCATGCCACCGTGGCGGTTGTAGCTACCGCCGCGCCGCTGGCCCCCTGGACCCCTGCCGTCTGGGCTTGGACCCCTGCCTGGGTAGCCGCCTCGCCCGTCTTTTGAAATCCCTCAGCGGTCTTTTCCACCGCCTCCACCACAGGCTCCAGGACTGCGGCTGTCTGCCCCATCTCGGTTATGGCCTGGGTGTTCTCAGTGGCTGCTTGCGCAGCTTCCTGGTTGGCCTGCGTCTGCTTTCTCAGCATGGATACCTGCTGGTCAAATGCAGCATTGGCCTGGTCGCTTTGCGCTTGTAGTCTGGCGGTGAACTGCTCCAGCGTTTCGCCCAAAGCGTTTACGTTCTGTGTCGCGCCATTGGTGTCTATGCTCATGCGGGCTGGCTTCACCATCTCGCCTTTAGCCTTGGTTATTCCCTCCAAGTTGGCCTGCACTGCCTTGGCGCTGTCCGATTTAATCTTGATCTCAGCAGGCTTGGCACTCACGGATGCGGTAAAGGTCTGCATTTGCTGCTTCACGCTTTGCAGCGTCTCCTCCACGCCCTCGGCGCTCGCCTGTATTCTAATAACCAGTTCCGCTATGTCCATGGGCCAGCCCCCTTTATTGAATAGGTCGTTTTCTTATGCTATAATGGATACAAAAAAATGGAATAAGGAGGGAAATTATGCGCGAACGTTTTTTAACCAAAGTGGGAGAGCACACCTCAGAAGTCTTGCCGATGGTGAATCTCAAGTGCACGGACAAAGCCTGCAATCATGAAAACTGCATCCAGGATGAGGAGAGCGGCGAATGGTATCGAAAGCATAAAACACCCTATCAGCCTCAAGAGGATGAAGCCGTATCCGCGCTTCTGATGGTTCAAATTAAAGAATTAAAACTAATCAGAAAAATGATGGTTTACTTTACCGTCCTTTCCATAACTGGGTTGGTTGCGTCTCTCATATACGCACTCCAAATCGCTCATATTTTCAGATAACCCCATGCAAATACCCGGCCTTTCAGCTGGGCTATGAAACGGAGCCTGTTTATGGATCAAGACCTAAGAAGCCTCATCGCCTCTATCCCCGTGGAGGAACCTGACGCCTTCGACCTCCGCATGATAGAGGAGGTCGAAGGTGTCAACGATGGTACCACTGTCACCCTGGAGGAGTTCTCGGCATCCCTGGAGGAGTAAGAGCAGATAACCGTCCGCTCTTTTTTATCCCAAAATCTCCCCGCCCTCGCCCAGGAACTCCATAGCCCCCACCTCATCCTCCTGCTCCTCGTCATAGCGGTGCAGGGCGTTCCATTGGGCGATCACCAGCGGGATCTCATCCAGGTAGTACTCCTCCAAAAGCTCTCTTTTGGATATGCCTATAGTCAGGGCTGATGCGATCAGCCTTTGAAGCCAGTCGTCTCCGCCGTCAACGCCTTTGCTTTGGCCCGCAGGCCGCTGACGGTCTGAATAAAATTTTCAATACCATTGACCTCCACCCAGGCATCCAGAATCCCCACAAAGCCATCCAGGCCGATGGCAGCATTCTGTACCAGCTCCTCATGGGGGATGCCCGTCAGGTCGGATACCAGGGCTATCACCTGCTCCGGGGCCACGCCTGCCGCCCGCATAAACCACTGGCCCAGCATATCCGTATTGCAGCCTTTGAGCTCCTGTAAGATATCCTCCAGTGCCATGCCGGGAAAAATGGCTTCCATCAGCTGGGCGGGGAAGTCCTGCAAGTTCCGCATAGCCTTCAAATACGCTCCCAGGGGCACCTTCTTGATCTCATAGCCGCACACCTTGCGGCTCCGGGGCAGGGAAAGGGATATGCTATCCGGCTTGCCTAATTTTTTCCACACCATATAGGCCCTCCTGTTTTTTGCATCGAAAAAGCACCCCCTTGCGGTAGGTGCTTGTATAGAACTATATCGCCTATTCGTAATGTGTCCACATGCGCAATATACGCACTTCCTGCTTCCCTTCATCCACAGCATATACCAGCCGATGTTGCCTGTTAATACGCCTGGAGCAGCATCCGTCCAAGTCACCGCAAAGCTTTTCATAGGGCGGCGGATTCTGGTAGGGGTTCTCCATCAGGATATCAAGCAATTCTCTTGCTTTTCGTTCCAGCTTTGCTTGTTTAAGCAGTGCCTTGTCCTTTTGAGCTGTCTTGGAAAAGTAAACGCTATACAACTTACCATTCCTCCCCAGGGTCGTATGCGGTAAACTCCTCATCAGGCGCGTTCTTCGCCGCTAAAATGCTTTCCGCCAATCCTGGCACGCTATGCAGGTATAACGTTTCCTGCATGGCATTCCAATCATCCTCGGAGACGAGCACAGCATTGCCCCTGGGGCTAGAGATATGCACGGGGACGCTGTCCCGGTTTGTGTTTCCAATCAAGGTATATAGGTTCTTCCGCGCATTGGTAGCATTGATATGTTCCATGCATTTCACCTCCTGCTTACATTATAGCGTACGTTTTCGCGTGCGTCAATGACAAGTTTTCCCAAAGCTAACGAGGAAGGGACGGCCCATACCGTCCCCCCTCCTCATTCGTTACGCCTCCGGTTTCGTCTCCGCCTGGGTCAGGAAGGCAATACAGGCCGTTTCATTGGACTTGTCATCCTTTAGCTGCATCACCGCCCAGGGGGTCAGGCTGGCCATCTGGGGCCGCTTGAATACGCCGGTAATGATGACCTCGCACACGGTCACGGAATCCTTTTTAGTGGCAAAGTTATCAAACCGGATGCCCGCCATTTCAAAGACCCGGTAATTGAAGTAATAGGGCAGGCCGGATACCGTGTCCACCACAAAGCGCAAAGCGTATTCCTTGTTGGACACGGAAAAATCCGCCTCCAGGGTCTGGGTATCCTCGTCAAAGCTGCCCAAACCCAAGGCCGCCATGCGCTCCAAGGGCACCTCACCCATGCGGATCTCCACATCCTCGCCCACGCAGCTGCGCACCTGGGCATACAGGTCATCGTCATAGTACAGGTCGGTGCTAGATTCCTTGGCCGTCCGGCTCATAGCGCCTGCGGAAAGCAGCTCCTCCCCGGCCTCGGTCGCATAACTGGTCATCGTGTTCGCGGTGATTGGGGCCAGGGCCACACCCTTGAAGCCCGTGGCCGCTCTCTTTTTTGCCATATTCTTTCCCTCCTAAAAGTATTTTTTGAATCGCATTACAAACTGACGCATATCCGCGCTGGGATCCTCCCAGCGGAAAGTGTATATCCAGCCATCGTCCTCCATCAGCTGGATCACCTCCTGGCTAATGCGGTGCACGTCCCCGTTTTTCTTGCTGGCAAATACCCGCACATAGTATTCAAGCTCCGTCAGGTATCGCCGATCGTCTCGGTAGTCCGGGAAAGATTCTCCCGCCAGGCTCACCGCGATACAGGGGGTGGCATCCAGCTTTTCAGGCCAAGCCGGGCCGCATTTCTTCACGCCGGAAATGGTCGCCAGCCGGTCAATGATCTCCTGCTCCTTGTCGGTCAAGTCAATCCCTCCCTGATGGCGGCGGCGATAAGCTGTATAGCAGCGTCCTTCTTTTGCTGGTATGCCGGGTACATATAGGGCCGGGGCTTTTGGCCCCTGGTAAAGCGGAAGCCGCCTTTTTCCAGGGGATAGACCCAGCCGTCCGTCACGAATCGTACCGATTTTCCATCCTTTGTAACCCGGGTAAAAATGTACTCTCCCGTGGAATAGTAGCCGGGATACGCGGCGGGATGCGGGGATGCAGCGCCTACAGGACCTGTTCCCACTTCAACAAATACAGCGTGTTCGGCTGTGGCTATGACCACACCCTCCACGCTGTCCCCGGTTTGATTCACTTTGGTACGGATGCTGCCCTTCAGCTCCTCCGTATCGACCGGAACCAGCGCCTTGGCCACGGCCTGTATCTCCTGTAGCCCTTGGTCCATGCCTTGGGCCGCCAGCGGCATCACAGCCTCCGGCAGGTTTTCCAGTACCGTTGCCAGCCCTTCCATGCCGTCCACCTTCATGCGAATGCGTATGCCGCCCATAGGTCCTCACCTCTGCTCTGGCGGTATGTACTGGATATGGGCCGCCGTGTGCATGTCCCACTCCGGTACATAAACCACCTTAAAATCCGGCGGGGCTGTGGGCTCCACCTCCACGCACAGCCCCATACCCTCATCCAGTATCACATCCGGGTAGGTCAGCAACAGGCGCATTTCCACCAGCTTCTCCCCGTACATCTGGGCCGCCGTGCGGCCAGACAGGGGCTGTATAGTGCCCTCGATCAGCGCATACTCCTCCGCATACGCTTCGCCCACCACCCTTTCCAGCGGCCTTTTCAGGGCGATCTCTCGCATGCTGGAAAGCAGCAGGCTCATGGGCCACCTATCCTTCCTACCCGGCAGCAGTTCAGCACCGTGCGCAGGTGGGCGGGCAGGCCCTCCACGGCCATGCTCACCCCACCCTGGCTATGGCTGCTCTCCCCCTCAATGCCCCGGTGATGGAAAGCCACTGCCGCCAGCTCGATGATCACGCCATCCAAAAGCCCTACGGGGAGGGTTCGCCTCCCCGTATATACCTTTACATACCGTTCCGCGTTGTTCAGCAGGTCCTGGAGCAGTTCCTCATCCGTTTCCCTGGCCGCCCTGCCCAGCCGCCTTTTCAGCTGTTTGATCATTGTCCTGGCCTCCCTCCGCAGGCTTGTCCTTCTTCTCCTCCGTGTTCGCAGGCTTAGCCTTCTTTTCATCCTTTGCCGCAGGCTTGTCCTTCTTCTCTTCCTTGGTCACAGTCTCAGGCTCGCCTACATACTTACCATCCACATACCCCAGGCCGATACTCCTACCCATACCCCGCTCCTCCTTATGCCCGGCCTAGCCCTTAGGCCTTGTGGTGCAGGTACACGCCTGCCAGCTTGTTCTGGTATACGCCCGCAATACCCACCTGGCGGTAGCCAAACTTCCAGGCATCCGCGTTGGGGTTCTGCTCCGGGGTGATGACCTTGGGGGCGATATGCTTGGGGAACTGGATCAGGGCGGCCTTGTGGATGATCATGAAGTTGATATCCTTGCCAGCCGTAGCCTTGGCATAGCTGCCTGCTTCCTCGCCCTCGGTCTTGCCGTCCTTCTGGGTGATAGCGGTATAGAACCGGGTCTGAGGCACCAGGGTCACGGAGGTGAACCGCGCCATGACTTCCCTGGACTTGGTGGTGTCCGCGTCCTGGATCATGCCGTGGAGGGTGGGGGTAATAAACAGGTGCCGGTCCTCCATGGGTACCTCGTCCTCGTCCATCTTGTTGGTGCCCGCCCGCAGGGCGGCGATCACGCCCGCCGCATCGGTCAAGCTGGCACCGGTAGTCACCTTGCTGATGCCGGTCTTGCTCGCATAAGCCGCGAAGCGGAACGCGTCCAGCTCCGGCACTACCTTGGTACGGATAAACTCCCCGGCCAGCCGCCCAAAGGCAATGCCTGCGGTCTCCACGTTGTCCAGGGTGTCCACCTGGAACATCCGGCCTCGGTCAAAGTTACAGGCTACCGTCTGGTGGGTCAGGGTCACCGCGCCGCCTACATAGCCGTCATTGCGGCTGTAATCCGCCAGGCCGTCCATGTTCAGCATGGGGATCACCATCTCGTTCGCATTAGCCCCCGCCTGCACCAGGTCCGGGTTGCCGTCCAAAAGGGCGGTCTTGCTGGCCTCCTTGTATACCTCATCCAAAATCGGTACATATTCCTTAAACAATGCGATCGTGTTAGGCATATTGTTTTCCATCCTTTCTTATATGGGCTTAGTCCTTTAGTCCCGCCGCCGCCCGCATCCGGGCAAGCTGGGTGCTGATCGTGTTGCCTTGGTCTTTAGGGGCTGTCCCCTTCATCCGTTCCTTTACTGCGCTGTCTACCGAGGCCCGGAAAGCCCTTTCCACCGCCTCCAGGGAGGCTTCCATGGCTTCCTCATCCGCCAGACTGATGCTTTCCACCAAGGCGACAGGAAGCCCCTTGTCGCTGAGCATGGCCAGAGCCGCCACCCGCATTTCACGGGTTTGGATATCCTGCTCCCGCTGGGCCAGCGCGTCCTCCCGTTCCTGGGTGGCCTGGGCTGCCAGTTCCTCCGCGCTCATACCCTTTTCCTTCTCCCACTTCTCCCGGGCGTTGGTCAAGGCCGTGTTGATGGCCTTGGCCACATGCTGGTCTACCTGACCCTGAAAAGCCTTATCCGATTTCAGCAGAGCCACCAAGTCCAACGGCTTGCCTTCCCCCGGCTTAACGTCCTGCTGGCCGTTTTCCTGGGTATTCTCCGCCGCCTGGGGCTCAGCGTCCTGTCCCTGGGGGACCGGCTGTTCATGGCCCGCTGCTTCGCCATTTGCAAAAAATTGCAGGTTCAACTTCATAGATTCTCTCTCCTTTGGCCTAGGACGTATCTACCGCCCTATGCTCAATTTTTGTATGTAAAAAGCCCGGTCCTCACAGGATCGAGCTTATTACCGGGTTTCAAAAACCGCCTTGCTTTTACAAGGCGGCTTAGTCTGTATCTACAATATCCGATCTTTTCACTTCGATGGTTTCCCAGTCGGCAGAGGATGAGCCGATGTCAACCAGGAAAATATCCTGGTCGCCTAGGATCTCAACTACGGCCCCTTCCCGACCGTCCGCAAGGAGGACATGCTCGTACATCTCTATAATTTTCAACTAGTCCACCTCCTTGATCATTACCGTTGTCAGCCATGTTTTCCCTTCATCCGCATACCAGCCTATTACCACGTTCGCAGGCTTCCCTTTGTAGCCATAAAGGACTACCTTCTGCTCATATCGCGTCCCATAATTGGTACTGCCTTGAGCGGTCGATGGGTACCGCGTTGCCGCTTTCCTAAGCACCTTGCGAAACTCCTGCCAGTTATCTATATTGTACCCTAGCCGACTTTCAAATGCAACGCCCTTAGCCCACCCACTTGGGTTTTCCTGGTTAAACAGATATTGAGTAAACTTTTCCGGTGCTGCCGTTACCACCGTTGCATTGGGCAAGCCAGCAGATGGGTCCGCAAGCAATGCATTCTGCCGCTTGTAGTCAAGCTTTAAGAAGCCATAGGCTTCCGGGTTCAGGTATTTAGTCTGTTGGAAGGTCTCAAAACTGGCCGTGAACTCATTCTTTCCTATCACCTTTCGGTATGCATCATACTGGCCCTGGTCGCTAGCTTTGCGCTGCTTCATCTTCTGGGCAGCTGCAAATTGGGCTTTTCCTACCTGCTCCTCCTGCCACCGTTTCCACTCCTCATAGGTCATATCCGCAGGGAACAGCATGTTTTTACCATCAGCATCCCGGCCCCGGCGCTGGCCTGTCATAGGCGCGTCCTTGTCCCGGGCGGATATGGTAGTGCAGCGGTCATTGGGGTGCAAGGGCGGGAAGTTTATGCCCACCTGGGCCTTAGCCACCTCAAAGACCTGCCCGTCCAGCCCTCCGCATTCTTCGCAGGTGCGGTCATCCAGGGCCGCCAGCCAGCGGTACCACTTAATGCCCGCCCGCTTGTACGCCGCCAGGTCTGCCTGGTTGGATAGAAAGCTAGTCTCCGTCCGTACCAGTCGCTCCGCCATCCAGTACTCTACCCCAAACTGGTCTTGTATGTCCTGGGCTATCTTCCTATGGCTCCGGCCTGACAGGTACCCAGCGGTGATCTTCTGCTCCAGCACTTCCGCCAGCGCGTCCCGTTTCTTCCAGATATTTGCGCTATAATCCCCGCCAAACCAGGGGGATTGTACCGACAAAGAAAACGTTTGAATATCTGGCACCGCGAAGAGATCCCCGCTCTGCTTTTGAATGGCATACAGCCGCCTGCTGTACGCCTCCGCAGCGGTAAACTTCAGCTGCCCCGTCAGCTCGTCCTCTATCACCTGGGATATCCGGGCGGTCTCAATGGCGATATTCTCCCGCAGGGCTTCCATCCGGCTGATCCGGTAGCTGTAGGCCTCGCTGTTCAGCCGGGCCTCTATTTGCCGCCTCTCCTGGCCCCCCGGCAGGCTGGCGGCCCGCTCCAGCAGCCCGTCATACTCCGCCCGGGTAACAGGCTTTTCCAGCTCCGCCCGGGCCTGGTCTTCTGTCAGGCCAAACCGATCCCGATACCGCTTGAATATCTTCTTGACCTCAGCCGCCAGGTAATCCTGGGCCTCCGTCATGGCCCGCCCGATGACCCGCAGCCTGCGGTCCGCCTGGCGGTGTACCCGCTCCATATCGGATTGGGCACGCTTGGCCCAATAATCTGACATCAGGCATCATCCTCGCTATCTGGCTCCCCCTTGTCCGGCCACATAGGCTCGGAGCTGAACATACGATTACGCCGCTCCACCGCTGCCGCCTGCTCCTCCTCCATGGCCTTGGCTGCCGCCTCCGGGTCCGATATAAAGGGCACCTGAGCCAGCAGCAGTGCCTTGGGCACCAGGTCCGCATAGGTGGCCAGGGTCTGGGCGGTCTCCAGCTCGTTCACGGGCAGGGAGCGGTTAAAGGTGATCTGCACCTCGTCTGCATCCAGGGCTGCCGCGCCTCGGAGGCTGAGGAAGGTCCCGAAGAGCCTCAGCCGCTGCCTGAGGCCCTCCCTAAACCACCGCTCCTTGATCCGGGTCAGCTGCTCCAGGCCCAGCATTTTGAAGCGCATCGCCACCCCGCTGACATTCCCGGCAAAGTTCTGGTCTGTCAGGTCCGGCACCAGGGCCAGCTTGTGGATATCGTCCTTCAGGCTTTGCCGCAGGATGTCCGTATCCCCTTCGGACTGGGGCTTGGTCAGGAACTCCGCCTTCACGTTCTCATTGGACAGGAACAGGGTCCGGGTCTGGCGGAGCCGCTGGCCTTGGGTCAGCTGTTCCTTCTTCTTCTCCGGTACTTCTTCCAGTACCCCGTCCTCATCCTGGCTCCAGTAATCCTCTTCCTCGGTCTCCTCAGGGGCCAGGGAGGTGATACCGTAAAAAGCTAAAATGCTGTCGGTAAACTGCTGCTTGTCGTTCATCCGGTCAGATTGCAGGGTGTCATAGGCCTCTATTAAGTCCATGACTGGCTCAAAGTCCCCCTGTTCCCGGCTATTGTTCCAGTATTCCGTCAGGGGCACTCCGCCAAACAAATGGGGCCGCCGCTCCACCTCATGGGGCCGCTCCTTCCCTATCCGCTCATAGGTCACCGTTTCCCCTGCCGTCATCAGGGTAATGACTTCCTTTTTCGGCTTCAGGTTTCGGTCCAGCACTTCCCGCAGGGTCAATCCAAAAAGGGGCTGGTGCTCCACCGTGTCATCATAGACCACAAAGGCATTCAGGGGGCTTACCTGGGCGACGCGGGGCCGGGCTTCGCTGTCCGCGTAGCATATCTCCACCGCCTTGCCGTATACCGCCGCATCCACCGCCAGCTCCGCGTCCACGTTGTCCGCACAGGCGGCCTTGAGGGCCTCACTGATGGGCTCAAAGGCGGCCTTCTGCTCCTCCGGGGGCGCGTAGCTGACGGGATTGCCCACCAAGTACCCCGCCGACATGGTCACGATGTACCCCGGCAGGTCATGGGCCAGCTGGTTATTGGGCAAGCCCTTCAGCCGCACCCGGCTCTTGATGGCATGCTCCCGGTCATAGGTCTTTTGCAGCCCTTCCAGCCGCTGCCGCTTTTCCTCATGCAGGGCCAGGATAGCCGTCAGCAACACCCCGTCCGGGGTGCCATCCGCCTGCAACAGGCTGGGGTCAATGGTTATCATACAGCGCGTCCTCCTTTATGGCATAAGGAAAGGTATTACGATAGCATAATGCCTACCTTCTTCACGATCACGCTTTCCATGGCGTAGCGCGTAGCGTCAATACAATTGTGTACCACGATCCCGCCATTCACGGTAAAATTGTGATGGGTCTCAACCTCCATGTTGTATACATCCGCTATGCCGCAGGGCGTAATACTTGATACCCGTACGCATTTGATTGGCGCATGCTCTGGAGCAGGATGAGGCCTTGCTGTACTTGTTGGTTTCGAATAATTGTCCACAGCTACAACATCTCCTTTGCTCATTGTCAACTCCGATTTCCCTTCGATGTGCCGATTTACATGCGTTGGAGCAGAATTTGTTTACCCCCAAAGGCTTTCTGAAAAACGACACGCCGCAGTGCTGGCACGTGTAACGTTTTTCCTCCAAGCTTTCGCATATCTTTTTTGCATGTTCAGAATGCCATTTGCGCCCTTCCTCGCTTTTGTGCCATAAGCACGCCTTGGGCCGTGCATTCTCGTTCAGGTTTTGTATGATCTCGTCATGAAACATAGCATCCCGCTCCCTGCCATGATGGCTTACGTGTTCACGCCCCAAAATCAGGCAAAGGTTATCCGGTTCGTTATTGGATTTATCCCCGTCTATATGGTGGATGTGGTAGCCTTCCGGGATGGCCCCGTTTTCGCTTTGCCAAACCGCACGATGCAGCCGCATGCGCCGGGTGGAGTTCAGATAGTAGCCCGTCTTCTTATCCCTTCGGTAGCAAATGCCTTCATATACCGCTAGGTCTCCGTCTTCCAGATACTCAACCATCCCCAAGCCCTCCTATGCAAATGAGCTCATCCATCTCCGTCAGGTCAGACAGCCTCTTCCAGCCCTCAGCGGTCAAGAAGGGGTGTTCGGCAGTGGCTACAGCACTTTTACCGTTGGCAAGCTCCACCCGGTAGACGGGTACATTCTCTCGGGTTTTTCGGACATCAAAAAAGCGCGAGCTCGTTAGCGTGCGCTTTTCTTCGTTGTAGCAATATGCTGTCCCGGTTTTCCCGACCAATGCTTGTATTGGAACATCCCCGCTGGTCGTGTGGATGATCGTGCACCCAACAAGGCAATGGTTGTCCCGGTCCGGGTATCTAGGGATGAATTGGTCATCCTTGCCCCGGTCATACTCATAGGCCTGGAACTCCTTAGCCGCATAGGGGCAGGCTACCGGGTCTATGATGATCTTGGCTAGGGTCTGGAGCCATTTCAGCCCTCGGTCCACGCTGCCGGGACCTTTCTTAGCCGCCATGATCCGCACGCCCTGGTTCCGCAGCTCGCTGATGCCACGGGTGTCCTCATTATCCGCAATAATGATGTCCCTGCCTGCCAGCTGCTTCATGTGCTTGGCAAGCTCGTCCAGGCTCAGCCCCTTGCCGATGCTCTCCCCTACCAGGTAGAGGGTCCGCCGCTTCCGGCTGTACGCGCATTTCACCGTTGCATCCGGGTCTACCGCAAAGCCAAAGTCATGGCCAAAGTACCAGGGCAAGCTTTCCCATTCCTCAGGTTTTACCCTGCGCACCTCCAGGTTCTTGAATATCCTGCCACCAGTGCCTACGACCTCCCCCAGGTACATCCATTTGTATTGATGGGGGTCGCTGTCCCGCATGGCCTCCGCTGCCCGGATGAAGTCATCTCCCAGCCATTCCCTGGGCAGGTCCCGGTAATCGCTGGAATGTATCAGGCGGCCCTTGGTCGGCATCAACGCCTGTTCGTTGACCCATATCATGGCGCTTTGAGGCGGGTTATAGGTGTAGAAGGTCAGGGCGTTGGCACTGTCCTTGCCCCGGAATACGGAGGCTTTCACCGTGCGGATCTCGCCCATGCCCCTAAACTCCGTCAGCTCTTCCACCCACAGATACTTGAAATAGCCCTTTTTCAGCTTCAGTCCCTTGCTCTTTTCCGGCTTGTCCATGCCCCGGAATATAATGCGCTGGCCGGTGTGCCTATGGGTCAGCTCCAAAGGGCTGAGGCCTTGCTTCCAATCAGCAGCAACGCCCAGGGCTTCCATAGCCCACCACAATTGAGCATAGACCGTATCCCGCAGGGTGTCCGCCACCTTCCGGTATATGATGGCGTTGGCCTCCGGGTCTCCCAGCATCCCCAAGATGATCTCCAAACTGACAAAGGAGCTTTTGCCGCTGCCCCGGCCCCCCTTCAGCCATATCTCATCATGGGTATGGTGCTTCACCGCATGGTGGACGGGGTAGAATACCGGGGCGATCAGCCGGGACAGGGGCACCCTGTTCTCTGTGCTACTCTCCATCCGGCTCCTCCTTTTGTCCTTCCCCAAAGCCTATGGGCCGGGCCGGTGCCTGGGGCGGTATATCGTCCACGATGTTCACGGTCAGGGGCTTATCCATCACCAGCCGATCCGTGAACAGCGTGTAATACTTGCCCAGCAGCTCCGCCGCCTTGTTCACCGATGCAATAGGCGGCTTCATGTCCACCACCTGGGCCTCCTGCTGGGTGGTGGACTTGGTCTTGCCCGTCTTGTCGTCCAGGGTTGGGGTACGGTTGGTCAGCACCACCACCTGCTCCTCGGTCTCCTCCCGGCGGATAATGCGGGTCAAGGTTTCCAGCACCTCCTGGGCATCGGCGATCTTGGCGCTTTTCAGCTCCTCTTTCAACTCCTCGATCCTGGCAAAAACCTCAGCTTTTTTCAGCAGGCGAGTAGCCTGGGAGTACGCACTGCGCTGGGTATATCCGGCGGCAATCGCGGCCTGCGTTCCGTTTTTCACGTTTGTTATCAGTTCAACACAAAACTTCTCCCATTGTGGATTTACCAGCGCTGCCACGGTTGCCACCTCCTTCCAAAAGCAATAGAAAAAGAGCCTGCACGGCTCTTTGTCGGGTGTGGTGAGGATTGGGCTTCCCCACCGCCGTCAATCCGGTCTCACCCAAGTAAATTTTATCACAGGAAAAACGGACAAAACGGACAAGTTCACACGCCACCTTCTATATATCTTGATGCCGCCTTTCTAACGCCATCATCCGTATTGTTTCCTCCTACTTTCAAAGCCACCTGAGCCCAGGTCAGCCCCTTCATATACCGCAGGGTCAAAATCTGCCTGATACGGGAATCCTCCACCTCTGTGATAAAAGCCTCCACTTCCAGCCGTTCCCTTTTGAGCCTGGCCATAAGGGCCTCGAACTTGTCCAGGGCTTCCGGCTGTATGCCCTCTACTTTGATGGGATGCAGGGTATAGGGAAACTCCTTCAAAGACCCCATGACCCTATCTGTGACGGCGTGATGTCCCATCTCCATTTTAATCAGCTGTATTTCTTGTCCAGCAGGGATATAGTTTTCAAGCTGTTTCCGGTTCATTGCATCCCACTCCTATCCGTGCTATAATTCAAAATAGGAGCTATGTTTTATCCCCTTTCAGCTTGGCGGCGGGAGGGGATTTTTCTTTTATCCAATGCTTTCAATGGCAGTGGTCACGTTCAGCAGTTCCTCAATGAATGCCTCTACATCCTTAAAAGCCAGTTTTCCATTCAAGGCCCGTCCGCTTTGATTGATGACCTCCACGGTCTGGGTGCCTGGCATCACGTTATAATGGCACAGGCCTCCCTCCAGCCTCATGGAGGCCACCGTGGCCTTGAGGGAACCATACCGGGTGACCTTGGCTCCGGGGGCCGGGGTTGTAGTAGATGCAGGGGCGGCCTTAGTGTGCCTTTTTCCGCGCCGGGTCGCTCCACTCTTCTGCCCTGCGGAGCTCTTAGCAGCCCGCACCAGCTCCGGGGGCGTTTTGCCTATCAACTTCTCCACAGTGGCCGCCGTGATGTCCGCAGCCCGTCCTATGGCGGCATTGGTCATGCCCGTTTCCCGCATCCCTAAAAGGTCGCTGGCTGTCAGTCCCTTAGGCAGCCATACATTTTGAGGGGCGGCCCGGTCTGTATCATGGGTTCCGTCAAGCCTTGCGGTTCTATTCATGCTCATCCCTCCACGCGCTCATACGTCTGTTCAAAGATATCAGGCTTGCAGGGGTAAATCTCGCCCTTAACGCCTTGAATTACATAATCCCCAGCAGAGATATGCATATCGCCCTCCAGCGTTTTTACAAACAGTTGCCCGTCTAGCACATAGTAAAAATCGCCATCATTCAGGGCATCCACTGCCCATGCAGGCACATAATACTGCCCGTCCCGATTCATGAAATCTCCGTCATACTGGAATGCGTCAACCACAACTGGCTTTTTACGACACTTCATTCACATTCACCCTTCCTGTCTCATTCCTGGCTGTGCCCGCATCCAGAACATACATACCGCTTGAAATAGGGGTCATAATGTGACAAGCTTCCGCACAATTCGCACAATATGACAGTCGGTTTTGAGGCCCAATCATTGCAAAAGCCTTTGACTATATCCATAAAGGGAGACGTAGTTTGTCCAGATGCTGGGCCAACGGGCTCCCTCTCATCGTTTTTCAGCGCCTCCTTGATAGCGGCGGCCACTTCCTGCGCAATCTTGGTTTCGTAGACCTTCGCCACCGGATGCATACGGGGGTAGTCAGGCTCCTTTCTGGCGTTCCAGGCGGCTATGGCCTCCTCAGGCGTGTCAGCCCACCCGGCTGCTCCGCTGCACACTTCACTTTCACAAACAACTTGATACACGTTATAGTCATAGGCTCCAAAGGCCACCTCAGCCTTTCCTCCACAAAACGGGCATGCCCTAAGCTGCTGCATCCTCTGCTTCCTCCCTCGTGATCCGCTCGAACTCATACACCCAAACCCAGGGGTTCTTGTCCCAAGCGTAGATACCGCCGTTGCGCTTGGCGTTGAGGTTTTGCCAAAGCTCCTGGAACTGGTCAATCGGGCAAACATCCCAGCATACAGGCTCTCCGTATTTATCATAGAGCGTAACGCCTTCGCACCCTTCGGCTTGCGCATCGTCTTCGCCGATATCCTGCAACCGCTCTACCCGCACGTTCGTTACCCGTAGAAATAACCGCGCGGCTTCACGGGGCATGAAGATAGAGGGTTTCCATTTTAGGATTCTCGCCTCACCATCTGCGCTGTATTGCGCTTTGTACGCATAGCACTTGCCATTAACGCGATTGAAAGGGCATTCGTTCTTATCCGCATGCCCGGAGCATTCCGGGTCGCATTCGCTGGAACGCCACGTTTCCCGCACCCACAGAATATCGCCAGGATTGTATTTCGGCTTTCTGTCGCACAAAGCAAGCCTGCAATCATCCTCGAAGCGTGCATATCTGGTGTAGAAGTCGTAATCAAACCAGCATCTAAATCTGGTATTCTTCCCCTCGTCCACGGGTTGCGGGCTTACCACCCGCCTGGTCATGGTCTTTTGCCCAGACGATATCGCCTGTACCATCGGCGTGCTGAATAATATCGGTTTAGTTTTCATAACTTTGCCTCCCACATCCATCATTGCTGGTGTTCTTATGTGCGATAGTCCCTAAAATCCGTACCGTTTTCAACGTGCATCCTAATCGCAGCTGGTCTTTGCCACATCCGGCAGAAGGCGTTCCATTCTTTGCTGTACTCGGTCTTTGTTCCAGAAAAGTCCCGATAGAGCTGCATAAACGGCATTGCCCCGGCCTCATATACCGCCCTAGCCCGCGCTTCATCCCTATACATGTTCTTGCCGTAAGACAGCACATAGCAATGAATTTTCTCCCGGCTGAATCCAGCCTTATTGAGCTTTTCGCAAGCCCGCTTGAACTCTGGGAGTTTTGCATCCGTGTCACATGCAAGCCATAATTCCTTGATGCGTAAACCAGAAATACCATTCGTGAAGTGATCGTCCACCAGGTCAGGCTCTAGCCCTCCCTTAAAGCAAATCCCCTTTGGGGTCTTTAGCATTTCAAAAACCTTGTCTTTGTGATGGCGGCTTGCTTGCAAGAAGTTATTATCCTGGATGATATTGCCGGGCGTTATTTCCATCTCTCGTAATCTACCCTCCACCTTAGACACACAGCACCATGGGCAGTTATTGTTGCATCCACGAGTGGTGAAGATGATATTAGGCTTCACGTAAAGCCCTGGAACAAAGCCGTCCACCTTGGAAGCGTAGGCAACCCCGCCCAGCTTAACGGGCTTATTGGTACGCCCCTCCCATTGGTATGCGAGGTTTTCACACAACGCCTTATCCCAGGTAAATGTACAGGATACGTGGATTTCATCATGGTCTGGAATGACGAACGGCGGCATGCCGATGAAAACATAATCATCATCTGGGGTATAGGATGTTCGGCTCGGAAATATCCGGATAATCTGCTTTCCGTCAAAAATCATAGTTTGCCTCAATCGTATTCATAGTCGCCAAGTCCAACGAGTTCGCCGCATTCCTGACAGATGATATTCGGCCATTTGTCGCCCCAGTGTGTTGCGGGATTTACAGCACTCCAGCTGTAGTTGTTCTTATTTCCACAGTGCGGGCAATCAAATTCGATATAGGCAGGCTTGGAGATGATTTTAAAATCAGCCTTGGCAATGCTCATGGTGTAGCCTCCTGCATCACACGCAGTGGACACCACTTGGGGCGTTCCAATGTTGGCTGTACGGTTTTCCCTATTGGTTTGCCATGAGAAAATCCTGGCTTCGCTCCGCAAGAAGGAGCTTCAAAGTAATTCATTCTGGATGGTCTGTAAAAGAGGCAATGTATGCACTCTTGGGGCATATCCCTCATCTTCGTTTTAACTGCAATCATGGCGTGGCCTCCTGCTTCTTGTTGATTTCGGTCATCATGCCCAGCAGGGTTTCTATCTTTCTCTCTATAGGGGCAATCTTTTCTCTGTAAGCATTCCATTCGGATATGCTCATCTCTGGCTTTCTGGCTTCACGCAAGGCTTTTTCTTTGAGCATGGCCGTATCTAATTCAGCTTTGATGATGTCGAATTTAACCCGCTCCGTATCAAGAAGCATGTTTTCAGCCAAACCCTTGATGATGGATTTCTTTGAAAATCCATTACACCACTTGATAAATTGGTTTAGCTTGTGGCTGGTTTTATTCACCCTTCCCCGCCTCCCCTCAAGATAGTGTCCATTTCCTTAATCAGGGCAAAGATTGGATATGGTACCCACGGAACAACCGCAAGCCCCAGGGATTCAATACGCCGCGGCCTGTCCTCCATGCCTGTTATGGTTCTGGATGGCTCCCATGCGTACTGTTCCTGTCCTCGCCACGCTGGCCATTGGCTCATTTGTTCGTCCAGTTGAGCAGACACACGCTCTAAGGTTGCGGTAAGTCTTTTCTCTGCTTGCTCCAACGCTTTTGCGCATTGATCCTCCCGATTGCACTCAAACATTCCTTGCTGCATGTGTTGTGATTCTTTGAATGGCTTGGATAAAACGGTTTTCCGCACACCTTGCATAGTTTCGGCTGTTTTGTTCCATGCCCCCATGTGCCCATTGCTACGTGTGCGTTCTTGTGGCATGTCTGGCAAAGAAAGATCACATGTGTTGGTAGCGCTGGATTCGGATGATGCCTCTGCACGTTCTCCGTGCTTCCGCAAATCTTGCACGGGAGTGTTTCCGGATAAGCCCGCTGCGCCTTTTTTCTCAAATTCCAATCTGTCATCACTATTCACCTCGTGTGTCCTACGGGAAATCCCATCAAGCACTCCACCCAGTCGGGATTGAGCTGCCCATGCACATCGTCCCGTAAACTCCGTGTCTGACCCCCGCCATTCGTGCCCTGCTTGTCCGCCGCTGATGGGGTCGCCCATGCTGCTGCCGTTTGAAGGTCTTGCCCCCCCACGCCGTGATTTGACGCTCCGGTCTTGCTGCTGGCCATGGGCGTTGGCCACAATTTCACTGCCGCTGGCAGGTTCAGGCTGTGTTTTGTTCCATTTTGTTGCGTTGATTGCATGTTCTCCGTAGACTTGTCCATGGCCGTTGGTGTAGGCCAAGACGAAGCATCTATCCCGGCGATGGGGCGCACCGACGGCAAGAGCCGGCAGTACGACCGTCCCTGTTTCGTAACCTTCTGCCTCCAGGTCAGACCATACAAGGTCGAGCGCCAGATTGACGAAGCCACCAACGTTTTCAACAATAACCCAACGGGGCCGGTACTCCTGTATAAACCTGCGCATTTGGGGCCACCTGTGGCGAGGATCATCCGTACCCCGCCCAGCTCCCGCGACAGAAAAGGGCTGACAGGGTGGGCCTCCAAAAAGGATGTCTGCTCGTATTCCAAGGCTTTCGATCGCATCTTTCGTCAACTCCGTATCGCTTTCAAATATGGGCTTCCCTGGGTGCTTCTTGGCTAGCTGCGCCCGGCGTTTCGGGTCTGCTTCGCAGTAGGCGGCCACTTCAACGCCTGCCATTTCAGCAGCATAGCCAAGGCCGTCACACTCGCCGGAATAGGTGCTGATGGCTATCATGGCGTCCACCCGCTTCCCCCGGAAAAGGTAGTCATGCATCGACCTTTCCCTCCCCTTTCACAGCATTGCCGCATTTGCTCATGACGGCCCGCTCGAATCCAAAAGGGTCCTCCGTCAATGCGAATAAGCAAGCGTTGTATTTTTCAGATAGCTCATACAGCGGGCAATCCTTGCACATATCGGCCAATAAGCCTTCCTTCCGCCTGTATTCTTCGCACATGCCCTCATACCGCTGCATTACAGTTTGAAATTGCGCCATCTCCCCTACGCCTCCTCTTCGTCATCCTCAAACGCTGCCGCAATCATGCGTTTTAGCATATCTGGCGGCTTTTTACCCCCTATGCACCAGTCACAATTCATGCAAAACTGCATCCATGTGGAGGTCGTTATGATGTTATCGCCTCCGCATTTAGGGCATACAAGCTCGGAGCAGCCTTCCTCGTTCTTTTCCCACTCCTCCACCGGCATGATCTCCACCTCCACCTGGGCGGCCTCCCCATACTCCGTATAGCTGGGCACAGCCCGCACCCACTTGGGGCTGTCCCCTTGCAGTCTTTTGCAGGCCACCATCGTGTCAAGGATGTACTTCTTGGCGCTTTCCACGTTGTCTACGTCCCGCCGTCGGTCCGGTTCCACAAACGTCATTTTGACCACGCAACAGCCCACGATGGGATCAAGCCTAAAGACGTACGGCGCGATCTGCGCATGTAAGGCCGCCTTAAACTTTGCTGCCTGGTACTTATTCCGGCGGCACACATTAATGTAATCGTTCAAGGAGGGCAACCGGAAGGGTATCGTAAATCGTTGCACGCTCACACCTCCACCCGAATTATGCAATATGGGAACCGCCTGCCGCCCTTTAAGGGCCTGTCCGGCTGGGTGGCGGCCCGCTTGGTATTCCGGCACGCCTCGGCAAGCACTGCGGACTTGCTCCTGCCCGTCCAGGCTACGATCTCCGCTACCGTTTCCGCCACCACCAGCGGAAGCTGTACCTTGTCGGCGGTAACGGCCATGTAAAGTGTCATAGCTTGCTGGCCTCCTCCATGGCTTTGGCAACCATCTGTTCATACTCCGTGGGGTCGTATTCCCGCTGGGTGTACTGCTGCTCGGCAACGGTCTTGCTAGCCCTGGCGGGCTTTGAAGCGCCTCCGGCGGACCCCTTGGGGACTTCATCCTCCCACCGCCCTTGATTCAGCCAGGTGGCGGGGTTGGGTATAAACCGCCCCCCTTCGCGGGTCCACTGGTCGCCCTGCTTCTGGGCAGCTATGGCCGCCAGCATCCGCTGGTGCAGTTCCTGTGTAGGCTTGCGGCTCAAATAGGCCTTGCGGGCCGCGTCCTTGCCCACCTTTTTGGGGTAGGCCGTCCAAAACGCATCAAACCGTGTCGGTTCCCCCTGGGGGGTAGGGGGGGAAGGTTTCTCCTTCTCCCTCTCCTTATCTTTCTCTTTTTCCTTTTCCTTGGGGGGCGTTCGGGGGGCATTTGGGGGGCGTTCGCCAGCGTTCGCTGCCGGTTGCTGGCGTTCGCTGGCGGTTGCCTTCCCGCCCAGGGAGCCGTTCCTGCGATTCTTTTCGCATTTATCTTTGTATTTATTCCTGTCCCTATCTATCTGCGACTTCATGCCAGGGAATACAAAGCGTTCGTTTCCGGTGAGTTTTGGCGCTTCGCCGGTCCTGCTGTATAAAAGACAAGCCCTGAAAAGTCGCCCACACTCCACGTCAGTCAGCTGCTCCATGGCCTCTAGGTAACTGTGATAGGCACAAAAATATTTTCGTTCCATTTACCACACCGCCTTACACTACCAGCTGCTGCTCCTCGCCGTCCGTTGCCTCGCTTACCATGCCTTCCCCTTCCAGCACGGGGATGGTGCTGTCCTCGTCCTCCAGCACCCCCTGGGCCAGGGCTTCCGCAGCTTTGACCATGGCGGGGGTGGCCTGCTGGTATTCGATGGACATCAGGCCCCACTTGCCGATCAGGACGCGAATAACGGTTTTCAGGGCCATAGCGTTGAAATCATCCCGCCAGCCCTTGCTCATGACCTTGCCCTTCCGGTGCTTGATCTCATGGGCCGCGATCTGTTTTTTGGACATGTACACGGTCTTTTCCGTACCGTTGATGAGCCGATAAAAGCCCACGTACCCGATAATGGGCAGCTTTTCCCGCTCGTCCTCATCCTCCACCAGGTTCAGCACGATGTCCTCCGTCAGCCGGTTGTAGCTGATGAGTTCCCCCTCCCGCACCTCTAGGGCGTTGATGGTCTTATACGCTCCGGTCCGCAGTGCCAGCTGGATCATACCTTTGTATCCTAGGATACAGGTGGCTTCCATCCGTTTGCCCCAGCTGTCATCAGGGAGCTTATAGGAGTTGTTAAAGGGCATTATGTAGGTATACCCCAGGCCTGGGTCAATGGGCAGGTCGTAGCTAGCGGCCTTCAGTGCCGACTGTATGACGGTTATGGGTGCCTGGGCAAAGGCCTTTTGCAGGTTGACATCGGCATTTACCATGGATACGATGCTGGACACAAACTGCGGGGTACGCTTGCCCAGCAGCTCATTAAAACGCCTCCGGTAGCCCTCGCTGTCCAGCATGGCATTGAGTAGGGTGGTCACCGTCTGCTTGGCAGGGGCCGTTTCCTGGGCAGGCAGCTGGGCCGCCTGCTGGTTTTGCAGGGCCTTGTCCTGTATCTTGGTCATGGTCATTTCCCGCTCGCCTCCTTGATTCTAAAATCTCGGTATGCCGTGGTCTTATAAAAAGGGGCCAGGTCCAACTGAGGGTGGGCCTTGGCCAAAGCCCCAGGGTCAAAGGTGGTCTTGGTGCGCTGTGCCCAGCTGATCTTGTACAAGCCACACTCCGCCCGCTCATGGTCGCCCATGGCCACCTTGATGGTCTGCCCCATCTTTTCCTTTTCCTTCTTCAAGGCCTCGATCTGCTGATGCAGGGTCAGGTAATGGGCAATGGCCTGGGGCTCGTCAATGCCCAGGGTGGAATCATCCCCGCCTGGGTACAGGGCGGTTATGGCCTTGGTGGTGGCTTCGTAGCCGTCCACTGGCGGGGGATTTTCGGTCAACACATGACCCTCCCAATAAGCTTTCTCCGCCTCCATCAGGGCGCTGATCTCCTCCGGGTTCCGCTCGATGGTAAATATCTTGGGTTCCTCTGGAGACCCCAGCACCAATACGCACAGGTACCACCGGTTCCAGCCCGTCACCGCCAGGTAGTGGACGCATTGCACGTAATACTCCTCCGGGTATTCCCCGCCCTGAAAGCGTTTCAGGTTCAGGCTGCTGGTGGTCTTGATCTCCAACCCGGCCTTTTCCCCTATGATCGCCCGGTCAATGTTGGCAAAGGCAAAGGGGTGCTCCTGGCTGAACAGCATCCGGTTATCCCGCCGAACCTTTTTCCCGGTGATCTCCGTAAACCGTTCGGCTACGTAAGGCTCCAGGGCAATACCCAGCCGCATCCGCTCATTGATCTCCGCCTCAGGCAGCATGCCCATTTTGTCCGTCCACAGGGAAAAGGGTGTTTTATAGGGGTTCATGCCCAGGATGGCCGCCGCGTCAGAGCCGCCTATGCCCTTTCGCCGCAGTTCCAGCCATGCCTCCCGGCTCATGTTCAGGGTACTTTGTGCTGTTTGGCTCATGCTGTTTTCCTCCGTTTCAGTACACAGCCCCAGCAGACGGCCCCGCCGTCCGCCTCTTCGTAGTAGTCCTCCCCGCTGGACACCGGCTCCAGGCACACCTGGCACACGTACCCGCTGGGCTCCTGCTCTCCAAATTGCCTATCCCAATCCGCCTGAGCGCCTACCACCATGCCGTTTTCAATGTCCGTCAATCCCGGTCACCTCCACAGCATGGCCCGCACGCCAAAGAGTAAGATGGTCACCAGGGCAATGACGGAGACCAGCATCAGGGTCACCAGCCCTGTATAGTCCGGGTCCAGCTCTGACATCTGTTTCTTCAGCCGCCGCTTTCGGCGGAAATACCCCTTCGCAAAGTCCAAAAATGAAAGCATAGGCCTGCTCCTTTCCCGTAAAAAAGCCTACATTATAGGCAGGTCAAGCCCTCCGTCATATGCCGGAAAGCCTCCCTGCCTTTGGGGGTGATAAGGGTCTGGGTGCCGGTCCATTGGGTCCTTTCGTTGAGGCATTCCTTTACCTCAAACAGACCTCCATGAACGTGCTGGGCAAAGGGCATCAGTTTGCCCTTGCCGTCCCTGTATAGATATTTCCTTTTGAGCAGGTGATCCACAAACGCCCGCTCCTTCAATCCCAGCTCCTTGGCGGTCTCCCGAATGGACAGGTTTGCCCCACGGTCCACCAGGTCATCAAAATACGCCGCCTTAGGCCGCATGATCTGGGTCTCCACGGCCAGCTGGCTATTCTCCACCTGCAAAGTAAGAAGTTCCCCCTGCAAGGTCTTCACCCGGTCATGGGCGATGTGCAAGGCCCGCGCCATGATAGCGTCCGGGCTGTTCCAGGCCTCTTCTACCTGGATCAGATACCGCCGAACCTCCCGCCCCTTATCGGTGCGCTGGAGCATGGCCAACTCCTTGGCCATGGACAGGGTCAGCTTATGTTCCTCTTGGGTTGTTTCGTTTCCCTGAGCTGTTACTCTTTTTTGAGTAATAGCTCGAAAGTCCTTTCCTGCCTCAAAACCGTAATCAATCATCCGTTTAATCCAATCGTTGTACCGGGTATCCACCCCTAGCCGCCCGTGCAATTCCCGCCCACTTACCGGGTACTCGCTCATGTTCTCAATGGTCAGCAGCTGGGTCAATCCCGTTTCCGTCATGCTTTCCACCCTCCTTTCCTCGGTCTGCGGGTCAAGGTTTTGCGGCTCCGCGCCCTCCTGCTTCTTCCGCCGGGCCTTGTCAAAGGCTTTCTTGTGCTCACAGGGCAAGTCCAGCACCGTCACCAGCCTGTCCTCGTCAAAGATATACACCTGGTAGTTGAACACCCGTAGGTGGGTCATGTTCTCATGGGTGCAGTACAAATGCGTCAGATACTTATACAGGTTTCCGGCGGTCTCTTCACGGGCAACGCCTAGCATCAGTGCCCTTTCCGCCCTTTTCTGGCAGGAGGCATCCGTCTTGATACCTGCTCGCTCCTTCAACCGTTCCTTGGCGTGTTTGGTTACGCTGGTCATGGCTTCCCCTCCATGCTCTTCAGGTCGTGCTCCGCTCCTGGCTTATCCCGCCCCCAGCTTTACAGCGGCAATCATGGCCGCCACCATCAAAAGGAATAGCAAAGCGGAAGCGGTGTATAGGACGGTACGCAGGGTGTGATCTCTGTCCTGGGGTGGGTGGTTTCGATGATGGGCACGCTGCATGGTCCTTCGTATAGACATTCCTTTTCCTCCTTGATGTAGTCCCAAGCATCCGACTGTACAAACTTAATGCGGCTCATGGCGTGTACCTCATATATCCGCTGACCCTTGAAGTACAAGGCCCACACCCAGCGAACCGTCAGCCCGGAAAGGGTCAGAATACGCCGCAGCTCAAACCGACTGTCCGGTATATAGGCACAGCACCGGGCCCCGCTGGGTTTGTTGTAATACTGCCAGGCGGTCATGGTGCAACCTCCTTCCTCCCAAAACCGCAGGCCTCAAACAGATCCGTTTTGAAAATCCTCAGATTTCTGCCTGCAAATATGTGCCGTATGCCCAGCGTCCCATCCTTGGCGCTTAAATTCAGGCTATATGGGTCGCAGTCCAAAAGCGCGGCTGCCTCAATCGGCGATACTGTCAAGCCAGGGGCTACGGCCAGCGCACGCATTAAGGCCTCCCGTGCCTTTTTCTTTTCGGCATACTCAGCGGCATGGGCTTTGTTGTCCGCCTCAATGCGCTCTGCCAGGCGTAGCTTTTCAGCGGTGGTCATAATCGAGATCTCCTTTCTTATCTGGTCATAAACTTATAAGCCGCACAGACCAAGGCCGCTTTTAAAACAAGGCCAAGGATTGTACCTGCGATCAGGGCAACTTCCTCCCAGTCTATTTTCAAGTTCATTCCTCCGGCACCTTAGGTTCCTCGCACTCGCCGCAATCTTCGACACCAACAGGTTTCCTAAGTGCCAATGCAAGAATTAATAGTGCAATGAGCACAAGCGCCATCCAAGCCCTTGCATAGAAAGGCCCTGCTGCCTTGTCAAGCGTTACGGTGGTCACAAAAACTGTTGGCCCACCAGCGAGCCTGAGCCATACCGGGCACTCGTAGCTTAGGAGCCATCGCCTGACCCTTTTCAGCATTTCCCCTCACCTCTTTTCACCCCGCATCCTTGGCGTAGAACATCACCCACATTTCCGCCAGGCTGAGGCCGAGAACGTTGGCGATTCGCTGGGCTATTGTTGGAGATGGGCGGCGGGTGCCAGCTTCGTAATTTGCAATAGCTCTTTGCGAAACGCCTACCTTGCAGCCAAGGCTCTGCTGCGTCATTCTTTTTTGCTTTCGCAACGTAGCAAGTGTCACTAAATGCACCTCCTTTTAGCTCGTTTTGAGCTTATGCTCACATTTTAGCTCATTATGGGCTTGTTGTCAATCATCTTAGCTCTGATTGAGCATTTATTTTTAGCTCGTTATGTGCTACAATTATAGCAGGTGATTGCTATGTTACATGAAATGATAAAAAAAGTTCGGTTATCTGAAGGGGATTCACAGGCTCACATGGGTGAAAAACTAGGAGTTGCACAACGTACGATTGCTGGATGGGAATCCGGTGCTAGGCAGCCAAATGCAGAAATGATTGTGAAAATTGCAGAGGCTTATAATGTAAGCACGGATTATCTTCTTGGCCGCACAGATGAATCACCAGAAAAACCCCTTGTTCCGCGCCCAACAGTCATAGCAGCGCGGCCAACAGAGGGCATGCCGCCTGTGAGCCAGGAAGAGATGGAGGACATCATCCGCCAAGCGTATGAGCTCATCTTAAAAAATAAGGAAGCCAAAAAAAAATAACCTGTCTATAAACGCTCTAACTGCCCCTCTTGGCAGCCTGGAGCGTTTTGTAGTTATTTTAACCGCACTATTTTTGGACTTGATGTTAGAAAAGGAGAGGATGTATGTCCCATTGTTTTGAGACCCTTTACAAGGAGGCGCTTTCCCTAGGCATATCTGTTGACCAAAAAATACTATGTAAATCCACGCGTCTGGATGGACTGTACCTATGCTTTGATGATGAGCCTATTATCCTCATTAATGGCCATCGTCCCCTTGCCGTGCAAACCATAGCCCTGGCAGAAGAGCTGGGCCACCACTACCGCAGTACAGGCATTATCATTGAGCAATCCACCGTAGCACAACGGAAAAGCGAGCAGGCAGGCCGGGCCTGGTCCTATGAAAGTCTCTTGCCCCTGCAAGTCCTACGGGATGCCCTTTACAGCGGCACCTGTACCCTCTATGAACTGTCTGATCGTTTCAACCTGCCAGAGGGCTTTATCCGGGAAGCCATCACACACTACCAACGGAAAAGCCTGCTGATGACAGCGGCACAATGCCATTGGTGTTACTCAGCGTAAATCGAGACACAACACCAAGCAACTGTTTCTTATATCAAATACAGCAGAAAGAGGTAAAATGTATGCAGACAATCTTTGTAGCCCCAACGCAAGCGCAACTCACTGCTCGTGCAGCCCTCTCCAAAGCTGATAGGGATTTTTGCGACAAGTTCATTCAAAAAATACTTGATAAAATCCATGGCAAACCACTGGAAACCTTTCAGTTAATTTCAGAGCTTCCTTTGCATATGCGGCACCCACTGGCCGCTGCTATTAAGCCTATTGTATTATACCCTCATTTTGACGATCTGCTTTTTCTCGATGCAAGCGAAATGCCCTTCCCGTATTTGCTCATGTACGAAGCGGGGCGTGAGGACAACGAAAACAGTCACAAGATGATGAATGGTGTTTCGCAAGCTCTTTTCCCAGATGGCAAATGGGGGATTCAAATGTTGTGGGCTCTTGGTTTTCTTCGTGAAGATACCGTTGAGAACAAACTCAACGCAGCCACTAGTGAAGATTTGAAGTCAATGCTGATCAAAGCTGGAATCAAAGTGCCTGCAACAAAGCAAGCTCGGCTTGAAGCGGTACTTTCAAACGTCAGTGAAGATCAGCTTCTAGCATACCTGGAGAAATTCAAAAGATTTTTCCCTTCACCGCTCGGCTATTTAATCATTCACTCAATATACTATGATCGACATAAGTTTATACCAGAACTGGAAGACATAAAAAAACAGGTTGGCATGGAGACACTTCCAATAGAAATTCCTTTGTTGACACCGTAACAACTAACCAGCACTATGCCAGGAGGTGACGCCATGCTTTGCCGTAAATGCCAAAAGGACATACCCACCGGGGCCGCCTTTTGCCCCTGGTGCGGTGCAAATCAGGCTGCACCACGCCGCACACGCCAGCGCGGTAACGGCATGGGCTACATTTACAAGCGCGGCAATACATATTCATTACGCATGCGCACTTACATCCCCGTGCAAAATGATGATGGCACCAGCACCCGCAAATGCATCGAACGTACCAAGGGCGGATTCAAAACAAAAAAGGAAGCTGCCGATTATCGGGATAAAATGAACGGTCAAACTGCTAAAAAGGAACGCAAGACCTTGGCCTCTTATTGGCTCATTTATGAACGTGACAAACTATGCAAGCTTTCCCGTACCAAGCAGGTAAACTACCGCACCGCATACAACCGCCTTGCCTCCATTCAGTTCGCTGACATCTCTCTGCTTACGATATCAGACTTACAAAACGTTGTTTCCACTACCACTACATCATTTTATCCTGCTCGTGACATGAAAACGCTTTTGTCCAGGCTATTCCTGTTTGCCGCTGCTGATGGTATAGCTTCCAAAGACCTTCCTTCTTTCATAGAATTGCCAGCTTTGAAGGAATCCCAACAGCAGGCCTTTACCCTTGAAGAAATAGACAAGCTTTATGCCCTATGGCAGCGCGGCCATCTCTTTGCTGGATATATCCTTTTGATGATATATACCAGCATGATGCCGGGCGAGCTTCTTCACCTAAGAAAAAGTATGATCGACATTGAAAGCCAACGCATAATTGGCGCTGGATTAAAAACCAAGCAGCGTAAAACACAGTCCATTGTATTCCCCGCCTTTATCTCCCCCATACTTGAGACTATAATGGCAACTGCCAAAAACGATCTACTCTTTGACGGGTACTACTATGAAAAATTTGCTAAGGAGTATTATGAAACGCTAGACATGGCTGGATGTCGGCGGCTTACACCCTACTCCTGCCGCCACACCACGGCCACAGCCCTTTCCCTGGACCCCACCATTGCCCCTGCCGTTATCTCTCGCGTCATGCGGCATTCTTCACGCATGACAGAGCGGTATACCCACCCGGACGATTCTGCCGCTATCCAGGCCATCAACAAAATGCATCCCATATAATTTATAGGGTGCGCGTAGGGTACATCAGCGTATAGACATGTTGATTTTATTTATTTTTCGTAGCCTTTGTTGAGGGTTCGAGTCCTTCTGCCCCTGCCATAGGTGGGTTGTCTAGCTTCGTGCAGATGGCTCACTTATTTTTTTTGCCCCAGTCCCGCGAGCCAAATCGCAAATTGCTTCATGTAATACCTATATGCTTCCCCTAGACGATTGACGATGCTTATGCACACCCTATAAACTTATATGTCACAAGCATCTGGTGCTATCATCTCATGCAAATTTGTGCGTGCAAGTGGGAGCGTGTTTCACCATGTCCGCAACCTATACAAATGATGAAAGAAACCAATTGATCGAAGATAGCTATAATCAATACTATCAGATCATCTATCATTTTTGCTTAAGCAAAATAAACTATCAGACCCAGTTCGCCTGTCAAATTGAGGACTGCATCCAAGACGCATTTGTTATGTTTGCCATGTCATATGAAACCTTGGCAAGCCACCCCAATCCGGCAGGATGGCTTTGCCATGCTGCTTGGAACAAGCTGCGCACGAAGATCCGAAACAATAACAGCCGCAGAAAAAAGCTTGAAGATGAAGCGGCGCTGCTGGCCCCTTCTTCCGAAGCACAAAACGCAATAGAGCGCTGGTTGAGCCAAGAAGAGAACCGGCATAAGCTCACAGCCCTGTATGCCCTGCTGACCGATACGGAGCAGGCCGTATATCAGCGTTATTTTGTTGATGATCTTTCGCTTGCCGACACCACAGCAAAGACCGGTCTGTCTGAAAACTCCGTTCGCTCCGCCATAGAACGCATTCGTAAGCGAGCGCGGGGGCTTAATAAGCTTTTTATCTTTTTTCTATTTTTCGAATGCATTATCCGTTTCTCACGCACTAAATAAGCGAAGGAGGTACCCCATATGACTGGCTTATCTAGTAGCCAAATGATAGCGGAAATCAAGACCGCGATCGCTGACGGTACACTGCCGTACGCTGAGATGAAACGGAGGTTGAACGCCGCCATAGACGCCGAATTATCCAAAACCACAGAGGCCGCCGACCTGGAGCTGGTCCAAGCCTGCCAGGGGCTGCTGTGGGATATCCATATGCAGGGTGCATCTTGGGAGGGCCGTACTGAGCAGAGCTTGGAAAACGCCAAGCGGAAGCTTAATAGGCGACTTAAGGCACAAGGCATTAGGAAATATGCTTTGCGGACGGTCGCGGCTGCGGCTGCTCTATTGCTGATCGCTTTCGCAGCGGAGGTCTTGATCCATAGAGAGTGGCTGGATGGAAATTCTACCCTCGATGAGCAGGATTATGTGGTCAAAAGCAATGTGGTCGACCCCAATATGGTTGAATCGGGCACCGCCGCGGTCAATGATTCGTTTCGCATGGTCGAAAGCACCGACTTTGACGAAGCCTGCTCTATTCTGAGCTTTCAACCTGCAATGCCCACTTGGATCCCTGACGGCTGGAAAATCGTTCGCTTCCAAAGTCAATGTCTTGATGGCCTCGAGGATTTTTACGTCTCCTACCAAAACCCTCAAAATGAAAAACACATGAAATTCGAAATCCACTTCTCGCGCAACCTAGACATTGGCCTAGGCATGTATGCGGAGCAGAACAAATCTGGAAAAACGATCACTCTAAATAATGGCTTATCTGTGTATCTCAGCCTGAACCTGGAAATTCCAGTCTGTACATGGACAACCAGCAACACGGTTTATCTGCTTTCAGGGCCTTTTACCGAGGCTGAACTTATCAAAATAATGAATTCAATTTAAAGGAGAACTTACAATGAAAAATAATAAAAAACGCATTCTTATTTCTGCTGCCCTTCTCTTTGTTCTGGTCATCCTAACCTTTTCCGTTGCCTATGCCAATCTGCAAGCCAGCGCTGTGTTTGTAAGCAAAACTGTTTCCTTGTCTACGTCCATGAGATCAAGCATATCCTGTTCAACCTCCGTTGATTGCAAAAAAATATATGTGTCTGCCGTAAAATTGGAAAAAAAGATCGGCACTGACTGGGTCTCCACAACCTCCTTGCCTTGTCCTTCAACCACCGCAGTAAATACCGATATCTTCGGTGCCGGTATGGACTACTCCAGCTACTGCACGAAGGGAAATACCTATCGCATCGTAGTTACCTTTAATGCCGATGGTACCACTGCATCCGCTACCTCCGGTAGCAACACGTATAAATAAGCCTATGAACACTCAAAATTCGCAAGTTATAGGCAAAGACCCTAAGACCCTGCTCCTTCAGCGTGTCAAAACCTTAAGCACAAAGCAATGCAGCATTGTATTGAAGCTTATCGGAACGCTGGATAGCATGGCAAAAAAATCCGATTCCTAAAAAGCAGGCCCTTTGCTGAATCAAGGTCAGCAAAGGGCTTTCTTATTTGCATCGCAAAAAAACAGACGGCCTATCTCTTTTTTATAGCACATATTTTCTTCCCTGCTGGAGACCCTGCAATAGAGGTGATCATCATGGCATATGTAAGCCCGGCTGTGCAGGATTCCTTTGAAAACCTGCCCATCAATCTCAAAAACTACATTCTGGAAAAAGATGTGCAGATCAACACCGTGCAGGACCTTATCGCTATCTTGGAGGGTATAGTCGCCGAAGAGGACCAGCCTCCCTCCTAGAAAAACAGGGAGAAGCCACGAGGCTGCTCCCTGTTTTTTCATTTGCTTTATTCGGCCTTGGTGGGCTTTTGAATGTGGATGCCGTACAGATCCGCGTAGGTAGATCCCTCCGCTTCAGATCCCACCGCCGAAGGGACAAGTCCCGTGCACTCGCTGGCTGCGGCCACCTTTTCCACGTCAAAAATGGGCGGGTTTGGGTATACTTTATTGGGCTTTCCTTGCTGTTCCATAGGCATACTCCTTTCGGTGCAGCGCCATGCCCATGGCATAGCCTACATGAAAATAGTATGCAAAAACAGCAAAGAGGGCATGCAGGAAATATATGACCTCCTTAGCCCTGGGGCGTGCTGCTTCGCCGGGAATGCCAACGGCTGCGGTTGCTGCGGCTAGGGCTAGGGCTACTTTGGGTGCTCTGGGCGCTCTGGCTGCTTGCCTGGGATTGCGGGCCAAAGCGAGCCGCCGGGTGGGCAGTGGCAGACTTGGCCGCCGAGCGGGCTGCCTGAGCCGCAAACCTAGACTGTGCAGGCTTAGCCGGCGATACAGCCCTTTGGGCTGCAGGCTTGGCCGATGATACAGTCCTTTGGGCTGCGGGCTTGGCCGATGCAGGCTTAGGGGCTGCCATAGTCCTTCCAGGGGCTGCAGGCTTGGCGGCTGCGGGTCTGGATGCACTGCCGGACCTTGCAGCCGCAGGCTTTTGGAGGGTCGCTTTGGATTCGGCGTTGCGGGGCTGCCTGGGCTGCTTTACCGTGGGGGTAAAGACCTCCATGGGCCACTGGCTTTCCTTCCGGGGAATGGTAAAGCCGATAAGCTTCTCAATAGCTTTCAACTCCTTAAGCTCGTCAACGCAGCAAAAGCTGATAGCAATGCCTTCCATTCCGGCGCGGCCCGTGCGACCGATGCGGTGCACGTAGGCCTCCGGCTCATTGGGGATATCATAGTTGATAACGTGAGAAAGCCCGGCGATGTCAATGCCCCGGGCAGCAATATCCGTGGCGACCAGCACCCCGATATTGCCGTTTTTAAATTGACTGAGGGCCTCTTGCCTTGCGGATTGGCTCTTGTCGCCATGGATGGCCTTGGCAGAGATGCCCTCCTTGCCCAGCTCCCGGACCACCCGGTCCGCGCCGTGCTTGGTGCGGGAAAAGACCAGGGCGCTCTCCACCTCGGGCTGCCTGAGGATGCTGGCTAGCAATAGCTTTTTGTTGGCTTTATCCACCATGTATAAGCATTGCTCGATGGCATCCACGGTGCTGGATACCGGGTCCACCTTCACCGCCGCAGGGTCATGCAGGATACTTAGGGCCAGGCTCTCCACCTCGCCCGGCATGGTGGCGGAGAAAAACAGGGTCTGGCGTTCTTCGGGCAGCTTGGCGATCACCCTGCGTACATCGTGGATGAAGCCCATGTCCAACATGCGGTCCGCTTCATCCAGCACAAAAATTTCCAGCTTATCCAGCTGAATATAGCCTTGGCCGATCAGGTCGTTGAGGCGGCCCGGAGTCGCAACCAGCACATCCACGCCGCGCTTCAGCTGCTCCACTTGGGGCTTTTGGTTTACGCCGCCAAAAACCACGCAGAAGCGAAAAGGTAGCTTGCGGCCATATGCCCGAAAATTTTCGTCGATCTGCAAGGCCAGCTCCCGGGTAGGGGTCAGCACCAGAGCGCGGATAGGCCGTTTGCCAACACTGCTGGGCAGGCCCTGCTGCCATAGACGCTGCAAAATGGGCAGCGCAAAGGCGGCGGTCTTGCCAGTGCCCGTTTGGGCACAGCCTAAAACATCCCTGCCTTGCAAGACCAGCGGAATGGTTTCCCGCTGGATAGGCGTCGGTTCCTCGTAGCCGAACTCCTTCACCGACGACAGCAAGGCAGGGAGTAGATTCATTTCATCAAATAACATAGCTTCATCCCATCTTCATAAAATCACGAGAATCAGCATACCACACTTTCACCTGTTTGAAAAGCAAAGTTATTTTTTGGCCGTGCCCGATGACCATGGCCCGCCGCTTGCGGCCCGCTGCTCAGGGCTTGATGCCCGCCAGCAGGCTGTCCACCAGCGCAATGGCCTGGTGGAGCCGCTGGGAGTAATCCCCGCTTACGATGACCAGCTTGTCCCCAAAACCATTGGCTTTGTACATATCCATCAAGCGCTTGTTGAGCATACGCCTGCGCTCCTCGTCTCCGTTTAGGCGCTGGCCATCGGCTACCCATTCCACATCCGGCAAAAGGTACAGCAGCACGTCATATTTGCTGGGGTCGATGTACGCCTCCACCAGCTTGTTGCGGTGGCCCATGTACAGCTCGCTGAAATAATCGGTGTAGGTAGCGTCCGTATCGAAAAAGCAGACCTTGTTGGATGCGCGTAGGGCCTCGTAGTCCTGCTCAAACTGCAAATGAGCGATGCGGCCAAAATCCTCGTCCGTGTAGATGGTCTCGTCGTTTCCCAAATATTTATTGGCGTAGAAACGGCCTACCTCCTCCGACCAGGAGGTGTTGTACAACTTCGCCAGACACTTGGTCAGCGTGGTCTTGCCGCAGCTTTCCGTGCCTGCGATCAGCACCTTTTTTGCAAAGAAGGGACGGGCAGAGCCCAAAATATAATGCCAGTTGCCCAGAATATTATTGCGGATATCCGTGGCGGAAATGGGATAGCGGCTACGGGACAGATCGAAGAGTTCTACCTTGGATTCCGGGAAATACTGTTCCAGGGTCTCCTGGTACTCCATATCCCCCACAAAAAATGCGTCGATATTTTCCGGCACCACTTCCTGCATGCGCTGGCTCCAAGCCTTCCAGCCGTTGGGATATACCTCGATATCCGTTTCGTCCAGCACCCGTATCTCGATATGCTCCATATCCTGAAGCTGCTGGGATATCCACTGCTTGCGCAGCCGGTAGGAAATGGTAGGCAAATTTGAGGCCTTGCACAGCTCCTCCGTTTGGTTCGCATTATCGGAAATGACCACGATCAGCTTTTCACACTTGGTGGATGCGTCGATCATTTGATACAAATGGCCCCGGTGCGGCGGGCAGAACCGCCCGAAATAAACCCCTACTTGATACATGGATACCCTCCTTAGCCGTCTTGGACTTTCCCATTCTACACGATTCGCCCCTCTCCCTGCAAGCCCTCAGCGATTTTCCATTTTCTTTCCAGCCCGATTGTGGTATGCTCCCTATAGATTTCCGATGTAGGAGGATGTTTATGAATCAAACGATAAACCGGTCTTCCCGTCTGTATAAGTGGCTGCTGGCTATTTTTTGCGGCTTTGTGTTTTTGGGGCTGGCCCTGTCCCTGGATAGCCTGGGGCCTGTGGACCAGGCGGTGTACCGCGCCGTTTCTGCTCTCCATTCCCCCATGTTTACAGCCTTTTTTAACGGGTGCACGGTGCTGGCCAGCGCGCTGCCTCTGCTTGTTTTCAGCTTTATCCTGGCGGCCTTTATGCCCCACAAGGAATACCGTATTCCTCTGCTGGCCAACCTGGCTTTCTCGGTGCTGCTAAACCTGGGGTTGAAAACCTTCTTTGCCCGGGTGCGGCCTACGGAGGTGGCGGTGCTGGTCACCGAGACCGGGTACAGCTTCCCCAGCGGCCACACCATGGCGGCGGCCTGCTTTTATGGCTTTCTTATTTTTTTAGTTTTGCATTCGTCCCTTAGGCCCTGGCTTCGCAGGCTCATCACCGGCTTTTTGTCCGCGATCATTTTGCTGGTAGGTGTGAGCCGCATCTATCTTGGCGTGCATTTTTTCAGTGACGTACTGGGCGGGCTGTGTGTATCGGTGGTATACCTGGTCATTTACATCAGCTTTATCCAGCGGTATTTTACCCATGAGGAAATAGCCGCCAAAAAAGCTTTAGGGCAGCCAGCTTCCATATTCAAAAGCTTTTCCTATGCCTTTGAGGGCATTGGAGCGGGGCTTAAAACAGAACGGAACATGGTGGTCCATTTTGCGGCTATCGCGGGGGTCACGGTCTTTGGCGCGATCCTGGGCCTGTCCGCCATGGAATGGATAGCCTGTCTTATCCTGTTCGGTCTGGTGCTGATGGCGGAGCTTATCAACACCGCCGTGGAGACGGTAGTGGATATGATCACCACCGAGATAGACCCCAGGGCCAAGCTGGCCAAGGACACCGCCGCTGGGGCGGTGCTGGTCATCTCCATTGGGGCAGTCATTGTCGGTGCCATCATCTTTGCGCCGAAGCTGCTGGCGGTGATGAGGGCAGGCATGCTGCCCATAGGATATCCGTAAACGCCTGACATCCTGGATCGGCCATTTTGGCTTACAGAAAGACCGCAGGAGAAACGCTTCTCCTGCGGCCTTTGCGTTGTATATGCTCTTTGCTTCTGCTCTAACATTTGTTTTCGTTGCTTTTTCAACTGCTATTGCAGCTGTTTTCGCTGTTTTTTACAGCTGCTTTCGTTGCTTTTTGGCCTCCAGCAGCTTATTAGCCGTATCCACTGCCGTGGGGGCAGCATTCCCCCCCTTTTTTGGCTTTGCAGGCTTTTGGGCTCTTTCGGGCTTGGGCTGCGAGGCGGCCTGCTCTTTCTTTTCCGCCTGCATCCCCAGCCACTTCACCACCGCTGCCTCCCAGGAAAGCCGCCTAAGAGCGATATCCACAAGCAACACGATCATGGCTAGAATGCATAAAGCTGTGGTCAACTGCCTGCGCTGTCTGGCGCCCTCCCCATGAGGGGTGATCAGCGGGTCCTCTTGGCTGAGCATCCGTCCGCCGGTAGCCGCTACGATCTGGGCCAGCGTGTCCCGCTGGCTTTGCCTACGCAGGTCGTATTCCTCGGAAAAACTGACCACCGCGCCGCCTTCCCGCGTGCGCAAAGTATTGTTTCCATCCAGCTGCTCCACCCGCAGCGCATAGGCCCCTTGGGTCTCGGCGGCAAAGCTGCCCTCGTACACCCCTGCGCTTACCTCCGTAAGCGGGAGAATCTCCTCAGTGCCATCGGGCCGCAGGATCACGGACCGAGCTGAAAGTCCGCCTTCCGCTCCGCCGTTTTCCCCGCTTGGTGCGGTGTAGCGCACCTTTGCCGTGCCGTTTTCGGTCTCTACCTCCAGCACGCCGTCCTTTGTGTTCTGGGGCAGGGTCTTGGCCACGATGCCGCCGAAGAACGCCGCCGCGTTTTCCCAGCGCAGGAAGCTTTCCGTCCAGGCCCCCTGGGTATCGCTGGTCCAGGCTGCGACCGTGCCTGCGCCATAAGGCCACCAGGCCAGGATAGGGTCCTCCTCATCGCTGACCAGAGATACCGTTGCCAGGGGCTTTTCCGTGGTGGTCAGATAGCCCGCCAGGGACGGGAAGCCATCGAAATTCGTCAAGGTGGAGCTTTCCGTTATCACCGGGGTGAATACCCGGTTTTGCACATAGCTGCCACCTGCCAGAAAGGTTTCCTTGGTGAAAATTTTAGGTATGTTGTCAAACTCCCCTGCCGCATAGGCCCGGCCGCCACCCAGCGTGGATATCAGCTCCATCAGCCGTGTATTAGCGCCACTGCCTACCGCCACAGTGGTAACGGTGATGCCGTTCTGGCTTGCCAGCATCAGCAGCTTTTCAAAGCCGCTGTCCCCCGGCTCACCATCCGAGAGAAAGATCATATGCTTTTGCGGGGTTTGGGCGGCGATCAGCGCGGATATGCCTTGATCCATGGCGGAATAAAAGGCCGTGCCGCCGCCGGGGCGAATGGTGCCTATGAGCTCCTGGATGGCGCCTACATCCGTTACCTCCTGCAGGGGAACCACCCATTTGGCCGCATCGTCAAAGGCGATCACGCCCACCTGGTCCCGCTGGGTCAATATCTCCGTGGCGCTCATGGCGGCCTCCTTGGCCACCTCCAAGCGGGTGGTGCCAAACTGCCCCTCGGTCATGGAGCCGGATTTGTCGATCACCAGCATCAGCGAAAGGGCGGGCATGCGCAGCTTGTTTCGCACGTCGATGGTCACTGGGAGCAGGGTCTCCAGGGTGGAGCCGCGATAGCCGCCCAGGGCGTAGCTGCTGTCCCCGCCCAGGACGCACAGGCCCCGGCCCAGGGTGCGGACCGCTTGCTCCAGGGCCTGCCACTGCTCCTGACTGGCCGCGTCCACGTCCACATTCGCCAAAACGATGGAGTCATATTGGCGCAGGCTTTCGGCGCTAAGGGGCAGCTGCTCCGGCAGGGTCGTTTCCACGTTCATGCCTGCGGCTGCCAGCATTTTGTGCATCTCGCTTCCGCCGCCATATGTGCCCTCCACCAGCAATACCGTAGGCGTGCCAGAGGCATACAAATAGCCGCTGGCGCTGTTGTTTCGGCTTTGGGTGTCGCCCTTAGCCACCAGCCGCGCCTCGTAGGTGACCACCCCAGTCTTCTCCGTCGTATCCTGAAACGCAAAGCGGTTCTCCCCCTTGCGCAGCTGTATATCTCTCGTGGCGGTAGGCGTGCCGTTTTGATACAGCACCAGAGTACCTTCCGTATCTAGCTGGCTGTCTACCGTCACCTCAATGGAAAACTTCTGCCCCTCGAATACCTCCTGGGGCAGCTTTACCTCCGTCACCTGGGCATCCGCGAGGCTTTCCACTGGCCACTGCACGCCGTCCACCGTGACCCCACGGGCCATAAGCGCCATGCCTGCGGCTTTGCCGCCGGATACCTGGCCATCGCTTAAGACCACCACCCGTCCCGTGCTTTCGGAGGGCAGCAAGGCCCCGGCCAAGCGCAGGGCTTCCTCCAGGTCGCTGGCAGAAGGGTTCACCGCCGTATGCACTCCAGAAAAGGAAGGGGTTTCCGACAACGGCACCTCTACCATGGCATCCGCGCCGAAGGCGATGATACCCACCTGCTCATCCTTGGGAATACTGGCAAGGGCCGCACTCAACCGTTGCTCCATGGCAGACTGCACAGTGGCAGCGGAATCCGACACATCCACCAGCACCCAGGTGGCGTTTTTATCTCCGGGTATCAGCACCGAGGGGGCCGTAATGGCCAGGGCCAAAAGGGTCGTTAGTATAAGCCTTGTTCCTAATGCAACACGGCTTTTCAAGGAGCGCTGTCGCCTGCGGTAGCGCCTGTCTATCCACAGGACCCAGGCAATAGCGGCTGGGAACAGCACCAGTGCCCAGGGATATGTAAACTCAAGTCCCACGGCGGCTCACCTCCCATTCCACAAGGGATAAAATAAGCAGCGCCAGCAGGAAAAACACTGTCAGCTCCTGCCCATGGCCAGCGCGGCCGACCTCGCCGCTGGCTGCGCCGCCGCTGGAACTAGCAACGCTGCGCACATCGCTTTCCGAGGCAGGCATATGCAAGGTGAAAAGCGTGGTCCGCTGGCCTTGATCGGCCCGTTCCTCTTCCAGCCTGTACACGCCTATTTCCATAGTATCGGCCAGCTCCTGGCCTGCCAGCGCCAGCCTGCGCCCGGATGGGGTAACCACCTGGCTTGACAGGGTCCGGTCATCTAGGGCCAGGGTCAAGGGCTGTCCGCATTCCGCTCCGTCCACTGCCATCACAGCCTCCGGCAGCAGATAATCCATGAGATTTTGCATAAGGATGGGAAAATCCGCCTTCATGGACAGGTTGCTGTCGTGCAGGTCAAAGCCCAGCACGGCGGCCCGCCGCCCCTGCTGCTCATCGGTGGCCAGCAGGGTATGCCCGCCCCAGGTGAGCATGCTTTCGCCGCCAGTCAAGGGATGATAGACCCGCAAGGAAAAATCCGACAGCAGCAGATTTTTCGTCATTGCATCCACGCCCCGGCCTACCCCCTTGCGTAGGGTGCTGCTGACCTTTTGCTCCGCTTCGCTGTGGATGCCCAATATATCCTGGGTCGGGTCCAGAGCCAAAATGGCCCCCGCCTCCGGCATGAAGCCCTGACAGTCTCCATCCAGTATGTACAGATCAAAGCCCGTAAGGCCTTGGCTGTCCACAGCGGTGGTTTTGAATACCTCCAGGTCCTCCCTAAGGGCCAGCGCCTTTTCCAAAAACACATTGCCCTCCGTCACCAGCAGCGCCCGCCGCTTATGCGGGTCCTGGGCGACCCAATACCGGGCATCATCCGCCGCCAGGGCATCCTGACCGGTGATCACAACGGACACCTGCTGGGCCTCCAGCGGCGCGGTGAACTGGGCGCTTTGCTGGCTGCCCGCCTCCATATGCAGGGTACGAATATCGCAAAGCACGCCGTCCGCATAGCACTCCAGGGTCACCTCCCTGGCCGCCCCGTAGCTCGCTACGCGGGCAAAGGCTCTTAGCTCCTGCTCCTGAGCTGTGCACGCCAGAGAAAGCACCGCCCAGTTGTCCGCCTCTGTTCCAACAGCGCGAATTTCCAGGCCCTCATCCGATGAGGCATAGCTATCCGTATAGATCAATATGGACAGTGCTGGGATATCCCGCCGCATGGCCTGGGCCAGGGATACCGCCCCGTCCATATCCCCGGTGCCGTTTTCCGCCTTAAGGCCTGAAAGCACCGCCTTTATCTTCTGCTTATCCGTGGAGCGGGTAATGGCCTGGCCTACGCGGCTCCCCGCCGTCAGCACGGTCACCGCATCCCCGTCCGTCAGGCCGTCCACCAGGGCCAGGGCATCCTCTACCGCTAGCTTTAAACGGCTCTTTCCTGCGCTTTCCGCCTGCATGCTGGCGGATACGTCTATCACCAGCGCGATCTCCCCATGAAGCCCGCCCGTCATCGCAGGCCGCATCAGGGCAAATGCAAGCAAGGCCGCCATCAGCAGCTGCAAAATAAGCAGCCACTGCTTGCGCAGCCTTTGAAAGGGCTTGGAAGCCTCCTGGGCACTTTGGGTGCGTTGCCAAAGCAGCAGGCTGGGCACATCCACCCGCTTGGCCTTGCGCCGTAGTATATATAGCGTTATTACTACCGCCAGCGAGGCGAAAGCCCATAGCCCGGCCGGTAAAAGCCATTCCATCGCAATTCTCCTTAGGCGAGCAGGCCCATGCGGGTCAGTTCTCTAAGCATGGTCTGCTCCACATCGTCTTCGGTCCGTAATAGGGCATACTCCATGCTGCCCTTATGGCAAAACGTTTTTAGCTCCTGGCAATAGGATGCCGCCGCCTCCCGGTACTCCTTCAGCGTGTCATAGCTGGCCAGCACATCCATGATCTCTCCGGTCTCGCTGTCCACCAGCTGCACCGCGTCCTCCATATCCGGCTCCAGCTCCCCAAGGCTCAATACCTGCAGGGCCGTTACCTCCTGCTTGCGATAGGCCAGAGACTTTAAGGCCTTTTCATAGCCGCTGGGGGACAAAAAATCCGAAAGCAGCACCGTTACGCCCTTTCCAGCAGGCAAGGGCAGCGCCGCTATGGCGGCCTCCAGGTCTGTGGTCCCGCCCGGAGCGAGCCCGGCCAGGAATTCCGCCGCGGCCACATAGCCGGGGCGCCCGGACAGCGGCCGGGTGTGGGTATGGCCGTTCCCCTTAAGGGAAAAGACCGTCACTCGGTCCGTACCTTTTAGGGCCAGATACCCCAATATCTCCGCCAGCTTCACGGCGCTTTCCCATTTGGAAGGCTGGCCAAAGGCCATGGAGCCACTGGCATCCACGATCAGGTTGATATGGGCCTCCTGCTCCTCCATAAAGAGCTTTAAAAACAGCTTGTCAAACCGGGCATAGGCGTTCCAGTCCAAGCGGCGGATATCATCCCCTGCGGCGTACTCCCGGAAGTCCGAAAACTCCACGCTGGTACCCAGGGCCTTGGAACGACGCAGCCCACCCATGCCTCCAGAGGCAGGATGCCGCATCCGAAGGGACAGCGCGTCCAGTCTTTGGAGAAATTTCTCATCCAGCATAATGGGCCTCCTACCATAGGAATGAAGCATTCCCTTGCTTAGGCATGCGGTATCCCCTGTATGATCTCGCCCAGCACATCCTCCACCGTGCGGCCCTGGGCCAAGCCCTCAAAGTTAAGGGCTACCCGGTGCCTGAGGCAGGAAAGGGCCACGGCATTGATATCCTCGAAGGCCACGTTATAGCGGCCATTCATCAGCGCCCGCACCCGGGAGGTGGCGATCAGCGCCTGGGCGGCCCGAGGGCTGGCCCCATAGCGGATGAACCGGCGGCTCACCTCCGGGCTAGTCTCAAGCTCCGGATGGGTGTGCATCACCAGGCTCAGGGCATAATGCTGCACGGCTTGCGCCATGGGCACTTCCTGGGCCACCGCCCGAAGCGCAAGCAGCGTTTCGCCGCTGGCCACGGTCTGGGCCTCCTGGGTCTGGGGCACAGTGGTAAGCCCTACGATGCCGCCCAGCTCCTCCAGGGTCGGGAAGGGGACCAAAATTTTAAGAAGAAAGCGGTCCAGCTGGGCCTCTGGCAAGGGATAGGTGCCCTCCTGTTCCATGGGGTTTTGGGTAGCCAGCACAAAGTACGGCTCCTCAAGGACCCGGGACACGCCGGATACCGTAACGCTGTGCTCCTGCATGGCCTCCAGCAGCGCAGACTGGGTCTTGGGGGTAGCCCGGTTGATCTCGTCCGCCAAAATAATGGACGCGAACAGCGGACCGGGCTGAAAGCGGAACACATTCCCCTGCTCGGTCTTCATGATGATATTAGTGCCTGTGATATCGGCAGGCATCAGGTCCGGGGTAAACTGTATCCGGGAAAATGGCAAATCAAATACCTTGGAAAGCGTCCGCACCAGGCGGGTCTTGCCCAGCCCCGGCACGCCCTCCAGCAGCACGTTACCCCCCGCCACCAGCGCCGTCAGCAGCTCCGTTACCACATTTTCCTGACCGATGATCTCCTTGGCTATTTCCCCTCGTATGGCTTCCAGCTTTTCCTTGAAGCCCAGTATTTCTTCCTTCTCGATCATGGTGCTCCTCCATTATTCAAGCAACGATCCAAAATAGGCTTCCACCCATTTTTGAGCGTACAGGGGCAGGTCTGCGTTTTCCGCCGCCTGCACCGCCGACTGCTGATATTCATTGGCTACTTCCGTATAGGGGACGCTTTCACCCGCCGTACCCAGGCCTGCGCCCAGGGTCACCTCCGTGGTCTCCCCCTGGCCCAGGGTCCCTTTTTCATTGGCTACCTCGCCGTCAGTCCCAAGCCGGGTGGGGTCGTAAATGGCTTCATACTCCCCAAGCTTTTCCTGGGGGACACCGCCGCCGGGGGCATGGCCGCCAGAGGAGGCATCCGTATATCCGGCATCCAGGTTGGTGCTGCCCTTTCCGGCTCCACTGCCAGCCCCGATGCCCTGGCCTGCGCCTTGGCCTGCGCTGCCGCTGCCCTGGCCGCTGCCTTGCCCAAGCGGAGACATCCCCATGCCGGACAGGCTGGCGGGCATGGACCCCTGGGTAGCCGTTCCAAGGCTCTGGCAAGCCCTTCCCGTGCCTGCCCGGGCCATTTGCGCAAGGGCTGCCGCCTGATTGGCAAAATTACTGCCTGAAGACAGCGCCGCGCTCAAGGCCGCCTGGGCCTGGGCCATGTTTCCCGCAGCGGCGCTTTGGGCCGCTTGCTTAAGCGCGGCGGACATTTGGGAAGAGGCCGCCTCAAGCGCCGCCTGCTCCAAGGCGCTGGCCAGTTGCTCCGGGTCCTCTTGCTCCAGCGCCCTTTGCAAGGCCTCCGCATCCTCTTTTTCAAGGGCTTCGGCGGCGCTTTCCAGCCCCTGGGCTGCCAACAGGCTGCCTAGGGTAGAAGCATCGCTCTGCTTGAGCTGCTGTATCTTTCGCTCTGCAGTGTCCACGGCGGTCAAGGCCGCCCGGGCATCCCCGGCTTCCCGCAGCTCCTTGACCAGGTCACCCAGTATCTTCCGAGCTTCCAGCGCGGCTGCTTCATCCTCATCGTCAAGCCCTTTTGCACCATCCTCCACCAGCTGTGCCTGCTTTGCCATTTCCTGCCGAAAAACGGCCTTGGCCTGCAAAACCGCCCGCTGGGGATTAGGCACAAAGCTAAGGCCCAGGCACAGGGCTAACGCTGCGCAGGAAATCGTAATACATAAACGATCCGCCTTCATCCGCATGGCCTCTTGAACGCAAAGTCCCTCTAAGGCCCTGCGAGCATCCTCCCGCTGCAAAAGAGCTATGGGGGTATCGCTGGCGCTTTCCAGCTCCAGGGCCGTTTGTATCCGCGCCATCAGCCCGCACCTATCCGCCTGCTTGGCCGCCGCCGCCACAGGCACAGGCCATGCAAGCCCTGCCAAAACGGCGCACAGCGCGGGCACAACAGCCAAAGCTACCATGCCTGCCGTTGCACCCGATATCGGCCAGAAAAACGCAGCTACGCTTAGCAGCAGCGCCCCTGCCGTGCCTGTGGCCAGGGCATATCCGCCCCAGCGCAGCGCCCTCTCCTTCCGCATACGCCTCATGACCGGGCGCAGAGCGGCTTTCAGTGTCTTCATTTTTGCTTTCTCCTTTTGCGGCGGGCTTTATCACCACCGTGGGCCCGAATGCGCAGCGCAGAAAGGCACACCAGCACCGCCGATATCCCCACCATAAAGACCATGTTGCAGATGGCAAACTTGCCAAAGTCCAGCATTTCAAAGGTCACATTAAGGGTATGGCTTACGTTGCCCAGCGTGCTTTGCAAGACCCCAGTCTGGCTGGCCGCCAGGGAGAAAAGGCCTAGGGCCGGATTGATAACGAAGGCCACCGGCACATAGGAAATGTGCTCCGGGGCTGCCCCGGCGCTTACAGCCGTGTCATAAATGACCCCTATGGTCTTCACATCCCAAACCAGGGGCACCAGGGTGGCTACCCCCAGGGCGAACACCCCCAGGTACGCTGCCACGGTGGAGGCCACTGTCCGCTTGAACAGCGAGGACATGAAAAGGCCTACGCTGAGCGCCGCCAGGGCCACTACCACCAAAAACAGAGTACTGAGCATGATCTGTCCGAAGCTTACGCCGCCTGTGAGCAGGATAAGGCTGAGCATGGGCATGGAGGACAAAATGATAAGGCAGAGAAAGCCAAAGCTTTCCATGAGCTTGCCCAGGGCAATGCTCATGGAGGAGGTATTGGTGACCCTAAGCAGATCGAGAGTCTGCCGCTCCCGCTCGCCGGAGATGCTGCCCGCCGTCATGGCCGGAGCCACCAGGATGAGCAGCACGAATTGCAGGGCCAGCAGGTAGATATATCCCTCCACGCCCCTACGCAGCTGATTGATGGTAAAGGTGGCCTGCCCGTAGGCCTGAAAGGAATAGAAGTAGACGAAGGCCAGCAGCAGCCCTGCGTAGAGCGTGATAATAACAGGGGTCTTTACGGAGCGCATCCGGCGCCGGGCCGAAGAAGCCAAAATGGGATTAATCATCCTGGGTCACCTCCATAAATACCTTTTCCAGATTCATCGGCACCCGGTGAAAGTCCGCCACCGGCACCTGAGCCGTCAGCTGACCCAGCAGCTGGGCCGCCGCTTTGTCGTCGCCGTCAAAATGAACGGACAAGGTGGCGTGCTCCTCCCGGGATATTCCAGTGACCCCGGGAAACTGCTTGAGGATACCAGAGGCCTTTTCCATAGGGGCCTCTTCCCCGTTCTCCGCAATGCGCACCTTGATAGGGGCCCGCCCGCTCATGTGGTTTTCCAGGGCCTCTACCGAGCCGGAGAACACCAGCTTGCCATGGTCGATAATAGTAAGGGAATCGCACATTTCCGAAAGCTCCGGCAAAATATGGGAGGAAATAAAGACCGTCTTACCCATTTCCTTCAAGGTCTTCAGGATACCCTTCATCTCCGCCCGGGCCCGAGGGTCCATGCCGGAGGCAGGCTCATCCAGAATGAGCAGCGAGGGATCGTGGATCAGCGCCCGGGCCAGGCACAGCCGCTGCTTCATGCCCCGGGACAGCACATCCACGTAGGTGTCCCGCTTGTCCATCAGGTTTACCAGCTCCAACAGGCTGTCTATCATCCGCATTCTTTCCCCGTAGCTAAAGCCATAGCAGCGGGCGTAGAACTCCAGGTACTCCCAGGCCTTCAGCCGGTCATATACGCCAAAGAAATCCGGCATATATCCCATCATTTTGCGTATTTCCTTTGGGCTTTTGGATACCTCCACGCCGTTTAGGGTGGCGGTGCCGCTGGAGGGCAGCAGCAGGGTGGACAGGATGCGCATGGTAGTGGTCTTGCCTGCACCATTGGGGCCAACAAAGCCGTGAAGCTCGCCATCCCCAATGGTCATATCCAAATGATCCAGCGCTAAAAAGGAACCGTAATATCGGGTCAATCCTTCCAGCTTAAGCATATCACTGCACCCTCCCATCAATCGTCAGATAAGGCATGCTCATATCCCCGTAGGGATCCGTGGTAAGGCTGGGCGTATAGCTTGCAAAGACCTGGCCTTGCTCGTCTACATAATCCTCCCACTTGATCTGGCCTTTCAGCGCTTTTTTTGTATCAATGATCACCCATGCGCCGGTTCTAGTGTTGTATAGGGACAGCTCAAAATCGCCATAAATGTATTCGCATACGATATCCAGATCATTGATGGTAAGCTTTCGGGCTTCCTCGGGCAGGACGAAGCAGAAGATGGGCTTATCCACTATGCGGAAGTAGCGCTGCTGGTTAGACTGCCCGGACATTCCGCACACAGGCTTCTTGGCATCGTCCAGCTCCGCCATATAGGTAGGAATGGTTCCTTTTACAAACTTGGCAATGCCAGTGCTGCTCACAGGCTGATATTTCAGCTTGATGTCAATAATATTGCTCTGCCCTATGCGCCTGATCGCCTGCCCATTGATGGCAATATCTATATCGCAGATAGCATCGTCAAAGGAAAGATAGTGGTATACCGCATCAAAGGTGGATACATTCCAGCGGTTGAAGCAGTAATAAAACCTGTTTTCAAGCTGGGTACGGGCTTCCCTCTCGCCATTTTCCCAATCAATAGACACGCTTTGGGACGTATCCATCCAGTATTCCGGGTACACAATGGCCGAAGCCAGCGAATAAACGCTTACGCTGGATATCTGTGCCTTGGTGAACACTACCCCCTCCTGCACCGGAACATTCCCATTGCCGTTATAGGGGTTCAAGGGATTTACCTTGGTTTTCGTCTCGGGATTCTTGAGCATTAGCTCCACGGTCTGCCCCGGCAGGAGCTCCGGCACGGACACATAGCCCAGGCTGGTTATCACCCAGCCGGGGTTCAAGGGCTGGCTGCCCTCGTTGATAAGGCGGACATAGAAGCCGTCGTCCTCCCACCAGCAGCTGGCGTTTACCTTCACCTTGGAGGGCGTGCTGCGCTCCACCATGAAGCTTTGGCTGGTCCAGGCGGCGGTGGCCGGAAGGGTGAGGCCCGTATCCTGGCCCTGATGGTAAGTATAGCGCAGGGTATCCGGCTCCTTGGGGGCGGAAGCGTCCTGCTGGTAATAGTTGTTTTGATTGCCAAAGACCTTTACCGTGCCGCCCTTTGCGGTAATGGTCATAGGTCCAAGCTCCGCCATGGCGACGCTGACGGCTGCCTTCTCCGTCACCAGGCCGGTTTCGTCCTGCTGCACATAATCGGAGATCACCGCCACGCTTTGCCGGAAGCTGGTCCAATGGCCGATCGCCCACAACGCCAGTGCAAAGGCCAGCGAAAAAGCCGGTATGGTAGCCCACATCCACTCCCGTTTGTCCCTTTTCTTCAGGAGGAAATAGCTCCCAAAGCCTACCAGCCCTACAAAGACCAGCAGCAGGATAAGCGGCATCAAAAAGCTGCTGTCATTGGCGATCTCAATGGCATTCATGATGGCGTAATCCACATACGTATTATTGCGAGAGTAATATTCCTTTTGCGCCGTGGCTATCTGCTGATACCTATCGCCGATGGCCGCCAGCATCAGCCGCTGCCACAGCACATTGGTATTCTGCCATGCATTTATGGGCTTATCGGACAGGGAGAAGGCGGCGGTCATCACATAGCCGTTTTCCACTGCCGTTATATCCAAAATAGGGGCTTCCCCTTTGATCAATATGTTTTTCGCCCCTGTTAGGCTGTTGAGCAGTACCGGTTCGCCCAGGGGTTTTTCAGCGGACTTTACAAAGGCCAGCAGCTCCTCCGTGATATCCGGGCCCTGATAGGGGGCGCCGGCGGTTATACCGGTATATTTCTCAAAAAAGGGATAGCCTGCCGCCGCCTGAGCGCCGCCGCCCAGGATGACGATGCCGCCGTTCCTTATCCAGGTGTCCAGAGCTTGCTGCTGCTGGGCGTTAAGGGCGTTAGCATCCACGCCGTCTATCGCCAGAAGGGCAAAGGCGCTTAACATCTCCACCTCTGTGGGGAAGGTTTCCGCCGTCAGCCCCACCACCTGCCATTGCTCCCCTCTTTTCAGGGGGTCCTTTGAGGTGGTGATGTTCAGATGGGCTAAGGCTTGGGGCTGCGCCGAAAGGGCCGCCACCAGCAGGGTGCTGGGGTCTAGCAGGCGGCTGGGGGTAATCGTTTCCGCCGCAACCACTTCCCCATCTATATATAGCTCCAGCTGGTACTGCCGCTGCTTCATGGTTAGCTCAACAGGGAGGGTCACCCGTACCTGGGCGCCGGAGGCTACCGTGACGGGATATTCGTAGCGGTCATACTGCCGCTCATCCCGGTTCACGTTCATTACCAGCAGCCCGCTCAGGTCCGGTCCGTTGTTGACCAAGGACACCTGCAAGGGAAGCTTGCGCAAATAGGTAATAACGCCGTCATAGCCGATGGAGGCTTTCATTTCCAGGCCGGGATACTGCACATCCGTTTGGGAGGTGGCAGCAGTGGCCGTAGGCGTTACGGCAGCCGCCAGCCCCAGCGCAGGCATCATAAGCGCTGCCCATAAGCATATAATAAGCATCCAGCCTCCACGGCAGTGAATAGGACATGTTTCTTTCATAAACTCTTCCCCCTTTTGTGAGATGGAATTTGATATATGAACGAAATATGAATGGATATTGTTCCCTTGTTAGCCAAATATGACAAATTTAAGTAGCATTCGTCAAAAATGCTCAGGGCGAAAAGCTTTAAAAGTAAGCTTTTCGCCCTAAAGGATGCTTATATATGGGATCACAGGGCCCTTTGTTTTTTACAGGGCCAGCCGGTAAATATCCAAGGCTTCCTTTTTGTATACCTTGATGAAATTGCCCACCGGGCCATCTGCCGTGGCTTTTTGCGCCATTTCCTCCAGCCTGTCGTCCCCAATGCCGCCCTGCCCAAGCCGTATGGGCATGCCCAGGCTTTGGCAAAAGCGCTCATACCGGGCAATGCCTTCCTTGGCGATGGCCTCATCCGTGCCAAAGCTCTCCGGTACATCAAAGACCTTCACCGCAAACTGTGTAAGCTTCTTAAGGCCATGAGGCAGCACGTACTTCATCCATGCCGGGAACACGATGGCAAGGCCCGCGCCATGAGCGATGTTGTAGATGGCGCTCAGCTCATGCTCCAGCTTGTGGCTGGCCCAGTCCCCGATGCGGCCCGTTTGCAAAAGGCTGTTGTGGGCCAAGGCGCCCGTCCACATGATCTCCGCCCGGGCATCGTAATCATCGGGCTTTTCCATCACGATAGGGGCATTTTGGATCACCGTGCGCAGGCAGGCCTCCAGCAGCCCATCCGTCAGCGCCACATGCTCCACCTGGGTAAAATAGCGCTCCATCAGGTGGGCCATGATATCTACGCAGCCGCAGGCCGTCTGGTACGGGGGGAGCGTGTAGGTGTATTCCGGATTTAGGATAGAAAAGGCTGGCACATGGGTCAGGGAATTATAGCCGCATTTCATCACCTTTTCCGCATTGGTTATGACCGAGGAATAGCTCATTTCGCTGCCCGCAGCGGGAATAGTAAGCACAGTGCCTACGGGAAGGGCGGTCTTTGGCATGGCCTTTGCCTCGTAGAAGTCCCACACATCCCCGTCATAGGGAACGCCATTGGCGATGCCCTTGGCGGTGTCGATGGCGCTGCCACCGCCTACCGCCAGCACCAGCTGGATATCGTTTTCACGGCAGAGGGCAATCCCCTCCCGCACCCGGGATAAAAGGGGATTGGGCACGATGCCGGAAAGCTCCCAAAACTTGACCCCGTTTTCCTTTAATATGGCTATCACTTGGTCGTATAACCCGATCTTCTTGATGCTGCCGCCGCCGTATACCAGCAACACCCGCTGTGCCCTGGCCGTCACTTCCTCGCCCAAATGGGAGAGGGCATCCCTGCCAAAGATCATTTTGGCTGGATTCTGAAAAATAAAGTCGATCACTTTCAGGCCTCCTCCAATACCTCGCGCGTTTCCTTCAATTGCTGGCGTATGTTCAGCTTCTGGGGGCATTTGGCCTCGCACTCGCCGCATTCCACGCAGGCGGCAGCAGTCTCCCCCTTCATCCAGTTCACCTTGCCGATCTGCTTATACTGCTCCTTGGCATAGTCCGTCAGATCATATACACGGCTGTAGTTCATCAGTTCAAAGTTCAGCGGGATATTTACGCCTACCGGGCAAGGCATGCAGTAGTTGCAGCCTGTGCAGTACAGCTGGGCCCGTTTCTTGTTTTCCTCCATAGAGCGGGCTACCTGCTCCTGCTCGGCGTGGGTAAGAGGTGCGGCCGTGGAGGCGATAGCCACGTTTTCCTCCACCATTTGGGTGCTTCCCATGCCGCTAAGGGCGCAGCTTATGGCCGGATTGGACAGCACAAAGCGCAGGGCGATCTCCGGGGAGGACTGCACCTTTCCGGGCAAAAGGGATCGCACCGTCTGGGAGGGCGCACCCAGCCGCCCGCCGCCTACCGGCCCCATGATGACCACGCCCAGGCCCTTTTGGGCGGCATAGGCTATGGAATCCTCATTGGAACGGTCCAACAGGTTATACTGGCACAGCACGCTGGCAAAAAGCCCGGTGTCGATCAGCTTTTTCATGTTCTCCGGGTCGTCATGGAAGGAGAAGCTCAAATGCTTGATCAGCCCTTCCTCCTGGGCCTTCAGCGCCATGCGCACCTGGCCCTCCGGCTCCGCCTCCTCGGAAAAGCGCTTCCAGGAGATGCCCCAAAGATGATAAAAGTCGATATATTCGGTTTGCATACGGGTGAGGGATTCCTCCAGGCGCTTGCGGGCGGCATCATAGCCCCGGTCCTCGCCCGGCAGCTTGGTGGAAAGGGCGATCTTGTCCCGATAGCCGTCCTTTAGTGCTTTGCCGATGATGAGCTCGCTTTCCGAGTCGCAATAAAAGGGGGCCGTATCCACATAATTGATGCCCAGGTCAATGCCTTGCCGAAGCAGCGCGATGCCTGCCTCGTGATCAAAGCAATCTTTCCCATCTATGGTAGTTTGGGGCAGACGCATAGCCCCAAAGCCCAAAGCCGAAATTTGAAAGCCCGTTTTTCCAAAAGGACGATATTGCATAGTTGTATTCCTTTCCTTGGGTATATTGTATATGCTTCTATTGTACGTTTGAACTGCAAAAAAGTAAAGGAAAAACGAGAGCGTGTCTTAGCGCAAAACGACAGCCTGCACCCCTTATAAAAGCAGATAGCATATACCGCCAATAAGACCGCTGCCCAGCATAATAAACATAGGGTCCACTTTGAACCGGCGCAGCAGCAAAAAGCCCGCCAGGAACAGCGCAAGGGCTACTCCATCCATCGCAGACAGAACAATGCCTGCCGGAAAAAGCGCCTGGATAAGCATGGTAAGCCCAGCGGAAAAGATCAGCGCTACCACTGTTGGGCGCAAGCCGTCCAGCACGCCCTTTATCAGCGTGAGCTCCTTATACCGGCTGTACAGCCAGGACATCAGCGACACAATGATGCAGGAGGGCAAAATGCAGCCAAGCGTTGAAACGACGGCCCCGCCCAGCCCGGCGATCTGAATGCCCACGAAGGTGGCGGAGTTGATGGCGATAGGGCCGGGGGTCATTTGAGAAATGGTGATCAGATCGGTAAAGGCGGTCATGGTCAGCCAGCCCTTTACAGCTACCACCTGGTTTTGGATCAGCGGCATGGCCGCATACCCACCGCCAAAGCTAAAAAGGCCGATCTGGAAGAAGCTCCAAAACAACTCTATATAGATCACAGGTGCTCCTTCCCCAGCCGCTTGTCAAGCAGGCTGACTGCGCCACCCAGCACCGCGCAGACAAGGATGATATAAATGACATTGATCTGCAGGATGTAGTTGGCCACGAACGCCCCCAGCATAATGGCCAAGGGCAGCCATTTCCGGGCCTTTATAATTTTGCCGCTCATTGTAGCTACCACATCGAAGATGACCGCACAGACCCCCGCCATCATCCCCTTCAGCACTGCGCTGACCATTGGCTCATCCCGGAAAGCCAAATAAAAAAGGGATATGACCGACAGCGTGATCAGGGGAGGCAGGATCGTGCCTAAAATGGCTATTACCGCACCCCACAGGCCCAGCACCCGCCACCCCACTAAAATAGCGGCATTCACCGCAATAGGCCCTGGTGCGGATTGGGCCATGGCAGCCATATTGAGCATTTCTTCCTCTTCCAGCCATTTCAGTTCATCTACGAATTTCTTTTTCATCAGTGGAATGATCACATAGCCGCCGCCAAAAGTAAAGGCGCTTAGACTAAACGTGGATATAAAAAGCTTCCAGCCGTTTTTAAAGTTCTTTTCCATCATGCTCCTCCTCATCAGAGGATATGATAACGCATTATGCCGATAATTGAAACACCTTTTCCTCGTCAGCGACAACCATTATATACTATTGGAGGTATTCCTCCAAACACAGGCCGCCCTCATAGATATCCTTGGCCGCCGTCTCGCCCACATAGCGAATATGCCAAGGCTCTGCGCTGATGCCCGTTATCCGCTCCTTTTCTTCCGTATAGCGCACAATAAAGCCATATTTCCAGCAATTTTCCGCGATCCAGATGCATTGCTCTGTATGGCGAAAGGACTGCCCCTGCACGGCCAGGTCAAAGGCCAAGCCCGTGTGATGCTCGCTTGCGCCTGGCTCCGCCACCCGCCTTTGGGTGGCCAGCAGCGCCTTTTCCGGGCCTAGGCCGTTCTCCGTTAGATATTTCTCGTAGCTCTTATCCCAAATGGCCTGCTGCACAGATATCGAGCGATAAGCATCGTTGATCTGCCAATCCACGCAGCCCGCCTCCACAGCGTCATACAGCATCATGCCCAGTGCCTCTACGGCCTCCCGCATACCCAGCATGGGCGTTTCTGCCAGCGTAGCAAGGCCCGCGCTCTCCAGCTCCTCCAAGGAGATCAGCTGGGCAGGCTCGGTGTTCTCCGGCAATGGATTTTGCGCATTGACCAAGATCAAATAATCAGGTTCGGTGTCTGGGGCAGCAGTGGGAGCTTCGGACGTTGGCAAGGCAGTAGACGCTTCGGACGCTGGCAAGACCGTGGGAGCTTCGGTCAAGGTATCCGCGCTGGCCGTGCGGGGCTGAAACGCCGCTGCATATCTGGCGGCCGGGGTCTCCACCGCAGCGGGCTTGCCGCGTGCTACTTCCCCTTGCACATGCAGGTATACATACCAAGAAAAAAAGACCCCTGCTGCCAGAAGCGCCAACACGCCAATCAAAATCAACACGTAAAGCCACCTGTTGACATTTTTACATTCGCGCTTAGGCTGCCATCCGCCAACTTCAAAGCCATTTTTGTTCATTGCGTAATACCTCTTTTCTTCGTTCCCGCTTTCGCCGCCCGCCACCGCTGTTGCAGCCAGAAGCAACGGCTTTGCCAAAAAGCAATGAAGTGCAAAGTATTATAACTATTTAAAAAACGCCAAAAAAACCCAATTTTATCCCCAAGCAATGCAGTTGTTACATTGCTAAGACAATGGGTTTTATTTGTCACATTTTCATTTGTCGCATTTTCTCTGTGAAGGGACGATCGTTACGCTTTACCTGACATTACTTCAACCATTTCTTTAGCTTCTCGCTCAGGACATCCACGGAAATAGGCTTTCCAATGTGATCATTCATGCCATTTTGGAAGCACAGCTCGATCTCTTCCTTCACAACATTGGCTGTCATGGCGATGATAGGCACATCCCGATTGGCGGCGGACCTGCGGATCAGCCGGGTGGCCTCATGCCCGCCCATGACCGGCATCATCAGGTCCATGAATACCAGATCAAAGGGCTGCCTCTCAAGCCATTCAATGGCTTCCTTGCCGTTAGCCGCAACCATGGGCCGTATGCCAAAAAATGCCAGCATACTGGCGGCCACTTCCTGGTTTATCTCATGATCCTCCACCAGCAGCACCGACGCTTCTGGATAAGTATTATAGGGGGGCGAGTCAATAGCTTCCGCAGCAGGATACACCAGCTCGTACATGGCCTTGGAGGCCTGGCTCAAAATAAGCGGCTTTTCGATAGCGGCATCAAAGCCCATGGCTCTGATTTCGCTGGTTGTCAGGGGCCTTTCGTAGTCCAGCAGCAGCAGCGCCGGATGCAGCACATTGACCAGGGCCCTCTCCCGCTCCTCCTTGGCTGGCTCAATATCCGCCACCACAAGGATGGCGCTGGGTTCGGCCAGCTCATTGACCCAGCCGATGGCCTGCGTAATATCCTCCACCTGGCTTAGGGAAAAGCCCATGCTTTCCGACAGCAGCGTCATCGCTTCACGCAGCAGCGCATCCGTTCCGACCAAAAGGACGCTAATGCCCTTCAGCTCAAAGGTCTCCAAATAAGCCCGCAGGGTCATGGCCTCTGGGGGCACATCCAGGGGTAATATTACGGTAGTTTTCGTTCCTTTGCCCTGCTCGCTTTTTACTTCGATCGAACCGTTCATAAGCCCTACCAGCTGCTTAGTGATCGGCATGCCCAGCCCAGTGCCCACCGCCATGGATGCAGAGTATTCAAACTGCTCGAAGGGCTCATATAGCTTGGAAAGCTGCTCCTGGGTCATGCCCGCTCCTGTATCCCGAATGCAAAAAGAAATGGAAACAGCGCCCTTGGGCAGCGCTTCGTGCAGCGCCACCTCCAGCATAATGCTGCCCTGCTTGGTAAACTTAGCCGAATTGTCCAATATGTTTTTCAGCACCTGCCATATCCGCGTCTTATCGCCCAGCACATGCTGGGGAAGGCGTGGGTCCACCCGCAATTGCAGGTCCACGGGCTTTTTGCCTATCCGGGGCGCCGCCACCATCATCACATCGGACAGCATATTTTCAAGCTCAAAGGCCTCGCTGATGATCTGGGTCTTGTCCGCCTCCAGCTTTGAAAAATCCAGCACATCGTTGATGAGATCCAGCAGGAGATTGCCTGAACGGTTTATCTTATAAAACATCTCCTGAATATCCGGTGGAAAGCCCTTGCGCAGAGCGATCTGGCTAAGCCCGATGATGGCGTTCATGGGCGTTCTAAGCTCGTGGCTCATATTCATAACGAACTGGCTTTTCATGGCATTGGCTTCCCGCTCCAGCCGGGCAGCTTTTTCCAACATTTCGTTTTTCTCTCTGTCTGCGGTGATATCCTGGACCAATGCCACATAGGCGCTGCGGTCGTTAAAGCGAATGGCGTTGACCATCACCCTGGCATAAATATTCCGTCCCGTACGGGATACGAACAGCCACTCAAAGGTCTCCAATGCGCTTTGCTCTGCCATAGCCCGATGAACTTCCCGGACACGCTTTATGGCCGCTTCGCCATTGGCCTGTACAGGCACGGATATATCCGCAATGTTGTGGCTGATGGCTTCCTCCTGGGAGGCAAAAGCAAAGGTATTGACATACGTTTCATTTACGTATAGCAGCTTTTCGGTCTCCAGGTCGATCACCATAACGGGCTGCATAACGGAATCCAGCAGCGTGTTCAGATCCTTCTGGGAGCGCCGTATCTCATCATCCTTGGCCAGCAGCTCCTCTGCTGTGTGGAGGCTCTTTTGAATTTTCAAAAGGGAAATATTCTTGCGCCTGAGCATCATGCCAAAGATCACAAACCCGCCTGCCACCAAGGCAAGGCATATCAGAAGGCCCGTGAGCAGGGTGGCCTCCACGGGGTTGCTCTCAAAAAGGGACAGGTCCTTATTGACCGCCTGATGCCCCTTGGGCAGCCTATGGGCCGCAATGCCAAAGCGGTCCAGGGCTTTATAATCAAATACCCAGGTGTTCAGCTTATCCGGGTCACCCTCTATCTCAAGCTCGCCTATACCTTTCCCGCTCAATAGCTCCGCCGCAAGGCTTCCCGCAGCATACCCCTGTTTATATCCATCCGACACCTTTCCCCCAAGCATCGTCGAGAAGCCTACATCCGCGATGCTGGTACAAAAAACAGGGACGTTTAGCTGCGTCCCCAGCATATCCGATATTTCCTGCTCGGAGAAATATTTGCCCGTGCTGTCGGTGTAGTACGAGCCACACAGCACAAGCGTGTTCTCCCCTAGCTGGTCTATCTCGCGCAGGATGTCCTCCACAGGCAGGTTCGCGTTGTAATGGATACTTACATCCGTTTCAAAGCCTTCCAGCTCCTTCTCCATGGACTTGCGGCACATGTCCCCGGTGAGGGAATAATCGTTAAGCATGTAAATATGCCGGGTGTCTGGAAAAAGCGTTAACATCTGGCTGACTGTATCGCTTCCGGAGTTGCTTTCGCTTACGCCAGTGATATGCTCCTCCAGGCCATAGATCATATCCGGGGCAAAGTTATTGATGCCGCAGTAGACCACAGGGATGCCATGGAAAAGCTTGCTGTAATACTGCGCTACAAAATCCAACGCGCTGTTATCCGACACCACCACCACATCCGGTGGCCGGTCAATAAACGCGGCATGCACGGCCTTCTCCATCAGCTCGTATTGTGCCTCCACATTGGATAAACGCCTTAAATTCAAGGATAGATTGTAGTACGTCACCGCATTGTTGCCAGACAGCGCATCCTGCACGCCCTGTATTATTTTTTGCTCCCACAGCATCTCGGCGCTGTAGGAGGAGATATGCAAAACCATTTTTCCATTAGGCCGAAGCGAAAATGTATTGCTTTTGATCTGCTCCACTGTGCCATCGGCTACCATTTGCGCATATTCCTCCGTCAGCTGCTCCGCCAGCTCCGGCCAGCTGCTGTTGACAAAGGAATAGGTGCGTATCGTGTCTATAATGCCGCAGGGGATGATGCCCCTTTGCATCACCTTCTCTATCAGCTCCGTGACCGGGATCACCACCACATCCGCCGTGCCGTCCAGCAGCGTTTGAAACATCGCTTCATCATCGTTGATAGGATAGGTCGTGACACCTGCAGGGATATGGTTTTCCACGTGAATATTCCGGGGGTGGTAGGCCACCCGAAGCCCTATCAGATCCTCCCAGGCATCAATGGCAAGGCCGCTGCCCTCCTTAGTATAGGCCACCATCTGGACAAACGAGATCGGCACCGGCACCGCTATCAAGCGGGAATAGGAGTTTTCAATATCCAAGGCCTGAACAGCCAACACATCATTCTCGCCGTTATCTACCGAAATAACCGCTGTTTTCATGCCCATGGGCGTTACCACCGTATCGTAGCCCAGGCGGCTTAGCGCGGTATAAATAATGCGGTCGATAATAATGTTTTCCTCATCGGATATAGCAACGCGCACGGTCCTGCGCCGTGGCATTTCAGCTTGAGCATGGGTGAAAAACAGCATTGCCATACTCATAAGTACAAGTAAAAAAGCGATATGTACTTTTTTCATCCGTTATATCCTCCAGGCGGTCCGTCCTATTAAGTTCATAACTGTTCTGCCTCTTATTATACCATAGCGCAGGGGTCAATGCTATATAAAATGGCACATTTTCGTATCCTTCCTTGTAGCACGTTCCTGTATCCTACCCCGCCGCCCCTTCTTTTCTTTATATATATGCCTTTGCCCGCATCAAATTTCCTTACTTGTTTTGGTTTGTTCATACAAAAATACCATAACAAGATGTGACATTGCTTTATGATAACCACACATGCTATACTCCAGCAGTCCATTGATAACCACCCATCAATATCCCCGCAGGGTAAGACTCAAATTTTGACCCGCGGGAAAGGAGAAAGAAGATGATGAAAATGTTAGGGATTCATAAAAAGGTAAAGGGGAAAGGGCTCCGCTCCACCCTCAGCACGCTGACGCTGGCCTCCCTTTTGCTGTTTTTGCCGCAGGGCATTGAGCCATTAGGTGAAAAAGCTGAGGCCGACCAGAGCCAGCCTGCAGCTTCCTCTAAAAAAACCCCTCTTACCTCGGCTTATGTATTTGACCGGGCCGGCCTTACCTTTGCTAAGGCCGATGGCGCGAAGCTGGACCAGCTCAACTACTCCTTTGGGCTGATCAAAAACGGACGGGTCTCCGGTTCCCACTGGAAATCCATCGACAGCTTTAAAGCCTTTATTGCGGCTAACCCCCACATCCGGCCTGTGCTTTCCATTGGCGGCTGGGGCGCGGACGGCTTCTCCCAGGCTGCCTCCACCGAAAAAGGCCGGCAGACCTTTGTGGACAGCACCCTGGAGCTGATGGAGGCCCATGGCTTTATGGGCGTTGATATCGACTGGGAGTACCCCTGTTCCTCTGCGGCAGGCATTGCCAGCAGCCCTGAGGACAAGGAGAACTTCACCTTGCTTTTGCAAGCCATGCGAAAAGGGCTGGACGGGCTAACGGCCAAGGACGGCAAGGACCGTATTCTATGCTTTGCCATTGGCTGCGATGATGCCTTGCTTGCCAAGATCGACTGTGCAGCCGTGGGCAGGATCGTGGACCAGGTGAACCTGATGAGCTATGATATGCAGGTCAAGACCACCACCACCCATCACACCAACCTGTATACCAGCCATAGCGACTTCGGGGCCAGCGCCGACAGCGCCGTTGCCATGTACGCAAAAGCCGGCATCCCCAAAAGTAAAATGGTGGTAGGCTGCGCCTTCTACGGCCGCACGCTGAAAACGGCTTCCAAAGCCAACAACGGCCTGTACCAGAAGGCAACCGGAAAGGTGAACAAGACCTATACCTATGCCGATATCAAGGCCATGCTTAGCAAGGGGACCACCACCCGGTACTACGACGAAAAGGCACAAGCGCCTTACCTGTTTGACGGCAGCGTCTTTACCTCCTACGACGATCCTCAGTCCATCGGGCAAAAGGGCGCGTATGTAAAGGCTAACGGCCTTATGGGGCTGATGTGCTGGGAATACGGTGGCGACGCTGACGGCGAGCTGCTGGGAGCCATGCACGATAGCCTCCAATAATGGCTTGTCTACCTTAAGGCTGATTTATTTCTCTGGCAGATAATCGAGTAGGAGGCGAGGGATAATCCCCCCGCCGACCTCTCACACCACCGTACGTACCGTTCGGTATACGGCGGTTCAATCGCATAAGTGTAGTTTACGTAAGTGCTCGTATTGTGCCTGGATATCAAAGTATCCAGCC
>JAVBRJ010000020.1:0-39770 GCA_031548115.1 Eubacteriales bacterium | reverse complement strand
AAAAGGCCATTTACGAAAACGCCATCCGGGTGCTGGACCAGCGCCACCCCCTATGTAAGGACCTGCTCACCTACGTACCGACGGAAAATTAAATATGCCTGGGCCGCCGGGCTTGCGCACGGGCCCGGCGGCCCTTCGCTGACAGGAATTTTATCAGCAAGAAAGGGGCTTTCTATATGAAAAATGCGAAGAATGATCTTACGCCCAAAGCCAAACGAAACCCGCAGGATATCATCGGCACAATTTTGTTTATTTCTTTGGTCCTGTCGGTGATTTATTCCTTTGTCCGCCTTTTGATAGCGCCAGCCACCGTCCCGGCAGGGCAGGAGCACATCCATATCAAGAGCGATTACGCCCTGATGTTCCTGCAGTGCCTGCTGGGCCTGATCGTTATCGCCCTGCCCTCCGTGGTCAGCCGCCGCTGGAAGCTGGGTATCCCCAACTTTATTTATGTCCTGTACTACATCTTCCTCTATTGCGCCATCTTCCTGGGCGAGGTGCTGGAGTTTTACTACATCGTTCCCCATTGGGACACCATATTGCACTTTTTCTCCGGTGCGATGCTGGGCGCCCTGGGCTTTATCCTGGTGGAGCTGCTCAACCACATCGACGGCATCCAATACTCCTTGTCCCCCATCTTTGTGGCACTTTTTGCCTTTTGCTTTGCCCTGTCCTGCGGTGCGGTGTGGGAAATATACGAATTTACCTTTGACGATCTGCTGGGCCTGAACATGCAAAAATATGCCCTGGAATCCGGCGAGGCCCTGGTGGGACACCTTGCGCTGATGGACACCATGAAAGATATTATCGTAGATGCCCTGGCTGCCCTGCTCATCTCCGTGCTGGGCTATATGCAGCTAAAGGCTGGAAAATTGTTCAAAAACAAAAAAGATCCCGTCTGATCCCGCCCATCTGGGAATACTGTGTGGGCAAGTTGCATTTTGCGCTTAAGAGTGATACAATACAATGGTCAAAGATGGTCAATGTATCTTTGGCGTTAGGAGGCAACTATGCGATTAAGCGATGCGATCGAACAATTCATTAAAACCATGCTGACCCAGACAGAGCAAGAGGTAGAACTGAAACGCAACGAGCTGGCGGAGTATTTTAACTGCGCCCCTTCCCAGATCAACTACGTGCTTGCCACCCGCTTTACCCCTGACCATGGCTATATCATCGAAAGCCGACGGGGAGGCGGTGGATACATCCGCATCTTCCGTATGGAGCAGGATACCAGCGAGCAGCTTTTGTACCTCCTGCATGAACGGGTGGGCGACTCCATCTCCGCGCTGGAAGCCTCGCACCTGATCATGCAGCTTCACGAACGGGAGCTGGTGACCCCTGGCGAGGCCGCCATCATGCAGGCGGCAGTCTCTCCTTCGGCCCTTTCCTTGCCAATATCCACCGCCATGAAGGACGCGCTTCGGGCCAAGATTTTGAAATCCATGCTGCTGGAAGTAGCCCGCAAGGTAAAGCAATGAACGCGTTTGTAACAGTCATAAGGAGGGGCTTGCATGCTCTGTGAAGATTGCCGTAAAAACCAGGCCACCGTGGTCATCACGGTAACGGCAGGGGGCGATATCACCACCCGCCACCTTTGCCAGGAATGTATGAAAAAAATGGAGACCAGCTTTGCCCAGGGCGATGTGCAAGGCTTTTTGTCCTCCCTGCTTTCCCTTATCTCCGCCCAGCCCAAGGGCCCGAGCCTTACCTGCTCGGGCTGCGGTCTCACCTATGCGGAGTTCCAGCGCACGGGTAAGCTGGGCTGCGCCCAGTGTTATCATGATTTTGCGGAGGAACTAAGCCCGCTGCTCAGCCGTATCCACGGCCGCAGCCAGCACGCAGGCCGCACCCCCGCCAACCAGCCCCCTGCCCCCTCTCTGGAGGGCAGCATCGAGACCCTAAGGGAACGTATGGAAAAGGCGGTCTTAGTGGAAAACTTTGAGGAAGCCGCCAAGCTTAGGGATGAAATACGGGCGCTGACAGAGGCCGGAGCATCGGAGGGAGAGCCGTGAGCGATAATAGCAATGATGTAGTCGTCACCAGCCGGGTGCGGTTGGCCCGCAACTACTTTGACCTTCCTTTTTCCAACATAGATGATCCCGTTAACGCTCAGCTATGCATCGACCGGGCTATCCAGGCCCTTGAAACGGCCGGCGTCATGGACAGCTACGTCCTTTGCGACTTTGATAACAGATCTGCCGATGAACGGCTGGCCCTCGTAGAAGAGCATCGCATAAGCCGCGATCTGCTGCAAAACACCGATGTAGGCGCACTGCTGATCAACGAGGAAAAGGATGATGCGGTCAACATCATGATCAACGAGGAGGATCATTTACGCATCCAGGCGATGCTGCCGGGGCTCCAGCTGGAGGAAGCCGCCCAGCTGGCCTTTGAGGTGGATGACTATTTGCAGTCTTATTGCGCGTTTTCCTTTGATCCACAGCTAGGCTACCTTACCGCCTGCCCTACCAACACCGGCACGGGCATGCGGGCCTCCCTGATGCTGCATTTGCCCATGCTTACCCATTTCAAGCAAATGGGTAATGTGACCCAGAGCGTTGCCAAGCTGGGCCTTACCATTCGCGGGTTATACGGCGAGGGCAGCGAGGCCCTGGGCGATCTCTATCAGGTGAGTAATCAGGTGACCCTGGGCCGTACCGAGCATGAGATCATCCAGGCTGTGATGGCAGTAGGCAAGCAGCTCATCGACATGGAGCAAAATCTCCGTAAGCGGGTCACCACCGAACATAATATGGGCTTGTATGACCGTGTATACAGAAGCTATGGCATACTCCGCTATGCCCGGCAGATGAACGCCAAGGAGTTTATGGAGCATTGGAGCCAGCTGCGCCTGGGCAGCGCCTTAGGGCTCGTGCCCGTATATCTGCCCATCGTAGATGAGCTGCTTTCCACCGCCCAGGATGCACACGCCAGGATCTACCGGGACCGCCAAAAAGGCATCTTGTCTACGGACATAGCCCGGTGCGAAATCATCCGCACCAAGCTCAATCCATTTCCACAGGAGGTTTAATACAGCATGGCAATTTTTGGACGTTTCACCCAGCGGGCTCAACAGGCGGTGGCCGCCGCCCAGCAGGCTGCCGTGGCCTTAAAGCAGCCCTACGTGGGTACTGAGCATATTCTCTTGGGCCTTTTAAAAGAACCCGGCCCCGTGGTCTCCGCGCTGTTGCCGGAAGGCATCACCTACGATACCGTCTTTGCGCGGATCCAGGATCTCATGGAGGACACCGAGAAGTATAGCGGTGGCATTTTGGAGCTGACCCCTAGAAGCAAGAAAATTCTGGAAGGCAGCATTATGGAAAGCAAACGCCTGCACCACAGCTTCGTAGGCACGGAGCATTTTTGGCTGGCTCTGCTGCGGGACGGCGAAGGGGTCGCCATTACGCTGCTCAAGGAAATGGGCCTGGATACTCAGGATTTTCAGCAAAAGCTGCTGGACAGCATGCAAAATAGCCAGCCTGAGAACCCGGAGAGCGCTGGCGGCTCTGCAGAAGGCAAGGGCGACACCGTGCTGGACAAATACTGCCGGGACCTGACCAAGGCCGCCCAGGACGGCGAGCTGGACCCGGTAATCGGCCGCACCACGGAGATCGAGCGCATTATCCAGATCTTAAGTCGCCGCACGAAAAACAACCCTGTGCTCATTGGCGAACCCGGCGTTGGCAAAAGCGCCGTGGCAGAGGGTTTGGCTCAGCTGATCGTATCAGGCCGGGTGCCGGAGATGCTTACCGGGAAGCGGCTGTTAATGCTGGACCTGGGCAGTATGATCGCAGGCAGCAAGTACCGGGGCGAGTTTGAGGAGCGGCTGAAGGAAACCGTAAAGGAAATTCAAAAGCAGGGCAATATCATCCTGTTTATTGACGAATTCCATACTTTGGTAGGTGCGGGCAAGGCCGAGGGCAGCATGGATGCTGCCAACATCCTAAAGCCAGCCCTGGCCCGGGGCGAGCTGCAATGCATCGGGGCTACCACCCTGGACGAATACCGCAAGAATATTGAAAAGGACGCAGCCCTGGAGCGGCGCTTCCAGCCAGTGAAGGTAGGCGAACCTACCCCCGAGGAAGCCCTGGCTATCCTTAAGGGCCTTCGGGACCGCTATGAGGCACACCACAAGGTGGAGATCACCGATGAAGCCCTGCAGGCAGCGGTGAGCTTGGCTGACCGCTATATCAGCGATCGCTTCCTGCCCGATAAAGCCATCGACCTAATGGACGAAGCGGCCTCCCGGGTGCGCCTGCGCTCCTTTACGGCCCCGCCAGATATGAAGGAGCAGGAGGAACGCCTCAAGGCCTTGCAAAACGAGAAAAAGGAATCCATTGCTCATCAGGATTTTGAAAAGGCCGCGCGGCTTAGGGACGAGGAGCGTACCCTTCGGGATGCCATCGCCGAAAAGCGCACTGCCTGGGAGCATTCAAAAAGCGCCTCTCACGATGTAGTCACCGAGGAGGATATTGCCCAGATCGTAGCCAGCTGGACCGGCGTGCCCGTTAAGAAGATGACCGAGGACGAAAGCGAGCGGCTGCTGCACATGGAGGAGCTGCTGCACAAGCGGGTGGTGGGCCAGGACGAGGCCATCAGCGCCGTCAGCCGCGCCCTTCGCAGGGCCCGGGCAGGCCTGCAGGACCCCAAGCGCCCCATTGGCTCCTTTATTTTCCTGGGCCCTACAGGCGTAGGTAAAACCGAGCTTTGCCGCGCCTTGGGCGAAGTAATGTTCGACGACGAAAACGCCCTCATTCGCATCGACATGAGCGAATACATGGAAAAGCACTCCGTGTCCCGGCTGGTAGGCTCTCCTCCCGGCTACGTGGGCTACGACGAGGGTGGCCAGCTGACCCAGAAGGTGCGCAACAAGCCCTACAGCGTGGTACTCTTTGATGAGGTAGAAAAGGCCCATCCGGATGTGTTCAACATCCTTTTGCAAATTTTGGATGATGGACGGCTTACCGACAGCACAGGCCGGGTGGTAAACTTCAAAAACACCATCATCGTTATGACCTCCAATGCCGGGGCCCACACCATTATCTCCAAGCGCTCCCTGGGCTTTGGCACGGCGGTGGAGACCGTGCGGGATTACGAAGCCATGAAGGAGCACATCATGACGGAGGTAAAGGATATCTTCCGTCCTGAATTCTTGAACCGGGTGGATGATCTGATCGTATTCCACGCCCTGGAGCCGGACGATATCGAAAAGATCGCCGGGCTGATGCTCTCCAGCGTAGCCAAGCGCCTGAAGGAGCGGAGCATGACCCTCCACTATGACGAGGACGTGGTGAAGCTGCTGGCCACGGAGGGCTACGACCCCAGCTATGGGGCCCGCCCCCTGCGCCGCACCATCCAGCGCACGGTGGAGGATGCCCTGAGCGAGGAGATCATCGCGGGGAAGATCGCCCTGGGGGATACGGTGCGCCTAGCCGCACAGGACGGCAAGATCACCTTCCGCAAGGAGCCGCCGCAGGGCACGCTTCTTATCGAGGATCCCGATCTTGCTAAGGACCTTTGATTTTACCAAGCAACCTTGAGCTTACTAAGGACCCTTACCCTTATTAAAACGCTTACCCTTATTAAAATGCTCACCCCCATTAAAAACGCTTACGCTTATTAACGCTCCTTGCTTTTATGGTTTTTCGATCCGCCTGCCGTTCTTTGGCAGGCGGATGCTTTTTGCATTCCACAGGTATATGCGCTTGCCATATTGCAATTCATACACGCCCCTGCTATAATAGTTTTACCAAAACGCATGTTCTGTTTTAAAGGGCAAGCAAACCAGTGCATAGGAGCGGATAAGTGCCATGAATGTAGACCAGCTGATAGATAAACTCAAAAATGACCGTTCCTTTATGAACTGCGTCACCCATTGGACGGTGCTGCCCGCCCAGGATGGAAAGTACGTGGACTTTCCAGAATATCTGGACCCCCGCATTGCCCAGGTGCTGCGCAGCCGTGGCATCCACAGGCTGTACTGCCACCAGGCGGAAAGCCTTGAAGCCGCCCGACAGAAAAAGGATTTTGTGGTGGTGACCCCCACCGCCAGCGGCAAAAGCTTTTGCTACCATCTACCCGTTATTTCCACCATACTCAAAAACCCGGATGCCCGAGCCTTGTACCTGTTCCCCACCAAGGCCCTGTCCGCAGACCAGGCCAACGACCTGTACACCTTAGTGGAAGCCCTGGATGTGGATATCAAGGCCTATACCTACGACGGCGACACCCAGGGGGCCGCCCGCAAGGCCATCCGCCAAGCGGGGCATATCGTGGTGACCAACCCGGATATGCTGCACTCCAGCATTCTCCCCCACCATACCAAATGGGTGAAGCTCTTTGAAAACCTCGAATATATTGTCATTGATGAGATACATACTTACCGGGGCATCTTCGGCAGCAATTTAGCCAACGTGCTTCGCCGCCTGTTGCGCCTGTGCACCTTTTATGGGGCCAAGCCCCGGTTTATCCTGTGCAGCGCCACCATTGCCAACCCCGCAGAGCTGGCACGCACCCTTACGGGTCGGGATATCTATATGATCGACCAAAACGGCGCGCCTATGGGCGAGCGGCATTTTGTGTTCTACAATCCCCCGGTGGTGAACAAGCAGCTGGGCATCCGCAAGGGCGTGGTGCAGGAGACCCGGCACATCGCCAGCGAGCTGCTGAAAAACGCCATACCCACCATCGTTTTTGCCCGGAGCCGCTTGCAGGTGGAGGTTCTCACCCGGTACATGAAGGACCATGTTCGGGACCCCTTTGGCTTTTCCGGCCGAGTTCGGGGCTACCGGGGCGGCTACCTGCCCAGCGAGCGCAGGCAGATCGAGCACGGCCTTAGAGCCGGGGAGATCGACATGGTCATCTCCACCAACGCCCTCGAATTGGGCATTGATATCGGCTCCCTGACGGCCTGCGTGCTTTGCGGCTACCCCGGCACCGTGGCCAGCACCTGGCAGCAGGCAGGCCGCGCCGGACGGCGCAAGGATACGGCGCTGACCATTCTAGTGGCTTCCTCTGCCGCCATCGACCAGTACATCATCAACCATCCGGAGTATTTCCTGTCCCGCTCGCCGGAGCATGCCCTTTTGCAGCCCAATAACCTGTATGTGCTGCTTTCCCATGTGAAATGCGCCGCCTACGAGCTTCCCTTTGAGGAAGACGAGCTTTTCGGAGACGTAGCCGATACGCAGCAGCTCCTGAAATACCTGACGGAAAGCCATATCCTGCGGAATGTGGACCACAAATACTACTGGACCGAGGAGGACTATCCCGCCAGCGAGATCAGCCTCCGCTCCGCCGCCAGCGAAAACTTTATCATCATCGACATCACCAATCCCGCCCATCACCGGGTCATCGGCGAGATGGACCGGTATACAGTGCCTATGCTGCTGCATGAAAACGCCATTTACATGCACGAGGCCCGGCAGTTCCAGGTGGAAAAGCTGGACTATGACGCATGCAAGGCCTATATCCGCTCTGTGGATGTGGACTATTATACCGATGCGGACCTGAACGTGAGCCTGAGCATTCTGGACGAATTGAAGCACAAGAGCCCGTCTCGCGACGTGGAGCTGACCCTGGGCGAGCTTCGGGTGAGCACCATTGTAAAAATGTTTAAGAAAATGAAGCTGGACACCCATGAAAACCTAGGCTTTGGCCCCGTTCGCCTGCCGCAGACGGACATGCACACCGTGGGCATGTGGTGGACCGTTGGGGATGCCATCGCCAAGCAATACTCCGACGACGACTTTCAGGGGGCCTTGCTGGCCATCTCCAACCTGCTCAGCATCGTAGCGCCGATGGACCTTATGTGCGCCCAAAAGGACCTATCCGTGGTCTACCAGGTGAAGGCCCCTATTACGGACAAGCCCACCCTCTTTTTGTACGATAGCTTCCCCGGCGGCGTAGGCCTCAGCGAAAAGGCCTACGAAATGCAGGACCTGCTGCTGGAGCAGGCCCTCCGCGTGCTGGAGGAATGCCCCTGCCAAAGCGGCTGCCCCAGCTGCACCGGCCCAGAAAGCGAAGTAGGCGTAAGCGGCAAAGCCTATGCACGGCGAATTCTCAAGGAGCTGATGGCATGACCCCCAGCCTGATGGATAAACTCAGGATGATGGATGCGGATCAGGCCGCCCAAATGGCCCAGGCGAGCCAGACGGCCCAAACCCAAGCCGAGGTGGCTCAGGCGAGCCAGACCACCCAGTTCCAAACAGCTTCCGGCGAACCTGACGAAGCGACTGGGGGCCTGTTTGCTCAACGCCAAAAAGAGCCCGTACCTTCCAAAGAGGCTGTCCCCCAAAAAGAAGTAAGCTGCTATCACCGCAAGGATACCTTCCCCCTGGCGCTCTTTGGGGACCGCAGCCATGCCACCCCGGCCATTTTGGCGGATATCTTCGGCTTTGCCTTCCCCAGGCACGTAAGCCCGGAGGACTTTCTCTTTCTGGATACGGAGACCACCGGGCTTTCCGGCGGCGTGGGCACCCTGGCGTTTCAAGTGGGGCTTGGCTATTTTGAAAAGCACGAGTTTGTGGTAGAACAATTTCTTATGCGGGATTATGACGAGGAGTCCTTTATGCTCCGGGAGGTTTCGGCCCTTTGCGCCCGGTTCCCCATTTTGGTCAGCTTTAATGGCCGCAGCTTTGATGTGCCCCTGCTCAAGGCTCGGATGCTCATGAACCGGCAAAGGGATGACGGTATCCCGGCCCTGCACGCAGACGCGCTTTTTCCCTCCCGCAGGCTTTGGAAGCTGCGGCTGGGCAGCTGTCGCCTAGCTAATCTGGAGGAAGCCCTTCTGGGCGTAAGCCGGGAGGACGATCTGCCCGGGGCGCTGGTGCCCCAAGCCTATTTTGCCTATTTGCGCAGCCGGGATTTTGGCCCTATTGATCGCATCCTTACTCACAATCGGCAGGATATCGTCAGCCTGGCTCAGCTGTCTTTCTTTCTCTGCAAGGAGTACAGCCGCCCGGAGGAGATCGGCTATCAGCAGGATCTGCTTTCCATGGCCCGCGCTCACGAAAAAGAGGGCCGCAAGCAGCAGGCCGTCAAATGCTACCGTCTCTGCGCCCACGGTGCCACCCGCCCGGAGGCCTTTCAGGCCCTGGCTCTCCACGAAAAGCGTCAGGGCAAGGCAGACAACGCCATCCGGCTGTACACTGCCATGCTTCGCCGGGGCGACGATCCCGTACAGGCCTGTCAAGCCCTGGCCAAGCTATACGAGCACGGGAAGCGTGACATAGAAAAGGCCCTGCACTACACCCGGCAAGGGCTGCTGCTCCTGTCCGAGCCCTCCCTTTCCTTAGACGGGGCTGTACAAGAGCAACGAAATGCGTTACAATATCGCTATGCGCGTTTACGCCGCAAACAGGGCTAACGCGATCTCTTTACCAATGAACAGGAGGAATCGACCCTATGGGAATGATGACCATGCTTAAGGCCCGCAATGCTGCCAACAAGCAAGCAAAAGGCGATATCGAGGGCGCTATGCAGCTTTATAAGGAGGCCATGGATGAGGGCCTCAACGACCCCCGCTCCATGCTCAGCTACTCTGTGCTTTTGCTTCGTGCCGGCCAGTATCAGGAGGCCCGGGACCTGTTGGTCAAGACCCAAAAGGCCCCCGGCCTTACGGACGAGCAGCGGGTGACCCTCTTTGTAAACTATGCGGCCTGCGTATATAAGCAGGGCGATATCGAAAAGGGCATCGGCGTGCTGGAGCGGCAGCACCAAAAGCAGCCCAGCGGCCTTGTATACGAGACCCTAGGCTATCTCTACGTAGAAGCTGGGGACGCGGAAAAGGCCCTTGCCTACAACCTGGAGGCCTACGAATACGACGATGAGGATTCCATCACCCTGGATAATCTGGGGCAGACGTATTTCCGCCTGGTCGGGGACAAGGAAAAGGCCAAGGAGTACTTTGACAAGGCCATCAGCATCCGTCCCTCCCAGATCGACACATTGTACTTCCTGGCCCAGTATGACATTGGCGCTGGCAACAAGGAAGCTGCCAAAGAAAAGCTGGAAAAGGCTTTGGCAGGCCGGGTCTCTCCCCTTAATTATGGCACCCACGAGCGGGTCCAAGCCGCACTGGATACCCTGTAACACCCTGTTATCGAATTTTTTCTGTGATGAACCTATTCTATCATCCAAATTGCTCTATAACCCAAAGCCGGAGGCGCAGCGAAAGCTAGCCTCCGGCTTTTTGATATGTACTCGCCTCTTTCAGCTGCCATCCTCTATCACGATGCCCAATAAGCGGCTCAGCTCCATGGCCTGCACCGCCGTCACTCGCATGCCCCGCAGGTCCCCTACGTCCACCTGCCAGCCGTCTATCTCGCAACTGCGCATATCCATGCCGTTTAGCTTTGAAAAACTCCATTGCGCCCGGGTCAAGTCCAGTCTTTCAAACGTCACATGGGAAAGGGTCACCTTGTTGAACTGGCATTCTCGAAGCCTGCACCCAGCCAGGCGCACTCGGTCCAGCTTGGTATCCGAAAAGCTGGCATAGTCCATGTGGCAATCCTTGGTCTCCACATTCATCCATACCACATCGCCAAAGCTAATGCCTGTCATGCGGCAGTTTTGGAACCGCACCCGCTGGAAAGCAGCCCGCTCGAACCGCATATTGCTTAAGTCACAATGATCAAAAATGCAGTCCACAAAGCTTTGGCGTTTCACATCGTTCTGCGAAAAAATACAGCGTTCAAAAACGCAGCCGGAAAACTCCAGGCAGGTGCCATCCACACTGCCCAGGGTCATATCGACAAAACGCTGCCCTACTACATCCTGTTGATCATCCGCCGCCTGCTGTGCTATCTCCTCAAGGTCCGGGCCCAGCGCCAGATCGGCCGCTACATCCGGCGCAGCGGGAAGCCGGGGCTTTACCTCCATTGCCATGTCCTCACTCCTTTCCCCCATCATACCCCAGCCCGGCCCATCGGGCAACCCTTTCTTTTGTCCGTGAGGCAGCCATTTGACGACCCTGTCTTTTGTCAGTGGGGCAGCCATTTGACGACCCTTTCTTTTGTCAGTGGGGCAGCCATCGGGCGGCAAACCGTCGGTCCCCTTTCTTTTTCGTTGCATGGGGAAAATGAGCATGGTATAATGTTATGTAGTGATATCAAGGAGGAAGTATATAAATGAAAAGACGTATTGGCATTCTCACCAGCGGCGGCGACTGCCCGGGCCTGAACGCGGCCATCCGTGGCGTAGCCCGCGCTGCTTACGAAATGTTCGACGCGGAGATCATCGGCATCCGCAATGGCTATGGCGGGCTGATCGAGGGTGAGTATCAGGAGATGAGCCCAAAACAGTTCTCCGGCATCCTCACCCTGGGCGGCACCATCCTTGGCACCAGCCGTCAGCCCTTCCGCAATATGCGGGTCATCGAGGACAACGGCGTGGATAAGGTGTCCGCCATGAAAAAGACCTATAAGGACCTGAAGCTGGACTGCCTGGTGACCCTGGGCGGCAACGGCACCCATAAGACCGCCAACCTGCTCAGCCAGGAGGGCCTGAATGTTATCGGCCTGCCCAAGACCATTGACAACGATATCTACGGCACAGATTTCACCTTTGGCTTCCATACTGCGGTGGACATCGCCACGGAGGTTATCGACCGCATCCACACCACCGCCACCAGCCACGGCCGCTGCATGGTCATCGAAATCATGGGCAACAAAGCGGGCTGGCTGACGCTCTATGCGGGCCTGGCCGGTGGCGCGGATGTGATCCTGCTGCCGGAGATCCCCTATGATATCAAGAAGGTGGCCCAGGTGGTAGAAGCCCGGGCCAAGAGCAAAAAGGCCTTCTCCATTTTGGCCGTAGCCGAAGGCGCACTGAGCGTGGAAGAATCCAAAATGAGAAAGAAGGAGCGGGAGGCCTACCGCGCCACCTTGCCTTATGATTGCATCAGCAAGCGCATTGCCGCCGAGCTGCAGCAGGCCGTGGGCGTAGAGGCCCGCCACGTGGTGCCTGGCCACATCCAGCGGGGCGGCAGCCCCAGCGCCTATGATCGGGTACTCTCCACCCAGTTTGGCGTGCATGCGGCGGAGCTCATCCGTGACGAGATCTTCGGTGTCACTGTTGCCCTAAGCGGCAGCAAGATCATCCACAATCCCCTGTCCGCCGTTGCCGGAGTGCCCAAGCCCGTGCCTGCAGATGATCCGGTGCTGGAGGCTGCTCGGCACATGGGCATTTCCATCGGCGACTAAGAAAAACGGCCTAACGGGGAGCCAGTGGAGAGCTGCGTCCCATTTGTGGAAAGCATTCCCAAAGGGCCTGTCCAAAAGCGGGAAAAAGGGATCATTTTAGGCCTTTGCTCCCGGTTACGTGAAGCTGCATCCCAATGAATGGAGTTCATTCCCAAAGGCTCTTGGCATGTGTAAAAGGCTTTCAGCGCGGCGATGCTGAAAGCCTTTTACTTTGGCCTTTTTTCTGCCCTGTGGGCCCTACTGTTTTTTGAGCCGCTCCACAAGGATAGGCCCAAACAGCAGCAGTAGGCAGCACAACCCCATAGGCGCATACACCTTCTCCACGATCTGTTCAAAGCCGATCAGCGCAAAGAGCAAGGGGACCAGCAGGGTTAGACCATTTCTCCAAAGCGGCTTTGAAAGATGGGAAACGGCCATATTTTTGAGGGCGCAAAGGATGGCGATCAAGGTCGTGACCACCGCCAGGTACAGCACTCCAACGCTTATGAGGAAACCCTCCCGGCCCAGGCCTGCCAGCAGCGGTACGATGGGAAATGCCACGTTTTGCAGCTCCTCATGCCGCAGGAACAGATAATTGCTCACAAATAAAAGTGCCGTAAGGATAAGGCCAAAGAGCACAGCCGTTCTGCATTGCCGGCGGGGCTTTTCCTCCGCGCACTCGCACACCACGCCCAGGGCCACCGCCATGTTCATGCCTCCGTAGGCCAGGGCGGATATGCCCGCCTTCACCCCCCTGCCAACGGTCAGGGGCGCGTTCATGGATACGATATCCTGGGGGATCTGTTCTACGGACAATATCCAAAAATACGCCGCCAATATCCCGCAGCTTAAAATGGCACTTAAGACTGCCAAGGGCCGAAAGCTTCGTTGGCTTACCCAAAAGGCCACAAGAAGGCTGAGCCCCATGCCGATGGCATAGGCGCTGTGGATGGGTAAAAGCAGCGCGATCAGCTCCCCTGCCGCAGATACCATGGCTCCACCCGTCACAGCCATCAGAAGGAACAGGCAGCCCTCCCCCAGCCCTTTAAGCAGCGCACCGTGGCCCTCGTACAAGGCGCACCAGCTTCGGCTTTGGCATTTTGCAATTTTCCCCATAACCACCGCGCATATTGTCGTCATTACGCCTGCCGCCAGCAAGATCAGCACCCAGGAGAACGCACCATATTGTGCAAAGAATACCATGATCTCCCGGCCCGATACAAAGCCCGCCCCTATGACAGCCCCTACGCAAGCCAGCGCCCGGCCAGAATACCGGCTTTTCATTTTCCGCACCTCTTATCATGCCTGCTTTATGCGCTACGTCGCTATTGTGCGCTACATCGCTTTTGCACGCTGCGCCGCTGTTGCGCGCTGTGTCGCTATTGTGCGCTACGTCGCTGTTGCACGCTACGTCGCTATTGTGTGCTACGTCGCTATTGCGCGCTGCGTCGCTTAACGCCAGCGCTTTATAGGCTATGAATGGAAAGGTATCAGATATGCAAAAAGCCGCCCTCCCCCTCACAAACGGGGAAGGGCGGTCGGTTTTTGAAAAGGATTGGAAGCCTTAAGCTCCTTTAGGGGCTGCCATTATTTTTTAGACGGACGGCGCAGGAAGGCCGGAACCCCCAGATCGTCGCGTTCTACGGCGGGCGGGGTCATTTCGGAGATCGCAGGCTGGGCCACCTGGGTGGGCTGCGCCATATTGCTTTGGGGCATGCCCGTGGCGGACTGGGCCACGCCCTGATACTGCTGGCCATATTCCATCTGCTGGGACATCAGCGGTTGCTGCTGCTGCATGTTGGGATATTGGGGCTGCATCTGATAGTCCTGGGTGGGCATCTGCGCGCCGCCAAACTGGCCCGGCTGATAGCCCTGGCCATAGCCAGGCTGGTACATGGCGGGCTGCTGCTGTTGCATCATTTGGGGCATAGCCGCCGGGGTGGGGATAGCGCTTCCCGTGCCGCCCATGTAGCTTGGCAACTCATTAGGAAGGCGACGCTCCTCCTCCATCGGAAGATCAAAGCTCATGTCCTCATAAGAGGGCGTGGGGTATTCCTGATGGATAAGAGGGGTGGCAGTGGATTGATAGCCGGAGCCAAAGCTGGAGCGGTTTTCATTCCCAAAGCTGCGGGTCCAATCCCGCTCGGTGCTCTTGGCTTTAGCGACTTCCTTCTGAGGGAAGGGGGTCTTTTCAAAGCCGGTGGCGATGACGGTGATACGCACCTCATCGTCCATGGTCTCATCAATGCCGGCACCGAAGATGATATTAGCCTCGTTATCGGCGGCCTGCATCACCAAATTGGCGGCTTCGTTGATATCAATGATGCTCATATCCTCGCCGCCGGTGATGTTGATCAGCACCGCCCGGGCGCCGTCGATGTTGGTCTCGAGCAATGGGCTGGAAATGGCGTTCTTGGCGGCTTCCACCATACGGTTTTCGCCCTTGCCGCTGCCGATGCCCATATGGGCCAATCCACCGGATTCCATAACGGTCTTAACGTCCGCAAAGTCCAGATTGATCAGTGCAGGAACGGCGATCAGATCGCTGATACCCTGGATACCTTGCCGCAATACATCATCCGCGATGCGGAAGGCCTCCAGCATGGTGGTTCCCTTGGTAACGACCTGCAGCAGCCGGTCATTGGGAATGACCACCAGGGTATCTACCCGTTGCTTTAGGTCGATGACGCCCATTTCGGCATTCTTCATGCGCTGCTTGCCTTCAAACTGGAAGGGCTTGGTCACCACGGCGATGGTGAGGCAGTTCATATCTCTGGCGATCTCGGCCACGATAGGCGCAGCGCCGGTACCCGTGCCGCCGCCCATGCCCGCCGTAACAAAAACCAAGTCTGCGCCTTTAATGGCCTGGGCGATCTCCTCCCGGCTCTCCTCTGCCGCGCGGCGGCCTACATCTGGCACAGCCCCGGCCCCAAGGCCCTTGGTCAGCTTTTCGCCGATCTGGATGGTCGTGCTCGCTTTGCTCAGCGCCAAGGCTTGCCGGTCGGTATTAACGGCGATAAACTCCACACCCTTAAGTCCGGCATCCACCATACGATTGACGGCGTTGTTGCCCGCGCCGCCGCATCCGATAACCTTTATTGTGGCAAAGCTCTGTTGATCTTCAATCTGAAACTCAAGCACAGTGCATCCCCCTAGTCATTGTTTTGCTTCTTCTGTCGGCTCTATCATGGCTGCGCGGCTTAATTAGCCGCCCAAGAGGCTTTTGAAAAAGTCTTTAACTCCGCCAGCCACGCCGCTGGAAGGCACGTTGCGGGACTCGATGGTGTCAATGATCAGGTCCATCAGGCCCATGGCGCTGGCGTAAATAGGACTGGAAAGCTTAATGGTGCGCTTAACAGTTTCCCTCACAGGCTTGTCCAACTTACCCGCCAAATAATCCCGTCCGCCCCGGTTGAGGCTCAGGCCGCCGCCGGTAAGGTAAATGGTGGACCAATTACCCAGCTTTACGCCACTTTCAGTAATGCAGTCCTTGATCAGCTCCGCGATCTCGTCCACCCGGGGCTCCAGCACCGCCGACACCTGATCCTGGGAGAAGGTCTCGGTCTTCACGCCGTCACCGCTGGATACTGCATAGGATTGCGTAATAGTGGATATTCCATACACATAATCTCGTTTGATTTGCTCTGCGGAGGCCAAGGGAATAGAAAGCCCTTCCGCAACATCCGCTGAAATATGGCCGCCGCCTACGGGCAGGGTTTTTTGGAAAATAACGGCATCACCTTCCACGGCCATAACATCCGTGCAAAGATAGCCAATATCAATCAAGATAGCCGTGCGGTCACGGTCCTCCTCCAGAAGGTAGAGCATTGCCTCGCCTGTGCAGCTGCTGAAAAAGCCGCTGACGGTGATGTTCATGTCCCGAAGGCGGGCCATAACATCGTCCAGGAAGAAAGTATCCGCTACCACGAAGGATACCAGTGCCTTAAGCTCCGTGCCCTTCAGGCCTACAGGCTCCAGGGTCTTTTTGCCGCCGTCCACCATAAACCAGGCAGGGCTGCGGTGGACCACCACGCCTCTTACCGGGGTAAGCTGCTTGTCCGCGCTGGCGAATATCTTCTCCACGTGACGGGCTGTGACCCGTGGGTCCGCGCCCTGAATGGTCACGGAAGCTTCCACGGCATACACCCTGGTGAACTCTCCGGGAACGCCAACGTTGATCTCCCGGATCTTATGCTTAGCCTGGTTCTGGGCTTCTTCGATGGATTTGTTGATGGCTTCATTGAGCAAAACAGGATTGTTCCACTCTCCCTCAAGGAAACCATCATACGCGGAAATACCAGCGCCTACAATGTCACAGCGCTGGGTCCCGCTCGTTTCCGCCACAAGCGTTACGATCTTACTAGTACCAAAATCGATTGCTGCGATGGTTGATTTCATATCAAAGCATTCCCCTGTTCCTCAGGAATCAGCCGCAGGCAAAACCCGCAAGCCGGCGCTTGGGTGTAATATATTCCCAAAAAAGCATAACAACATACACCCAAAGTACCATTATTTATTGTAACCTTTTTACCCGGAATACGCAAGTCAAAACCTGCTTTTTTTTTCACTTTTTTGGGTTTAATACTGTAAATTCTTCCGGGTTTGTCATTCCCTGTCAGCTGCCGCCTGCCTTCAGATCGCTGCTTTCGATGTCCACACCTCCTGCTTTTACTAGCTTTCCGGCATATACTTTGCATCTTCGGGGATGGATACGTCCAAAATGCCCGATGCCTTACCGAGCTGCCGTAAATAGGCCATATCCGTGCGCAAGGCCCCGATCTTGGCCCGAATATACTCGTTTTTGCCCAGGCGCACGGTGACACCATCCACCGTTACCAGGTATAGGTTGTCCGGATTGTAGATATTCAATTCCGATATTTGATCGGAATAAAGCTGTAGCCTTAACTCCATCATAATATTTTGATACGCTGCAAGCTGCCTGGGGTCCTTCACCTCCAAGGGCTGTCCCACTTGGATGCTCGTCACCTGCATGCCCGTCACCGCAGGCATCCCCTCCGGCAGCAGCATATTGCTGCTCTCCTGCATTACCAGTCCTTCCTCATCCATTGTGTATAAAAGCCCCCGGCACTGCATGGAGGCCACAGACACCCGCTCCCTAACGTACAGGTATACCGCATTGGGAAGCTCCTTTTGGATGCGCAGCAGAACTATGGTATGGTCCTTGCTTAAATGACGCCGAATATCGTCCTCGTTGATGGCAAAAATGTTAAGGCCCTTTACCAGCCCAGAATTTGCAACGATCTGTTCATTGGTTTTATTTTCATTGCCAACTACATACACATATTGCAGGCGAAACACCGTGCCCTGCAGTATGACAAGCCCTACCACCGCAGCCACCACCAGCAGCACCAGCCGCGCCCAAAGGGCGTATCTCCGCCGTTTAGGCGCTTCCTTTTCCAGGGGGATGCGCTGGGCACGGCCCGGCTCCGCCGGTTCCTCATACCACGTGTCCGGGCCTGTAGGCGGGTAGTATTCCGAGGCATTTGGCGGATAGTACCCATCCGAGGTATCCGGTTGGTAGTAACTGCCGGAATACTCATCCCGCTCTGTTTCCTGATGCGCATACTCATAGGAATACGCGCCGTATGCCTCAAATTGATCCAGCTCACTGGGGTTGCCGTTTCTATTTTGTTTGCTCTTGCGGGGCTGTTTGCTCATCGTATCTCTCCTTCAGGTCATGGCTCCTGCGCCGTTTTTTCCCGGCGAATATCTGCCCCCAGGGCCGCCAGCATTTCTTCAAAGCGCTCATAGCCCCGGTCGATATAGTGCACATTGTCCAGCAAGGTCTCGCCGTCTGCTGCAAGCCCTGCCAGCGCCAAGGCGGCACCGCCCCGCAGATCCCGGGCGGAAACGCTGGACCCGTAGAGGGTGTCCACACCCTGCACGATGGCCATGCGCCCATTGACCACCACGTTGCCGCCCATCCGGTTCAGATCCCCGGCATGGGTAAAACGGCTTTCAAACACATTCTCCACCACGATGGAGGTTCCCTTTGCCACGGTGGCCAAGGCCAACATTTGCGCCTGCATATCCGTAGGAAAGCCGGGATGCGGCTGAGTTTGCAGCTGGGAAAAAGCCTTCAGCTGCTTAGGCGCGTTCAGGGTAGCCACAGTACCTCTTTCTCCAATGATACAGCCCATTTCCTGCAATTTGGAAAAAACAGCATACATATCCTGGCAGGGAACGTTGGAAAGCTTGATATGGCCGCCTGTTATGGCCGTCGCCGCCAACAGCGTGCCCGCCACGATGCGGTCTGGCATGGGCCGGTACACGGTGCCATGCAGCTTATTCACACCCTCGATGCAGATGGTATGGGTCCCCGCGCCGCTGACCCGGCCGCCCATGGCATTGATAAAATGCTGCAGGTCTACGATCTCCGGCTCCCGGGCCACATTGTGCAGATAGGTCTTGCCCCTCAGCTGCACCGCCGCCATCATGGCGTTTTCCGTGGCCCCTACGCTGGGATAATCAAAGTGGATGGTGGCAGCCCGCATGTCCGCGCCATCGCAGTAGATCATGCCGCCTTCCTCCCGGACCTTTACCCCCAACTGCTTGAGGCCCTTAATATGTAAGTCGATGGGACGCATGCCGATCTCGCAGCCGCCGGGATAGGTGACCGTGGCCTTGCGGAACCGGGACAGAATAGGCCCTAGCATAAAAATGGAGGAGCGTATCTTCTTGGCCAGACCATCGGGCATTTCGTAGCTGGATATCCCCTGGGGATCAATGCTCAGCTCCTTCGTTTTATCCGTCACCCGGCAGCCAAGCGTACGTAGGATATCCCCCATATACTTGATATCGCTCAGCCCTGGACAATCCAACAGAGTTGTTTGGTCATCGGTCAAAATAGCGGCTGCCATAATAGGCAATACCGCGTTTTTGGCGCTGCCTACCATGCACTCCCCATCCAGCCGTCTTCCGCCCTGAATACGCAAGAAGTCCATATTTCCACCTCCGTCAAGCAATGCATATGCCATCCTATGCCTTGCCGGACAAAAGGTGAAAAAGAGGCTTACCCTGCATACCCGCGCATTTTGGATATATTGAGCAGGATGCCCACAGAGGCCAGAAGGATCGTCACTGAGGTGCCTCCGGCGCTGAAAAACGGCAGCGGCAGCCCCGTAGTGGGCAGGACGCCAATGACCACGCCAATGTTAATGAATGCCTGGATAGAGATCATAGCGGTGATGCCCGCCGCCAGCAAACAGCCGAAGCGGTCCTGGCAGCTTACTGCAATACGCATCCCGGCAAAGGCAAAGGCCACGAACATCAGTATCACCACCGTGCACCCCAGGAGCCCGAAGTCCTCCCCTATGATGGCGAAAATAAAGTCGCTCTCCGGGTAGGGTAAATACGAAAACTTCTGACGGCCCTGCCCTAGTCCCCGACCAAAAAGCCCGCCGGAGCCAATAGCGATCAGGGATTGGGATAGCTGATAGCCCTCATCGCTCATCTGGGCAAAAGGGTTGCGGAAGGACAGAAGCCGTTCTCTGCGGTAGGGCTCGCTCCAGGCGTAGGCAAAGCCCACCCCAAGCCCAGCCACCCCCATCAGGGACAGATGCTTCCACTCCGCTCCCGCGATCAGCATCATCAGCACCGCCACGATCATGATGCTGCCCGCGGTGGAAAGGTTGGGCTGTTCCAGGATCAGCAGGAACATGAGCCCCGGCACGATCAGCAGCGGCACGATGCCCTTGAAGAAATACTTGACCTGCTCGGCCCGGTACGAAAGCGTCGAGGCCAAATAAATGACCGAGGCCACCTTAGCCACCTCCGAGGGCTGAAAGCTCATGCCGCCGAGGTTCAGCCAGCGCCGGGAGCCATTAAGGTACACGCCCACACCGGGGATCAACACTGCAACGAGCAAAAGACAGCTGATAAGCAGCCCGATAGCCACCACCTTGGGCTGCCGCCAAAAGGTGTAGGGTATGCGGGAGGTAAGGAGCATCATAATAAGCCCCAGCCCAATGCCGATAAGCTGCTTTTTTACCTCCAGCAGCGGATCGCCCTTGCCGGAGGCCTGATAATACGTCGCGCTGAAAAGCGCCACCAGCCCGCCCAGCAAAAGCAGGGTCACGATCAGCAGCAAGGTCCTGTCAGCCGGCTTGCCTTTTCGGGGATGCCGGGTGGCACTCCGCTCCACCTTTTGGTATACCATATCCTGCGTCATCAAAAAGCCCCCACTCCCTTGTGAAAGATACATTCGTCTTTTGCATAGCATCTTTCCCTGCGAAGTGAGGGCTTTATCTTAAGTGAGTTTATTGACCAGCTCTTTGAATACCTCTCCGCGCTGTTCGTAATCCCGGAACATATCGAAGCTGGCGCAGGCCGGGGACAGGAGCACATTGCCGCCTGCTACAGCCAGCTGACGGGCCTTGTCGATGGCTTCCTCCATGCTGTAGGCGGAGGTCACGGCCAGGTAGCCCGCCTCCTCCAGCTGCAGGCGCAACTGCTTGGCGGTCTGCCCAATGACCACCACGTGGTCGATCTGGCCGGAAGTCACTATTTCCTTGCACAGGGGCATAAAATCCGTATGCTTGTCGTATCCGCCCAGTATCAGGACCGTAGGGCTGCGCATGCTCTGTACCGCCTTGATGGTGCTATCCACGTTGGTGCCCTTGCTGTCGTTGATATATACTACGCCCTGGAACACCCGTACCTTTTCTATGCGGTGCTCCACGCCAGTAAAGGACTGCAGGGTGTGCCGGATCACGGGAGCCGGAACGCCCATGGCCGCAGCCATAGCCGTGGCGGCCAGCGCATTTTCCAGGTTGTGAGGGCCGGGGATCAGTACCCGGTCCGCATCGCAGATGGGGCTCTTTAGCCCATCCAGGGTAAAGACGATCTTTCCATCCTCTATCCAAGCGCCATTTTCCACCGTCTGCGTGCGGCTGAAATACAGCACCCGGCCCTTGAGCTTCGGGGCCATCTTGGCCACTGCCGGGTCATCCAGGTTCAAAATGGCGATATCCTGCTCGGTCTGGTTTTCAAAGACCCGCTGCTTGTACCTAGTGTACTGGGCCATGGTGCCGTGGCGATTCAAATGGTCCTCGGTAATATTGAGGAGCGCCGCCACCTTAGGCCGAAAGGTTTTGGTGGTCTCCAGCTGAAAGCTGGACACCTCCGTGACTACGATATCATCCTTCTTGCTTTGCAGGGCCACCGAGGAAAGCGGATACCCGATATTGCCCGCCACATAGGTCTGGCGGCCCGCATTTTCAAATATTTTGCCTACTAAAGTGGTGGTGGTGGTTTTTCCGTTGGTGCCGGTGATCGCCAAAACCTCGCCCTGCATCAGCGCGAAGGCCAGCTCCAGCTCGCCCACCAGCGTGATGCCCTTATCCTTGGCGGTCAGCACGATAGGCGCGTCAACGGGCACACCAGGGCTGATGACCACCAGGTCCGCATCCTCCAGCAGCTTTACCGGGTCCTCCCCCAGGCGGAACTCACAGGCGGTGTTTTTTAGAACGTCCAGATCGCCTGCAAAGGCTTCCTGCTTTTTGCTGTCCGATAATATGGGCACGGCCCCATGATGCAGCAGCAGCTCCGCCGCGGCTATCCCGCTGCGGGCCATGCCCACCACTAAAACCCTTTTTTTCTCTACCTTCATCGGTTCCACCCCCTACCGTTTTGTCCATTCTGGTATGGTTTAGTTTACGGTATAAGATCAACGGAAAGAAGCGCGATCAGGGACAAAATTCCCGTAACGATGGAATACATGGCCACCACCTGCTGCTCGCTCATGCCGGAGAGCTCAAAATGATGATGGATCGGGGACATTTTGAAGATACGCTTTCCGTGGGTCAGCTTAAAATAGGTCACCTGTATCATGACGGACAGAGACGATGCCACCATGGTAAAGGCGATCAACAGCATGAAAAGCGGCATCCGAAGGAGCATCGCCATGCCCACGGTAGCTCCGCCGATAAACATGCTGCCCGTATCCCCCATAAATACCATAGCCGGATAATGATTAAAGCGCAAAAAGCCCATGCAGGCTCCAGCTAGGGCCATAGCAAACAGGGCCAGCCCCTGATAATTGCCGATCATTTCCGGCTGCATGGCAGCCCCGGCGATGAGGGCTACAAAAACCGCCATGAGGCCCCAGGCAATGCTGCCGATAACCGTTACGCTAGACAAAAGCCCATCCAGGCCGTCCTGCAGGTTGGCGCTGTTGATCATGAACATGATGACCATGGTCATCAGAGGAATGTAGAAAATGCCCAGGTCCCATTCCACATTCCAAAAGGGAATGATGATCTTGCTGCCGACCATGGGGTTAAAATAGCAGTAAGCGGAAAAAGCCACGCCCAGCAGGATCTGGCCAATGACCTTCTGCCACCACACGAGCCCCAGACTCCGCTTCTTGACCACCTTGATGTAGTCGTCCACAAAGCCGATCAGCATGCTGAAAAGGGAAACAAGCACCAACGCAAAAACAAAGTCGTTCGCGCCGTACCATTTATCGTGGAGCACCAAGGCCGTAAGACAGGTGACCACCGCAAACATAATGCCCCCCATGGTGGGGGTACCTTGCTTGGTCTTGTGGCTTTGGGGTCCCAGCTCGTAAATGGTTTGTCCAAATTTCAGCTTCCGCAGCACCGGCAATACCCTGGGGCCAATAAGCAGCATGGCCACCACCGATAATACTAGCGCCAAAATCAACCGCAGCATTCCTTACAACTCCTCTGTATGCCCGCGCAGCTCCTCCAAGAGCTCGCGGACTACCACCTTTTCGTCAAACGGACGCTTTACGCCCATAATATCCTGATAGGTCTCGTGACCCTTGCCTGCCAGAATGATCACATCGCCCTCCTGGCCCATTGCCAGGGCGTAGCGGATAGCGTCCCGGCGGTTCTCAATGACCGTGTACTTGCCCTCGTTCTTTTTCATGCCGCTTTCGATGGCCCGCAAAATAAGATGAGGGTCCTCGGTGCGGGGGTTATCACTAGTGAGGATGGAAAAATCAGCCAGCTTCCCGCCGATCTCACCCATGATGGGTCGCTTGCCCTTATCCCGATCGCCGCCGCAGCCAAACAGCACGATGACGCGGTTTTTGGTAAAGGTCCTGACCGTGGTGAGGATATTTTCCAGCGCGTCCGGCGAGTGGGAATAATCCAGGATCACCTTATAGGGTGTCTCAGTATCCAGCATCTCAATGCGCCCAGGCACGGCCTTGACGCTTTCCAGGCCAGCCTTGATGGCCTCTGCATCAAGGCCCATGATCATCGCCAGGGACGCGGCGGCCAGCGCATTGTACACGTTGAACATACCCGTCATCTGCATATGGATGGTCATGTTCTCCAGGCTTCTGAGCAAAATGGAGAAGGACACGCCGTTTTCGCTGATCTCGATATCCCGGGCAAATACATCCGCATTGGCGCTGATGCCGTAGGACAGGTACGGGATCTGGATCTCCTGCAATATCTTATCGGAGGTCTCATCATCCGCGTTCAGGGCGGCGTTGAGCACCGATCCATTCAGAAAAAAGCTCTTTTTGGTATTAAAGTAGTTTTCCATGGTCTCGAAATAATCCAGGTGATCCTGGGACAGGTTGGTGTAGCAGGCGGCCTCAAAGGTAAGTCCATCCAGCCGGTGCATATCTATGGCATGGGCACTTACCTCCATGCTCACCGCTTCCACCCCTGCATCCCGCATCTGGCGGAAGCAGCGGTGCAGGTCGATAGGATCGGGAGTAGTCAGATTGCTCGTCACCCGCTCCTCTCCGATCAAATTGCCGGTGGTGCCGATGAGGCCGGTCATAAAGCCCGCCTTTTCCAAAATGGATTTGAGCAAAAAGCTGGTGGTGGTCTTGCCCTTGGTACCGGATACGCCGATCAGCCGCATCCCCTTGGCGGGATGTCCAAAAAACGCAGAGGCGATATACGCCATGGCGGAGCGGACATTTTCCACCTTTACCTGGGGCAGTGGGCTCTCCTCGAGCATTTCGGATACCACAAGCGCCACGCAGCCGTTTGCTTCCGCCTGGGGGGCGAACTTGTGCGCGTCGAACCTTGCGCCGGAAATGCAGAAAAACAGTCCGTCCTCCACCTTTTCTCGGCTGTCGATGATCAGGTCCTTTATGTCCGTGATCATATTGCCACGGGTCTCTACTAGCCCTGGCACACCTGACAGCAGGTCTTTAAGCAGCATACTTGATCCCTCCGTCCTGTTAATCCGGCCCCTGGAAGGTTACGGTGGCTGCCTCGCCGCGCTGCAGGTATTCCCCCGCCGCAGGCTTTTGGCTCACCGCGATCCCGCTTCCCTCAATGATCATCTCCAGCTCGCGCTGGCGAAGCAGTCGGGCCGCTTCCACAATGGATAATCCCTTTACATCCGGCACGCATACCAGGGTCTCGATGTCTGTCGGTTCATCCGTATAAGTATAAAGCATTACCTGGCCCCCGGATACCAGCATCGCGCCATCCAAGGGCATTTGGGCCGTTACGGTATCTCCCTGGCCGTCGTCTAAAACGGTAAAACCCAGTCCAGCCATAGCCTTGCGGGCTTGCCAAAGGGGCTGGCCTACTACGCTGGGCACTTGAACCTCCGGCTTGGGGTCTGCGCTCTCAGGCCCATAACCTAAATAAGGTAACACATCTGCCATGATTTGTCTAGCAAATGGTGCGGCGGTGGTCCCGCCATAGTCAACCGGCATATCCGCCTCATCCACGATCACCAGCAGCGCAAACCTGGGGTCATTGGCCGGGGCAAAGCCCAAAAAGGAGCCGATATGAACGTCCCGCACGATCTTTCCATCCTTGTATACCTGTGCGGTGCCGGTCTTGCCGCCTATGCGGTAGCCGGATATAGCGGCGTTCTTGGCCCCGCCGATGGACACCACCTGCTCCAAAAGGGTGCGCATGGTCTGGGAGGTCTCGGTGGAAATAGGCGTGGCTACCACCTTGGGCTGTGTGCGAAAAAGCACCTCGCCATCGGCGGAGATGGCCTCCTTGAGCAGGTAGGGCCGCATCAAATGCCCGCCGTTTATCACCGAGCAGGCCGCCGTGAGTAGCTGAATGGGCGTTACGGCGATACTTTGACCAAAACCGATCCGTGCCAGATCTACATTTTTAACAGATTTGGCAGGTATTAGTATACCACTTCCCTCCCCCTGTAAGTCAACCAAGGTTTTCTTTCCGAGGCCGAAAGCTTGTAAATATTGATAAAACTTTTCCTGACCCATGCGCAGTGCCAGCTCTACAAAGACCGGATTGCAGGAATTTTGTAGGGCCTGGGCCATGGTCTCCGCCTTGTGCGGGTTGCCCCAGCAACGGATGGTATCCCCATCCACGGTGATCTTGGCGCTGCAATAAAAGGGATCCTCCGGGGTGGTAACTCCGCTGTCCAGGGCGGCGGCGGTGGTGAGTATCTTGAAGGTGGAGCCCGGCTCGTACGCATCCGAGATCAACCGGATGCGCATAAGATTTCTCAGGGCATCCACTTCGCTGCGGGGCGGATCGTTGGGGTCGTAATCCGGCTTGGAGCACATGGCCAGTATCGCGCCAGTATATACGTCCATCACGATGACATGCACAGCCTGGGCCTTGTTGACGGCATAGCATTCCCGCATGGCCTTTTCGCATATCTCCTGGATGTTTGCGTCGATGGTCAGCTTGATACTGGCGCCCTCCTGAGGCTCCACATACAGGTTCTCGCTGTCGTATATGGCCTGGGCTTTGCCGTCCACGCTGGTAAGGCTACGGCCTGCCGTGCCCTTTAAAAGCTCCTCGTATTGCTGCTCCAGGCCGGACTGCCCAACGCTGTCCACATTGGTAAGGCCCAGGGTCTGCACAAGCAAAGCCCCATAGGGATATACCCGCTTTACATCCTCATCAAAAAGCAGCGCCTTCATTGCAGACGCTACCCCCTCCTCGTCGCTGAGCTGCAAGGCCCGAAGCACATCCACCTTTTCCCGGGCCACCTGCCGTTTCAGCGTAACGGAGGCCTTGGAGCGGTCTGTAAGCTTGCCGGCGATGGTATCCTCCGGGATATCCAAAATGGGTGCTATCAGCTCCGCAAACAGGGCAGCATCCTCTACCTTCCGAGGGTCAACGCTGACGATGTAGGCAGTGGCGCTCATCACCAGCACCTGGCCGTGGCTGTCCAAAATTTTACCCCGTCTGGCATATACGATACCGTCCCGGGTCCATTGCCGAATGCCTCGCTGGGTCAGGGATACAGACTCTGCGGTGGTCAAATACCCAATGCGCGCCACCAGCAGCGTAAAAAGCAGGATCAAAATGACCAAAAGGGTAAAAACACGCTTGCGGATCTTAAGCTCTGTAGGCATTTTCCTTCTCCCTCCAAATTATGGCTTAAGAAAGCAGGAACACCCAGCGCCTTATAAGCGCCGGGAATGCTCTTGCTTCTCTTGGGGGAGAAGATGTACTTCATTTTTACCCTGGCTAATACCCTGTGCCCACCGAGGCTACGGCGGGTATAGCCGTATTCTCCGGTTGAGCAGCGGCATCTGCCGTGGCGTAGGTGGTTTTTCCATCGCCCATGGGCCGCGTATCTACGGCTACCAGGTGGATAGCCTGAGCGGCTTCAGCAGGGATCATGTTGAGGTATTGTGCCGCTGCGTAGCAAATCGTGGTCTCATCAGATGCTGCCTCGATCTCCTCTGCGATCCCGTCGTTTACCTTGGCGCATTGCTCAATGGCCTGGGCCAGGCGGTTGCATGCGGCGTTTTTGGTGACCAATGTGCCTTGCAAGGACAAATAGTAAATACTGGCCAAAAAGGCCGTAAGGGCAATGAGCAAAATAGCAGTGCGGAGGGACATCCGCGGGCTGGGCTTGCCCTTGTACTGGCTAAACTCCTTGTTGATCTGCTCAAATTCCTCGCTTAAGCTTTCGTATTCCATGCGCTTAGCCTGGGTCCTGCCCTGGCGGCGGACATCCGGCTTCAAAAGTCCGGTGCGCGGGTCCAGCTCGCTGCTGGGCAGGTATACACTGGAATGAACGTATAACCGCCCAGAAGGACAGATGTAGTCACGACCATATTCTGTTTGATAGTTTCCGAAGTTTTCGTAGGTCTGTGCCATAGTCATCCTATCCTCCTTATCAGTTTCCTAGAACCGGATGCGCTTATTCTCCCAAATTGCCAAGCTCGTCCAATATCTCATCCAGGTTATCCATGAAGTAGCTGTCCTCATCCTGTGCCTTTCGGTTATCCAGAATGCGCACATGGTCGAACGCGCCGCTGATCTCCAGCTCCTTGGCATCCTCCAGCAGCCTTTGCCGAATTTTTGCCGGAAGGAGCAATCTGCCCTGTCCGTCTGCCTGCATGTCCCGGTAGCTGAGCTTTGCAAACTGCACTGCGTATCGGTGCACCGACTGCTTACGCTGATTCATGGACATGATATCCGCCAGCAGTTTTTCATATATGGCAGTGGGATACAGCGCCACGCCTTTGAAATCGCTTGTGGGGCCAACAACAAAGCTATCGCCCAAGGGCGCCCGAAACGAACTAGGAACAATTGTTCTCCCTTTATCATCGGCATAGTGGATATAACTCCCCAAAAACGTTGTGTAGCTTGGGTTCTGGGGCGATACTGCGGATGGTGCAGGCGTGATATTCTCGTTCTCGTCCATCCTTTTCTCACTCCTCCACTTTGCTCTCCATTTTTCACCACTAAGTTTCCCTTTGCATCCACTCGTCACCAATTCTAACCACTATTATCTTTCTTGTCAACGGATACTTTCAAGCAGTGCCTTGGTTTGCGTCATGATTTATTCATTATTTTTGCGCCCTGGTAGGAATGCCAGTTCGCCCACAACGGCTGGTATATGAAAAAACGCTGAAATCACTTGGATTTCAGCGTTTTGGACTGCCTATTGCGTCTGCATTCTCAAAAAATGCACTTGAAATATTAATTTTTTGTTACTTTTTAGCTTCCAATATTTAATAATTTGTTTGAAATGTCACCGCTACAGGATCACTGGCGCAAAGCCTATCGCATCGCAGGATACCAGGTGATACGCGATGCCATTATGCAGCCCGTTAAACCCATTTTTGATTCCTGCTCCATGCAAATGGCCATATACCACATCGCTGACGGGGTACTTAGCCAAAACATGCGTAAAAACCGTATCCCCGCCATCCGCCAGCAGCGGCGGAAAATGCATCAGCACCACGATCCGCCTGCCCTCGGCCAGCCGCACCGCCTCCGACAGGGACATATCCAGCCGCAATAGCTCCCGGTTCAAGATCTTTTGATCCTGCTCCGACAGGGGATTCTGGGGCGTGGCATAGACCCAGCCCCGGCTGCCGCAAAAAACGGTGTCCTCCAGCAGCAAGGCATCATTTTGCAACGCAAAAAGGCCTTCCGGCAGGGAAGCACGGACCCTGGCGATGGAGCTCCACCAGTAATCGTGGTTGCCCCGCAGAAGGATCTTGCGCCCCGGCAAAGCCGAGATACTTTGCAGATCCTCCATTGCTTGCTCAAGCTGCATAGCCCAGCTGATATCCCCAGGGATCAGCACGATATCCTCGGGGGCTACGCGATCAAGCCAATTTTGCTGAATGGTCTCGAAATGGCGTTCCCAATGACCGCCAAAAACATTCATTGGCTTATCCTCCTGCCCCGGCAGGTGCAGATCCCCAATTGCAAATATCCGCATGGTCTTGTGCTTTCATTCCCCTCGTTATAACGCTGTTAGTCGTCCTCTTCTTCCTCGTCGTCTTCGTTTTGCTCGTCCTCGATAACGCTTTCCAAGGAAAGCTCGCTTTCGATCTCGCCGAATTCACCCTCGGGGATATCCTCATGGATCTGAGGGATGATCTCGTCCATGGTGCTTACGGAGTTCAGGCCGATGGTGCTGTCATCCACCACCTCTGTATCATCGGAGGAATCGTCCCCGCCGGAGATCATTTCCTTATGGCAGCTAAGGCATACATCTTTCCCAGGCAAAGCGGGGGCCGCGTTGCACACCGAGCACAGCTCCATTTCATCCTGGGGCTGCTCACCCTTCATTTCCCGCAGGCATACCTTGCAATATTTTTCGCTTTCCTGAATGTAATTCAAATCACACCGCGGACATTTCACCAGTTTCATCGGCTGGATCCTCCTCTAATTGTTGGATATCATTATTTTCATCCCGTTGGGATAACTTTCCTTGGAAACCCCCACCCAATTTAATTGCAACTTTGGAAAATTTATATTACAGTTTTGTTACGTCATTGACGCAATATTTTAACATCTGGAGGTGCCTTATGAATTCTAAACGTTCAATAGCCATCCTGACCCTTTGTATCTGTGTGTTGGTTCAAGCGACGGCCTTTGCCAGTGGTGCGCCAACCTCGCAATTTGGTTTTACCGGCTGGCCTTACAGGCAAAGCACCGGCTGCGGGACCACCCAGTCCTCGCAAAGCTGCGACACAGCCACCAGCGACTTATGCCCTGCTACCGCCACTCCGCCCTCGGTGCAGACGGCCGCTCCAACTGCTACGGCCGCTCCTACGGCTACCCCGGCCCCAACTGCTACGGCCGCTCCTACTGCCGATGCTGATTGCGAGGATGAGGCCACCTGCCCTACTGCGAAGCCTGCTTCCAACAACACATGTCCTGTGGTGAAGCCTACCGCGACTGCTAAGCCTACCGCCGTGCCTACCGCCGCACCTACCGCGACTGCTAAGCCCACTGCTGTGCCTACCGCCGCACCTACCGCGACTGCTAAGCCTACTGCTGTGCCTACTGCTGTGCCTACCGCAACTGCGAAACCTACTGCCGTGCCCACCGCCGCACCTACCGCGACTGCGAAGCCTACCGCAACAGCCTCCACAGGTGGAGATTATACTACGGGTTCTGTGAGTGCGCAAGAGGCAAATATGTTCACCTTGCTCAATCAAGACCGGTCCAACAATGGCAAGGGTTCCCTGACCCTTGACCCCGCCTTGTGTGACCTTGCCCGCATGAAAAGCTGCGACATGAAGGCTAACAACTATTTCGCCCACACCTCGCCTACCCTGGGCAGCGCTGCAGAGATGCTGCGCGCCAATGGATACAGCTTCACCTCCGTAGGCGAAAACATCGCCCACCACTCCACAGTGGAAAAAGCGCAGGCGGCCTTTATGTCCAGCACAGGCCACCGGACCAACATCCTGGGCTCTCAATGGACAAAGGTTGGTATTGGTGTATGCTACGACGCACAGGGATTTGTCTATGTGACGCAATTATTTGTGCGCTAAAGCTGAATGCAAGAAAACGGAGCGGCCAGACCGCCCCGTTTTCTTGCATTCACCAAGCATTCCCTCGCCAAGCGGCCGCTATGCCGGGCCGGCTGGCCTGTTGATACCGCTGATAATATGTAGGCCGGTTGCGGCTGACACCGCTTGCCATGGGGCTTGCGGACATCCCCACAGCCCTTAGCAGGCTCCTTCCGCCAAAGCTGCCGCTAGGGCGTACATAGGTGCTCAGGGCCGTCTGCTCCTCCGCCTCGTTTACCACAGGGCGGAAAGGGCCCTCCAGCGCGGGCATATGATAGTATAAATCGGAAAACAGGGGCTCGCCTACGGGCCGCCGCTGAAGCGCAGGCAGCAGCACAGCCTCGCTTTTTTGCAGCGCAGGCCGCATCCATAGATTACGTTGCATGTAAGAACACTCCTTCCCACGGTTAGCACAGGGGCTAATGCATCCTATGCCAAGGCCTTGCCAACGTGAGAAAAAAGTGCGCTTGGGTCGTCAGCAGTCCTCGGTCCGGAGGACCGTATCCGCCGCCTTTGCGGTCTCTGCGGTCGCCGCTGCCTCCGCTTCCTCCCGGGCCATAAGCTCTTCTTCCGAATATATGAGGCCGGGAATGGTCTCAATTTTAGCAAGAAGGGCATCCCTGCCGTTAAAATCCTCGCTGGAAAAGGCGATGATCTCCCAGGGCTGTACCTGCAGGGCGCGGCAAATGGGCGCGATCTGCTTCATCCGCGCGCCTCTGGATATTTTGTCCGTCTTGGTGGCTACCACCGTAAAGGGCAGTCCCATGTCCCGGAAATACCGACTCATGACGATATCGTCCTGGGTAGGCTCATGGCGGATATCCACCAGGTGCAGCACATGGGTAAGCAGGGTGCTCTCCTGGAAATAGCCGTCCATCATCGCGCCCCAGCGAAGCTTCTCCGCCTTGTCCACCTTGGCAAAGCCATAGCCGGGCAGGTCGATGAGGTGGAAAATTTCATTAATAAGAAAAACGTTGATAAGCCGGGTCTTGCCCGGTGTGGAGCTGGTCTTGCACAGCTTGCGGCGGTTGCAAAGAGCGTTGATGAGGGAGCTCTTCCCTACATTGCTCTTGCCTACCACCGCCAGCTGAGGCAGCCCAATGGGCGTATCTTCATGATAGGTGGCCAGACTGGTCACAAAGGATGCGTTCTTTATTTCCATCGTTAGATCCCCCGATATGCGCCAGTTTGGGGCGGCTGAGGCGGCAAGGGCTGAGACGGCTGTGACAGGGCCAGATCCGGCTGCGCTGCCGCCGGATCGCCGATAGGCAGGGAGGCGGTAAGGGCGATCGCCAGGGCCTCCTCCACGTCGGAGATAGGCTTTACGTGCAGCTTTTGCAGCACATGGGCCGGGATATCCTCCAAGTCCTTCTCGTTCTCCTTGGGGATCAGCACGATCTGTATGCCTGCCCGGTACGCGGCCAGCAGCTTTTCCTTCACCCCGCCGATGGGCAAAACGCGCCCACGGAGGGTGATCTCGCCTGTCATAGCCACGTTTTGGCGAACGGTGATGGAGGTAAGTGCGCTGACCAAAGCGGTGGTCAAGGTTACTCCCGCAGAAGGGCCGTCCTTGGGCACTGCGCCCTCTGGCACGTGGATATGAATATCGTTTTGTTTGAAGAAATCCGCATGGATGCCCCAGGCGCTGGCATGAGCCCGGACCCAGGATAAAGCCGCCCTGGCGCTCTCCTGCATCACATCCCCTAGCTTGCCGGTCAGCTGCAAAGCACCTGTGCCCTGCATGATGGTGCATTCCACCGCCAGGGTCTCGCCGCCTACGCTGGTATATGCTAGACCGTTTACCACGCCTACCCGGCTCTCCTTCTCCGGCATATCCCGCAAAAATTTCACAGCGCCCAGATATTCCTTTAGCTTATCGGCGGTGACGGAGACCTCCGTGACGTTTGTATCCAAAATTTCAACGGTGGCCTTGCGCACGACCCTGGCCAGGGTGCGCTCCAGAGTGCGGACGCCCGCCTCCCGGGTATAGCCCTCGATGAGGCTGCGCATGACCTTGTCGCTTATCTTTACGCTTTGAGGCGTGAGCCCATGCTCGCCGATCTGCTTGGGCAACAAATGCCGCTTGGCGATCTTTAGCTTTTCTTCCTCCGTGTAGCTGGGCACCTCGATCAGCTCCAGCCTGTCCAGCAGCGGAGCGGGAATGGTATCCATGGTATTAGCCGTGGTGATGAACATCACCCGGCTCAGATCAAAGGGCAGCTCCAAATAATGATCCCGAAATGCGTCGTTCTGGGCCCCGTCCAGCACCTCCAGAAGGGCGGCCGAGGGATCGCCTCTAAAATCCGAGCTCATTTTGTCGATCTCATCAAAGAGGAAAACCGGGTTCATGGTGCCCGCCTGCTTCATGCCAGCGATGATCCGTCCCGGAATAGCGCCTACATAGGTGCGCCGATGGCCGCGTATCTCCGCCTCGTCCCGGACACCGCCCAGGGACATCTGCACAAATTCCCGGCCTATGGCCTTGGCGATGCCCTTCACAATGGAGGTCTTGCCCACGCCGGGAGGGCCTACAAAGCAAAGGATAGGACCCTTCATGTCTTTTTTCATCCGCAGCACCGCCAGGTACTCGATGATGCGCTCCTTCACCTGCTCCAGGCCGTAATGGTCCTCTTCCAGCACCTTTCGGGCCCGTTTCAGGTTCAGGTTGTCCGGGGTAGTCTTGCCCCAGGGCAGGTCCAATATCCATTCCACGTAGGTGCGGCTCACACCGATCTCCGGTGTGCCGGGGGCCATGCGGGACAGCCTGTCCAGCTCCCGTTCCACCTTTTTGCGGGCTTCCTCGTTTAGCGGGGTTTCTTCCAGCTTTTCCCGAAGGTCCTCCACGTCCGCCGCTTCCCGGTCGCCTAGCTCGGTCTGAATGGCTTTGATCTGCTCCCGCAGGTAATAATCCTTCTGGTTCTTTTCGATCTGCTTTTTGATGCGGGCCTGCACCTGCTTTTCCACGTCCGCCAGCTCGGTCTCCCGAAGCAAAATGCCGCATAGGGTCTCCAGCCGCTCGGTGGCGCTTACCTTTTCCAGTATGGCCTGCCGGTCCTCTAGCTGGGTAAGCACGTTGGCGGCGATGATATCCGCGAGCTGGTCGGCCTTCTGCACGTCCATCACGGAGCGCAGGGTCTCCTGAGACACCCGCATGCTAGCCTTGCAGTATTCCTCAAAATACTCGTGGGTGGTTCGTACCAGCGCCTTCAGTTCGGCGCTGTCCCGCAGGGCTTCCTCCCTGATGGGCCGCACATCCGCCACCAGGAAAGGCTCCTCCTCTACCACCGCTTCCAGGGTGGCCCGGCGAAGGCCCTCTACCAGCACCCGGATGCTGTCCCCGGGCAGGTTCAGCACCTGCTTAATATGGGCAATGGTACCCACTCGGCATAGATCGCTGATCTGCGGGTCGTCGATCTCCGCGTCCAGCTGCGCTACCAAAAAGATCTGCTGGTCCTCCAGCATTGCTTTTTCCAGCGCGGCTACGCTTTTCGCGCGGCCCACATCAAAATGTAATACCATATACGGAAAAACCATCATACCCCTCAGCGGCAGTACCGGCATACGGGATAGCGGAATTTTACGTTGCTGCTGCATGTCTTTCCTCCTTGCGCCTGGTTACGCTTTGTCACCCTGCCGGTTTAACTTTTCCGGCAGAGTTTGATTATATCGGCTGGCGCGGATAAATGCAAGCGTCAAACTACGCCGTTGCTACACAAGCTACGCCTTTCCCACCGCTGTTCCTTCTTCCGCCGCCAGGATGGGCACTGCCGTGGACGCTGTGGGGATGCGCTGATCCTCGATCTGCGTTGCCGTGATAGGCAGCAGCATCCTGTCCAGGGCCTCGGTCAAGGTCTTGATGCACATAACGGAGATGGAAGTATGTTCAAAGCGTTCCAGCTTGTTTTCAAGGGGAATGAGCACGGTGGTAAGCCCGGCCCGTTCGGCCGCTTCCACCTTGCTGGGCACGCCACCTACGGGCTTTACCACGCCCCGTACGGAAACCTCCCCCGTCACCGCCACATGCCCATCTACCGGGCGGCCCGTCATGGCGCTGGCAATGGCTACCGCCATGGCTACGCCTGCCGAGGGCCCATCCACCGGGGTACCGCCGGGAAAGTTGATGTGGATATCGTACTTGTCCGTTTCATAGCCCAGGGCATGGAGCAAGGTCATTACGTTTTCGCAGGAGCTGCGGGCGGTGGATTTTCGCTTAATACGGCGGGATTCCGCACCCATTTCTTCCTCTTCCACGATGCCGGTAATGGTCAACCGTCCGCCGCCCCGTTGGGCCACAGCTTCAATTTCCATGGTGGAGCCTTGATGGCTGCCGTATACCGCCAGCCCATGGACCACGCCCACGCGATTGGCGGTGTCCGCCTCCTGCTCAGGCCGTGCCGCGTAGTGGCCGGAATAGACCACCCACTCCACATCCTCCTTGCGGATGTCCTGGCGCTCCTCCATCTGAGCCAGGCCCGCGCACATCTGCACGATGTTCACTGCATCCCGGCCGCAGGCCGCATATCGGCCTACGATCTGCGACACCTCAGCGGACATCCTGTATCCTGCCCGTTCTGCCGCATGGTATGCGATATCGCTTACCTCATCAGGCTCCAACTGCCGGAAATAAACCTCCATGCACCGGGAGCGCAGGGCGGGCGAAATATCCTGGGGGCTGCGGGTGGTGGCCCCTACCAGGCGAAAATCCGCAGGCAGGCCGTTTTTGAAAATTTCATGGATGTGCCGGGGGATGCTGCTATCATCTGCATTATAATAGGCGGATTCCAGCATTACCTTTCGGTCCTCCAGCACCTTTAGCAGCTTGTTCATCTGAATGGGGTGCAATTCGCCGATCTCATCCAAGAACAGCACGCCGCCATGGGCCTTGCTCACCGCCCCTGCCTTAGGCTGCGGCACGCCCTGGACCCCCAAGGGGCCTGCTCCCTGATAGATGGGGTCGTGGACGCTGCCGATGAGGGGGTCGGCAATGGCCCGCTCGTCAAAGCGGACGCAGGTGGCGTCCATTTCGATAAAGGGCGCGTTGGCTAAAAATGGGCTGCCCTTGCTCTTTTTGGCGGCCTCCAGCACCAGCCGAGCCGCGCAGGTCTTGCCGATGCCCGGAGGTCCGTAGATCAGCACATGCTGAGGGTTTTTTCCGCACAAAATAGCCTTGAGGGATTTGATACCATCCTCCTGCCCCACAATGTCCGTAAACTTTGCAGGGCGCACCTTCTCCGCCAGGGGCTCGCTAAGCTTAACCGCACGCATGCGCTGTAACCGCTCCAACTCCCGGCCGCTTTCCCGGTGGGTTTGGGGCTGAGCTTTCTTCTGATTTCGCAGCTGGGTGTAAAAATATATACCCACAACCAAGGTCACCACAAGCTGCAAAGCAAACAAAACGGCGCTGACCAACCAAAGACCTCCATTCGTGAGCGGCATCGCCGCCCTTGATTTCTATCCTTTGGTAGCTTGTGATATTTGGGGCTGTTCCATGTATGCCAGTCATTGGATATATTCCTATTTTCATGAAAACCAGCATGATGCCGGCCCCACCTAATAGCGCTTGGATCCCATATCGCCGCGAATCATGCGCAATTGATTTGTGCGCATAGCAAAGCCCGCTGACAGGCAGGGCTTATCAGCGGGCTTTGGGCTTTTATGCGTTTGCTCAAGGGGCTATTGCCCGAAAACAGCTTTAGGATACGCTAGGCTCGTTTTTGAGCTTCGGGGTAGCCGCAGGCCGCAGCTTTCGGGGCGGCGCATCCCCCATGATCAGCTGGGGTTCTTCCTCCCCGGCTGCGCATTTCTCGGTGATAATGCACTGGCGCACATCGCTGCGAGAGGGCAGGTCGAACATGGTGTTCATCAGAATGCCCTCGATAATAGCCCGAAGGCCGCGAGCGCCGCATTTCCGTTCGATGGCCTGCTTGGCGATGGCCCGCAGCGCCTCCGGCTCAAACAACAGCTCCACCCCGTCGATATCCATCAGGTACACATATTGGCGTACCAGGGCATTGCGAGGCTCGGTGAGGATACGCATCAGCTCATCCTCGCCCAGCTGGTCCAGCGTCACCACGATGGGCAGACGGCCCACAAACTCGGGGATCAGGCCAAACTTGGTCAGGTCCTCAGGCCGCAGGTTGTGCAGGGCTTCATTGAGGTTGCTTTCGTCCTTGCTCTTGACCTCCGCGCCAAAGCCTAAGGTCTTTTTGCCGATGCGGCTTTCAATGATGGAGGACAGGCCGTCAAACGCGCCGCCGCAGATAAACAGGATGTTTGTAGTGTCGATCTGCAGGAAATCCTGATGGGGATGCTTGCGCCCGCCCTGAGGCGGAACGCTGGCAATGGTGCCCTCCAGAATTTTAAGCAGCGTCTGCTGCACGCCCTCGCCGCTGACATCCCGGGTGATGGATGGATTCTCGCTCTTGCGGGCGATCTTGTCGATCTCATCAATATAGATGATGCCGCGCTGGGCCAGAGGAATGTCGTAATAAGCATTTTGGATGAGCCGCAGCAGGATGTTTTCCACGTCCTCTCCCACGTACCCGGCCTCGGTACGGCTGGTAGCATCGGCGATGGCAAAGGGCACATGCAATATCTTCGCCAGCGTCTGGGCCAGGAAGGTCTTGCCGCAGCCGGTGGGGCCCACCATCAGGATATTGCTCTTTTGAAGCTCTACCTGGTCGTCCGTAGGCGGCGCATCAATGCGCTTGTAATGGTTATATACCGCCACGGACAAAGCACGCTTGGCCTGCTCCTGGCCGATCACGTACTGGTCCAGCACGTCCTTGATCTCCTTGGGCCGGGGGATATCCGCAGGCTCGATCTCCTCCACCGTGGCGAAATCGTCGCTGATGATCTCCTGGCACAGCAGGATGCACTCGTTGCAAATATGCACATTGGGGCCTGCCACCAGACGGCGCACCTGCTCATTGGTCTTGCCGCAGAAGCTGCAGCGCTTAAGTTTGGGAATGCGAGGATTGAAATCGTCTCCCGCCATTTTTACACCTCTTTATTTGGCCGAACGAGGCTGGTAGATCTCGTCGATAATGCCATACTTCAAGCCTTCCTCGGCGCTCATAAAATAGTCACGCTCTACGTCTTTTTCCACTTTTTTCAGGGGCTGGCTGGTCATCTCGGAAATCAGACGGTTCATCTTCTCCTTGGTCTTCAGCAGCCATTCCGCGTGGATAGCCACATCCGTGGCCTGGCCGCGGGCACCGCCCAGGGGCTGATGGATCATGATCTCGCTGTTGGGCAGGGCCAGCCGCTTGCCCTTCTCGCCTGCCATCAGCAGGAAGGCGCCCATGCTGGCGGCCATGCCGATGCAAACGGTGCGAACACTGGGCTTGATGTAGTTCATGGTGTCATAGATAGCCATGCCAGCGGTTATGCTTCCGCCAGGGCTGTTAATGTATAGGGAAATATCCGCATCGGGATTCTCCATTTCCAAAAACAGCAACTGGGCCACTACTACATTAGCTACATCATCGTCAATTTCCCCGCCAAGGAACACGATGCGGTCCTTTAGCAGGCGCGAGTAAATGTCAAAGGAACGTTCGCCGCGGTTGGTTTGTTCGATGACCATGGGAATTAGGCTCATATACTTTCACTCCTATGCCTTCCGGCTTTTCTCTTTGGCTGCGAGTATACCTTGTAAGGATATGCGCAGTCCCGTTGCATTATGTGTAAAATATTTTCCAGTTAAGGTCAGGGCTTTGCCCTGACTAGGCACCGAAGTTCCGCAACGCGGAACGAATGCCGTAGCCTCGCACAAGCGAAGCGCCGAGCGAGGCCGCAAATGAAGGAAAACAGCGGAGGAAGGCCCTTTCAGACCTCACCGTCCGCCGCTTAATGTGTCAGCTTATGCCTGTGCGCTTTCTTCCGTGGTCTTTTTCTTCGCAGCGGGCTTCTTGGCGGGTTTTTCCGCCTTCGCTTCTTCAGCTTCAGCATCGTCCGCCTTTTTGGTGGCCTTCTTGGCGGTCTTCTTTTCCTCGGGCTCTTCGTCCTTTTGTTCCTCATCGGTCACCTTAGCGGCATCCCAGAGCATGTCAAGCACCTTGTTGACCTGGGAACGGTGATCGAAGTAGGCCTTCTGGGAATCGTTAAGGCCCTTCTGGAAATCCTCTACAGACTGGCCAATGGCAGAAGCGTACTCGGAGAGCATGCTTTCCACGTCCTTAGCATCGGCTTCAACCTTCTCGGCCTTGACGATCTCGTCCAGCACCAGCTCGGTCTTGAGGTTGTTTATCGCCTCAGCGCGATACATATCCCGCATCTGCGCCTCGCTCTGGCCCATCAGCTCCAGATAGCGCTTCAGGGTGAAGCCCTGCTGCTGCATGCGCCAGGACATCTGATCCATCATTTCGTCCAGCTTTTCCTCCACCATGGGATCGGGAACGTCCAGCTCCGCTTTCTCCACGATGGCCTGCACCAGCGCCTGCTTGGCGATCTCGGTGGACTCCATATCGGCCTGCTCCTGGAGCTTGGCCTTTACGTCCGCCGCATATTCCTTGAAGGTGTCAAAATCGCTTACCTCGCTGGCGAAATCATCATCCAGCTCCGGCAGCTCTTCGTGGGTGGCGCTGTTCACCTTTACGTGGAAAACAGCATCCTTGCCCTTAAGCTCTTCCGCGTGATACTCATCGGGGAACTTGACATTCAAGTCCTTCTCGCTGCCAATTTCCATACCCACCATCTGCTCTTCAAAGCCGGGAATGAAATTGCCGGAGCCGATCTTCAGGGTCTGTCCCTCAGCAGTGCCGCCCGCAAAGGGCACACCGTCTACGGAGCCAGCATAATCCAGGTTTACCTGATCGCCGTTTTCAACGGCGCGGCCTTCCACATCCACGCTGCGGGCTACGCGCTTTTGCTCCTGCGCGATGCGGGCATCCACCTGGTCCTGAGATACAGCACGCATTTTGCGGGTCACTTCCACGCCCTTGTACTCGCCCAGCTTCACTTCAGGCTGCACGAATACTTCGCAGGAGAAAGCAAGGTCCTTGCCGGCCTCCATCTCCTCTACGTCCAGCTCGGGACGGCCCACAGGCTGCAGCTCGCTTTTCACGATAGCTTCCATATATACTTCCGGGAAAATAATCTCCAGCGCATCATCATAAAAGACCATGTCGCCGTACATCCGCTCGATCAGCTTGCGGGGGGCCTTGCCCTTGCGGAAGCCGGGAACGGCAATGCGGCCGCGCATCTTCAGATAGGCTTTTTGAAGGGCTTCTTCAAAGGATGCCGCAGGTACTTTGAACGAGATCTTCACCTTGTTGCTGGACAGTTTTTCCACCGTATGTTCCATGAATTTTCCTCCCGAAGCGCCAAATTTCTAGGTTAGCGCATCCAATAAT
>JAVBRJ010000003.1:0-130956 GCA_031548115.1 Eubacteriales bacterium | reverse complement strand
GGCCTAATGGCCACGGTGCTTGGCTTTCTTTTTAGCTTGCCCGAGCAAAAACTTGCGTTCTTCCTCCGCCTCACGCTTTTCCTTGGAACGGGTTTTGCAAGCCTCTTTCATTTCTTCCCGTGCCAATTGCATAGCCTGCTGTGCCTTGGTGCCGGGTGTTTTTGTGACGGACTGCATGGCTTGCCGCTGTCGGCGCTTTGGATTGCTGGCCAGCTTGGCCCGCTTTACGACCTCCACCGGAGGAGAGAAAGGAAGTCCTTCAAACTGCTGCAATACCATGTCATAGACCTGCTGCTCGCTAGGCTCTGCGCCAAAGACGACCTTTGCCGCATACAGCCTGCTGCCTTCCTGCCGTTCAAACACCCCGACCCAAAAGGGAGCATCAAAGAAAACCGTCAGTGTAATGCTCACATTACACGCCTCCTACCGCCAACCTCTTTCTCGAATAGCGGACGACCCAGGAGGGAGGGTTACTGATAACAGAGGTACTGCTACGCCCGGACTACCAACCGGGCTGTGTTTTTCATATTCAGGTTGACGGATAAAGGATATCATACTGACGCAGATGCTGTAAATAGGGTAATTGAAACGCTGGCAGCGATATTTACCCCCCTTCCAGTTCCGCCAAATTGTATCAAAAGCTATGAAGGGAGCCAAAGAAAAAACCTTGAAACAATTGCGTTTCAGGGTTTTTTCTTTTTCGAACCCGTGCCTTGTACGCCTGATCTAGGTGAGTTCTCCCCTGTTTTTAGGGGAGAACGGGTTGCAGCCCAAAGCCGCTTGCCGTAGTATCCGCAGACGACAGCCATAAAAACGCTTTGCCAATTTCCTTTTTACAATAAGCTTGGTGTATTTCAGAACATATAAAATGGCTTTCAATGAGCGCATCTTCGGCTTGTACACCGCGTGATAAGGCCGCTGATTGATAATTTCTTCCGTAACGATCAGCCCCTTATCGTCCTTCACTTCAAGCCCACGTCAATCATAAGCGTCAAACACCACGACAGCTCCGACTTTTATTTCATCTCTTTTATCATTCCTTGCTCGGGGTCATATTGATTTATTCATGAAAATTCAGGTTGCAGTTCGATTTACAAAATCAATCTCATTTTTGATTCCCTTATGGGCATCGTTCCAAAGCCCCTTTGTCAGGCGAACACGCAGAATGCATGTATTTGGATCATCGTCGTTGTTGGCCTCGTCATACCACGCCGCAAAGATGGCACGAAGCTTTTTTGTCAGTTCGATGTTCTTTTCATCCCGCACCCAGCCCAGATTTTCAGCAATACCGTCCGCCGTAAAATTCTCAACAATGATGCAGATGGCTACTTCCGGGTTTTCGGCGATCTGCCGCATTTTGTCCGCGGTGGCGTTGGTAACGGTGTAAAATGCCCCATCCTCATAATAGGCATCTACAAGGCGTGCGGCGGGGCGGCTTTTGCCGTCTGCTCCCGCATTCAGCGAAATCGTCGAAAGGCAGATCAGGCCATCCTTATTGCCGGCCATTTGGTCTAACCGTTTCATGGCTTCTTCATACTTGCTCATTTTTGTCCTCCTCATTATTATCAAGATCTGTGCCATTGCACATTACGCCCTTGCTTTTAGGCTACTTTAGCCGAGCAGCTCGCTTGACCCAATAATCTTGCTGCCTTTACTTTCGTAATATCGGAGCATCTCGTCAATTTTCCGTTTATCATAACTGGTAATGCAATCTGATAGGACCTTGACGCTGTAGCCTGCCTTGCACAGATTGTAACAGGTTGATTTGACACAAGCAACAGCATCTGCTCCTGTAATATAAAAATCTTCAATTTCATTCTCGCTAACAAAGGCTGCAAAGGCTTCACTGCTCAATGCGTTCCCCTTGTATTTTGTGAAAATATTTCCTGATACTTTTTTCAGATCCGAAACCAGCTCGGCGCCCTGTGTATTGGGCTTAAAGGTGCGTGTGCCGCTTGATAGATTTTCATGCCTCAAATAAATGACATGAATGCTGTTATGAACTGCCCAATCAATAGCCCTATTGATATTGCCAATAATCTCTTTATAGTTTTTGGTTATATCATTTTGAATATCAATTACCACCAAAGCGGCTTTTTTCATAGCTTTCTTCCTCCGTGTTGAGAATTGTAGGGATCGTTCCCCAATGGGTTTGCGCCGGGAGCGTATAACTGGGGCTTGCATAAATCATCTGTAAACCACCTTAAAATCTTCAAATACAATGGATGTGTCCATCGTAAACACAAAGCCCAGTTCCTTGCTTCTTTCGTGAAAATGTCAAAATGGGTCGAGCACTCGGAAGCATCCAGCGAGATGGGCAGACCCCGACAGCCCCCGTCGCAATGGCCGTTGTCTCGTTTTCTGCCGCAGCCGTAACCGCTTTGGACTAGCTCTTACAAAAAGGGAGAAGAGCCCTTAATAGCCTCTTCCGGCGCAATGGTATAGGCTGCATCCGTTTCAGGTACAAAAATCGTTTTTAAGTTGCTTGCCAATTCCGTAAGGGCTTTGCGCAGGGTCATCACCTCGCATTATTGCATGCGGCTATAGGGGCGCTTCATCGGGGTAAAACGAATGCCATTTTCGCATTGCTCCGTAGCTGTATCTGCAAAACCAAGGCGATGGTAAGCCTCTGTGGCATAGGGCGACGAGTTGACGGTTATTTCAACGCAAGTACTATTACCCATATAGTGCTTGATCATTTCTTCAAGCATAGCCCTCGCTATCCCTTTCCTCTGGTAATACCTGTCCACGAACAAAAGACTAATGTGACAAGCAGGTCTAGCCGCCAATACACCGACAATTTGATCATTATGAGAGGCTGTCCACATTTGATATTGGCCCTCCGACAGCATTTGATCAATAGAATCATAGCCAATGAATCGTTTAAACTCCTGGATGCCCTCATCGCTGTAATCAGGCGCTTCAAACTCCAAAAACACTTTCCACACAAGAGCTAATGCTTCCTGAAGCTTCGTGTGTTCCAGCCTACTTATATTCATCATTTTCCCTCCGGCTCCAGCTTATGAAACATCACTGTTCTCTCTTTCATAGATATCTTGCCCACCTGATAGCCGAACTGGAGCAGTTCTTTTTTGTAGCTGAGAAAGGAATGGTCGATGGGGATGCCTACGATTTGCTCATATGCTTTCCTCCGTTATCAATCGTCGGTATAGCGCTTGGTATAGGGGCAGTGCACCATGCACTTAAGGCATAAAATGCAGTTTTTGCGGGTCATGATCTCCTCCCGGCTGGTGGTGAGGCTCCAGGCTTTGCCATGCAGGGTTTGGGTCGGGCATACCTCCACGCAAATGCTGCAATCGCCGCACTGAGGGACTTTGATGGGCTTGCTTGTGGCCATAAAGGGCGCATGGGTCAAAACCTTGCCAAGCATCAGCGCGCAGCCGTAGGTTTCGGTGATCAGCAGATTGTTTTTGCCGATGAACCCCAGCCCGGCCCGAAGCGCCACGGTTTTATGGGGCAAAAGCCCGGTTTTCAGCTTGCCAACGCTTTTAAATCCTTCCGCCTCTAGCTCCTGCGCTATTTTGACCGAAAGGGTATCCATTTTCCGCTCGGTATTGAAAACCTCTTTGCTTTTAGGCTCGTCACCGTTTCGCATGGCGATAATATATTCCTTTGACAGTGCCTTACCAAAGAGGACTGCGCAGGTATATCCCTCTACGGCTTCTGGCGGCAGCGCAGAAGCCTCCACAAAGCAAACAAAGTCCGCGCCTTTTTCCTTAATTCGCCGTTCCCAGGTTTCGTTAAGGTCCATGCTTGTCTCCTTCCGCTGTCCCTAGACGCTTTCTCCATTCAAGCCCCAGTATACGCAAATAACCCCGACGCCCTATGTCAAGGTTTATGGGTTTCGTATATTTCCTTTGCCGCCTCGGCCACCGCTTCTTTAAGCTCCTTGGGCGATATGATCTCCACCTGCGTGCCAAAGGAAAGTATGAAACCCACCACCCGTGCATCCTGTGGCATTTCGGCCTTCGTAATCAGGTCACCATTTTCCAAAGCGGTAATGAGCTTTAAGTCGAACTCATCATAAACACGATAAGCCATTTCCTTTTTAAACCGCAATACCACTTGTCCACAGGTTAGGGGCGATGTATCCTCTCCCTGGGCGTAAGCCATGGGCGGAAAGGTATCCTCAAGCATTTCAACATCCAGCATGCGGGTCAACCGAAAAACGCGGAAGTCGTCTTTCTCTATACAGTAGGCCTTCAAGTACCAAGCGGTGGACTTAAAGAGCAGCTTGATGGGCTTTACAGTTCTAAGTGTAAGCTCCCGGGATGCCCCGGCGTAGGAAAACCTCAACACCCGCCTATGGACGATGGCAGACTTGAGCATGGCGAATTTCTTATTGTCATTCTCCTTTTGCCCCCACCTGGCTAGGTCGATCTCGATCCAGCTGTCACTGGGCACATTAAAAATGGCGGACAGCTTATGAAGCGTGCTATTTTCTTTATCTCCGTGGAGCACAGCCAGATTGTTAAGCGCAGTCAATATCTCCTGCTTTTCCTGCTGTGAAAACATCGCTTTATTCAGCACAAAGTCATTAACTAAATGAATGCCACCATTGCGCCCTGTCTCGGCGTAGATGGGGATGCCCGCGCCGCTTAGCGCGTCAATATCCCGGTAGATGGTCCTGACGGATACTTCAAACCTCTGCGCCAGCTCAGGGGCTGTTGCCTGGCCTTTATCCAGCAAGTAATAGAGTATCTTAAACAAACGGCTTTCCTGCACCTGGTCCCCTCCCATCCCATCTCATCTCATTTAATCATAATCCATAAACCTTGACAACCCATGTCATGATTTTAAAACTGGAGCATGGCATTGTTGCGCTTACAGGCTTGTGCTACAATAAGGGCACTCCCACGAACTAAAAGCATAAAGCAGTTTGGAGCGTGCTTAATGGTTTCAGAATATATAAACTACCTATCCTCCAGCATTCCGGAAAAAGACAGCCTGAAGCTTGTACGGAATGAAGCAGAGACCTTTTTTAAGACCCATACTTTTGCCCAGTGCCACGAAGCGATCGCGCCCCTCTATGCCTCCGACAACTTTCAAATACAGGAGGTGGGGGTGTTTCTGTGCGGGTACATCGGAAAGGAATACCCTGACACCATCGGCTTTTTACATGATATTGTAAGCCAGCATGAGAGCTGGAAGGTGCAGGAGATCCTTGCAATGGCCTTTGATCTGCATTGCAAATTCATCGGCTATGAAGAAGCCCTTCCCCTTATTCAAAAGTGGCTTTCCGATGACGCTGCCAACGTTCGCCGAGCTGCTTCAGAGGGGCTTAGAATTTGGACGAGCCGCCCCTATTTTAAAGAGCATCCGGAGGTGGCGATCCGCCTTTTAGCTGCCAACAAAGCAGATGAAAGCGAGTATGTCCGAAGATCCGTGGGCAACGCCATCAGGGACATCAGCAAAAAGCATGATGGGCTTGTCCGCGCTGAACTGGATCGCTGGGAGCTAAGCTGCCCGAAAACCTTGCAGACCCATCGCTTGGCACGGGCATGGATCGAGAAGCAGCACCAAGGCTAGACGCTATCAGCACGTTCTATCCTAATAAGCATCTGCTAAAAATGGCTTTGGGGCCACGTACTGAAGGGAGGGCGGCATCACTGCCGCCCTCCCGCAAATCTAGCAAAACCCACCCAGCACAATCATCACTGGATCGGTATCTGCAACTCTGTAATGTACTCATCAGCGTCCTTTGTCGCCCATTCACCCTTGTGATATATCTCCCGCATCGGGCCAGCAGCTTGGTAATGGTTCTCCCGCATCCAGTCAAATAGGGTAGCAAATGCTTTGCCAGCTGGAATGATACAGGGCATTTCTTAGCCTATCAGTAGCTCGAGGACAGGGCTTGATATTTACTATTCTCGTTTAAGGCTCCCTTAGCTCCATACGGTATTCCAAGGAAGGATAGGTCTTGCCTTCTCCCTCCGCCGTATACGCGCCCTCCTGCTGGAACGTAAATCCGGCCCGCTGGATAAAGCGTTTGGAGGGTAGGTTGTCCTTAAAGCAGCATGCCCACACAAAGCGGATGCCCGCCCGGCGCAGCTCATCCAGTATAGCTAAAACCGCTTCGTCCATATACCCTTTGTGCTGATAGTCCGGATGCAGCGCAAAGCCAAGCTCCCGGGTATCCTCTCGGTCCTCCTCAGAGTCCGGCTTCACCACCACATACCCGATCACCACACCGGTTTCCCTAAGCGCCAGGGCATGGTGCATTCCATGCTGTGCCCAGCGGGAAAGGCGCGCCATCGTCTGCTCCATATCGGTATGGACCGGGGCCATGCCCACAGGCTGCATCACCTCCTCAAGGGTAAAAAAGGCATGGGCATCCTCAGCGTCTGCCACGGTAAAGGGGCGGATCAGGAGCCGCCTGGTTTCAAGCTTCATTAGGATCCCTCTTTCTCCTGGGCCATTTTAGAAACATCACGTTTGCCGATCTCCCGAACCGGGCGCGCTTCGATATACCCCCGATAGCCCTGGGGCTCCATCTGAAACCTAGGCGCGTCTTCATCCGCCCATTCATAGCCATACAGCTCCGGCGTGTATGTTTTCATCGCCGACCATATATCCGCGATGGCCTCCTCAAAATGCATGTCCTCAAAGGGCGTCCCTTGAAAGATCATCATTTTGCAGGGCGGCAAGGTGATAATCTCAAGTCCCTCTGGCAGGACACCGTCATACTCCATAGGCACTTCAACGCCCTGTGCGTAAAGGGAGGTGCCGGGTGTACGGAAAGCCTCTGGCAGCCACATGCCGATGGGCTCATACAGCGCTTCCTTCACGCTGCACAATAATCCCCAGATATCACAGCCGATCTCCTCGCAATAGGCGAAGTAATCCTGGGCGCTTTGGGCCCGCCGAAGTATCAGCTTTCTTTCGGGCCTTTCGATCACCTGTACAAAAACGGTGTTGCTTTGCTTCTGCTCCATAAAATGCTCTCCTCTTAGAAAGTATAGGTATTGATCCCTGATTGGGGTTGGCATAAACAGATAGATGGGGGAGGGATTTTTGCTGTACTTATGCGGCGTCACGCCAAACGCCTTTGAAAAAGCCCTGGTAAAGCCCTCATGGGAATCGAACACAAAATCCAGCGCCACATCGAGGACCTTCACCTGCTCATCCCGAAGCTTGAGCGCTGCACGGGTCAGCCTCAGGGTCCGGATATACTCAAAGGGGGCTTTGCCAGTATACTCCTTAAAAACCCGCGCACAGTAAAAGGGCGAATAGCCTGCGCAACGGGACAGATCGCGCAGGGTAATGGGGCTTTGAATGTGCTTTTCAATATAATCCTGCATAAGCTGCACCGCTTCTACCTTGCAAAGGCCGTCCATCTTGTTTTTTCCCCCCCACCTTTACAGCAACAGCATATCGCAAATGGTGATGCTTTTCTTGACTTTGCTTGCTATCAAGGCCTTGTCATTGGGTCGCTTTGCCTAGTCGTACTTTTTACCGCTGCCGCTGCCTCGGTAGTGGTAGATATCCTCGTCACGGAGGAAAACTTTGTTGTTGAGGTGCATGCCCATACCAATGCTATTGCCATGTCGTATGATAGTATACCAACGGCGAGGAGGCTTTCCTGCCATGGATAATTTTTTCCAGTAAGCTGCGTTAAACAGGAGATAGTTGCAGTTCGTATAAACAAAATCACCGCTATAGGTGCTGGCACTAAGCTGCCCAAAGCCGGGTGCAAGCTTTTTTCTGTTGCTGTAATAGGCGGCAAAAACGAGCGCCGGCCTCTCTATGCCTTTGGAAAGGGGATCAATAGGTTCCTGATTGGCAAAGCGCTTCAAGTATGCTTTGAAGCCCAGCGCTTCAGTGTATTTATCCACACCGGCTAGGGTCAGGCGAAGCTTGCCCTTGCTATCCTCCGCAGCCAGCCCTTGCTTTTTAAGCTTGCTTTCTCCAAAATGCTCCACGTCGTTTTGCCACTGTTTGAAAGCGCGTTTATGCTTTTTAAGCCATTTCTGCCGTTTGATGAGTGGCAGATGCCCCTCGTCAGCTTCGGAAAGGAGCCATTCGTATAGGGCATTCTCGGGCGCTTCACCACTGGGTGCTTTTTTAAGCTGCAGCAGCTGGGTGGTTTCATCAATCGCAGCTACGCCGGACATGCCCCATTGCATCAAATAGGCACCCAGCGGGTCTCCTGCTGAGCCAAAGGGTTCCCCCAGCCGCATGAGAGCATGCGTCGCTGCGATGTCCCCCTCAAGCACAGGACGGCTGTAAGGCATCATCTTTTTTTCATTAGCTCGAGGCAGCTTGTCGCCATCGGAAAGACGAATGTTCTTTTTCACGCTGCGTAGCCAAGCGAAAACGGCTATGCCGATCGCGACCACGATTGCAATGGCAATGCCTGTGGATCGCCATTTGCTGGCAATAGGCTCATATGCGCGATCTATCACTGCTTGAAAAGTGCCCTCCCCCTTTGGCGCATTAAAAATGCCATGATCAAAGCCGATCAACAGGGAGACAACGTTATCCTCTTTACTGTCACTCATTACCCAAGCAGCAATGGCCTTTTGTAAAAACCGGGCCTCGCCGGCACTTCCAAAGACCCACACGCGGCTATTGTCCTTGGAGAGCACAACGTCATCCATCGAAACGACCGCTCGTGCGATCCTCGGCGTAAAGGACATGCTGCTCAAGAGAATTTGATGATAGAGCCCATCATAATCGCTATAGTGCTTCACGAGACCCGCAAGGTGATAGGAAAGGGTGTAGGTACGTTTGCCCATTTGACTGATGCCCCAGCATAGCCTATAGCCGTTATCTGTTGCAAGGATACCGCACTTGTACGCCTTTTCCCTGAAGGTCGCGTTGCTGTCCCAGTTGGCAAGCTTGGTGTATGTAATGCCCCGATCGTCCTTGACGGAAAACTGAGACACCGCATGTTCGCTTATAGCATTGAGTGTCTTGAAATGCTCCGTACCCTCACAAGCAGCATCCATTATCCAGATTTCCGTTATATCCGCCGAACCATCTGTATTCAGCTTCACCGACACGTTGAGTGACGAAGTCTCCTCCTGCGCTGCGAATGCATGGCTTATGCCCATCAGGATACAAACCCCCAAGAACAGTGCCGCTATTTTTTTCTTCATGGTGCTTACCTTTCTTCGTATCTGAAAGTATTTCTTCCATCAGTATGCCATGTATAGTAGCGCTTTTCAATCTTTTCTAATGACCTGTCAGAAAAGCCGTCTATGCTATGCTATAATCGGGCCCAAAAACCAAAGCCGCCAAATATGGGTGCGGGGGCGACAATTATGTTATAATAGGTGCGTTCCTTGAAACAAGCAGGGCGGGTGAGAAGGATGATATTTTTAGACAGCATCACATTTCCCAGCGAGGACCAGGAGTGGGCCTTTCGCCTTTGTGTGCAAAGGACCTGCTATACCACCCTATATCCCTTTTATACCTTAAAGGGCCTGTCCAGGCTCGACTTTGAGCCGATCACCATCCTCTACGGCGGCAACGGCTCCGGCAAAACCACGGCCCTGAACATCATCGCGGAGAAGCTGGGCCTTCAGCGAAGCGCGGTCTATAACCGCTCCAATTTCTTTGAGGACTATGTAAAGCTGTGCAAGGTATGCATTGAAGAAACCATCCCCCGGCACAGCCGCATCGTGACCAGCGATGATGTGTTTGACTTTATGCTGAATATCCGCAGCCTCAACGAGGGCATCGACCGCCAAAAGGAGCTGCTTTTTGACGCACATCAGGAAGCCCGCCATTCCACCTTCCAGGTCCAGTCTCTGGCGGACTATGAGGAGCTGAAAAAGCGCAACAGCGCCCGCCGCAAGACCCAGTCGGCCTTTGTGCGGGAGCAGGTGATGGACAATGTGCGGGAGCAATCCAACGGCGAAAGCGCCAGCTTTTACTTTAAGCAGCAGATCGGGGAGGATGCGCTGTACCTGCTGGACGAGCCGGAAAACAGCCTGTCCGCATTAAAGCAGCAGGAGCTGGCCGACTACCTGGAGGAATCCGCCCGGTATATGGGCTGCCAGCTGATCATATCCACCCACTCCCCCTTTTTGCTGGCGATGAAGAACGTGAAAATATACGACCTGGACGCTCAGCCCGTGGATATCAAGAAATGGACGGAGCTTGATAACGTGCGGGTGTATCAGCAGTTCTTTTTAAAGCACAGGGATGCCTTTGAATAGGGTGCGCCTTTGCAGCCTGTGCTTATTGTCCGGCCTTTGGGACCTATGGCAAGCGTTGCATTTTCCATCCAACTATGAGACAATAGCCCTACCCTTCTACAAATGATTCTGGGAGTTGATACCATGAGCGATTACCCCACTCAGGCAGATATCACCATCCGCGTTAAGCTGGATACCCGTACCTTTCGGCGTTTTGCCTTTTTTGATACCTTCAAACGGCAAAAACGCCTGCGTCAGCCTCTGTTTTTTGCGCTGATCCTGCTGGCCTTTGCCATCGTCTGCTTTTCGCTGACGGGCAAGGGGCAAAACGTATTGATCGGCAGCGTGCTGACCGCCCTGGCTATCAGCCTGCCTTGTACCTATCTGTGGATGTATCGCAGCTCCGTGAACAAAAACGCCAAGCTGCAAAAGCTGCCCAGGGATGTATACGAGCTGGCCTTCTCCGGCGCGGAGAACGGCATTTTCATCCGCTCCCTGGATAAAAAGCGGGAGCAGGCCAACTACGAGTGGGCCAAGGTATACGCCCTGTACCGCGAAAAAAGTGACATCTACCTGTACATGACCGCTGCCAAGGCTTTCATTCTGCCTGCCGGACAGGCCAGCGCTTCCGATGAAGCCCTATGGCAATATTTGAAGGAGCATGTATCGCCGGATACGAAGCTTACATAATTAACATTGCATGTAAAGAAAAAGCCGCGTCGCTTAAAAGCCGCGGCTTTTCATTATCCGTTTTTGAACGCCTCCATCAGCTCCTCCACAACCTTTTGTTGTTTTGAGCTTGTGATCCGGTACGCATCCACGATCTTCGCTTCTTTTTCGTTCAGCTCGTAGGGATAAGTACGCTTTGGAGTTATATTAGGCCGTCGGTCGACAATATAGTCTATCGTTGTTTCAAAAAAATCAGCCAACTTGATCAGGGTGGATATATCCGGCTCCACAGCCTGATTTTCATAACGGTTGATGGCTTGCTGACTCATGCCCAGCACATCGGCAAGCTTTTGTTGGCTGATGCCTCTGCTGGCCCGCAACGCTTTCAAATTTGGAAGCATAGGCACTCCTCCCTGTCTTGTTATTGTAACAACATTTGCGTGTTTAATAAAAATCGTTTTTGTTGTTTACAACTCTATTTTGTTGTGATATGCTTCTTTATATGCCCATTTCTTCTCAACAAGGAGGTAAAGCCGCTTGCGCTTAGGAACGACTGTCGTTGTGCTTCTGGCATCCTCCAGCTTTGCGATCTGCTTTGGGCTTTTCTCCCTCTGCCTTGCTTTTATTCAAGATAGCGCAGTAAGGCAAGTATCTATTTTAGCAGCCAGCATTTCCCTGATCAGCGCAGCGATCGCACTGATGAGCTTCCTTTTTTTATGCAGGCAAAAAAGAAAGCAAAACAAAACAAGCAAGTAGACGTTTGACCGTCCTGCTTGCTTGTTTTTTTGCATATGCTCTCCTGAACTGCGAGGGAGGGCCGCTATATGCTACAAACTGCTATGAAACGTCAATATGTAATGCTCAAGCCCATGGCCGCGGGACTTAGCGGCTTTGCCCGTTTGGAGGCGGACGCCAGCGGCATGCTGCTGCAGCTGACTGGCAAGGGCCTAAGACCTCATGCCGAGGCCCTCAGGGTCTTTTTATATGCCGGGGATGGGGCCGTAGCGGAGCTAGGCCAGGTCCCCGTTAACCCCCAGGGCCAGGCCAACCTTACCGCGGAGATCGCCCAGCAGCAATGGGGCTTTTCCCCAAGCCGGCTGCAGGCCGTGCTGGTGGTATCCGGCGATAAAAAACCCAAACCGCTGATGATCGGCCTGTGCGCCCAGCAGAGCGCCGGAAGCCTGCTGGATGCAAAAAACGCATTGCTGGCCCTTTGCGAAAAGCTGGGCCAGGGCGAGCCCCGGCTAGAGGGGCCTGGTGCCCCGGTGGAGGCTTTGCCCGCCTCGACAGCAGCTTTGCCCGCTCCCGCAACAGCCTTGCCTGCCCCGGCGGAAGCCTTGCGCGCTCCTGCAAAGACCGCCGCCGCACCCGCCCTGCCGACTCGCCGGGCCCTGTCCGCGCCACTGCCCAAGGACCCTACGCCCCAGGAGGTCTTTCTGTCCGCCATTGATCCCACCGTATATATTCCCGCTGAAAGCCACAGCAGAGAGCCCGCCAGCAGGGAGCCCGTCAGCAGAGAGCCCGTCAGCAGGAGGCCCGCCAGCCGGGAGCCCGTGGCCCAGCCCCCCCGAGCCGCCCAAGCTGCACCCGCGCCTGATCCCGCCACAGCATCCCTGCCGACCTACCGCCGCCGGAAAAATGATATCCCTGCCGATAGCCTGCCTGCCCTTTCTTGGCCCACCCAATGGAAGGAGCTGGCCCAGCATTTCGAAAGCCGGATGCCCATCGCCCCGTTCTGGGCGCCAGGCTGGCGCTTTGTACGGATACCCATGGCTCGGGCGGGAAGCTTTGTGCTGGGGCGGCATTGGAAAGACGGTCAGGTGAACCGCATCGCCTACGCCGTGCCCGGGGTAAAAAATCAACCGCCCCCCAAGGAGCTGGCCCGCTACCGCTGGCAGCAGGGCCGGGATGGGCAGGGCTATTGGGTCCTATGGCAAGAGGTCAACACTACAAAGGGCCTTCCCCGAAAGTGATCGGGAAAGGCCCATATGCTGTGTGCTTTTTACTCCGCGATGTGCAGGGTATAGCCATTGGTAACTACATTGTCCATATTGCCGGTAAAGCTGGTCACATAGGCATCAGCGGTAAGGGACCATCGGCTGGCGTCATCTAGCCGCACGTTTACCGTACCGCCCTGACCCTCAGGGTTGATGCTGCCAGTAAAAACCGTGCCGCTCTCCATGGATATATCCAGGGTGGAAATGCTGTCTACGGTGATATTGCCTTCCATAGTCTGGTTCTTGGCGGTGAATACGCAGTTGCCGCCGTTGGCCCCCGCCTTGCCCCAGCCCCGGGTAGAAGAGTTGCCTACCACCTGAAGCAGATTATCGCTCGCGTAGGTCAGCGCCACATCCTCCAGCTCAATGGTGCAGGAGGTATTCGTGACGTAGATCATATCGCCGCTTAAGCTGATCAGCTTGCCGCCGGTCATGGAGAAATGGCTCTGTCCCACGTCCGCATCCCCGGACATGCTTTGGTAGATCATCACAGCATGGATATTTTCGTTGTTATCCTCGGCATAGGTGCCATCCATATGGCCGCTGACCACACAATCCGTCAAGGTCACGCTGTTCTTGCCCTCCACCACGATGGCTTCGCTGTGGTTGGCTGTAAGAGTGGCTCCATTAACGCTGATGGCTGCGGTGGAATAGATGGCGGGGGACCCGGTGCCGTTTGTCACATAGCTGCCGCCCTCCGCCGACAAGGCTCCGCCGCCCCGGTCGGAGCGGATGGCTGCGGCGGAATTTCCCTGGGTCTCCACGTCCAGATTCTTGGCCAAAAGGCTGGCACCCCCGGCGACGTGGATGCCGCCAGAATTGTTCATTTGGGTGCGGATGGTGCTATCCGAAATGGAAAGCGCTGTGCCCTGGCCATAGCTGAACACTGCGTTGCCGCCGGAGGCGTTGGTGAGGATGGTAGCACCGGAAATGCTTACCGTGGCTCCATCGGTAGCCAGCAGGCCCGCATTTTGTCCATAAAAGTCGCTATCCTCGGTATTGGCCGTGGCCCCGGCGGTCTTGTCGATGGTCACTCCGTCCAGGCGGACGCTGATAGCGCCTGTTACCCGCAGGGCGTTTTCGTTATCGCCGGAGGAGCCAAAGGTACCGCCGGTAATGGTCGCATCCTCCTCCAGCGTGGTAGCGGCGGTACCCTGGGTCACCTCGCCGCTGCCGCCAAAGCCACCAGGCACACCACCCGGTGCGCCGCTCGGGGCGCCACCGGGTGCACCGCCGCCCATGCCGTCCGGAGGCGTACCATCTGGGGACGTACCGTCCGGGGGCGTGCCATCTGGGGGTGTACCGTCCGGAGGCGTGCCGCTAGGGGGCGTGCCCATGGTGCCCTCCGGCATGGCCGGGGGTGCAGCAGTATCCTCCTGGGCAAAGGCTATGGCATTCATCAGCATAAGCACGCAACACAGCAGCGCTGCTATCTTCTTCATCATTCATTCCGTCCTCTCTCACTGGGTTTCATTTGCACCCGGTGTTCCTCGGGCGCATGTATAGAGTACCCAGCCAATGTGAACAATGGATGATATGCAATCGAAAAAGACATGAAGCCTCTGTGGAAAGCCGTTATCTATACTTCTTTCACGCTGCCGCCATGCCCTTACCGTGGGCGGCCAGCTCCACCCGGCTTCTCGCAAGCCCTAGCACTGGCTGGTGCAATGGGGGCAACGGGTGGCCTCCTTGTGGATCTCCTGCATGCAGAAGGGGCACTTGCGGGGTTCCTCCTTAGGCGCCTCCTTCTTAGGCATCAGCTTTCCCATCAGCTTTACGATCAGGAACACGCAGAACGCCATGATGAGGAAATTGAGGATAGCCTGCAAAAACGCGCCGTAGTTCAGCGTGCCCACACCGGCGGCGTTGGCGGCCGCCAGGGTGGGATAGGCCTGAAAATCCAGCGCCAGAAATAGCCCGGAGAAGTTGACCCCGCCTGTGATCAGGCCGATGACGGGCATAAGCAGATCGTTGACCAGGGAGGTAACGATGCTTCCGAAGGCTCCGCCGATCATAACGCCGACCGCCATATCCAGTATGTTGCCCCGCATACAGAATTGTTTGAAATCGTTAAAGAATTTCTTCATGAAAATATCCTCCTGCTTACGTATTTTTCAAGCAGGAGGATTGTAGCAGTTTTTAGGGCTTGTGGCAATAGGCTTACATCTTCACCAAATTGTAATAGGTCCGGTTGGTCTTGAGATAGAAGACGCTGTACAGTATGCCGATGATAAGCGCCGCCCCCAGGGTGTTAAGAACGATGTAGGGTACATCTGTCAGGCTAAACATAGCCAGCATCAGGGAGATCATGTGCAGGGAACCCGCTACATGGCACAAAGCCACGATAAGGGGCAGGAAGAACACGATGAGTATCTGAGTGCGCACGGTGGCCCGGACCTCCTGCTGACTCATGCCTACCTTTTGCAAAATCACAAATCGATCCTGATCCTGATACCCCTCGCTGATCTGCTTGAAGTAGATGATGAGGGCGGTGGCCATCATAAACAAAATGCCCAGGAAGATGCCCACAAACAGGAAGCCGCCCACCAGGCTGTAAAACTCGCCCCGGATGGATTCCTTCACCAGGACCCGGTACTGCCTGCCGCTGTCCGTTCTTTCGGAAAGCCTTGCATAAAAGGCTTCCTTTTGCTCGTGGCTGCCCGCTATGTCGGTCTGGACCACGTATAGCTCCTGAGCGCTTCCATTCTTGGGGCCATAGGCCTGCACCAGCCGCTGGGCGGTGTCCGCATTCGGCACCACCAGATAGGCGCTGCCCGCCGGGGTCATGGCCGTGTTAAACAAAAGCGAGGGGATATCCTTCAGGGCATTGGCCTCCCGGACGGTAAAGACATTGCCATCCAAGGAAACGCTTGTAAGGGTTTTGGAACTGCACCAGGCCATTTCCATGGGCTGCAGCTCCAGGGGCGCGATCCCCAGGCTATTGTAGGCCTGCTGGGTCATAATGAACAGATCCTGAATACTGCTGAGGGATTCCGCTCCGCTGAGGGTATCCAGCTGGGTCATGTCTATGGTGTCAAACTGGGCTATCTGGCCCTCTGCAACGCTCACAGACGTTTCGTAGTGGGGCACGGACAGGAAGCCCGCCAGGGTGACCCCTGTCTCCTTTGCACATTCCTGTAGGATAATTTCTACTTCCTCCGCCTGCACCTTAGTGATGCCTGCGGCTTTTACGTCCGTGGAGTACAGGCCATCCATCATCTTATCCGCGCCATTATACATGGCGATGGTAGTGCCCACGGTGACCATGGCCATGGTGCACAGAATGCAAATGCTGGCAAGGCCTGCGGCATTTTGCTTCATGCGGTAAAGCATGCCCGAGATGGTAACAAAGTTCTTGGGCTTATAAAAGATCTTGGAGCTCTTCTTAAGGGTTTTAAGGATAGTAAGCGAGCCCGCCATAAACAGGCAGTAGGTACCGATGACGACCAGCACCACCGCAATAAAAAACATCATGATGGCGGAAATGGGGTTAGAGACCCGGAAGGCAATTACATAGCCAGCCACCAGCGCCACTATGCCTACCAGCGTAAGCAGCCACCGGGCTTTGGGCTCCTTTTCGCCCACCTGGCCGCCCCGAAGCAGATCAACAGGATTGGCGGTCGCCACCTGCCAAGCGTTGTACACCATCAGCAGGATATACAGTCCTGCAAACAGCAGCGCACAAATGCCCAGAGCCGGCACGCTGACGCTCCCCGACAGGGATACGTCCACCTGGACGATGCGCCGCACCAGCATGAACAAAAGCCGGCTTAGCAGGATGCCCAGGCCCAGGCCCAAAACGGTGGATACCAGATAGCACAGGGAAAGCTCGTGGCGAATGACCCGGCCCACATGCTTTTTCTCCATGCCCAGCACGCCATACAGGCCCATTTCCTTCTTCCGCCGCTTGATGAGAAAGCCGTTGGCGTAGAACAGGAAGATAGCCGCGAACAGGCCGATAACGATCATGCCGAAGGTGAGCACCATCACAAAGGCAAACGCGCCTGGAAAGCTGCGGATGCCGGGGTCCAGGGCGATGGCGCAAAAGCTGTACAGGGTGAAGGTCAACATCGTGCTGGCCATCAAAAAGGGTACATAGGTCTGGCGGTTTTTCCACAGGTTGGTGAAGGCCAGCTTCCAATACAAAAGCTTAGTCATCCCCCTCACCTCCATCGGTGAGCGCCGTCAGGGTGGTGAGTATCTTCTGGTAGAACTGCTCCCGGCTGCCCTCGCCCCGGTACATCTGGTTGAATACCTGACCATCCTTGATGAACAGTACCCGAGAGGCATAGCTGGCAGCCTGGGCGCTGTGGGTGACCATCAAGAGGGTCTGCCCCTCCTGGTGGATGCCCTCAAACATCCGCATCAGCTTGGTGGCAGCCTTGCTGTCCAGGGCCCCTGTGGGCTCGTCTGCCAGCACCAGGCGAGGCTTTGTGATCAGCGCCCGGGCCACGGCGGTGCGCTGCTTCTGGCCGCCGGACACCTCATAGGGAAACTTGGAAAGCAGCCCGCCCAGGGCCAGCTTCTCAGACAGGGGGGCCAGCCGCTGCTCCATATCCGTTATCGAGCGGCTTTGCAGCACCATGGGCAGGAAGATATTATCCTTGATGGAGAAGGTATCCAGCAGGTTAAAATCCTGAAAGACAAAGCCCAGATGATCCCGGCGGAAGGCGGCCTTCGCCTTTTCGGGGATGTCCGCAAAGTTCTTGCCCTCCAGCAGCACCTCGCCTGCGGTGGGCTGGTCCAGCGCAGCCAGGATGTTGAGGAGCGTGGTTTTGCCGCTGCCGCTTTCGCCCATGATGGCCACAAACTCGCCCTTTTCCACCGCAAAGGATACATTGGATAGGGCCTGCACCTTTTGCGCGCCAAAGCGCGTAGTATACACTTTTTTCAAATTCTTTACTTCTAACATTGCCATAGGGGGACTCCTTCCTCTCCGACCTTTCTTGAAGGTACGTTGGAAGTATACCGAAGTAGCGCGGAGGTTACCTTAGCTTTTCCTTACACAGGGGCTTTTCATTCTTACATTTTTGTAAGGAAACGGCGCAGGGGCTCCGCCCCTTGCCTCCCCGCCAGGGCTATCGCCCTAGGCCCTTCATTTGACTGCATTTCACTCAGCCAAGACCCATAAATAAAAAGCCAAATAAATCAATGAAGCGGCCCTTTAGCTAGAAAGCCTCGAAATCCTCCCGCCGCAGATCAAAGGTCACAGTAGTCCCCACCCCTACTTCCGAAGTAAGCGACACCTTATGGCCCAGCTTGTCGCAGGCCTGCTTACACAGGTACAGGCCGATGCCCGTGCTTTTGCCGTGGGTGCGCCCGGTCTGCCCGGTAAAGCCCCGGCTGAACACCCGGGGCACATCCTCCGGTCGGATGCCGATGCCCGTATCCGTCACGGTAAGCCGCTGGCCGTCCGCTATGCCAATGGCGATGCGGCCGCCCTCAGGCGTGTATTTCAGCGCATTGGTCAGCACCTGCTCCAGCGCCATGGACAGCCACTTGCTGTCCGTTACCGCCTTATCCGAAAACGGCTCTATAGAAAGGCTGATCCTACGATAGCCAAAAAGCGGCCGCAGCTTCTTTACCACGCCGCAGCACAAGGGATACAGCGAGACGCTTTCCAGCTGCACATCCTCGCTAAGGCTGGAAAGCCGCTGGTAGGACAGCGCCGCCTCCGCATACTGTTCCATTTTGTATATTTCCTGCTGGAGCTGGGCCCTATCTATGTCCTTCTGGCTCTGGGCGATCAGGTTCAGAGCCGCGATAGGGGTCTTTATCTGGTGCACCCACAGGGTATAATAGTCCGTTCGCTCCTGCTCCAACCGAAGGCTGCTGTCCTCCTGCCGCCGGGTCTCCCGGCTATAGGCCTGGGCCAGCTTCCGGTAGCTTTGCTCCAAGGCGCCATGGGCCCGAGGCAGGGCCATGGGGTCCGGGGGCAGCTGCTCAAGGGCCCGCCACAGGTTCAGCTGCCGCACGGAGAACCGCACAAAGGAGTACAAAAACGCACATCCCAAAAGCCCGCCACACAGCAGCAGCGCATAGTAGATCTGGCCCACCTCGCCCCAAGCCAGCCAGTGAACAGTGTAAAAAATACCGCAGGGGGCCAAGGCCAAAAGGATAAAGGCCCAGTAGGTGCGCAAATAGCGGCCCAGCAGGCAAAAAAAGAGGATGAGCGGATGCTTCCTGTTCATGGCATTTGTACCCGGTAGCCCTCTCCCCGCTGGGTCACGATGAAATCTTGAAGGCCCATTTCCTCCAGCTTTTTCCGCAGCCTTGTAACATTCACGGTAAGGGTGTTGTCATCCACAAACAGGTCGTTATCCCACAGCCGCTTCATCAGCGCATCTCGGCTGACGGTCTGGCCCTTGCTTTCCAGCAGCTGCTGCAAGATACGGTTTTCGTTCTTGGTCAGCTCCAGCCGGGTATCGCCGTACACAAGCGCACTCTGGCCGATATCCAGCACCGCGCCCCGATGCTCCAGGGCGGTCTGGGTGCCCGTAAAATCATAGGTGCGCCTGAGCACCGCCGCGATCTTGGCGGTGGCTACCTCCAGGTCAAAGGGCTTGGTGATAAAATCGTCCCCGCCCATGGACATGGCCATGACGATATCCATGCTACCTGTATGGGAAGAAATAAAGATCACCGGCACAGTGGATATCTGGCGTATCTTCTCGCACCAGTGATAGCCGTTGAAAAACGGCAGGGAAATGTCCATCAGCACCAGATGCGGGCTGAGGCGCACAAACTCTCCCAGCACATCCTCCAGCTTGTCGCATTTCTCCGCCTGATACCCCCAGCGGCACAAATGGTCGCAAAGCAGTCCGGCGATGGTCTGGTCGTCCTCTACAATCATGAGCTTGAACATGAGGCCTCCTACAGCGGGTTTGCGGTGGTAAGCAGATAAACCAGATAATAAACGCCGGAGGCCAGATGCCATGCAAGCAGGCCAAAGCCTACGCCATAGCGGAGGTCCTCCCCTGGCTTCCTTTCATGCTTGCCTTCTTTCCGATAGGCCGCAAAGCTTTTCATAAAGGCGATCAGCATCATGGTCCACAGCATCAGTGCGCCGCCCATCATGCCCCAGCCAAAGTTGCCGTCCGCGGCCCGCCGCCCGTTCTCGCCCAGGATCAGGTATTCCACTACCCCTACCCCATCCATCAGCGCGGCCAGGGCCATCAGCGGGTCCTTAAAGCGGCCCTTTTCACGGACAAAAATGAGCACATATAAGGGAAAGGCCTGTATCAGGAGCGTACAAAGCGCCACCCGGCCCAGCTTTCCCAAAGACACCTCCAGGACCATATCCCCCTGGGAGGGCACGATGATGCCAAAATAGTACAGGTACTGCACCACCATGAACAGCACTGCGGGCAGCGCCGCCAGGATCATCTGGCCAAAATACCGGCTGTTCCTGGGATGGCGGACCCACTCCACCAGGAAGTACAGGCACGCCGCAGGCAAAAAGGCCTGCAGCAGCGAGGGCTTGGCCAGCAGGCTCCCCAGCAGCAGCGCCGCCAGCAGGATGATATTTTTCCAGGGCAGCAGCGTTTTATCGCCCATGGCCGACAGCCGGCGCTTAAACTCGCCATGGCACCAGGCCGTATAGGGCACGCACAAAAGCATCGCCACCATAGCGATCATCTGCGTGGGGCTATGCCAGGTATTAGGCGTACCCACCCCCAGGTAGACCTGCGGGTTATACCAGGGTACGCATAGCGCGGATACCATGACGCAGGCCAAGGCCCCTAGGGTGATGCGCTTGGGGCTGAGGATATCCCCCAAATAGCAGGCCATCAGCCGATGGATCAGGAACAGCTCCGCCGTTTTAAGCAGCGCGGTCACCAGGGCCGCCGCCACCGTCAACGGCATCCCCGTCAGCAGCACAAGAGCTACCAGCCCATGCCACAGGGGGTGGGCCCCATGGTGTAAAAAGGACCTCGGCTCACGAAAATCACCCTCCGCCGCCCAGGTAGCGTGGATGCTGATATCGCTGGCAGGCCGCAGGGCCACCGCGTAAAAAACAATGAAGCTAAGGACCAGCATTCCCGCAAGGCTCGCCCACAGGGACCAACCGCCTGGGCGGCCCTCCTTACGTTCCAGCAGGTTTGGCGCTATGATCTGTTCCACTTATCTATATCCCCCATCCCCAGTTCACGGCTCGTCCGACGCAATATGCCGGTACACCTTGGCACCGTACTCGTCATAGACCGGCCTATAGCCTTCCACAACGATCTTCAGGTGGTCCGTCAATATCCAATGGCTCTTCCCGGTGTTATCCGGCGTAAACCAGCCATACATCAGCCCAATGCCGGGATGGACCTCCTCCATCACCTGCAGGCCCGCCAGGTCCGCCCGGGCGGTATTGGTGAACGGGTTCACCGCATCGGCATCATACTCGATCGCTTGGCACGCCTGGTGGACCGCCTCGGAGTATGCCGGTTTTTCGTAGCGGTATATATCGTTTAATATGCCCACCGGAGGAATAAAGCAAAGGTATATCAGCAGCGCCGCAAAGCCTGCCCCAGCCAAGCCGAAGAGCACCCTCCGTCCTCGAATGGCCAGGAACACCGCAACGCCCCACAGGAAGGGCGCCAGGGTACGGAAATCGCTCCAGTCGTTGGTCTCATAGATCATGACCACCAATGCAAACGGCAGGAACAGCATCAAAAAGCATCCGAAAAGCTCCGCCTGAAAGCCCGTCTTAAGCTTCTTTTCCTTCGTATCAAAGCGCACAAAGGCCCCCAGCAGCAAAAGCAGCATCATGGGACAATAAACCCAGCGCAGGCCCTCTTCAATATAATTGCCGGTGGGCCTAACAAAATAGTCGATCAGGTTGGATTTGGCATGGCTTAAAAACATTTGGATAAAGGTACGCAGCTCGTCCACACGAAGCCAGTTGTACAAAAATCCGTTAGGATAGGGCGCCGTTATAAGCGCGCCAGCGCCATAGACCGCCCCGGAGATCAAAAGGGCCAAAAGGCCCCAGAGCAGCGTTTTGACGGACAGCCGCTGGTCGCCCAGCCCCCAGACCAGGGGAATAAAAAGCACCAGATAGGTGATGCGGTACAGGCAGCCAAAGGCCACCGTCACCCAGCACAGCACCATCGCCCATTTTTCCTTCTTTTGGACATAGCGCAGCCCAAAGGCCAAATACAGCAGCAAAAGCGCGTAGTTAAACAGCTCCGTCATGGAGCTGGCCGCATATAGAACAGCCGGGACATACGCTGCAAACAAGCCACTTATGGCCAAGGCCACGCTGGCCTTGGGTCGCAGCAGCAGGCAGAAGGTCAGCGCCGCAGCGGAGATCCAAAGGGCATTGCACAGGACGATGCTATTATATCCCAGACCAAAAACCTTGCAAAAGCCACCATAGAGCATGATGGGGGTCAGGCCGTGAACGCTGAGGCTGCCCAGCGCCGGGGCATACTCCCCTATGCCGCTGTAGCCCTTATGAAAGCCCACCTGAAGCCAGCTAAAAAGAGCGCGCCAGTAGTCCAGCTCATCGGTCCAGGTCGGATAGGCGGAAAAGGCGTTTTGCCCTACAGCCAGGGAAAAGGCTGCCAGCTGTATCCAGGGGGCCAGCACCATGACCGCCCAAGCGGCTATCGTCCAAACACGCTTTTTGTGTTCCAGCTCCTGCAATGTATCATTCATGTACCGTATCATCCTCGCTTAATAGCTCGCGTTTTTTTGCAAAATGCAACATAATATAGTATATCATGCGGCCATTCTCAGGGCAAGCAAAAACGGGGCAGCAAAAACGGGGCAGCAAAAACGGCCCTCCCAGTTGAAGGGCCGTTTTGAGAATGAGAGAATGCGGTCAGCGCGGTCGTAAGCCGAGTTCTGTCGTTGAACGATCATCTATCTCGACTTCACGTTACCGTGAAGCTCTAGCGATCTCCTCGAAGGCAGGCCGGGCCAGCCTATAGCCTCCTATCGGATCTTGCATCGGGTGGGGTTTACAGCCAAGGCCTGTCGCCAAGCCCGGGGTGAGCTCTTACCTCGCCTTTCCATCCTTACCACGGTGGCCGCCCCTCCGCTTACGCGGCGCTGCGCCCCTCATGGCGGTATATCTCTGTTGCACTTTCCTTGAAGTCGCCTTCACCGGTGGTTAACCGGCACCCTGCCCTGCGATGCTCGGACTTTCCTCATGGCGATGCCACGCGATCGTTTGGCCGCCTGACCGACTGTTGTAGCCTACCACGAAGATCATGGCTTGTCAACTTGCCGCTATAACGCATTGACTATAGCACAAAAAATACTTATAATGAAATTCTACTTTAATGTGGGGCGAAATGCCCTGAAAGGAGAAGCTATGGAGCAGGCCGCCGCCCTATCCCACTGGAAACCCTTTATTAAGCCCGTTGCGGCTGTTGCTTGCCTTTCCATTTGCATGGTCTATTGGCCCAGCTTCGCCCTTCCACTGGCGCTGATGCTGCCCCTCATCGTCTGCCCTGCCCTGATAACAGCAGGGCCCGTATATGCGCTGCTCTTGCCGCTCATCCCCTGTGCAGGGCTGCTTTTGCGGGGCGCAGACAGCCTCCTTTCCTTGTCCCTTGCCAGTTTTTCGTATTTCAGCCTGCTGACCTGGATCTTGCTGAAAAGAAGCAAGGCCCCCTTCACCCTCACCGTGCTTTGCCAGATAGCCGCCATACTGGCGGGATTGGGGCTGTACCTGTGGCGGGCAGGGGTGCTGCTGGGCGGCAATCTCTTCACAGGCCTTTCCCGGCTGATGACCCAGGCGGTGGCCGCCTCGCCCAATGGCGACCTCTTCCTCTACCAATGGCTGCAAAACGGGTTTATCTCCCTGCCCTCTGTGGCCCAGCGCTCCGGCGCGCTGCTGCTGGGGCAGCTGGTGCTGGCGGTACCCGGGGTCCGAGAGGAGCTGCTCAAATCCATGCAATTTCTGCTGGAAACTATGTTCTGGCAGTATATCCCCTCCCTGCTGGTGCAGGCAAGCGTTACCGTGGGGCTTTTCACCGCCCTTCGCGCCACCCGGGCGGACCTGAAGCGCCGCCGCCTCACCATCGTGCTGGTGCGTAAGGATGGCAAGCCCTGCTTTGAAAAGCCCTTGCCACTGCCCACCTTTTCCGGGCTCACCCTTTCCGCCGAGACCCAGCATTTTCTTTTCTTTCTAGCGCTATGCTCCCTGTTTCTGCCCCTTATTTTTCAGGGAGAGGTAGCCTCCTTGGTCAGCTCTATGATGCTGGCCGCGTTCTCCACCGGCTATTACCTGCTGGGCGCAGCGGTGCTCATCTTTTTGCTGGGGCGCAATCATCCTGGCCGTCGATGGCTCTACGCCCTCCTGGCTGCGGCCCTCTATCTCATTTTTCCAATGGCGCTGTTTATGCTGGGCTTCTGTGACCAAATCATGCACCTGCGTGCAGCCGCCACAACACATCACGAGGAGGAATAAAACCATGAAAGTCATTCTCTTAGTCGACGTAAAGGGAACCGGTAAGAAAAACGATGTCCTGAATGTATCCGACGGCTTCGCCCGTAATTTCCTGTTCCCCAAAAGGTGGGCCGTGGAGGCCTCTCCCGCCGCGGTGAAGGAGATCGAGCGCAAGCAGGCGGTGGAGGAAAAGCTGGAGCAGGAGCGCAAGGCGGAAGCCCTGGAAAAGGCCGCCGCGCTTCGGGGCAAGGTGATCAACCTCACCGCCAAGGGCGGCGCCCAGGGCCGCCTGTACGGCAGCATCACCAGCCAGGAGATCGCCGATGCCCTCAAGGCCCAGCATGGCATCGAAGTGGATAAGCGGAAGATCGAATGCGAAGCCATCCGTCAGGCCGGTGACGTAGACGTTACGGTCTGGGTGTACAGCGGCATTACCACCACCATGAAGGTGCATGTGGACGTAGTGTCCAAGTAAAGGAGAGGACCGCTATGCAGACCCAGGAGCTTGCCCGCGCCCTGCCCCCCTCAAGTCTTGACGCGGAGCGTTCCGTGCTGGGCGCAGTGCTCCAGGATACAGGCGCGGCGACCCTCGCCTTTGAGACCCTGGCCGCGGAGGATTTCTACTCCGCGGAGCACCGGGAGATCTTCGATGCTATGCGCACGTTGCACATAGGCGGCTCTCCCATCGACGTGATGACCACAGGCAACGAGCTGTCCCGCCGGGGCACGCTGGAGGGGGTAGGCGGAACGGCGTATCTTTTGCAGGCCTTCCGCTTTGTGCCCACCACCGCCAATACCCGCACCTATGTGGAGATCGTCCGGGAAAAGGCCACGCTGCGCAAGCTAATACATGCCTGCCAGCGTATCATGGAGGAGTGCTACGGCCAAATGGAGCCTTTGCCTACGGTGCTGCAGCACGCGGAACGGGCGGTATTTGACATCGTCATGAAGCGAAGCGGCGCGGAGACCCTCCAGCCCATCAGCGCGGTGCTGAGCCAGACCTTTGATAAAATCGAGGAGCTGAGCCGCCTGAAGGGGCGGCTGGCGGGCGTGCCCACCGGGCTGTACGATCTGGACCGGATGCTTACGGGCCTCCACGGCGGCGAGCTTGTACTGGTAGGTGCGCGGCCCGCCATGGGTAAAACCGCTCTGGCACTGGGCATCAGCCAGTTTGCAGGGGTCCAGGGCAAAAAGACCGTGGCCATATTCAGCTTGGAAATGCCTGCGGAGCAGATCGGCATGCGTATTCTTTGCTCCGCCGCCAATATCAACATGCAGCGGGTACGGACCGGCATGCTCAGCGACGACGAGTGGATCAAGCTGGGCGACCAGCTGAACGCCTTAAGCGGCTGCCGGATGTTTGTGGACGACACCCCCTCCCTGACCCCCTCCCAGCTGCGCAGCCGCTGCCGCAGGCTAATGATGGAGCAGGGGCTGGACCTGATCGTGATCGACTATCTGGGCCTGATGGGCTCGGACAAGCGAACGGAGAACCGCCAGCTGGAGGTCAGCGAGATCAGCCGCCAGCTGAAGGCCATTGCCCTGGAGCTGAAAATTCCCGTGCTGGCCTGCGCCCAGCTGAGCCGTGCCCCCGCCGCCCGTACCGATAAGCGGCCTATGCTCAGCGACCTGAGAGACTCGGGCAGCATCGAGCAGGATGCGGACGTGGTGATGTTTATCCACAGGGAAGGCTACTACGCCACCTCCGAGGGCGACATTAAGCCGGACGATTCCCAGGGCGAGGTCATCGTGGCCAAGCAGCGTAACGGCCCCGTGGGCACCGTCAACGTGGAATGGCAAGCGGAATTTGCCCGCTACACCAACGTCCCCGGCACCCGCGTTCCCCTGTACGTGGAGGAATGAATTGAGTAGGAGAGCATATTGATGGAACAACAGCGCATATGCGATTTAGAGAAGGATCAACGGTTTGAGGGCTTTCTGCTGGTGCGCATGAGCGAGCAGCGCACCGGCAGCACAGGCTCCAAATATTTGGATATGACCCTGGCGGACAAGACCGGGGAGGTCAGCAGCAAGCTTTGGGACGGCAATGTGCCGCCCCCTGCGGTGGGCTCCGTGGTGAAGGTCCGCGGAGGCACGCTGGAGTACAACGGTCGCCTGCAGCTGCGGGTGGAAAAGCTGCGCCCCACCGAGCCTGCAGATGCTATCGACCTGTCCGAGCTCACCCCCAGCGCCCCTGAAAAGCCGGAGGAGATGATGGGGCAGATCGAGGCCGCCCTTGACGAAATGGAAAGCGAGCCGCTGAAAAAGCTGGTGCGGGCCTTGCTGGACCGCTACGCAGACCGCCTGTCCTATTATCCCGCCGCCCAGCGCATCCACCATGCGGAGCGCAGCGGTCTTTTGCACCACACCACCGGCATGCTCCGCACTGCCAAGGCTATCCTGCCTGCCTATCCCTGGCTGAACCGGGACCTGGTGTACGCGGGGGTCATCGTTCATGACCTGTGCAAAATGGAGGAAATGGACTCAGACAGCCTGGGCGTGGTACGGGACTATACCCAGGACGGCCTGATGCTGGGCCATCTGGTGCTGGGCGTTACCCGCATCCAGCAGGTAGCGGATGCCCTGGGCATCTCTGGCGAGCCTGTTTCCCTGCTCCAGCACATGATGCTCAGTCACCATGGCGAGGAGGCCTTTGGCAGCCCTCGCAAGCCCATGTTCCCCGAGGCGGAGCTGCTGCACTGGCTGGACCTGCTGGATGCCCGGATGAACGAGATGCAGACCGCCCTTAGCAAGGTAAAGCCCGGCGTTTTTACCGAAAAGATCTGGTCCCTGGAGCGCAGGCTGTACCATCCGCATTACGAAAACCTGGGAGCCGAGCCTGAGGACCGTTGAAAACCGCCAGGGTTGTTAACAGCCCGCCAAGGCATAGTTGACAAACGGCCCGAAAATGTTACAATATCATTGCATAGTGATGAAAACTTCGCTTTCAAACGTTTGATTCTTGGACACAGCATTAGCGCTGTCCATCGGAGGAGTGCACATGAAACGCCCATTCAAGCTTATGCTACTACTGGTCATGGTCCTGGTCACCCTTAGCAGCTGTGCAGGCACGCCGAATAAGCAGCCTCAAGTTTATGAAGAGGTGACTCAACGCCTGGGGCCTGCTCAGACCCCTTCTCCCACTCCCGATGTTCCCCAGGATACCGGCGATGCCGACCCAGAAGGTGGGCAGAGCGTATTTGCCAGCAATCCTTATGACCTTAGCTCCGATTTTACCGCTGAGGATGCCATGGGCGAAGAGGATTTCATGGACGATGGCGTGTACGACGAGACCGACACCGGCGCCAATACAGACCCGCTGGCCGCCTACAGCAGCGGCGCGCAGACCGTCTATCCCTACGCGGGCAGCACCCCCATTCCGCTGGACCCTGTCGATATGCCTTCGCCTACGCCCCATGCGCCCCTTGCCTTCACGTATGTGGATTATGCCGTGGCCAACCTGGGCCTGACCTTCCAGGGGCCTGCAGGCTGGATCCCGGATGAGTCCGACAGCCAGGCCTTTATCCTGTCCGAGCCGGAAATGCAGGTAAGGGATGGCCAGCAGGCATTGCTCAAGATTTATGCCGTGCCAGTGAACAGCAACTATTCCGAGGGCAACCTGAAGACCGAAGTGCTGGAGAGGCTGGATACCATAGGGGCCAGCAACTTCGAAAAGTGGTCCCCTTCTCTCACCGCCAGCCGCCACCTAATGGGCGCAAAGGGCGTGTATGCCAACTACAGCGGTACCCTGGCCAATGGCGTGAAGGTAGGCGGACGTATCCACTGCTGCTGCATTGATAAGGTGCTCTACTGCATCGAGATCACCTACCCCTCTGCCTACAAAGAGGATTATGAGAATGTTTTCAGTGAGCTGCGTAAATCTATCAAGCGGCAGTAACGCAGATAAAAAGCTGACCTACAAAGAACAGACCGGGGCTTGCGGGTATTGTGCCGCAAGCCCCGGTTTAATGCTGGAGGTATATATGAACCCCTTTGACCCATCGGATGACAATCAAGTGGGGACAACCTAGCGGATAACAACCCATCGGATGACAATCAAGCGGGGATAGCCCATCGGATGACAATCAAGCGGGGACAACCCAGAGGCTATGATATGCAAAAAGCCCCCCCTTGCGGGGAGGCTTTTTGCATTGCTTTCCGTTTGATAGGAAAGACTTAGTACTGGTTCTGACGGCTGCGCTCGAAGCACTCGCGGCAGTACACAGGACGGTCTCCACGGGGCTGGAAGGGCACCTGGGTGGTGGCACCGCAGCCGTCGCAGATTACTTCGTACATTTGACGATCACCACGGTTCGGGTTCTGGCTGTTGCGGCGAGCGCTACGGCAAGCGGGGCAACGGCTGGGCTCATTCTGAAAGCCCTTGTCAGCAAAGAATTGCTGCTCGGAAGCGGAGAACACGAACTCGGCGCCACAGTCACGGCAGGTGAGGGTCTTGTCTTCAAACATGGTTAGGTTACCTCCAATAGTATGATCTGTGTCCCTAGCATTGTCAGTGGATTGGTTCGGGGTTTCCATGCTTCCGGACATCATGAATGAAGGAGGAAGGAACCTAAACCGAAACTACCTTTGGCTGGGTCAACGTGGGTATTATAACACGAAACATCGGCCTTGCATAGCTACTTTTCAAAATAAATTTTGAGAGCGCTTCTACCAAAAGGATTTTGCCAAAAAATACCGTATAAAAATCGGCTCAATTGTTCTATAAGTGGAGATAATGAGCCTACAGGCACTTTTCAAAAACATCCGCTTTTGATAAGGTAATTCCCAGCATCGCTATACTTTTTTATACAATGCAACTAATGACGAGGTAGATGTTTATGGATTATATTGATCTGGGAAGACGCGTACGCAAGCAGCGTTCGCAGCTGGGCTGGACTCAAGCACAACTGGCCGAAAAGGTAAACGTTAGTACCTCTTTTATAGGCCACGTGGAACGTGGCACCCGCAAGGCCAGCCTGGAGACCCTTGTTTCTCTGGCTAATACACTGAATGTAAGCCTGGATTATCTTTTGTCCGGCAGCTTAGAGCAGAGCATCATCGGGCCAATGCCCCAGAGCCTTTCCTCCCATCAGCGGGTGGCTCTGCAAGAGATCCTCTCTACCATTCAGGACAACCTGTCCACATGGGACAAGGACGAGGACTAACTGTCCCCGCCCTCCGTCCTTTTTATTTGTCATTATTCGCAGCAGCTATGCTTCACACGGTCCTGTTCCTCCGTACGCTTGGCATTATTAAAGCGATCCAGCGTGCCTACCAGATATCCCGTAATCCTGCGTATGCGCTGGAAGGGCCGGGGCGGCAGCTCGTAATGCAGCTCCACCTCATCTCCATCCACTACAATATCCATATGGTTAGGCTCCACTCCGTATTTTTCGCCTGCCCGGGCAATGTAAGCGTCTATCTCCTGCTGCGGCAGGGGCCCGCCTTTCACTGTAACTGTGCACGACATGGTCATCCGCTCCTTTTCAAATAGAATCTGTCATCCTATATATAACCCCGTCCCGCAAAAGTGAAACGGTTTTTGCTGCCCGGCCCGTCTAAAGACGGGCTTTTTCGCGCAGAAATTCGACATAGTCAAGGGCGCTTTGCGCATATACTGGGACAAAAGCGCCGCTGGAAGGAAAGGGGGCCCAAACGTGATACACGGGGAAGCCTATTTTCTGTGGAACTGGATATTTTGCGCTATTTCGTTGCTGTTAGGCGGCAAGCTGGCGGGACTTGGGACCCCTAGGGCCTCCCGGCTCTGGGGCAGTGCAGCTGCCTGCGGGGCCTGCGCTCTGGCGGCGCTGCTATGTCCTGGGCTTACGTGGCCCACGCTTTTGATTTGGCCTGCCGCAGTCTATAGCTGCTATCAGCCGGAGGGCGGGCCTGCCTGCCTGAGGGCCTTTATCGGCACCCTGGCCGCTTCGTTTCTGTTGGGAGGCTGCGGAGAGCTTCTCCTGCGGCTGAATCAGCCCCCTGCGCTTTCTATGTCCCTGAGCGGGCTGATGGGCCTGATGCTTTGGACCCTGGCCACGCTTTTGCCTAGCACCCTTTGCGAGGTACGGCAGGTGGAGATCGGCCTAAAGGGCCGGTTCGTGCTGCTGCCCGCCATGCTGGACAGCGGCAACCTCCTTAAGGACCCCTTTACGGGGCTGCCTGTGATGGTCATTTCCGCCAAAGCCCTGGAACCGATCCTGCCGGAGTTTAGCGCCCTTTGCGCTCTGGAGACACTGCCCCCCGGCTTTCGCCTGCTTAGCGTGCGCACCGCCGCTGGCCGCGCCCTTTGGCCGCTGTTCCATCCGGATTCCTGCCGGGTCTACGTAAACGGCGAAACCTGCGCCGTGCGGGCCATGGTGGCCGTAGCCGGGGAATACGGCGGCGTGCAGGCCTTGGTGCCCGCAGCGGCCCTGCCCGCTGCCGCTGCCAGGGTGGCTGCCGTTACGACCGAGGCAGCCGTTTGATCCATGGGCCGCATTTCATAATTTTTCCACAAAAGTGAGGAGGGTTCCCTATGCATACCCACGGCGAGCTTCCGCGCATACGCAGCACTCTGCAAAAGCTGCTGGCGCGGCTCTTTCCCCAGGACCTGTTCTACATCGGCGGTCCAGACCCCCTGCCTGCCCCCTTAGCGCTGCCAGAGGAGCAGCAGCTGGTCCGCGCGCTTAAAAACCAGGATGAGACCGCCCGGGCTCGGCTGATCGAGCATAATCTGCGGCTGGTGGTCTTCATCGCAAGGCGCTTTGAAAACACCGGCATACCCCTGGAGGACCTGATCTCCATTGGCACCATTGGCCTGATCAAGGCGGTGGGCACCTTTGATCCAGAGAAAAAAATAAAGCTGGCCACCTATGCCAGCCGCTGCATAGAAAACGAGATCCTTATGTTCCTGCGCAAGACCAACAAGCTGCGCCTGGAGGTAAGCTTGGACGAACCGCTAAAGACCGACTGGGACGGAAACGAGCTGCTGCTAAGCGATGTGCTGGGCACTCAGCCGGACACCGTATCCCAAAACCTGGAGCAGGAGATCGAGCGGGACCTGCTGCGGGATGCCCTGTCACACCTGGGCAGCCGTGAAAAGCGCATCATCACCCTGCGCTTTGGCCTCAGCGGCCACGAGGAAATGACCCAAAAAGAAGTGGCCGACCTTCTGGGCATCTCCCAAAGCTACATCTCCCGGCTGGAAAAACGCATTTTAAGCCGTTTGCATACCGAGCTGGAGCGCATTGGTTAAGGATTGAACTTGCTGAAAAAACAGTGTATAATAGAAGGTGGACCGATAGTCGAAAGCTACGGTTTCCGCCTTTTTCTTTGGCTGTTTATCCAAGAAGGAGTTGAATGAAATGCCCGAAAATTGGCAAACGAATGGTTTTTCTGATATGTCGCAAATGACGGCGCTCTTCGAGGCCATCCCTTACCGGGAAAGCTGCCGCAGCTTTGCCAGCGCCCCCACCACCGACCAATGGAACGGCCTCTTGGCCGCCGCGGACACCTTCAAAATGGCCGGGATGCGCATTGCGCTGGGAATGTGTGATACCTCGCTGTTCAAGCCCTTTGGGGGGCTGCTGATCAAATTTGAAAACGTGCAGCGCTTTGCCGCCATCATCACCACCGATGATAGCCCCCGCAGCGTGCTAAACGCCGGGGTCGCTGGGGAGATGTTCATGCTGGAGGCCGTCACGCTAGGCCTAGGCGGCGTATGGGTGGCCGGCACCTACAAGCATAGCCAGGTAGGCCTGCGCCTTGAGGCCGGCGAAAAAATCGCCGCGCTGATCGCCCTGGGCGTTCCCAAGACCACCCCTGTGCCGCCTCTTGACCGCAAGCGCAAGGAGCTAAGCCAGATCTGCTCGCCCAACTTTTCACAGGCGCCAAACGCCTTTAGGGAAGCGGCGCTGACGGTCCACGCAGCCCCCAGCGCCATGAACCTGCAGCCCTGGCTGATGGCCTACCAGCCCGAAAAGACCCTGGTCCTGTCCGTAAAGCGGGCGGTAAACCGCCTGGACCTGGGTATTGCCCTAGCCCATGCGATCTTGGGCCTGGGCCAGACGGAAGGCGTCTACACCCTTTCCGACGATGCCTTAAGCGTTAGCATCACGCTATTGTAATATGAATATGCAGGAGCAGCAGACCCTTTTCAGCGCCACCCCCGGCCACGCTACCCAGTCACCTCTGGCCGACCGGATGCGCCCCCGCACCCTGGATGAATTTATCGGGCAAAAGCATCTGCTGGGGGAAGGCCGCCTTCTCCGCCGGGCTATTATGGCAGACCGGCTGCAAAGCAGCATCTTCTGGGGCCCGCCCGGCTGCGGAAAGACCACCCTGGCCTCCATCATCGCTGGGATCACCGGCAGCGCCTTTGAAAAGCTGAACGCCGTTACCAGCGGCGTGGCGGACGTGCGCAAGGTCCTCAAGGAAGCCGATGAGCGGCGTATCCGCTACGGCAAGGCCACCTACCTGCTGCTGGACGAGTGCCACCGCTGGTCCAAGGCCCAAAGCGACAGCATCCTTCCCGCTATCGAAAGCGGGCTGATCCGCTTTATCGGCTCCACCACAGAAAACCCCATGGCCAGCATGACCCCCGCTATCGTCAGCCGCTGCCGGGTGTTCCAGTTTGAGTCCCTCTCCCCGGAGGAAGTGGACCAGGCGCTGGAAGCCGCGCTGAAGGACGTGGATCGGGGCTATGGCCGCTACAAGGTAGTCTGCGAGGACGGCGCGCTAAAATACCTGGCCCGGATGGCCGGCGGCGATGTGCGCTCCGCCCTGGGGGCGCTGGAGCTGGCGTTTCTGACCACAGCGGAGACCTCCGGCTCGGCCATGGCCGAGCCCTACCGCTACATCACCCTGGCCACGGCCCAGGAAAGCGTACAAAAGCCCATCCTGAAATTGGACGAGGACCTGTACTATGACATGCTTTCCGCCTTTATCAAAAGCATGCGGGGCAGTGATGCCAACGCAGCCCTGCTTTGGTTCAGCCGACTGATCTACGGCGGAGTGGACCCCAAGCTGCTGGTGCGACGCATCGTGGTACACGCCAGCGAGGACGTAGGCCTGGCGGACCCTATCGCCATGCTCCAGGCCCACGCCGCTGTAAAGGCCCTGGAATTCGTGGGCATGCCCGAGGCGCAGATCCCCATCGCCCAGGCCATCATCGCCATTTGTCAGGCGGAAAAAAGCAACAGCGTGGTCAGCGCCATCGGCGCCGCCATGGCGGATGCCCAAAAGGGGAATTTCTCCCCGGTTCCGCCCTACCTGCGGGATCAAAGCTATAAAATACCTCACTCCAAGACCCCGGAATATAAATATCCCCATGACTATCCGGGGCATTTTGTACAGCAGACCTATATGCCGCCTGGCTATGAGGACAGGGTATACTATGTCCCCTCCGACCAAGGCCACGAGGCCAAGCTAAAGCAGCGCATGGCGCGTAGATTTGGAGAGCCAAATGACTCAGCACCGCAAACCAAGCCGTAGCAATATAGATGTTCAAAAGGCATCCCGCTTTGCCATCGTGGTCAACGCGATGGAGATCGTGGTGCTTACGGCCTTTGCTATCTATGCCATTTGGGGCGGCGTCCACGACGGCGGGCTATTCACCATGCGCATGCTGGCGGTGATCAGCGCGCTGGCGGCAGGCTGGGGGGCCTTTTTGGATATTCGCCAGGCCCTCAGCTCCCAGCAGACCAACCGCACCATCGCCCAGCTGGAGCACACCAACACGCTGATGGATTCCCTCAACAACAGGCTTCGGGCCCAACGCCATGACTTCTTGAATCATTTGCAGGTGGTGTACAGCCTTTTGGAAATGGGCGAATATACAGACGCTACCGACTATCTGGAAAAGGTCTATGGGGAGATACGCTCCGTATCCTCCAGCATGCGCACCAAGTCCACCGCGGTGAACGCCCTTTTGCAGGTGAAGACCGCTGCCTGCGAGGACAGCGGCATCGCCCTGAACCTCGATATTACAAGCGCCCTGGAGGGCGTGCCCATCCCCGCCTGGGAGCTATGCTGCATCCTCAGCAACCTGCTGGATAACGCTATGGACGCAGCAGCGGAATCCACAGGCCCCCAAATTTCCCTTGGGATCTCCGAAAATCTTCGGGAGTATGCCTTCACGGTCACAAACAACGGGCCGCCCATTCCCCCAGCGCTTTTGGAGCGTATATTCGAGGCCAACGTCACCACCAAGGGCGAGGGCCACGGTATGGGGCTGCACATTGCCCGGCAGACCCTGGCGGAATATGGCGGCGAGATAGCCTGCCAAAGCCGAGAAGGCACAACCGTTTTCACCTTTACCATTCCTAAACGGAGCGTGTAGGGGCACAGGCCGCCGGTCAGCACCGGCAAGAAAGGAGCGCGGGCCCGCCCGCCGCTAGCACATGCAACAAACCAAGAAATCTTTCCTCAAGAACCTTGCAGGATTTTCTACTACAGCCTGGGTGTCTTTCATCATCAGCTTTATGGCCACCCCTATTTCCACCCGGCTGTTCCCCGCCGCAGAGCTGGGCAAGGTAGGGCTTTTTAGCACCTATGCTTCACTGTTTGCTTCCTTCTGCTATCTGGGGCTTGACCAAGCCTTTGTACGTTTCTTCCGGGAACCCCCGGCCCGAAGCTCCCGCCAGGGCATGTTCACCTTCTGTATCGCCACCTCCCTGGGCTTTAGCCTGATCTCCTCCCTGGTGATGTTCCTTGGCTGGCAAAGCATCTCCGGCCTGGTGGTGGGAGATGCCGACCTGTCCATATTTATTGCTCTGGCCGTGTTCAGCTTCTGCCTGATCATGTTTCGGTACCTGTCCCTCACCTACCGGATGGAGCAAAACGCCAAGCTATATACCATCCAGGGCGTTGCCTACGCGCTTATCACCAAGGTGGTTTATCTGTTTGTCGGTTTTAATAGCGCCGAGGGCAAGACCGCCATTCTCTTCCTTACCCTCCTGATGGCCGTTTTTGCCGGTGTGTGCATCTTCTTCCAGCGCAACCGCTTTGACGTGCACTTTGCCGCCCAGGTGGACAAGCCCTTCCTCCGGGACATGGCGGGCTATGCCGCGCCGCTGGTGCCCCTTTCCATCATTACCTGGCTCAATACCTCCATCAGTCAGATCGCCCTGAGCCAGCTGGAAAGCTTTGGCTCTGCGGGTATTTATCAAAGCGCCCTGGGCCTGGCCTCCACGGTGAATATCATCCAGACCGGCTTTAACACCTATTGGACCCCCTATGTATACGAAAATTATAAAAACGATAACAAGCGCCGGTTTTTCACGGTACACAGGCTGATGGCCTGCCTGCTCACGCTTTTTGGCCTATGCATGGCGCTTTTTCAGGCCCCTGTATTCCTCCTTTTGGGCAAGGCTTACCGCGAATCGGTCATCTTTTTTCCGTTCCTGTTTTTATCCCCCATTTGCTATTGCCTGAGCGAGACCACGGGCATGGGCATTGGCATTTCCAAAAAGACCCACTGGAATACTATCGTTTTCCTGGCTTCCGTGCTGACCAACCTGGGCCTTTCCCTGTGGCTGATCCCCCTGATGGGCGCTACCGGCGCAGCCATTGCCTCGGCAGCGGCAGCCATCGTTTCCCTGGTTTTCCGCACGCTAGTAGGCGAAAAGTATTATAAAGCCATTTATGATTACCGCTATGTGGCCTATACCGTTGGCCTGACCCTGGTAGCCTCCTTTGGCAATCTGCTGCTGGCTAAGCAGCCCTTGCCCAAGTACATCCTGCTCTCCGGCACGCTTCTGCTGGCGCTGGTGCTGTACCGCAAGGAGATCAAGACCCTGTGGCAGACGGCCCTGCAGGTGCTTAAGGAGGGCAAAAAAGCCCTGACCCGCCGGACCTCCACCCCTACCGATGGAGGCAATGCTTGATGGCTAAGCGTATTTTGATGCTCTCCGATGCGGACAGCTTTTGGACCAAGCGGTATATCGAATATTTGCTGCTCCCCGCAGGCTATGAAGTTGTGATCTTCCCCATCTGGGGCTATAAAGGCACCTGGGCGGATTTTTACGAGCAAAAGGGCATCAGCGTATACCGGGACACCCATCGCCTGCCTGTTATTCGCCGCATTCCCCGGCTGCGCATGTGGGCGCGGGTAGCCGCAAATGCCCAGTCCCTTAAAAAGCTGGGGCCCTTTGACGTAATCCACAACCATTACCTGTCCCAGCGGGACCTGGCCCTGGGCGACAGGCTGCACAAGGCCTTCCCTGTAGCCTCATGGGTCTGCAGCTTTTGGGGCAGCGACCTGCTCCGCATTACGGATAAGCAGCACGGCCAGATGCGCCCCTACCTGGAGCGGGCGGATGCCGTGACCATTCATTCCGCCACGCAGTTTGAGATCGTCCGCACCCATTACGGCGAGGCCGTGGAGGAAAAGACGGCCCTGGTCTACTTTGGTCAGATGGGCTACAAGGATATCAGCGATCTCCGGTCCGTGGCGGACAGGTCCGCCTGCAAGGCCCATTTTGGCATTGACCCGACCCGAAAGGTGGTATGCGTCGGCTCCAGCGCCTCGCCTGCCCAAAACCAGGACAAGGTGCTCCGCGCCCTCAAGGGGCTTTCTGCGGAAATGCATTCCCAGCTGACCGTGGTGCTGCAGATGACCTACAGCGCTACTAGCCCCGCCTATATCGACGCAGTAAAGGAGGCCGCCGCAGCCCTTCCCTGCGAGACCGTGTTTCTTACCCAGTTTATGGATGCCGAGGAAAGCGCCTATTTGCGCCTTGCAGCGGATGTATTTATCATGGCGATCCAAACGGATGCCTTTTCCGCCAGTCTCCAGGAGTATCTCTTTGCCGGGGCCCAGGTGCTCCGGGGGGCTTGGCTCCCCTATCCCCAGTTGGATGCGCTGGGCATCGAGACCTTCCCCTTTTCAGACTGCGCAGAAATCCCCGACCTTCTCACAAAGGCCCTAGCCCAGCCCCTTTCCTCGGAGCAATGGGCGGGCCGCCAGCAGCTAAAGGCGCTGTATTCCTGGCCTGCGGTCAGCGATGGGTGGCTGAAATTGTACGACTAAACGGAGGCATGCCGTGGCGCTGCCCCCTTTCCTGCCAAGGCTAAGACCCTGGACCTTTCATGCTAAAGAGGGATGCCGATCGGCATCCCTCTTGCTTGTTGTGCTTAAATTACTTACTCCACAGGCGAAAAGTCATCCTTCCCCGCGCCACACAGGGGGCAAGTATAGTCCGCAGGAACGTTCTCCCAGGTAGTGCCGGGGGCAATGCCCGCATCGGGATCGCCCACCGCCTCGTCGTACTCGTAGCCGCACAGATCACAAACGTACTTCATACAAGGCTCTCCTTTTCTTCAAGTCCTACGCGTCAACCTTCCACAGGCCGTGGAGATTGCAATATGCATATGCCGCCACCGGCCCATCCGTATCCTCCATGGCGAAAACCGCCTGAGGCTCACCTGTAGGATTCAACTTCTTGACCTGGATCCCCTGCCTGGACTCCAGCGCCAGCCAAGCAATATGATGCTCCTGGAGCATGGGATGGGGCAGGCTGCCCACGGAGACCATCACCCGGCTGCCTTCCCGCTGCATAACGGGTACGTGCTTCTCCTTCGCCGCATCTACGGTGTTGGGCTCCAGCCGCTGCATTTTATCGCCGCAGCATGTAACCGGCGGGCCTTGGGTGTCTATAAACGTGATCAAATTTCCACAATGCTTACAAATGTAAAACTCCATCATGATCCCTCCTTTAGTTTATGTATACACAGGCGTTGGGAGAGTGAAACGGGTTTTTTGCAAATTTCGCATCGGCTTTAAACGGTCAGAGCTATAGATCCTTACGGAGTCATTTTATCATGACTGGGGCTGGGATGGCAACAGCAGAGATTTTAAATGGAGTATGGCTTTTTCATAGCCCGCAAAGCCCAGGCCATAGTAGGCGGTAAGGCAGGCCTGGGAGGGGTAGCTCACATGCCGAAAGGCCTCCCGCTGGTAGATATCGCTTAAATGCACCTCTATAGCAGGCACCATCACGGCCTTTAGGGCATCCAAAATAGCGATGCTGGTATGGGTATAGGCGGCGGGGTTGATGACGATGCCGTCGGCCACGCCATAGGCGCTTTGGATAATGTCCACCAGCGTGCCCTCATGGTTGCTTTGGAAGCACTCTACTTCAATGCCCTCCCGCTGGCAAACCTCCGTAACATAAGCGATAAGCTGCTCATAGGTCTCAGCGCCGTAGATATTCTTCTCCCGTATGCCTAGCATATTGATATTGGGGCCGTTAATGACAAAGAGCTTCATTGAATCCCTCCACGATCTTCTCGGCACAGGCGGCCACTGTGCCTTCGTTGGCGACGGTCATATCCTGGCAGGCCGCATATAGGGGGCCGCGCTTCTCCCACATGGCGTGAAGGGCCGCCCGGTCCTGGGACAGGGGCCGCCCGTCCAGGGGCAATGCCTCCAGGGGCCGGGTGATATGCACCACAAAGCTGTTCAGGCGCAGGTCCTCCCGGTTCTCCGGCGATAGCACCGCGCCGCCTCCCGTGACCAGTACGCGGCCGCCCTCCCGGCCAAACCGGGCGATCTGCGCCGCCTCTCTGGCCCGGAAGCCATTTTCCCCCTCCGTGGCGAAAATGGCTGGGATCGACTGGCCGCTTTCCTTCTCGATCTCGGTGTCTATGTCCGTCAGCGGCCTATTAAGCTGCTCCGCCAGCCGCTGGCCCAAGGTGGTCTTGCCGCAGCCGGGCATACCCACCAGCACCAGGTTGGTGGTCTGCCTGCGCAGGGCCTGGTAGGCGGCGGCCATGCTTTCGGGGCACACCGCCTGCCCGGTAAAATGCTGGCTGGCGCGGGCCGCCTGGGCCACCAGCATCCACAGGCCACCGCCCTGGCGTAGATGAAGGGCCTGAGCCTGCTGCAAAAGTCGGGTGCGCTGTGGGTTGTACACCACGTCCAGCACCCCTTCCAGCCTTGGAAAAGATTTCACGTCCACCGGGGCCGCATCCGTTACAGGATACATGCCCACGGGGGTGGTATTGACGATAATGGCGGCATCCTTGTGCTTTGCCATATCCTCATAGGTGTCGGGGCCTTGCCGGGAAATGACCACAGGCCGGCCGCCCCCATCCTGCACCACAGTGCAGGCCGTGCGACTGGTGCCGCCGCTGCCCAGCACCAGCACCTTCCGGTCCATAAAGCGGATATCCGCCCGCTGGGACATTTCCCAAAAGCCATAGGCATCCGTATTATCCCCCCAAAGGCTGCCATCCGCCCGACGGATCAGGGTATTGACGCTGCCGATGCGCCTTGCGGCCTCGCTGATCTCTGCGCAATAGGGGATCACTGCCTGCTTGTAGGGAATGGTCACGTTCAGACCCAAAAAGGCTCCTTTTTTGAGGAACGCATCTAGCTCCGCCGGGGCCAGGGGGCATAGCTCGTAAGGGTAATCCCCTAAAAGGCCGTGAAGCTGCGGGGAATAACTATGGCCCAGCTTTTCGCCGATCAAGCCGTATTTCATCGGGATGCTCCTTACATTTCGCTATAGCTGCCCAGGAACGTGAACTGCTCCGGCCCTGCGTCCAGCTCGCTTAAAAGACTCAGGGCGTTTTGATCGTAGACGGAAGCATCCAGGTCAAAATAGAACATAAACTCAAAGTCTGTACCCACAATGGGGCGGCTTTCCAGCTTCGTCAGGTTAAGCCCCAGGGCGGAGAACTTGGCGATCATGGTATATAGCGCCCCCGGCTGATGCTGCACGTTCAGCATCAGGCTCATTTTATTGGCTCCGGGGTATATCTCCAGCTCCTTGGCGATGCAGATGAAGCGGGTGAAATTGCTGTCGCTGTCGGAGATATCCTCCTTTATAACGCTCAGGCCGTACAGGGCGGCGCAAGCGGGAGAGGATATGGCGGCCACATCCGTGCGCCCGCTGGCGGCCACGCGCTCAGCGGCCACGGCGGTGTTCTCGCAAACGGTGATCCTTACATCCTTCAGGGTCTTGAGGAACGCGGCGCACTGGCCAATGGCCTGCTCGTGAGACATGATCTCCTTTATGCCTTCCAGCTTCACGCCAGGCTTGGCCAGGAGCCGATGGTCGATTTTCATGCGGACGCTGCGGACGATGGAAAAGCGATGCTTGCGCATAAGGTCGTACACCTCGGTAACAGAGCCGTAGGAGCTGTTCTCAATAGGCAGCACCCCATAGCGGCACAGGCCGCTTTCGATGGCCTGGAACACGCCCTCAAACCGCTTGCAGTGCATCAGGCTGGGAATGTCGAAAAGGCGGCAGGCAGCCTGCTGGCTGTAGGCCCCCTCTACCCCCTGGCAGGCCACGGTAGCCTGCTTGGGGAAAAGCTTGGGGGTCTCCTCTACGGCCTTTTCAATATGGCTTTGCAGCTCGCCCTCCTTGGTCAAGTACCGCTGCTGATAGCTGCGGCTGACATCAAAAAGGGTGTTATAGAGCATCTTGGCGTACATGCGCAGGTCTTCCTCGCAGCCCTCCGCCACCCGGCTGACCACCTCCCGCTCCCGGGCAGGATCAAAAACCGGCAGGCCCTTTTCCTTCTTATATTGGGCGACCTCCAGGGCCACCCGCATCCGCCGCTGAAAAGCGCTTGTAAGCTCACTGTCGATCTGATCTATCTCTGCCCGCAGGTCCTTGATATCCATAGGGAACCCTTCTTTCGTTCCATAATGATGCTTCTTATTCTTCCACAGCCAGCCGCGTGAGCCGCTCCATATCCTCCACGGGAATGGGATACAGCGCACATTTCCCGATCTTCTCGGGCAAGATCAGGGTAAGGCTGGCCCCGGCCCGCTTCTTGTCCGACAGGGCCACGGCGCACAGGGCTTCCGGGGTGTAAGGGGCGCTTACCGGCAGGCCGCACTTTTCCAAAGCCCTTTTAATGCGGGTGAGGCATGCCTCCTGGCACAGGCCCAGCTTATAGGCCAGCCGCGCCGCGTACACCATGCCGATGGCCACCGCATGCCCATGGCTGATGCCAAAGCCGCTGAGCTTCTCAATGGCATGGCCCAGGGTATGCCCAAGGTTTAAAAGCTGGCGGTTTCCCTTGTCCAGCTCGTCCTCCGCCACTACCTGGGCCTTGGCCGCTACGCAGCGCTGGATGATATCCTCCATATGGGTATCAAAGTCACCCTCTTCAAACCAACCAAACAGCTCCTCATCCCCCAGCACGCCCATTTTCACGGCTTCCGCCACCCCATCCAGCAGGGTATCTCTGGGAAGGGTGGAAAGGACCGCGGGATCGCAAAGGACCAGGGAGGGCTGATGAAAGGCCCCGGCTAGGTTCTTGCCGGCGGGCAGGTTGACCCCGGTCTTGCCTCCTACACTGGAATCCACCATGGAAAGCAGCGTAGTGGGTATCTGCACGAAGGCAATACCCCTAAGGTAGCTGGCGGCAGCAAAGCCCGCCATATCCCCGGTAACACCGCCCCCCAGGGCCACCACTCTGTCCGTGCGGGTCAGGTGCTTCTCTGCCATGGCGGAAAGCATGGCCTGCCAAGTAGCAAGGCTCTTTTGCTCCTCCCCATGGGGAAAAGCGAAGGTATGGACCGTGAAGCCGCCATTTTCCAGGGAGGCGGTCACCTGCGCGCCGTAGAGGCTCATTACGGTATCGTCGGAGATGAGCATCACGGTGGAGGGTTTCCCCATTTGCGCCAGCAGCCTTTCGCCTGCCTGTGCCATCAGGCCCGGCTCGATCAGCACATCATAGCTCCTATCTGCATGGCTTTGGCCCACCGCTACGGAAACCGTCCTCATGGCTGCACATCCTTCCGTTCGGAGAGGGCCTTTTTCTCCCGGCCCTCTCGAAGCAGCGCCCGGAGGCCCTCCTCGTCGGCCTTCGCCAGGGCCTGCCGATACTCCGCCAGATGTCCCATAAGGATGTCCAGCTCCGCCAGCAGCGGCTCCCTGTTGCTCAGGAACAGCTCTGTCCACATATTTTCATTCAGCCTGGCCACCCGGGTCATATCCCGGAAGCTGCCAGCGGAAAACCCGCTTTGCTCCTGAGCCTCTGGGCTTTTGATATACGCGCTGGACACCACATGGGCCAGCTGGGAGGTATAGGCGATGACCTTATCGTGCTTTTCCGGGGTGGTGATGACCACCTTGCCAAAGCCCAGGCTCCGCCAAAACTGCTTCAGGCTGTCCAACAGCACGATATCTGCGCCAGGAGACGGGCAGAGGATCATGGAGGCGTTTTCAAACAGAGTGGCGGTAGCATGGTCAAAGCCGGAATACTCGATGCCCGCCATGGGATGGCCGCCTACAAAGATAAAGCCCTTTTCCTTGGCCAGCGCCCATAGCGGCTCACATATCGCCTGCTTCACTCCGCAAACGTCCATCACCATCGCCCCTTTTTTGAGGTGGTCTGCATGAGCCTGCACATACTGCACTGCGGCCTGGGGCCAGGTGGCAATAAGTACCCGATCGCAAATGCTAAGCCGCTCCTCCGTCAGCTCCCCGTCGATGGCATCCAGCAGCTTTGCCTTGTACATTACCTGGGGGTCCGCATCCATGCCCAGCACGGTATGGGGGGTCTGCTTTTTAATGGTTTTGGCCAGAGAGCCGCCAATGAGGCCCAGGCCGATGACCGCAATGTTCATTCCGCGCCCTCCTTACTCCCGGCAGGCAAAGGGCTTTACGCCCTGCACCGCCTTCATTACATCCGCAAAGGCCGTAGGCGTAAGGGACTGAGCCCCATCGCACAGGGCCCGCTTGGGGTCGTTGTGCACCTCGATCATCAGGCCGTCCGCTCCCGCCACGGTGGCCGCTAGGGCCATGGGCTTCACCAGGGAGGCAATGCCTGTGGCATGGCTGGGGTCTACGATGACCGGCAGATGCGTCATCTTGCGTAGCAGGGGCACGGCCGACAGGTCCAGGGTGTTGCGGGTGGCGGTCTCGAAGGTGCGGATGCCCCGCTCGCAGAGGATCACGTTGGAATTGCCGCCAGCCATCACATATTCCGCGCTCATTAAAAGCTCCTGAAGGGTGTTGGCGAGCCCTCGCTTGATGAGGATGGCCTTGCCCGTATGGCCCAGCTCCTTGAGCATCTCGAAATTTTGCATGTTTCGCGCGCCTACCTGGATCACGTCTACCTCGTCAAACAGGTCCAGCTGGCTTAGGTCCATGATCTCCGTCACCACCGGAAGCCCGGTGAGCCGCTTGGCCTCCAGCAGTAGCTCCAGCCCGTGGCCCCTGAGGCCCTGGAAGGCATAGGGCGAGGTGCGGGGCTTGAAGGCGCCGCCCCGGAGCAGGGTGGCCCCGGAGGCCTTTACCGCCGCAGCGATGAGGCACACCTGCTCCTCGCTCTCGATGGAGCAAGGGCCAGCGATGACGCTTAACGAGCCACCGCCGATCTGCGTATTCCCCACCTGGATCACCGTGTCCATTTCATGGAACTTCCGGTTGGCGTTCTTGTAGGGCTCCTGCACCCGCTTTACATCCTCCACGATGTCCAGCGCCCGCAAGAGGTCTATATCCACCACGGTAGTATCTCCCACCAGGCCCAGCACGGTGTGGGCCGCACCCTCGGAGATGTGGATGTCGATATTCAGGCTTTTGAGCCATGCGATCAGGTTCTCCTGCTGTTGGATATCCGTGTTCTTCTTTACAATAACGATCATGATAATGCCGCCTTTCCCATCAAAAAACCCCCACGGCATTGGCCGCAGGGGTTCATCGTCTTATCAAGCGATGCCTCGTCAAGCACAACGCAAAGGAGCCTTACGCCAAAACGTAAAGCTAAAATAAAAATAGGACGCGCTACTCAAACGATCTCTCATAATAGCCCATCCTCCTTCGCTGTGTGTTGGTGGAATTATAGTCCTATGGGCGGCCTTTGTCAACCTCCCTACAGGCTTTGACCGCGGGAATGCAGGGAAAAAACAATCAGGCCTCTTCCAGCATGGCCTTCACTTTAAGCCCTGCGGCCTTCACGGCGTTCTTCCGCTCCCCTGCCGCGATCAGGGCCTCCTGGCTTTCCCGAAGGGAAAGGCCGCGCACGAGCCCATCAAAGACCTGGGCCTCCAGGCTCAGGGTGCTGGCGGCTTCCTTAGGGATGGGGATATCCTCCTGCGCCCACTGGAGGGCCAGGCAGTACTCGCCCTTTTCCACCTTGGGATTATTTTCCATAGCCGCCAGCACTTCCCCTACGGTGCCTCGAATAGTACACTCATGCTTCTTGGTCAGGTCGCAGCTGGCACTGACCAACGTGTTTGGCAGCACGTCCTTTACACAGCTCAGCAGGTCCACCACCCGATGGGGAGATTCGTGGACCACGGCGATCTGGGAATGGATGGCCATATTCAGCAGCTTTTCTTTCAGCTCGCCCTTTTGGCGGGGCAAAAAGCCGTAAAAGGTAAACTCCGTCATGTCCATGCCGCTGACGCTAAGGGCCGCCGCCATGGCCGTAGGCCCTGCGATGGCTATCACCTCTATGCCTGCCTCAACCGCCTCCCTCACCAGCACGCTGCCGGGATCGCTGATGCACGGCGTGCCCGCGTCGGTAGTCACAGCCACGTCGATATTTTCTTCCAGCATTCGCTGAACGATGACCCCCGCTTTGCCCCGCTGGTTGTGCTCATGGCAGCTGGTAAGAGGGGTAGCGATCTCAAAAACCGTCAGCAACTTTTGGGTCACCCGGGTGTCCTCTGCGGCGATGAGGCTGACGTTTTTAAGCGTTTCAATGGCCCTGGGGGACATATCGCCCAGGTTGCCGATAGGGGTGGCTACCACATAAAGGGTGGGCATAGCGTTCTCCTTTCAAAGGGCTTTCAAAGGGCTTCCAGTGGGCTTCCAGTGGGCTTTCAGCGGCCTTCCCGCCGCTCAAATACCCGAAGCTTCGCGCTGCGGGCCCTGGCGTTTTCGTCCACTTCGCCCTTCCCGGGCTTCACTGCGCCTCCGGCCAGGGCCTTGCCCAGGGGCTTTAGCCCGCAGGTGCAGATAGGGGCCTTGGGAGGGCAGGTACACGGGTTTTGCAGCCGGCGGAAGGTATTCTTTACAATGCGGTCCTCCAGGGAATGGAAGGTAATGACCAGCAGCCGCCCGCCGATGGCCAGACAGTCCACCAGATCGCACAGGGCCTTGTCCAGGGGGGCCAGTTCGTCATTGAGGGCAATGCGTACGGCCTGGAAGGTCCGGCGGGCAGGATGGCCCTCGTCCTTCCGGCGGACGGCCTTGGGAATGGCTGCGTCCACTACCGCCACCAGGTCACCGGTGGTGAGGATAGGCTTTTGCGCCCGCTTTTCTACGAACACCTCGGCGATCCGGGCTGCCCACTTTTCCTCGCCGTAATCGGTGAGGATGTAGCGGAACTCCTCCTTGGATATCTGTGCCAGATATTCCGCAGCGGTAGGGCCTTGGCCCCGGTCCATGCGCATATCCAGGGGCGCGTCCGCGTGATAGCTAAAGCCCCGCTCAGCCGTGTCCAGCTGGTGGCTCGAGACCCCCAGGTCCAGCAGCGCGCCATCCAGGGGCCCCACCCCTGCGGCTTCCAGCAACGCCTTTGCATCGTGAAAATTACCGTGGATAGCATGGAAACCGGGGTACGCCGAAAGCCGCGCCGTTGCAGCGGCAATGGCGTTTTCATCCCGATCAATGCCGTAGAGGGTGGCCGTGCCGCCGGAGGCATCCAGGATGCCCCGGCTGTGGCCGCCGCCGCCCAGAGTGCCGTCCATATAGACCCCATCCGGCTTTGCCGCCATCCACTCCATCACTTCGTCATAGAGCACGGGGAGATGTTGAAAGTTTGTTTCTTGCATAATGACCTCAAAGATTCTCCCGTAGCTCCAAAATGCGCTGCTCAAGGGAAGCCAGCATCTTTTGGTTGGTGGCCAGCTTTTCCTTCTCCTGCTCCACCAGGGCGGCAGGAGCCTTGGCAATAAAGCCCTGGTTGCTCAGCTTGCCTTCGGCGCGCGCGATCTCCCCTTGCAGGTTTGCGGCTTCCTTTTCAAGGCGGGCCACTTCCTTGGCAAAGTCCACTAGATCGCCCAGGGGGATACGGATCTCGCCTGCGGCGCACACGGCGCTGACGATCTTTTCCGTCTCGGCATCCTCCTTGGTCAAAATGCTGGCATCGCTGGCACCGGCCAACCGTTGCAGGTACGGCTCCGCCAAGGCCAGGGTCTCCTCCCAGCCCGCTTCAGGGATCAGGGTCACATGAGTGCGTTTGGAAGGCTGCACATTCATTTCCGCACGGAGGTTACGGATAGTGCGGATGATCTCCATGATGCCCTCCATCTGCTGCTCGGGGCCCACAAAGGCGTATTCCGCCTTGGCCTCGGGCCAGGTGGCGGTGATCAGCATGCCCTCCTTGCCGGGCAGGTTTTGGTACACCTCTTCCGTGAGGAAGGGCATGAAGGGATGCAAAAGCTTTAAGAGGCCCTCCAGCACGTAAAGCAGTACCCCACGTACATTGTTCTTCTGGGCTTCATCCTCGCCCATCAGGCGGCCCTTGCTCAGCTCGATATACCAATCGCAAAACTCATTCCAAGCGAAGTCGTATATCCTCTGGGCGGCCATGCCGAAGTCGCCGCTTTCCATATGGGTGCTGATCTCCGTTACGGCCTTGCCGAAGCGGGAGAGTATCCACATATCCGGCAGGAGCAGCTTCGCGCTATCAATGCTTTCCCGGGTCTGGGTGTTCATAAGCACGAAGCGGGAGGCATTCCATATTTTGTTGGCAAAGTTACGGGCGCTTTCCACCTTCTCGATGGAGAAACGGGTGTCATTGCCGGGGCTTACGCCCATGGCCAGGGAGAAGCGCAGGGCATCCGCGCCGTACTGGTCGATGATCTCCAGGGGGTCCACGCCGTTGCCCAGGCTCTTAGACATCTTGCGGCCCTTGTCATCCCGGACCAAACCGTGGATGAGCACAGTATCAAACGGGGTCTCCCCCATCTGCTCAATGCCGCTGAATATCATCCTCGCTACCCAGAAGAAGATGATATCATAGCCGGTCACCAGCATGCTGGTGGGGTAGAAATACTTGAGGTCCTCGGTCTCCTCAGGCCAGCCCAGGGTAGAGAAGGGCCACAGGCCGGAGGAGAACCAGGTGTCCAGCACGTCCTCATCCTGCCGGAGGTGAGTATGTCCGCACTTGGGGCATACGGCAGGCGCGTCCACCTGCACGATGGTCTCGCCGCAGGCATCGCAGTAATACGCGGGAATACGGTGGCCCCACCACAGCTGGCGGCTGATGCACCAATCCCGGATGTTCTCCATCCAGTTGAAATACGTCTTGGAGAACCGCTCGGGGATAAACTGAGTCTTGCCGGAGCGCACCGCCTCGATGGCGGGCTTTGCCAGAGGCTCCATCCTCACAAACCACTGGCGGCTCACCAACGGCTCCGCCGTGTTATGGCAGCGGTAGCAGGTACCCACATTGTGGGTATAATCCTCTATTTTTACCAGATAGCCCTGGGCTTCCAGCTCCGCTACTACCGCCTTGCGGCATTCAGGCTGGGTCATCCCCTCAAACTTCACGGCATGCTCGTTCATCGTGCCGTCATCATGGGTCACCCGCAGCACTTCCAGGCCATGGCGCTGAGCCACCTCAAAGTCGTTGGGGTCATGGGCAGGGGTCATCTTCACCGCGCCGGTGCCAAACTCCATCTCCACATAGTCGTCCGCCACCACGGGGATCTCCTTACCCACCAGGGGCAGGATCACCTTCTTGCCCACCAGGGCCGTGTACCGTTCGTCGGCGGGGTTCACGGCCACGCCGGTGTCGCCCAGCATGGTCTCCGGCCGGGTGGTGGCTACTACCACGCCCTGGCCGCCATCAGCCGCAGGGTAGCGGATATGCCACAGATGGCTGGCCTGCTCCTCGTATTCCACTTCCGCGTCGGACAGGGCGGTCTTACACACGGGGCACCAGTTGATGATGCGGTCGCCCCGGTAGATAAGGCCCTTATTATAGAGCTTTACGAACACTTCCCTCACGGCCGCGTTGCAGCCCTCGTCCATGGTAAACCGTTCCCGGCTCCAGTCGCAGCTGGCGCCCAGGCGGCGCTGCTGGCGATTGATGCGTCCGCCGTATTCTTTCTTCCACTGCCACGCGCGCTCAAGGAAGCCTTCCCGGCCCAGGGCTTTCTTGGTCAGGCCTTCCTCCTTGATCTTCTCTACTACCTTTACCTCCGTGGCGATGGACGCATGATCCGTGCCGGGAAGCCAGAGGGTGGGGTCCCCCTTCATGCGATGGTAGCGGATGGGCGCATCCTGCAAAAGGCAGTCCATGGCATGGCCCATGTGCAATTGTCCCGTAATATTGGGCGGGGGCATGACGATCGTAAAGGGCTTCTTCCCCTCCACTCGCTTGGCCACAAACGCGCCGGACTCTTCCCACAGTTTGTACAGCTTGTCTTCAATAGCCTGGGGACTGTACACCTTTTCCATTTCAAATTCTTTGTTCATAGGCTCGCTCATTAGTTTGCCACCGTCCTTATTATAATCCGGGAATGAAGTCCAGCAAGATCAACGCCGCCAGCACTACCAACAGCAGGCCAAAAAGCTTCAGGGGCAGGATCGCCTTTTCGCCCTTTTCCTTCAGCACTAGCCGACATAGCTTGGCCGATTGCACGATCAGCAGGACACCCACGGCCAAAACGACCAATCCGGGAACGCTCAACCTCTCCATGATCTGATTCCATCGTCCCACAGCGCTCACCGCTCCTTTCCGATATAGAATATTGATGCTATAGAATATAGAAACCCCCAAAGGGGCAGGGCCTGAATGCAAAACCCTTAAATACAAAAAAGCCCTCACGTCCTCAAAGGACGGAGAACCTCCGTGGTACCACCTTCATTTACGCTTCCTTCAAAGGCATTCAAAGCCCTCGCCTCGAAAGGATTGAAAGAAACGCCTCTTAACGCTTTATCGGGCGCACCCGACGAAACTACGCAGCCCAACAGGGCCTTCATCCCGTGCCCTCCCAGACGACCTTCCGCTCTCCTGCTGATCCGGACGGCCTTTCAGCCGATGAACCGTCCTCTCTAAGGGGCAGGGGTGCGTACTCCTTCTGTTCCAAGGGCGATAGCCATGGGGCTGCCTGATCGCAGAACGTTTCAGGCAGCCCTAGGCATCATCGGAAAACGATTAAGCGTTTTCCTTCTTTTCAGTCATATCAATGACCTGCACGCCGTTGTAATAACCGCAATGCTTGCACACACGGTGGGAAAGCTTCTTCTGGTGGCACTGCGGGCATTCTACGATGCCGGGCAGGCTCAGCTTCCAGTTGGCGCGGCGGCTGCGGCCACGGGCCTTGGATACTTTTCCTTTAGGTAGAGCCATTTCTACACCTCCTCATCCTTCTTAAGCAAGCTCTGCAATGCTTCAAAAGGACGCTGTGTAGGCGTTCCATCTTCACGAGAGCTCGGAGTGTTGTCTTTTTGCCACGATCGCAGCTCCTGGCTGCCCTGGCAGTCCTCCTTGCAGAGAAAGCGCATGGGCAGGTTGAGCATGCAAAGCGTAAGCGTTACTTGTTCCAGGGGGACCGATTTGCCCTCAAAGCAGAAGACCTCGTCCTCCGTTTCGTTGGCGTTCTTGCGAAACACCTCGGCAAAATCCACCCGGAGGGGGATCAGGGCTTCTTCTAGGCACAGGGCACATTGGCCATGGACCGTGGTTTGAAGCGTACCCTTCAGATGGACGCTGTCCTCCAGCACGGCAAAGATGCCTTCCAGCTGCGCATCATCAAAGGTAATGGTTTCCCCCAGCACATCTTGGGGCGGCAGGCTGACCTGCGCCTGGAAGGGAAACTCCGTACCCGGCGTCAAAAAAGCCTTTGAAACATCCAATAGCATGGGTTTCCTCCTCAAATGTGACCAAGCCTTATTATACGGTTCACTCTAGGGTTTGTCAACCATTTTTTCGGCTGTTCTTCCACCGTTTTATCAGGTGTTTTTCAGCCGCTTGCTTGGCCGCTTTAAAGCGACTTAGTCGATGTCCTTGCCGGTAACGATATCCAGGGTATCCCGGGCAATGACGATCTCCTCGTCCGTGGGGATAACGACGATCTTCACCTTGCTGTCGGCGGTGGAGATGATGGTCTCCTTGCCACGCAGGCCGGTATTAACGCTCTTATCCAGCTTCGCGCCCAGGAACTCCAGGCCCTCCACGGACATTTCGCGGATGATATCGTTATTTTCGCCGATGCCGGCGGTGAACACGATCACGTCCACGCCGCCCATGGCCGCGGCATACGCGCCGATGTATTTCTTGATGCTGTAGGCCAGCATTTCACGGGCCACCAGACCCGCTTCTTCGCCTGCGTCGCACATATCGTCCAGGTCGCGGCAGTCGCTGCTTTTGCCAGTGAGGCCCAGAAGGCCGCTCTTTTTATTGAGGATGTCCAGCACATCATCCACGGACTTGTTGTCGCTGTTGGCGATGAACTGCACCACAGCGGGGTCCACGTTGCCGGAGCGGGTGCCCATGATAACGCCTTCCAGAGGGGTAAGGCCCATGGAGGTATCCACGCACTTGCCGCAGTCCACCGCAGCCAAGCTGGAGCCGTTGCCCAGGTGGCAGGTGATGACCTTGGTCTGCTTGCGGTCCACGCCCAGGAACTGGCATACCCGCTTGGATACGTACCGGTGGCTGGTGCCGTGGAAGCCATAGCGGCGGATGTGCAGGCGCTTATAGTATTCCATGGGAATACCGTAGAGATACGCCTTCTTAGGCATGGTCTGGTGGAAGGCGGTGTCGAACACGGCCACGTTGGGGGTACCCGGCATTACCTTTTCGCAGGCCTCAATGCCCATCAGGTTAGCGGGGTTATGAAGGGGGCCCAGGGGAATATTCGCCCGGACGGCCGCCTTTACTTCTTCGTTGATCAGGACGCTGGCGGTAAACGCCTCGCCGCCGTGGAGCACACGATGGCCCACCGCGCCGATCTCGTCCATGCTTTTCAGCGCGCCCTTTTCGCCGTCGGTGAGGGCCTTGAGCATGAGCTGGATAGCATCGGTATGGTCGTTCATGTGGGACTCGATCTCGGTCTTTTTATCGCCAACGTTCTGCTTCAGCTTGCCGCCTTCAATGCCGATACGCTCGCAAATACCCTTGGCCAGGATCTTTTCGCCGTCCATGTCGATGAGCTGGTACTTCAGAGAGGAGGAACCCGCGTTGAGAATGAGAATCTTCATTATGTTATATGCTCCTTATGCCTGCGCCTTCACGGCGGTAATAGCGACTACGGATACGATATCTTCCACAGAGCAGCCACGGCTCAGGTCGTTGACGGGCTTAGCAAGGCCCTGTACGATGGGGCCAATGGCCTCCGCGCCCGCCAGCCGCTGCACCAGCTTGTAGCCGATGTTGCCCGCCTGGAGGTCCGGGAAGATAAGCACGTTGGCGTGACCGGCCACCTTGGAGCCGGGGCTTTTCAGCTGGCCCACGCTTTCCACCAGTGCGGCGTCCGCCTGCAGCTCGCCATCCAGCTTAAGCTCGGGGGCCAGCTCGTGGGCGATAGCGGTGGCTTCCTGCACCTTGGTCACCAGGTCGTCCTTGGCGCTGCCCTTGGTGGAGAAGGAAAGCATGGCCACCTTGGGGTCGATGTCCATCAGCTCCGCGCCGGTCTTGGCGCTGGCAATGGCGATGGCCGCCAGCTCCTCAGCAGAGGGATTGGGAATGACTGCGCAATCGCCGAAGATCATTACGCCGTCCTGGCCATAGGCCTTGTCCGGCACTTCCATCACAAAGCAGCTGGAAACCACCTTGATGCCAGGGGCGGTCTTGATGATCTGCAGCGCCGGACGCAGCACATTGCCAGTGGAGTTGATCGCGCCGGCTACCATGCCGTCCGCGTCCCCGGCCTTTACCATCACCGCGCCAAAATACAGGGTGTTTCCGGTCACAAGCGCGTTGGCTTGCTCCTCCGTCATGCCCTTGGCCTTGCGCAGGTCGTAAAGCAGCTGGGTATAGGCGGCGGACTTTTCGCTGGTCTTGGGGTCGACGATGGCAACGCCCGTAAGGTCGGTGCCGGTCTCCTTGGCGACCTTCTCGATCTCCGCTGCATCGCCCAAAAGCGTTACGGTGGCAACGCCCTCGGCGATGATCTTCGCGCTGGCCTGAACGGTGCGGGGTTCCGTACCTTCGGGCAGAACGATGTGCTTTACACTTTGCTTGGCCTTAGCCTTGATTTTTTCAATGGCGGACATGGCGGTTTCCTCCCTTGTGTGTTATACTATCGTTGGATGTAAGTGTTTACAACCTAAATATTATACACCCATTTCATTTTAAAAGAAAGGGGAAATTGTTAAAACAGCAACGAAATTCGCGAATTTTCATGGGGCTGTTTATGTGCAATGTGACCATCTGCTATATGAATGCGACGCATACGAATACCACCGTTGGCATCATTTGCGAATATGACCCCTTCCACCGGGGGCACGCCCGGCAGTTTGCGCTGATACGGGAGAAGCATCCAGGCGCGCATATCGTATGCCTGATGAGCGGACCCTTCACCCAGCGGGGCATGCCCGCCCTGTACAGCCCTGGCGTTCGGGCCAGGGCGGCCCTCTTGGCCGGGGCGGACCTGGTGCTGGAGCTGCCGGGGCTGTTCGCCGTCCGGGAGGCGGAAAACTTTGCCCTAGGCGGGGTTTCCATCCTGGACCGGCTGGGGTTTATCACCCATCTCAGCTTCGGCTGCGAGCAGGACGATCTGTGCTCCCTTTTACAGGCGGCCCAGATCCTGGAAAAGCCCACGCCCGCTTTTTCCGCCGCGCTTAAGGAAAGCCTGGAGGCAGGCCATTCCTTTGCGGCCGCCCAGGGGACGGCGCTGGGGACAGCGCTGGGGACAGCACTGGGGATGGGTGGGCAGATGACCCAGGGAACTGCCCAGGGCCAGACAGCCCCTGGGCAGGATCGTAAGATGATCGCCGAAGTCCCGGGCACTTTGTGGAGCGCACCCAACAATATTTTGGCCATCAGCTACCTGCGGGCGCTTTTGCGGCTACGCTCGGATATCAAGCCCTTGCCCGTGCTGCGGCAGGGCAGCTACCACGCGCCGGACCTAAGCCATGCAGGCTATCCCTCCGCCACCGCCGTCCGGGCGGCGCTGCTGGGCGGTCAGCAGGCACAGGCGGAGGCCGCCTGCGGCTATGCCCTGCCAAAGGACGCGCCTATGTGCAGGCCAGAGGCCCTGGACGCTGTATGGCTCTATGCCCTGCGGCAGATGGACAGGGATGCCCTGGCGCTTTTGCCGGACTGCACAGAGGGGCTAGAAAACCGCCTGTACACCGCCTGCCGTGAGGCCACCACCAGACAGGCGCTTTTGGACCTGCTTAAAACCAAGCGCTATACCCACACCCGGCTCAGCCGCCTGCTGGCCCATGGCCTGCTGGGCGTTTCCGCTCCGCTTAAGGAAGCCTGTCCCCTGCCGCCCTATGTGCGGCTGCTGGGCTTTCGCAAGGAAAAAGAGGCCCTCTTATCCGCCCTGAAGGGCAGCCAATGCCCCGTTATCGCCAAGGCAGCGGACGGACCCCTTTCTGATCCCTGCTATCAGCTGGATGGTCGGGCCTACGACCTGTGGGCCTTAGGCGCAGGGGTCCCTGCGGGGTGGATGCTGCGCCAGGGCGTGCAGGTCATATAGCATGCCAGGGATGCAATGCGCGCACCTCCTATGTGCAGTCCCTTTGCGTCCTCTTGGAAGAATTTACCCTCCTTCATCGTTGTATGGCTATGAAAGGAGTGAAGCCTATGTTTCACCACAATCGAACGATCCTCTCTTTGATGCTTGCCATATGCCTGCTGATCCCTGGTCTGGCCCTGGGGGATACCCCCAAGGCTACTGACCCAGAGCTGAACGAAGTGTACCATCAATACATCCTCACCCGTCTGGACAGGGTGATCGAGCTGGGTTTCTTTACGAATTGGTCCTTGGAGGACCGGGCCGCTGTGGACCGCATTTTGGTGGACGCGGGGCAGCAGGCGCTGCTTGGACCCTGCTATAACGACATGCCCAGCGGGGCGGACCTCCCCCAGGCCGCAGCCCTGAAAACGGCCCAGGATATCGTGCTGGAGCAATTCGGCGAGGATATGACGGCAAGCTGGGATGTAAACTACACCTTCCTGCGCAGCGCCAGCGGCGAGGGCCAATGGAGCCTGCGCTTTTTTCCTGTGCCCTTGCCTGCCGGCGACAGCCACCCCTGCTATATCGTGACCCTCCACTCCCCTACTGGTCAGGTGGAGAGCTTTGAAGAGCAAAACTGGGCAAACCCCAGCCCCGAGGAGGAATTGCCCAAGGAAACCAAACCGGGCTATATTTCCCCGGCCGAGGCCCAGGCTATTGGCTTGAAGGCCGTGCTGGACACCTACGGCATGGTGCATCGCCTCACGGAGGACACCCTCTCCAAGTTCCTGGCTGGCGTGGCCCTCTTTCCCACCGAGAACGGCGGCGAGGTATATAACATAGACATCCGCTGCCCGGACAGCGAGGCAGGCGCATACTTCGGCCAGTTCATGGCGGATATCGACCCCACCACCGGCGAGGTAGTGAACGTTACCAACCAGAGCAATGGTTGACAGGAAGGAAAAGAAAGCTATGCTGCGTATAAATAGAGGGATCCTGCTGGCCGCCCTCAGCCTGTGCCTGCTGATCCCCAGCCTGGCCCTGGGGAAGCCGCCCGAGGCCAAAGATGAAAACTTTGACGAGGTATACTACCAATACATCTGCACCCGTCTGGACAGGGTGCATGAGCTGGGCCAGCAGTTTGACTGGCCCATGGAGGAGCGAGCCGCCGTGGACCGCATTCTGGTGGATGGCGGACAGGCGGAGCAGTACGGCATCGTTTACAACGATCTGCCAGGCGAAGGCGATGTGCCCCAGGAAAAAGCCTTACAGCTGTGCCAGGATACGATCATGGCGCAGTTTGGGGTGGACGTGGCCGAGGGCTTTGAGGTAAACTATCACTTCCTCCGCCAAAACGGGGATGGCCTCTGGCGGCTGTACTTCAAGCCTACGGTGCTGCCCAACATGGAAAACTATCCCGTCTACTTGGTGGAGCTCTACCCTCTGGAGCAGGTATCCCATTTCGAACAGCAGGGCTGGTGGAATCCCGCCTTTGGGCTTGCTGATAAGTCCCTAAAGCCCAGCTACATCTCCAAGGCCGAGGCTATCCAGCTTGCGCAAAAGGCCATTCTGGAAGCCTTCGGCCAGAAGCACCGGCTGACGGAGGAGCTGCTGGCCAAATATCAGGTGAACGGCTCCGTGGAGCAGAACATGGAAGGGCAGGATGTATGGCTTTTAAACTTCCGGCCCAATGATCCCGTTGTGGAGGAATACTTCGCGCAATTCTCCGCGGACATCCAGCCGGAGACTGGCGAAGTGCTGGATATCAGCGATGACGGCAACGGTTAAGGAATAAAGGCCAATAAAGACCTAGCATAAGACGGGGGTGTCTCAAAACGCATTGAGACACCCCCGTCTTATTATGTGCTGCACCCTTGCGCTGTGCTCCCCGCCAGGGCATATGCCCTTACGGGATTTTCAAAAGACTGCCCGGATATGCCTGCCGGAATTCCTTTACTGCGGCACCCGATTCCAAGGCCGTAGCCTCCCCGTCCCGGTAGCTCCGCCAAACGGTGAGGGCCTTCATAAAGGCGAGCATTTCGTCTTTGAGGGCCTGCTGCTCCTGCTGGGCCTTTTCCAGCTGCTGCTGGACCTTTTCTAGCTCCTGCTGGGCCTTTTCCAGCTGCTGCTGGACCTTTTCTAGCTCCTGCTGGGCTTCAGCCTTAGCCTTTGCTTGAGCCTCTGCCTGGGCCTTTGCCCCTGCTGCTGCCTGGACCTTAAGCACCTCCAGCTCCGCCTTTAGCTCTGCGGCTTCCTGCGCTGCCGCTTCGGCCTGGGTCTGGGCCTCGTCCCGAGCCTTCTCGGCGGTGGTCAGCTGCGTGTCCAGCCTCTTTGCAAGGCTTTTTTGCTCCGTCAAGGCCTTTTCATAATCCTCCTGCTGGGAGGCAAAGGCCGTCTGGGCCGTATCCGCGTCCTGGGCCTGCTGGGCCATGGCCGCCTGAGCCTCCTGGTTGGCCACCTCTACTGCCTTCAGGGTCTCCTCCAGGGCGGCCTTCTGCTCCGCCGTCTGGGTCAGCTCCGTTTTCTGTTTTTCCAGCACGCCCGTCAGGCTGCTGATCTCCTCTGTTTGCAGGTCGTATTGCTCCTGCAGCTGGTTTAGCTTAGCCCGCAGCTCGTTGACCTGGCTTATCTTGCCTGACAGCTGCTCCGTCTGCTGCATGCTGCCCATCACGATAAACCCCGATACCGTAAGCAACGCGACCATCACTACCGCCATGACGGCAACCGCTTGTTTCACACCATTCCCCCGCCTTCTCTTGTTGCTTTCCCAAAAAAGACGCACACGTCCTATGCAATAGCATATGCCGTGTGCGGCCCGGTTATTCTCTTTAGGTGGAAATTGGTGTACATTTTTCCAAATGATCAAGGTCCTAAGGTGGGGGCGCTCAAATCAAGGGGGGCAGCTCAAGGCACCAGCGGTTCTCCAGTGGGCGCAGCCTCCGGCTCGGGCAGCGGGGGCAGCTCCCGGATATCCGAAATGCCAAAATGCTCTAAAAACTGGTCTGTGGTGGCGTACAAAATAGGGCGGCCCAAGGCTTCCTTCCGGCCCACCTCCATGATAAGCCCTTTACCCATAAGGGATTGGACGGAATAATCGCACTTGACCCCACGCACCAGCTCCACATCGCCCTTGGTGACGGGCTGGCGGTAGGCGATGACCGCCAGGGTCTCCAGGGCGGCCTGGGAAAGGGTCTGCCGCTGCACAGGCTGCAAAAGCCGCTCCACATAGGGTGCATACTCTGCTCGGGTCTCCAGTTTCAGGTTGTTGCCATAACGCTTCAATACGATGCCTCGGGGGCTTTCCTCATACTCCCGCATGAGGGCCTCCACGGCGTTCATGGTCTCTATTTCGCTCAGGCCCAGGGCCGTGGACATATCCAAAATGGACACCGGCTCCCCGGACACAAACAGCACCGCCTCGATGACATACGGCGCTTCATTCAGCTCCATCGGTCTCCCTCCTTCCAGGGCACAGCATGATGCGGTCAAAGCTGGCCTCCTGGGTCACGTGGGCCTTGCCCAGCTTCAGCAGCTCCAGCAGCGCGATAAACAGCGTCACCACCTCTTCCTTCTGAGGCTGAGCGCTGAACAGCTCGTGAAAATCCAGCCTGCCGTAGGCCAGACGGCTCTGGATGACCTCCATGCATTCCTCCACGGAATGGCTGTCCCGGCGAATATTCCTAAGGCGGAACTCCACCTCTTTTTCCACCTTGGGGGCCCGGCTAGCCACTCGGTTCAGCGCCTCCCACAGGCCCTGGAGGGTCAGCCCGTCGATCTCGAGCGTAGGCGGGGGCAGGGGGTATTCCTCCGGCAGCTTGCCAAAGACCTGCAAGGCGCTTTTTTCAAACTCCGCCATGTTTTGGGCCCCTTCCTTGAGCTGCTTGTAGGCGATCAGGCGCTGGATCAGCAGCTGCTCGGGGTCCTCCGCCTCTTCCTTGGGCGGCTTGGGCAAAATGGAGCGGCTTTTGATCTCCACCAAAAGCGCAGCCATGGCGATAAACTCGCTGGCCTCGTCCATGTTAAAATCTGGCGCATTTTGTACCGCTTCAATATATTGCTCCGTGATCTCGCTGACGAAGATCTCGTGTAGCTCTATTTTCGCTTTGCCAATAAGGTGGAGCAGCAGGTCCAGCGGGCCGTCGAACTGTTTTAGGTGAATATGAACGCCCATGCCTCTATGCCTGCCCTGTGATCATCAGGAACAGGTGCAGCACCCCATCCTGCAGCGCGCCGGTGATGGTGGTCAAAATACCAGTGAGCACGCCGGAGAAGCACAGCACCAGCAGGATCACCTGGGCGATCTGGAAGGTCTGCTGGTTCAGGTTGAAGCGGCCCTTGAGCAGCAGGTCGTTGAAAACATGATAGCCGTCCAGAGGCGGGATGGGCAGAAGGTTAAAGACCGCCACGGAGACATTCAGGGAGCTAAAGAGCAGCAAAAACCGCTGCACATGCTGGAGCCACGGGATGCGCATCAGCTCCGTATATTGCCCGCCGTAGCCGCCCAAAAGAACGCTGTAGCCTACACCGCTGAGCATTTCCTTTGCTCCGTAAAATTGGATGACATCCGGCTTCCACAAAAGCCCGTTGATGCCCACCGCCAGCGCCAACGAGGCGATAAACAGCGACAGGTTTACCGTGACCCCCGCGATGGAGACCAAAAAATCATCCCGGCGGTAGTTGCTAAAATTGCGGGGGTTCACCGGCACGGGCTTGGCCCAGCCAAAGCCCAAAAAGACCAAGCACAGCGTACCGATAGGGTCCAGATGCTTGCGGGGGTCCAGGGACAGCCGCCCCAGCATCTTGGCGGTAGGGTCGCCGCAGCGCCACGCCACATAGCCGTGGGCCACCTCGTGCAAAATAAGGGTCGCCAGCACTGCCACGGCAAAGTAAAGCATGTATACAATGAAGCCCACGGGGTCGCTCATAAGCCACTGACCCCAGGATTGCAGCCGATTTAAAATACCCAACGTAAAACCTCTTTTCCAAAGCTCTGCTCATTTTAAAGGGCCTTAATGCCTCCCAATGAACGTTTAGCATTATACCGTGAAAAGTCGAAAAAAACAAGGCGGGAACCGCTGTTTATAGGCAGCTATATTGACAGGTGGTGTACAATAGAAGATGGACTTTGACCAAAAAAACGGAGAGGCAGGGGCTTATGTTCAAGAAGCGCGATCTTATCCTGATCGGAATTTTTACCGTTTTTGCTCTTGCCGTTTTGCTGATCGTCCCCATGCTGCGGGAAAAGGCCCCGGCGGATGCCAAGTGGTATCTGCGCTACCAGGCGGAGAACGGGGAACAGGTGCTGCGGCCCCTGGGGGAGGACCAGCAGATCACCGTTGATCAGGGGGATGGCAAGGTGAACGTGATTCGCCTGAGCCCGGATGGGTTCGTGATGGAATCCTCCACCTGCCATAACCAGCTGTGCATATACCAGGGCCAGGTGACCGTAGACAACATGGATGAGCGTCCCCTGTACAACATGATCGTATGCGCCCCCCACCGGCTGGTGCTGGAGCTGATAACGGCGAAAGAGGCTGGACAGTCCAGCAGCGCGGCCAGCCAAATGCTGGATGAACAAATAAGTTCGGAGCGTGTGACCGATGAAGAATAGCAAGGGCGGCTCCCTCGCCCAGAACCGCCAATATGTGCAAAATATATCCCTGTGTGGGCTTTTGACCGCGCTGATGCTGGTGCTGGGCTATTTGGAAAGCCGCATCCCCATCGTGCCCGCCATGCCCGGCATCAAGCTGGGCCTTTCCAATGCGGTGCTGCTCTACGGGGTGTACCTTTTGCCCACGCCCCTGACGCTGGGGCTGATGGTGGTGAAGGTAGTTTTGAGCGCCCTGCTTTTTGGCAATCCTCTGGCGCTGGCGTTCAGCTTTGCGGGGGGATTGTTAAGCGTGGTGGGCATGCTGCTGGCCCATAAGATCGGCAAGTTCGGCGTGGTGGGCGTCAGCGTCATCGGCGCGGTGCTACACAACGTCGGCCAGATCGGCGTGGCCGTGTGGACCACGGGCACCTCCTCCATCCTGTACTATTTTGCCGTGCTGATGCTCTCCGCTATCGCCACGGGCATTGTTACGGGCATGGTAGCGGGACTGGTGATGAAGGCGGTAAAGCGGGCATAAGTATTTCGGTCATCCGAAAAAATCAGACATATCCCCTTGCCTTATATGCTTTCACAGCCCTGGGGCTTTTTGGAGCCCAGGGCTGTGTTTTTTGGGAAGAAATAACAGGCTTGATTCGTTTTACCATTGATATCCAAAAAATACCCGAGAGGATGCGTTTTGTATTCGTAAAAGTATAGCTTTTGAAACAGAAACGAACGCTGCAAAGGCTGCCGGTGCAAAGGCTACCCATGCAAAGGCTGCCTCTGCTCGGCCGAAAAAGCAGCGGAGCCTTGTTTTTCGTATCTTTCTTTTCCTTGTATTCGCTGCTGTGTGCACTTCGGCCCTTACCGCCGGGATCAACGCCTATGTAATGCTTGCCACCCGGGATAATATTCTGACGCTGAAGGCTGCTTCCAAGCTGGACATGGACTGTGTGCTGGTGTTGGGGGCAGGCGTAGGAAAAAACGGCAGCCCCAGCGCTATGCTTTCGGACCGGCTGGAGGTAGGCATTGCGGCCTATAAAGCGGGAGCGGCCCCGAAGCTGCTGATGACTGGCGATCACGGGCGCGAAGATTACGACGAAGTAAATGCCATGAAAACCTTCGCCATTGAGCGCGCTGTGCCCTCCAGCGATGTTTTTATGGACCACGCAGGCTTTTCCACCTACGAGAGCATGTACCGGGCCCGGGATATCTTCCAGGTGAAAAAGGTGCTGATCGTGACCCAGCACTATCACCTGTACCGCGCCATCTACGATGCGGAGCGAATGGGCCTGGAGGCCTATGGCATCCCCTCCGATCTGCAGCAGTACCGGCGGCAGGCCTTCTTTGACCTCCGGGAATACCTGGCCCGGGTGAAGGACTTTATCTGGGGCATCTTTCAGCCCCAGCCCACCTATCTGGGCGAGCCGATCCCCGTTTGGGGCAATGGGGATGCGACCAACGATTAGGCAAGATGCCTCGCTTTGGTTTTTAGGACAAACAAAACAAATGGCCCGATGCTTTGCCAGCACCGAGCCATTTGCTTTGATTGCTTAAGGCGCTATCCATAATGGGGCCAGGGCATTAGCCCTTACCGGATCACATCCGTACCCATATAAGGCCGGAGGGCTTCAGGGATAGTCACGCTGCCATCCTCATTTTGGTAGTTCTCCAAAATGGCGGCCACGGTACGGCCCACGGCCACGCCGCTGCCGTTAAGGGTGTGGGCGAACTGGGGCTTATCCTTGGGATTATCCCGGTAGCGGATGCCCGCCCGACGGGCCTGAAAATCCTCGCAGTTGGAGCAGCTGGAGATCTCCACATAACGGCCATAGCTGGGCATCCATACCTCGATATCATAGGTCTTGGCGGCGCTAAAGCCCATATCTCCCGTGCAAAGGGTCACCACCCGGTAGGGCAGGCCCAACATCTCCAGCACCTTTTCCGCCTGATGGGTCATGGACTCCAGCTCGTCGTAGCTCTGCTCGGGCTTGGCGATCTTCACCATTTCCACCTTGTTGAACTGATGCTGGCGAATGAGGCCCCGGGTATCCCGGCCCGCGCTGCCAGCCTCCGCCCTAAAGCAGGTGGAGTAGGCGCAATGGCGAATGGGCAGCTGGGCCCCGTCCAGGATCATCTCCCGGTACATGTTGGTCACAGGCACCTCGGCGGTGGGGATCAGGAAGGTATCCTTGTCCACCTTGTAGGCATCCTCCTCAAACTTGGGCAGCTGGCCCGTGCCGGTCATGGTGGCGCGGGTCACCATGTAGGGCGGATATACCTCGTCATAGCCGGATTCCACATGGGTATTGAGGAAAAAGTTGATGACCGCCCGCTCCAGCCGCGCACCCTGGCCCCGGTAAAACGTGAACCGGGCACCGGATACCTTGGCGGCGGTGTCAAAATCCAAAATTTTAAGGTCCGTGCCGATATCCCAGTGGGGCTTGGGTTCCCAGGCAAAGGCCCGGGGGGTGCCCACCCGGCGGGCCTCCACGTTGTCCTTTTCATCCACGCCTACAGGCACGCTGCTATGCGGAAAATTGGGCACGTTCATGAGGAAATCGTCCATGGCCGCGTCCAGCTCGGCAATGTCTGCGTCTCCGGCGGCGATCTCATCGCCCAGGCGGCGCATTTCTTCCATAATGGCGGCGGTCTCCGATTCCGGCGCGCCGGACTTTTTGGCTTCGCCGATGCGCTTGCTGGTGGCATTGCGCAGGGCCTTCTTTTCCTCTACCTCCGCCAGGAGTTTGCGCCGCTGCTCGTCCTGGGCCAGGAAGGCGTCTAGGGAAAGGTCCTTATTGCGGGCCTTTAGCGCGTCTACCAGCTCCTGGGGGTTTTGTCTGATCCTTCTGATATCCAGCATGGGTATCCCTCCGTTTGTTGATATATTGTCCCAGATAAAACAATAACCGCCCCTTGCCGCTGCAAAAAGTGCAGCCACAGGGACGGAGGGTGCGTTCTCCGCGGTGCCACCCGGCTTAAGCCCGGCCAAGGCCGATGCTTCTCTTTCATCACGCTGTATCGGGCGCCCCCGGCGGCGGCTAGCCGCTTGCTCTCGTGGTGGAAAAAGATACACGCCTTGCCGCCTCGCACCCTCCGGCGGCTCTCTGACTAAAGGCTGAGCATCCAAAGCCACGGTCATTGCCATCACGTATTATACGCGCTTTTGTTTCATTTGACAAGCCTTGGGCTTTTTAAGGCAAACGGGCTAAGGCAAAGGCTTGGGTTTCATCTGCAGCCTTATCTGCATTTTGCGGTTTTTCTGGCAAAAAAGGCTCATTTATGGTATAATTCTAAATTGGTGATTTATGTAGGTTAGCCTTAGGATCGGCCCCAAAGAAGGGAGCGTGGACCAGGATGAAAGCAAGCTTTCCAGCGAAGCGCCTGTGCGCCATTTTTTGTGCGCTGATCTTGGCTGTCAGCACATTGCCGCTGTACCTGATATCCCTGTACAATCACCCTTACTATGACGATTACAACTTTTCTGCAAAGACCCACAGCGCATGGGTGGAGACCCATAGTCTTTCTGCCGTTATCCAAACGGCCTTTGAAAGCGCGACCCATACACGGCAGACCTGGCAGGGCACCTATACCGGCACCCTTCTTAGCAACCTCCAGCCGGGGGTTTTCGCAGAAAGGCTGTATTTCATTACCACGTTCTTTTTGCTGACGGCGTTCATCCTCTGTTTTGCGTTTTTTCTCAAGGCCGTCTTTTCTGATATTGCGGGGTTGGATGGTGCGGAATGCTGCATCCTTATATCGCTTACGCTTACGCTGCTTATCCAGTTTATGCCCGACCCCGACGAGGCCTTTTATTGGTTTAATGGAGGTATTGGCAATACGTTTATCTATTCCCTGCTGGCGCTGAGCCTGGGGCTTTTGATCAAGCTGGAAAAAAGCCGGGGCAAGGTGGCTCAGGGGCTGCTGATCGCAGCTAATGCGCTTATCCTGGTGCTGCTGGGTGGGGGCAGCTACGGCGGGGGCATCTTCGGCCTGCTGATATATGGGCTGATCGTCGGGTGGTCCTTCTTTAGCAAATCCCGCTTCCGCTGGGCCTATGTGGGCTTTTTTCTGGTGTTCGCAGGCTGCTTCCTGTACAGCATGTCGGCCCCGGGCAATGGTGTTCGGGCCAGCCGCATTACTGCCCTGAGTGGATTTCAGGCCTCTCCCGTTAAGGCCATCGTGCAAGCGATGCTCTACGGCACGGCCGTGGCGGGCAGCTATATCCGCCTACCCCTGATCGGCGTGACAGCGCTGTTGATCCCCTTCTTTGTTCGCAGCGCCCAAAAGAGGACCTTCCGCTTCCGGTATCCCTTGCTGGTGCTGGTTTGCGGCCTATGCCTATACTGCACCCAGTTTGTCCCGCCCTTGTTTGGCGGCGTGGGCATTGGCGGCGGGCGCATCGTGGATACCTACTACCAGAGCTTTGTTGTGATGTGGCTGCTATTTGCCTACTACATAACCGGCTGGATGGTCCAACGGGGCTGGGCCGCCGCAGGGGGCCTTGCTGGGGCGATCCTTGTGGCGCAAAGGGAAAATGCGGCCCAGGGTCTAAATACCGCCAAGGTCCAGCAGCGCTTCGTGCTGGTCTGCTGCGGGGCCATCCTGATCGGCTGCCTAGGCTACAAGCGCCCCATCGACAGCCTCTACGGCCTGCCCAACATGGCCGGTGGCAATGCCGCCCTGTCCATCCTCAAGGGGGAGGCCCAGCAATACCATCGGGAAATGACCGACCGGGAGGTGTTGCTTGCCGACGCTTCTCAGCCCGAGGTGACCCTTAAACCCTTGACCGTGGTGCCGGATATCTTTATGGATGACCTGCTGGCTCCAGACGCGGTATACGATGTGCGGAAGTCCCTTTGCACCTATTATAACAAGACCGCCATTTACATCGCCGGCGAGGAGGTGCGCTAATGCCAAAGAAAGCCTTTTCCCTGTCCCACAAGACCGTGGCGCTTTTGTGCGCGGTGGGGCTGATCCTCAGCCTCCTGCCTGTGTATGCCCTGTCCTTTTACAACCATCCCTTCTACGATGATTTTGGCTTTTCCATCCGCACCCACGCCGCCTGGCGGGATACGGGGAGCCTTGTAAACGTCCTGAAAGCCGCGTGGGAAAACACCGTAGGCATTCGACAGACCTGGGAGGGCACCTATGCCTCCTCCTTTATCAGCAGTCTGCAGCCGGGTATCTTTGGGGCGCAGTATTACTTCCTTGCCACCCTTGTGCTGCTGACGGCCCTGCTTTTTTCTACCGGGTTTTTCCTAAAGCAAGCCCTGGGGCGCTGCCTGAAAGCCAGCCAGTCTGCCCTGATCGCGTCCTTCTGCGCCCTGGCCTTTGTGATGGTGCAGTTCGTGCCCAGCCCCTCGGAGGCCTTTTTCTGGTTCAACGGCGGCGTGGCCTATACGCTGATGTGGTGCTTCTTTCTCTTTACCGCCGGTCTGTGGCTAAGGCTAGAACAGACGGAGAGCCGCCCCAAAGCCATAGGCCTTTTTATCGGGCTCGTTCCCCTGACGGTGATCGTAGGCGGCGGAAAATATTCCACGTTGCTGCTGGCGCTGCTGCTGGCGCTGTGCTTCACCCTGTGGGCCTTTGTGCGCCGCAGACCCAACCGGGGCTATTATGCAGTGCTGACGGTGCTGCTGCTGGGCTGCCTTATTTTTAATGCCACAGCCCCCGGCAATGCCGTCCGCGCCAAGACCCTCCACGGCGGCATGAGCGCGCCTATGGCCATCGCCCAGTCCCTCTACTTCGGCCTGGCCCTGATGGGGCGCTGGTTCTCCCTGCCGCTGGTAGCCGCCCTGGGGCTGGTAGGATATATGATGCTGCCCTGTTTGAGGGGATCTGGCCGTTCCTTTAAGCATCCCCTGTGGATCACAGGGCTGAGCCTAGGGCTGTTCTGCGCCCAGCTGACCCCCACGCTGTTTACCGGCAATTACCTGGGGGATGGCCGCACGCTGAACACCTATTATTACACCTATGTGCTCATGAATGCCCTTCTTATGGTATACTGGTTAGGTTGGGGCCTTGAGCGGATGAACGCTAAGCCGGAGCTTGGCCAAGCCGAGGGCGCAGGCCTATCCAAGGGTGCAGGCCAAGCCAAGGGCGAATCTCAGCAGAGCCGCGCCAAGGGAGCGGTGCTCCTCCTGCTGGCGGCGGTGCTGGCCCTGGGCTGCCTTTCCTACAGCCCCGACGGCGCAGAAAGCTACGGCCCGCAAAACATGGCCTCCGGCAGCGCGGTACGCTCCCTTATAACGGGGGAAGCCAAGCGCTACGACCAGGATATGGACCTTCGGGATGCGGCCATGAATGACCCTACCCTTACCCAGGTACAGCTCTCCCCTGTTTCCACCGTGCCCAAGGTATTCATGACCGATGCCCTGGACAGCGATTCCTTGGACTATGTGCTGTCCCTGTATGCGGAATATTACGATAAAATAAGCGTCACTGTTAGCGAGAAGGAGTGATTACTACGCTGCTGGAAAATAAAAACGCCCTTATCACCGGCTGTGCCAAAGGCATCGGCGCGGCGTGCCTGAAGGTTTTCGCTCAGGAAGGCGCTAATGTATGGGCCTTCGCCCGGACCCCCTCCCCCGCCTTTGAGGCGCATTGTGCCGATTTGGCAAAGGCACACGGCGTGTGGGTAAGGCCCATCTACTGCGAGCTGACAGACCCCGGCAGCCGCAAGGAAGCCTTCGCCCAGGTGATGGCGGACAAGCTGCCCCTGGACCTTCTGGTGAACAACGCCGGGGTGATGGGGCCGGACAGGATGTTCCAGATGACCCCGGAAACGGACATGCGGGATATATTCGACGTGAACTTCTTCGCGGCCCTGGAGGTATGCCGCTTTGCCACGAGGCTGATGGCCCGGCGCAAAAGCGGCGCAGTGGTGAACGTGGCCAGCATTGCGGGGCTGGACGGGGACAGCCGCATCGACTATTCCGCCAGCAAGGCTGCCCTTATCACCGCCACCAAGAAAATGGCCCGGGAAATGGCTCCCCTGGGCATCCGGGTCAACGCTCTGGCCCCTGGGTTTACGGACACAGACCTGGTGGCTGGCCTTTCCGAGAAGGTGGTGGAGGAGAGCCTCTCCCACATCCTGCTCAACCGCAAGGCCCAACCGGAGGAGATCGCGAGCGTCGCGGCCTTCCTGGCCAGTGATAAAGCCAGCTACGTCACCGCCCAGGTGTGGCGAGTGGACGGCGGGACCCTGTAAATAGCACCCCATAAATAGCAAAAGACGGAGTGATCAGCATGAATAACAACGAAAAGTACGTAAAAGCCTTTGTGGATGCCCTTGAGGTTTCTCCCGAGGAGACCGCCACCCTGGTGTATGGCCAAAGCGCCGCCTGGGACAGCGTAGGCCATATGACCCTTATCGCCAACCTGGAGGATGCCTTTGACATCATGGTGGACATGGACGATATTATCGACCTGAGTTCCTTTGAAAAAGGAAAGGAGATACTCCGCAAATATGATGTGGAAATTTGACCGGTTCGCAGGTAACCTTGCCGTAATAGATGAATATGGGCAAAGCCTTACCTATGCCCAGCTGGCCGAAGAGGGAGACGCCCTTTGCGCCGCCGCTGAGGGTCGGTGCCTGGTGATACAGCTATGCCAGAACACCTTGGGCAGCTTTTTAGGCTATGCGGCATTTCTGGAGGGGGGCATCGTGCCGGCCATGCTAGCGGCGGACATTGATCCTCAGCTGTTCCACTCCCTTTACCAGGCCTACACCCCCAAATATTTGTGGGCACCGGAAAGCTTTACTTGCCAGGGCTGCACCCCGGTGTACAGCCGCTACGGCTACCATCTGCTCAAAACGCCCTTTGGGGAAGGCGCTGCGCTCTACCCCGAGCTGGCGCTGCTGCTGACCACCAGCGGCTCCACTGGCAGCCCCAAGTTCGTGCGCCAGAGCTACCACAATCTCCGCTCCAACACGGACAGCATCGTGGAGTACATGGGCATCACGAAGACCGAGCGGCCCATTACCACGCTGCCCATGAACTATACCTACGGCCTGAGCATCATCAACACCCATCTGGACGTAGGCGCGACTATTTTGCTGACGGACAAAGGCATTGCCCAGAAGGAATTCTGGACGCTATTCAACAAGGAGGGAGCCACCAGCCTAGCCGGGGTGCCCTATACGTTTGAAATGCTGGACCGGATGCGCTTTACCCGGATGGACATGCCCGCCCTGCGCTCCATGAACCAGGCTGGAGGCAAGCTGCTGCCTGCTCTCCACGAAAAGTTTGCCCAGTGGTGTCAGGATACGGGCCGTGAATTTCTGATCATGTACGGCCAGTGCGAGGCCTCGCCCCGGATGGGCTATCTGCCCGCAGACCGAAGCCTGGAAAAGGCCGGGGCCATGGGCATCGCCATTCCCGGCGGCCGGTTCGAGCTGGTGGATGTAGAGGGCCATGTCATCACCGAGCCCTATATGACCGGGGAGCTGCGCTATTATGGCGAAAACGTGACCCTGGGCTACGCCGAGTGTGCGGCAGACCTGGCCCTGGGGGATGAACGCCACGGCGTGCTGGATACCGGGGACATGGCGCAAATGGACGAGGACGGGTTCTTCACCATCGTAGGCCGGAAGAAGCGATTCCTGAAAATATTTGGCAACCGGGTGAACCTGGACGAGACCGAGCGTATGCTCAAAGGCGCTTTCCCGGAAGGGGAATGCGCCTGTGGCGGCAAGGACGACCACCTGTATATCTTCTCCACCGTGGAAGAAAGCCTGCCTCAGATGCGGACCTTCCTTGTGGATAAGACCGGGCTGCATCCCTCTGCCTTCCACACCTGCGCCCTTCCGACTATTCCCAAGAACGACGCGGGCAAAACGCTCTACAAGGAGCTGGAAAAGCACTATGATTGATTTTGAGACCCTGCTGGCCCTGCCCCCCTACGCCCTAGCCCGGACGGAAAAGCAGGCCTTTCTCACCGAGCAGCTAAAGGCCCTAGCCCTCCACCACCGGGACCACTGCCCCGAATATGCCCGAATGCTGAGCGCCTGGGGCGTGGACGTGGAAGCGGCTGAAAGCTACGAGCAGCTGCCTTTCCTGCCGGTGCGGCTTTTTAAGGAGTTTGGGCTAAAAAGCGTGCCCGAGGAAGCCCTCCACAAAACCATGACCTCCTCCGGCACCACAGGGCAGCAGGTGAGCCGCATTTTCCTGGACCGGGAGACCAGCACCGCCCAAAGCAAGGCGCTGGCCAAGATCGTCTCCAGCTTTTTAGGCGGCAGCCGGGTGCCCATGATCATTTTGGATACCAGCGCCCTGCTCAAGAACCGGGCCATGTTTTCCGCCCGGGGGGCAGGCATACTGGGCTTTAGCATCTTCGCCCGGGACAAGCTCTACGCCCTGGACGAAAACATGCAGCTGGACGTGGAGGGCCTCAAGGCCTTCCTGCAAAAGCACGAAGGGGAGACTATCTTTCTCTTTGGCTTCACCTTTATGATCTGGCAGCATTTCGTAGGGGAGCTTAAGCGCCTGGGGCTTACACTGCCCATTCAAAGCGGCGTGCTGATCCACGGCGGCGGCTGGAAAAAGCTGGCCGACCAGGCGGTATCCTCCGCTCAGTTCAAGCAAGCCCTCAAGGATACCTGTGGCATCCAGCGGGTCCACGATTACTACGGCATGGTGGAGCAGACCGGCACTATCTACATGGAGTGCGAGCACGGTCACCTTCATGCCCCGGTATGGTCAGATATTACCGTTCGTCGCTTTTCAGATTTCGCCCCCGCCGCCTTTGGCGAGCGTGGCCTTTTGCAGGTGTCCAGTGTGCTGCCCCGCAGCTATCCCGGCCATATCCTGCTAACGGAGGACGAAGGGGCCATCCTGGGCGAGGACGACTGCCCCTGCGGCCGGAAGGGCAAGTATTTTGAAGTTTACGGGCGCATCCAGCGCGCGGAAGTACGGGGGTGCAGCGATACCTATGAACAAAAGCTATGAGACCCTTTGCGGCAGCCTGGATATAGAAAATGCCGCCAGCCTGCCCGCCCTTACGCCCTTTGACCCACGCATTATGGCCTTCTTGGCCGATGTGTCCGGCCTACTTCTTAAAACCAAAGAGGCCAAGGCTTACCCGGATGTGATCACCTTTGCTTTCTTCTGCCGCCGGGCCAGCCTGGAGCAGAAGGAAAAGCAGCACGGGGACGAAAGCCGCATGGGCCGAGGGCTGGCCTTCCACATCGCCCCCAGCAATGTGCCTATCAACTTTGCCTATTCCCTGGTGGCGGGGCTGCTTTCCGGCAATGCCTGCGTGGTAAAGGCTTCCAGCCAGAATTTTGCCCAGACCCGCATGGTCTGCGCCGTCATGGCGAGCCTGCTGGCAGGAAGCCACAGCGCCCTTTCCCCCTACGTGAATGTGATCACCTATCCCCGGGACCGGCAGGACATCACCGAGCTGTTTAGCAACGCATGTGACGTGCGCATCATCTGGGGCGGGGACGAGACCGTCCGCCGGGTACGGGAGGCTGCCTTGCCCCCTCATGCCTTTGACGTGACCTTCGCCGACCGGTATTCCCTGCTGTGTGTGGACCCGGAGGCGGTGCTGGCCCTGACGGATGCCCAGCTCGCCGCCATGGCCCAGGGCTTTTATAACGACACCTTCCTCACCGACCAGAACGCCTGCACTTCCCCACGGCTTATATACTGGCTGACGGACGGCGCTGCCACCGCCTTGGCTGCGGCCAAGGAACGCTTCTGGGCCGCCATCCGCCATTATGCCTCCGCCCGCTACACCCTGCCCCCCGTTATCGCGGTGGACAAGCTCACCGCCCTGTACCGGGGCGCTGTAGAGGCGGAAGGCCTGACTCGCGTTGCCACAGAGGATAACCTCTGCGTGCGCATCCGGGCGGAGAAGCTTTCCGAGGCCTTGCTGGAGGTGCGCTGCGCCGGGGGCTTCTTCGTGGAGTACGAGGATACCTCTCTGGAGGCCCTAGCCGCTATCGGCGTGCGCAAGGTGCAGACCCTCTCCTATCTGGGGGTAGACCCGCAGAGGCTGAAGGCCTTTGTGCTGGAAAGGGGCCTTAAAGGCATCGACCGCATCGTGCCCCTTGGCAATACCATGGATTTTGGCCTCATCTGGGACGGCTACGACCTGATACAGACCCTGTCCCGGCAGGTGACGGCGTTATAACGCCCGCCCATTACAGCCCTATAATAAAGAGGTATTATCAATGAACAAACCGCTTTTATCCTTTATCATCCCCTGCTACCGCTCCGCCGCCACCATCCAAGGCGTGGTGGAGGAGCTGACCCGCACCGCTCAGACCCGGAAGGACCAGTACCGCCACGAGCTGATCCTGGTCAACGATGGCAGCCCGGACAACACCGCCGGGGTGATCACCGCCCTTTGCAAGACCCATCCGGAGATCGTCTTTGTGAACCTCTCCCGGAACTTTGGGCAGCACAGCGCGCTGATGGCGGGCTTTGCCCAGGTGCGGGGAGATATCGTTATTTGCCTGGATGACGACGGCCAGACCCCTGCGGACGAGTGCTTCAAGCTCATCGACAAGGTGCAGGAGGGCTACGACATCGTCTTTGCCGAGTACCCCAAGCGCAAGCAAAACGCCTTCCGCAACTTAGGCAGCCGCTTTAACGCCGCCTGCAACCATTACTTTTTCGGCCAGCCTAAGGACCTGAAGGCCAACAGCTATTATGCCTGTCAGCGCTTTGTGGTGGACAGCGCCCTTCAATACCCCAATCCCTTCCCCTATATTACGGGACTGCTGTTCCAAAGCGTCAGCCGCTACGCCAACGTCCCCGTGACCCACAGGGAACGCCAGCAGGGCCAGAGCGGCTACAGCCTCAAAAAGCTGATCGGACTTTGGGCCAATGGCGTTACCGCCTTTTCCATCAAGCCCCTGCGTCTGGCCAATTACCTGGGCTGGTTTGTGGCCATATTCGGCTTCCTCTTTGCCCTTGTCACCATCATCCGCAAGCTGGTGAACCCAGATATCCAGGCGGGCTGGGCCAGCACCATTGCCGTGATGATGTCCTTGGGCGGGGTGATCATCGCCCTGATCGGCATCGTAGGCGAGTATGTAGGCCGCATCTATCTGAGCATCAACCGCTCGCCACAGTACGTGATCAGAAACGTTATAGACCCCAGGGAGGAAGAAATTAAGTGAAAATTACCCATGCTACCTGGGAGCAAAAGAATATCGGCGTCAACGCCTACGAGATCGCCCTGGACGCAGAGGACACTGTGGAGGCCTTTGCGGCAGAGGAGCTGCGGCTGCTGGCCAGCGGGGCCGAGTACCTGGTGGTCAAAACCCCGGTGAACTGTGCTCCCCTGCTCTTTGGCCTGCCGAAGCTGGGCTACAGCTATGTGGAAACCGTGTTCCATGTGGCCATCAAGCGCAGCGAATACCACATGCCCGCCGTGATCGCCCGGTTTGACCGGGGCCTGACCGTGGTGGAGCGCACAGAGGCGGCGGACCAGGCTCGGGTATATGCTCTGATCCGCAGTGGCGTGTTCCGCTCCGACCGGGTCTCCATCGACCCGGCCTTCACCCTGGCTCAGTCCGGCAACCGTTATGCCAATTGGCTGGAGGGTATGCTGGAAAAGGGCGGGAAGCTGTACGAGGTATTACAAGGGGAATCTGAGGGGGCGAAGCCTATCGGCTTTTTCGTCATTTGCCCTGTGGACGAGCACACCGTAGACCCAGTGCTGATGGGCCTGTACGACGAGGATAACGACCGGGGCATGGGGGCGCTGCTTCACAAAAAGACCCTGGACACCTGCTTCACCTGGGACTGCCAAAGGCTGCAAAGCACCATCGTGTCCAACAACGCCAAGGTGCTGCGGGTGTACGTCACCGCCGGGGCCGCCATCACCGATACCCTATATACCTACGTAAAGCATGTGTAAAGGAGCGCGATGATTTGAAAGCGCAAAAAAGCGCGGGGCTTCCCGTGACCGCCCAAAGCTTTGTACTCTTGCATATCACCCTTTTTCTCTATGCCGTGGTCAGCATATTTGCCAAGTACGCAGGGCTTTCCATGGCCACCCAGGAGCAGACCCAGGCCTTTATGTGGCTTGGGCTGGAGTTCCTGACGCTGGTGGTCTACACCCTGCTTTGGCAGCAGACCCTAAAGCGCATGCCCTTAAATTTTGCTTACTCCAACAAGGCCGTATGCACCCTGTGGACCTGCGCCTTTGGCCTTATCTTCTTTGGCGAGACCCTGACCCTAGGAAAGGCGATAGGCATCCTGGTGGTGCTTATCGGGGTGTTCCTGGTGGTGACGGATCATGAGTAGCAGCGTTATCATCTATCTGATCACCCCCTTGATATCTGCCGTGTCCCAACTCATCCTCAAAAAGGCGGCGGACAACCCGGAGTATACCGGCCTTCGCGCTTACCTGAACCTGCCCGTTATCTTCGCCTACGGCCTGTTTTTCGGGTGCATGCTGCTGAATGTATTCGCCCTGAAGACCCTGGACCTGACCGTCGCCAGCGTGCTGGAGGCCTCTGGATACCTGTATGTAATGGTCCTGTCCCACTTTTTCCTTAAGGAAAAGATATCCCGCCGGAAGCTGCTGGGCAATGCCCTGATCGTTGCAGGCATCGTGCTCACACTGACGCTGAAAATTTGACCCTTTCGTATTTCTGCGGCCCCGCCGCTTAAAGACAGGAGAATGCCTATGCAAGCCCAACAGGAAACCAAAAAGATCATCTTCTCCGGCGTTCAGCCCTCCGGTACCCTTACCTTGGGCAATTACATCGGAGCCCTGCGCAACTTTAAGACCTTGGAGGACGACTACCGCTGCATCTACTGTGTGGTAGACATGCACGCCATCACCGTCCGCCAGGATGCCGCCCAGCTGCGCAAGCGCTGCCTGGAGCTGGCCGCCATCTACATGGCTGTAGGCCTGGATCCGGACAAGAGCCTCATATACTGCCAGAGCCATGTCAGCGGCCATGCGGAGCTGGCCTGGATCCTGAACTGCTACACCTACATGGGCGAGCTCAGCCGCATGACCCAGTTTAAGGACAAAAGCGCCAAGCACGCCGACAACATCAACGCGGGCCTGTTCACCTATCCCGTGCTGATGGCGGCGGATATCCTCCTCTATCAAGCGGACCTGGTGCCCATCGGTGCCGACCAGAAGCAGCACCTGGAGCTGACCAGGGATATCGCCCAGCGGTTCAACGGCCTGTACGGGGACGTGTTCACCGTGCCGGACGGGTACTTTGGCAAGGTGGGCAGCCGGGTGATGAGCCTGCAGGAGCCCACCCGCAAGATGAGCAAGTCCGACCCGGACGAGACCTTCATCTCCCTGCTGGATCCCCCGGAGGTGATCCGCCGGAAGGTAAAACGGGCTGTGACCGACAGCGACGGCGAGGTGCGCTTTGACCCGGCAGAAAAGCCCGGGGTCAGCAATCTTCTCTCCATCCTAGGCGCGCTGACCGGCGTGACCCCTCAAAAGGCCGGGGAAGCGCTGTCCGGCCTGGGCTACGGTGAGCTAAAGACTCAGGTGGCCGATGCGGTCATCGCCACCCTGGAGCCTCTCCAGGCCGAGCATAAGCGCCTTATGGCGGACAAGGCCTATCTGCAAGGCATCCTGGACCGCAATGCCCAGGAAGCCAGCCGCCTAGCGAATCGGACCTTAAACAAGGTAAAGCGCAAGGTGGGCCTGGCCGAGCACGGCAAAGCGTAACTTTTCAACTGACCTACATTAAAGGAGCGTATGACTTTGGATAAGCGGTATGACGCGATCATCATCGGCGCAGGCCCGGCAGGCATCTTTGCCGCCTTGGAGCTGGCCGAGAAGAACCCCACCGGACATGTATTGGTAGTAGACACCGGCCGTGCCATCAAGCACCGCACCTGCCCTGCCCGCAAAAACGGCCAGTGCGTGCATTGCGACCCCTGCGGCATCGTCCACGGCTGGGCCGGGGCCGGAGCCTTCAGCGATGGCAAGCTGTCACTCAGCGACGAGGTAGGCGGCCAGATCAGCGAATATATGGGACATAAGCGGGCCATGGAATACATTGCCCGCTGCGACGAAAAGTACCTCCACTTCGGCGCAAACCAGATGGTCCACGGCCTTAACAACAGCCGGGTGGACGAGATCGCCTACGAGGCCAGCCGCCACAACATCCGCCTGGTGCCCTGCCCCGTGCGCCACCTGGGCACGGAGAACGCTGGGCCTGTGCTGGGCGCCATGCACGACCACCTGGTGGAAAAGACCAACACCACCTTCCTGGAGCTGACCGTGGCCGAGGACATCCTCTGCGAAGACGGCCAGGTGAAGGGCGTGCGCCTGCGCCAGCGGGGCCAGGAGCCTGTGGTGGTAGAGGCCCCCTACGTGATCGTAGCCCCGGGCCGGGGCGGCGCGCAGTGGCTCACCGAGCAGGCGGGCAAGCTGGGCCTGCGCACCCAGAACAACGAAGTGGACATCGGCGTGCGGGTGGAAGTGCCCAACTCCATCATGGACCACCTCACCAAGGACCTGTACGAGGCCAAGCTGGTCTATTACAGTGATACCTACGAAAACAAGGTCCGCACCTTCTGCATGAACCCCGGCGGAGAGGTGAGCCAGGAGCACTACGAGGGCGGCATTGCCGTGGTAAATGGCCACAGCTACAGCGACCCTGCCAAGCGCACCAGCAACACCAACTTTGCCCTTCTGGTCAGCACCCAGTTTACTGAGCCCTTCAACCAGCCCATCGAGTACGGCCGCTACATCGCCCAGCTGGGCAACATGCTTACCGGCGGCCCCATCATGGTGCAGCGCCTGGGCGATCTGCTCAAGGGACGGCGCACGGACACCTCCCGGCTGAAGAAGTCCACCACCATCCCGACCCTTTCCACCGCCGTGCCCGGGGACCTGAGCTTCGTGCTGCCCCCCCGCCACCTTACCAGCATCGTAGAGGCCCTCAAGGCCTTTGATCATCTGGCCCCCGGCTTGTACAGCCAGAACACCCTGCTCTACGGCGTAGAAGTAAAGTTCTACTCCAGCAAGGTGCTGGTGGCCAATAACTTCGAGACCGCCATCAAGGGCCTCTACGCCATCGGCGACGGTGCAGGCATCACCCGCGGCCTGATGCAGGCCAGCGTCACTGGCATGGCCGTGGCGGATGATATCGTGGGGAAGAAGGCGTAAGGGGTCGGGACGAAGTACGGCGCAAGAGCGAACGGCACAAGGGCGCAGCCCCATCTGAGACGGCTGTAGGGGCGCATTTCATGCCCTGAAAACAAAGCACATCGTTTTCAAGAAACGCAACGCCCGCGTTGGACCGCAAAGGGTTCAGCCCGGGCGTTGTTTTTCTTATGCTATATGCTGTGTTCCAAAGACATTCGCTCTGCCCGCTGATACTGTACTATGCCGGGGCTGGGTTAGGGGGACTTTATATCAATTGATAAAAACAAAAGGGAAACATTCCCCAGCGCCTTCCGGCGGCCCCTATCATATTGACAACCTACCTGCAACTAGTATAATAAAAAGATAGCCCCTTATTTTCAGCTTGGTCTACAGGCACAGGAATACAGGCGGACGAAGGAGGGAAGAGCATGGCAGTTGTAACCGTGAACGAAGATGTTTGCAAGGGCTGCGGTCTTTGTATCGACGCATGTCCCAAAAAGATCATGGAGATTGATAAAACGCATCTCAACAAAAAAGGATACCACCCGGCCCATTGCACCACAATGGAGGAATGCATTGGCTGCGCGTTTTGCGCCACGATGTGTCCCGACGTGGCCATTACGGTGGAAAAGTAAGAGACAGCATTGCTGCCTACCATATAAGAAGGGTGGGAAAATCCAATGAAAAAGCTTATGAAGGGCAATGAAGCCATTGCGGAAGCCGCCATCCAGGCCGGATGCCGTTTCTTCTTCGGCTACCCCATTACCCCCCAGAACCAAATCCCGGAGTATATGTCCAAACGCCTTCCCAAGGTGGATGGCTGCTTCCTGCAGGCGGAAAGCGAAGTCGCCGCCATTAACATGGTCTACGGCGCGGCGGGCGCAGGCGCCCGGGTCATGACCAGCTCCTCCTCCCCCGGGATCAGCCTCAAGCAGGAGGGCATCAGCTACATCGTCGGCGCGGAGCTGCCCTGCGTGGTGGTCAATATCGTCCGCGGCGGCCCTGGCCTTGGCAGCATTCAGCCTGCCCAAAGCGACTATTACCAAGCCACCCGGGGCGGCGGCCATGGCGATTATCGCATGTGCGTGCTGGCTCCCGCCTCCGTTCAGGAGGCCGTGACCCTCACCCAGGATGCCTTTGACATTGCCGACCGCTATCGCAACCCCGTCATGGTCATGGGCGATGGCCTCATCGGCCAGATCATGGAGCCGGTGGACATGGAGGCCGCTCAAAACCGCACCCCCGCCCCTGACCTGAAAGAAAAAACCTGGGCCGCTACCGGCCACAAGGCTACCGATGATGTGCCTCGCGCCATTATCAACAGCCTGTATATCGACCCCGTGGTGCTGGAACAGCACAACCTGAAGCTGCAAAAGAAGTACGATGCTATTGCCGCCAACGAATGCCGCTGGCAGGAGGAAATGCTGGAGGATGCGGAGATCGTGCTGGTCGCCTATGGCACCACCAGCCGTATCGCCCGCAGCGCCATGCGCAAGTGCCGGGAAAAGGGTATCAAGGTCGGCCTGCTCCGGCCTATCACGCTGTGGCCCTTCCCCACGGAAGCCCTCCAAAAGACCATCGCCACTGCCCGCCGCTACCTGTGCGTGGAAATGAGCATGGGCCAGATGGTGGATGATGTGCGTCTGGCCATTGACGGCACCCGCCCTGTGGATTTCTTTGGCCGCACCGGCGGCATGGTGCCCTCTGTTGCAGAGATCGTAGCCGAGATCGAAAAGCTTGCAGATAGCGACAAGGGCTACCACACCGCCTTTGACAAGACCGTGCAGGACTTGGCCAGCCAAATGGACCAGGCCGCCAGCGCCATCGGCAACAAGCTCTCCGGCATGGGCCAGAAGCTGGACGAGAAGCTGTCCAGCCCCGAGTTTGCCGAAAAAACCGAGCAGATCAAGGATATCGCCGCTGGCACCGCTGAAAAGGTGAAGCAGGGCATCCTCAAGGGCTTCGGGGCTATTGGCAATGTGCTGGACTCCATGAAAAAAGACCTCAAAGATATTGAGGATCAGCAAAAGGCGGTAGAGGCGGAGGACGACGCGGCCGATGCGCCCGCAGAGCAGCCCGCAGGCGAAGGCCAGCCCGCTGACAATGCCCCGCCCGCCACCCAAGACACCGAGAAAGGAGCGGATGAGTAATGGCAATCGTTTTTGAAAAAACCGGCTTGCTCTGTGAAAAACCGTTCCACTACTGCCCCGGCTGTACCCACGGCATCATCCATCGGCTGGTAGCGGAATCCCTGGAAGAACTGGGCCTTGGCGAGACCGCCATCGGCGTTGCGCCGGTCGGCTGCGCCGTATTTGCCTATGACTATTTCAACTGCGATATGATGGAAGCCGCCCATGGCCGCGCCCCCGCCGTTGCCACTGGCATCAAGCGGGTGCACAAGGACAGGGCCGTTTTCACCTACCAGGGCGACGGCGACCTGGCCTCCATCGGCGCGGCGGAGATCGTTCACGCTGCCACCCGGGGCGAGAAGATCACCACCATATTCGTCAACAATGCCATTTACGGCATGACCGGCGGCCAGATGGCACCCACCACCCTGCCCGGCCAGGTGACCACCACCAGCCCCTATGGCCGGGATGTGGACCATTGCGGCTACCCGGTTCGGGTCAGTGAAATGCTTTCTACCCTCAATGGCCCCGCCTATATCGAGCGGGTCAGCGTGCACAACGTGCCTGCCATCAAAAAGGCCAAGGCCGCCATCAAGAAGGCCTTTCAGCTGCAAATGGAGGGCAAGGGCTTTACTTTGGTAGAGGTCCTGTCCACCTGCCCCACCAACTGGGGCAAGACCCCTCAGGAAGCCCTGCAGTGGCTGCAAAGCGACATGATGCCCATGTACCCCCTGGGCGTATATAAGGATATTACGACAGGAGGCGACCAGTAATGGAACAGCAATTTGTTATTGCCGGATTCGGCGGACAGGGCGTGCTCCTGATCGGCACGCTGGTTGCCAAGGCCGCCATGCTGGAGGACAAGGACGTAAGCTGGATGCCCAGCTATGGCCCGGAAATGCGCGGCGGCGAAGCCAACTGCGCTGTGGTCGTATCCGATGAGCCTATCGGCAGCCCGCTGGTGACTGAGCCTCCCGTTTTGGTAGCCATGAACAAGCCCAGCCTGGTAAAATTCATGCCCACCATGGCCCCTGGCGGCACTCTGCTGTACAATTCCTCCCTCATTGAGGGCGTGACCCTGCGGGACGACATCAACATCATTCCCGTGCCCTGCAATGAGATCGCAGACAAGCTGCAAAACACTCGGGTGGCCAACATGGTCATGCTGGGGGCCATCCAGGCCGCCACGGACGTTGTATCTGATGAACACCTGACCCAGACCCTTAAGGACTTTTTGGGCGAGGGCAAGGCCCACATGCTGGACATCAACCAGCAGGCCATTGCCCAAGGCCGGGCTGTGGTGAAGGGATAACCAGGGCCGGTGCTGGGGGGCGTTAGGGGCGGCCGCCCCTGCGCCCTCGCACCGCCTCCCCTGCATCGTCCCCTCACTTATCCTTCAAAAACCGCCGGGCCGCCATGCGCACCCCGTCCGGACTGTTGCCACCGCCCAGGCGCATGGCCACCTGCCCCCAGGTGAGGCCCTCCAGATAGCGGAGGGACAGGATCGCACGGATATAGCCGTCGTCCAGCTCCTGCACGCACCGCTCGATAGCCCGGGCCTGGGTCCTCCGGCTCCGGGCCAAGGCCCGCCGATGGTGTACCTCCCGCTGGGTCTCGGGCTCATAGCCTGTAATGGTCACTGTCCGCTGGATGTAGGGCGCACAGGTCATGGAACCCTTCACCGTATCGGTGACCATAGGGCAATCGACGGTAGATTCCAGCAAGCGTATCTCGTTTTGCAGGTCACGGTATTGCTGAAGCTGCGCACGGCTTAAGGACTTTGGCTCTCCCATGGGTCTTCACCTCCCCTGCCTGTCTTTTTGGGTCATGCTTCCAGTCCGTCAAAGAAGATATCCATCATTTCCCCCTGGCTCATATTCAGCAGCTGGGCTAAAGACCGAGCCTCATCCAGCCAGAACCGGCCGCTCTCCATTTTCAGATACATAGACTTTTCGGTAATGCCAATAGCCCGGGCCGCCTGACGCAGGGAAAACCTTTTTTCCGCGATAAGACCCCTCAGTTTGTTGCAATTCATACTATGCTCCTCCTTCAATATTGTGTTTGATCTGTTGTAGTCTAGTTCAATTCCATTGAACATCTAGTGTAAAAAAATAGACCTTCACTTCTGCATCCCCCAAGGCCAGCAGCCTTTGGGCTTGTTTTATTTCCGCCTGCTGCCAAAACGCTTGGCTTGCCAATTTTTCCTCAAGACCTTTATCTGTGAGCCCCATTGACTTTGCAAACCGTTTTTCACTTCCGAATCTTTCCACTATGCAGGCCTTAAGCAGTCGATAATCGTAGTCCATTTCTTCACCTCCGAAGTTCAATTTGTTTGAACATCCAGAATATACCATTGGAACTATAAATTGTCAATAGGAAAATTCAAAATGTTTGAATCAGGAATCAATTTGATTGAACTTTTTCTTCTTTTGTGCTATACTGCCTGTGGAGGTGACGTCCCATGAAAGAAAGCTCTACCAGTCAACGGCTTCAGCAGATCTTGAGTGAGCGCAATTGGAAGCAGATCGACATTCTCAGCGCCGTTGTCCCCTATACGCAAAAATATGGCGTTAAAATGAACAAAAGCGACATTAGCCAATACGTCAGCGGGAAGGTGATCCCCAGCCAGGAAAAGCTCACTGTGCTCAGCAAGGCCCTGGGGGTGACCGAGCCCTGGCTGATGGGCTACGACGTATCCCGCGCCCTGGCCGCCGAAACCAGCGACGATGACTTTTTCTACCCCGATATGTTCCCTATCGAGACCCGCACCGTCCCCCTGCTGGGCACCATCTACTGCGGTGAGCCCTCCTATGCCGCCGAGTCCTTCGACAGCTACGTGATGGTAGGCTCCAATGTCCCCTGCGATTTTGCCCTTCGGGCCAAGGGCGACAGCATGATCGGCGCCCGTATCCACGACGGAGATATCGTTTTTATCCGCCGGCAGGACACGGTAGACAACGGCGATATCGCCGCCGTGTCCCTGGACGACGACGCCACCTTAAAGCGCGTCCGTTTCCTCAAGGGCGGGCTCACCATGCTCATGGCGGAAAACCCCCGTTACGAGCCCATCGTCATTGGCGGCGAGGACGAGACCCGCACCGTGCACATCCTGGGCAAGGCTGTGGCCTTCCAGGGGGATGTGCTGTAATAGCGGCGAATAAAAGCCGCATCAAAGGCCGCCTGCAAGCTGAGGCAGGCGGCTGTTTTCATATGCTTTTGCGGTCCATCAGACTCGATGATCCTTTACCTGATATACTCCCATTGCTTTTTCATCTTTCGTCCGGCCACACCGTTTGTCCGGGCCTGAGCCCGCCAGCTCATATGGGCCATGGCCTTGTACAAAAAACGAGGGAAGCTGGGCTCTATAAACAAATTACGGGCAGTACCCTGCTGCGTTATTCGCTGGGCCAGTTCGTCAAAAGCCATACCCAGCTTGGTGAAGGGCCCTTTGCCCACAGGGGCCGCCATGGCCATGCCCCCTGCGCCGATGCCTATGCCTTGACCCCAGGTAAGCCTCGCCTTTTCGCACCAAAGCTTCATCATATCCAGGGCCAGGTGGGTCTGCCTCGCCTCGTAAAAGCCTGCGTTGCACAGCGCATAGACGGGGGTCCCCGGCGTGTATTGGGCCAGGGCCTTTTCCAGCCCCTCCAGGAAGGCCAGTAAATGGGAAGGGATGCCGTCCACATACAGCGGAAAGGCGATGACCAGCGCACCGCTGCCCATGATATCGGCGGCGGTGAAAAGAGGGTCCTCAGTCCTGGCGTTGTGCCAGGCGATCTCATGGCCCTGGCCCAGCCGCTGCTCCAGCGCTTGCAAAAAGTGAACAGAGGCGCTGTTTTGCGCCTTAGGGCTGCCGTCTAAAAATAGTATCTTCATAGTGCCCCCTCCTTCAAGCCCGCAAGGGATCCGTAAAAATAAACCGAGCAGCTCTCCGCGCCATAGTTGACCCCGTTGGCCTGCACCAGCTCCCGGGCGATGGCCTGCTCCTTCGGGCTTATGTCCCCGTAAAAATGCGCCGTGACCTGGAAGGTATCTTTATAGCGCATGGTGTGGTGCATCTCGCCCTCCAATATCCTGAAAAAGGGCATGTTGTAGCCAATGGAGCGGTCCAGTACCGCCTTCACCTCCGGGGAGAAGCCCCCGTATACGTTGCGGCTGATAAAGATCATCTCCCGGCTGGCGGCCAGCATGGCGGGAGTATCCTCGCACCGGTCGTGGATCACGCATTTTCCCGGCGTTTTCACCCAGCAGCCAAAGCAGCCCACGCAATGCTTTATGCGCGGCTTAGCCGCAAAAACGATCACGTCCTCTGGCAGCCTTCCTAAAACCTCCTGGGCCTGGTCCTCGTCCAGATCGTGGATCAAAAAGCGGTATTTCACCTTTACGCCTCCTTTAGCCTTCTCGCAAGGCTCTCGCTTCAAGGGCTTTGCGCCTTCACAGCCTTGGTCTTTCATAGCAAGGCTCTCGCTTCAAGGACTTTGCTCCTTCACAGCCTCGGTCTTTCATAGCTTCGTTCTTCATAGCCCCGTTCTTTCACAGCTATTGTAGCAAGAAGCACCGTCTGGAAAAAGTAGGTTTTGATTAAAAAACAATGAGCGGCGCATTACGCTGCGTCGCTCGATTTATGACATATCCTTAGCGGAGCCCTGCCATCAGCCTTCTTCCTCAAAATCCTCTTCGATCTCTGGCATGTGCTGACACACCATCAGCAGGGCATCCTCGCCGTTGTCCTCATAATACCGCTTGCGGACCCCCAACTCGATAAAGCCCAGCTTCTTGTACATGCCTTGGGCTCGCAGGTTGCTCTTGCGCACCTCCAGGGTCATGTACTGCACGCCCATATTGGCGGCGTACTGCATCAGCGCGGCGGTAACCGCCCCGCCAATGCCCCGGCCCCGGGCGCTTTCCTTCACGGCGATATTGGTGATATGCCCTTCCTCAAAAATGAGCCAGGCCCCGGCATAGGCAACAACCTCGCCGTTTTCCTCCGCTACCAGATACCGGGCGCATTTATTCTTTTCCATTTCATCTGCAAAGCTCTGCTCCGACCAGGGGTCGGCAAAGGTGGCCTTTTCCAGGGCATACACCTGGGGCACATCCTGAAGGGTCATGCGGCGAATGCTGTACTGACTCATAAGCGGGCCGCCTGCTTGGCCGCCCTGGCCCGCTCAGCTTGGGGGGCCCGCAGGTATTGGGGCTGCAAGGCAAGGTAATCCGCAGCCTCTGTTGCCCGTGCCTGGGCCAGCAGGGCCACCGCCGCCGGACGCAGATAGGCCATATGCACCGGAGGGAATAGGGCCCGATCACCCAAGGCTGCTTCCACCCGCGGGCGGCAGACCGCCGCACCATCCCCAACAAAGCAAAGCTTCTGCCCCTCCCGGCACAGGGCCGTGGCTTGCTCCAAAAACGCTTCCAGCGCAAGTGCCTGGTTGGGAAGCTTCCTTACAGGGGGCAGCCCCGTTTCAAAGGCAGCGGCATAGACCTGGCCTGCCCGGGCATCCTGCATGGGGCACAGCAGGGCATTTTCCATCCACAGGCTGGCCGCCAGCGCCTCCAGGGCATCTATGCCGATGCAGGGCTTCCCGGCCCCGTGGGCCATGCCCTTTACCGTGCTGACCCCGATGCGCACCCCTGTAAAGGAGCCGGGGCCCGTAACGGAGGCGTACAGGTCAATATCCTTTACCTCCAGGCCGCTGTGGGTCAACGCCTCCTCCACCATAGGCATAAGGCTGACGGAGTGGGTCATTTTGTTGACCGCTGCCCCTTCAAAGGCGATTGATCTGTCCCTTAGCACGGCCACGCCTGCCACAGGTCCGGAGGTATCCAGCGCCAGTATGTTCATGGGTCCACTTCCTTCACATATCCGTTCCAATCCGAAATATCCCGGAAGCCGCCTACGGGCTGGGCGGTGATCTCCCGGCCCGCTTCCCCCTCAGGGGCAAGGGTCAGCTCCAGATATGTTGCAGGCAATACCTCCTCCGCTCGGCCCGGCCATTCCACCACGGCCACGCCGTTTCCATAGAGGTATTCCTCCATGGACAGCTCGTACAGCTCCTCCGGGTCCTGGATGCGGTACCAATCGAAGTGGTACAGCGGTAGCCGGCCGGAATCGTAGGCCTGCAAAATGGTGAAGGTGGGGCTGGGGATGGGGCCGTCAATGCCCAAGCCCTTGGCGATGCCGCGGGTCAGCTCGCTCTTGCCTGCGCCCATGTCTCCCTGCAGCACCAGCACATCCCCCGGCTCCAGCCGCTGGGCCAGCCACTGGCCCAGGGCACGAGTCTGTGCGGGGTTTTCCGTTGTCCAACGTATCATTTATTGAGCCTGCTCCTTTTTAACAGCCGCTCTGTGCGCGTTTCCGTGCAGCAGGGGCGATAAGGGCTTATATATCAGCATCCCCAGAATGCTGATCACCGTCCACTTCATAAAGTTAAAAGGCGCGGTGATGAGGAGCACAAATTTCCAGGCCGAGTCGATAGCAGGGATCACCTTCTGGCCCATGCCCAGGATGACATCCATTGGCACCCCCTGAACCACACTATAAAAGGGGATCATGATGTACATATTGGCCAGCACGCTCACCACCGTGGCCACTACTGTACCTACCCCCATACCGATGAGCGCACCACTGCGGCTTTTGTTTTGTCGGTAGATAAAGCCGACAGGCAGCACCATGGCCAGCCCTACCAGGAAATCCGCCAGCTCGCCTACCCCCTGGGTGCCGGAATGCAAAAGTCCGATCAGGCTCTTTATCCCCAGGATCAGCGTGCCCGCCAAGGGACCCATGGCAAAGGTACCCATCAACACCGGCAGATTGCTAAAATCCAGCTTATAAAACGCTACTACGGTAAACTCCAGCACAAACAGCACCGAAGCTGCCGCCGCCAAAATGGCGATCGTCGTCATATCCCTGGTACTCAATAGCCTGTTGCCTGCCTTTTTTCCTGTTTGTCCGTTCATTGTAAGACCCTCCATTCACAAAATGCCCCTGATGGTTCATTCATCAGGGGCAACGCGCACAAAGGGTTGTTGCTCTTCTCTCATCCAGACTGCGAAAACGGAGGACCGCTTTCTCACTGTCGGCTTCGGAATTCCACCGAATCGGCTTTAGCGCTTAGCGCTAAAGTTCGCGGGCTGTACCGCCGGTAGGGATTTTCACCCTGCCCCGAAGAAACCATCATTGAGTTGTCATGGAAATGATACCACGGTTGCGGCCGATTGTCAATTCTGCGACAGATCGAAATACGCCGCGCCCTCCGGCCGGATGTCCAGCACATTGCAGCTGTGATTGCCAAAGACCGCCTCCATATCCCGCACAAAGGAATTAACTTCCTTTTGGGGCACGAAATTGAGGGTCGTGCCGGCAAAGCCGCCGCCGTGGATGCGCCAGGCGCCCTTGTCCATCAGCTTGGCGGCCGCCATCATCAGCGCCAGAGACAGCTCCTGCTGGTTATCACGGGCATAGATATTTTGCAGGTACATAAAGCTGCTGTTGCCAGAGCTGATAACGGTCTGCAGGAACCGGGGCAGATCGCCCTGTTGCAGGGCATCCGCCTCCTCCTCCACCCGGCGGTTCTCCACAAAGTAGTGGGCAGCCCGCAGGATGGCTCTATCAGCGTTGACATTCTGTTCCTTCAGCTTTTCCCGCACCATGGCGATGCTGGACATGAACTGCTCCGGGCGCACCCGCCTGAGGGACTTCTCCCCAAAGCAAGCGGCCACCGCCCGCATCTCCTGAGGGATGGCGGCGTAGGCGGGAGTCAGGTCGTCGTGGCTGCCGCCGGTGTTCACCACTACCAGTGCCATGCCATGGGCGGCGAAATCATAGCTGATCTCCACGAGCTTGGGATCAGTGGTCTTAAAGTCGATATAGGTGAGGCCGCCAACGCTGGAGGCCATCTGGTCCATCAGACCGCTGGGCTTGCCAAAGTACACGTTCTCCGCGTACTGAGATATTTGCGCCCGCACCTTGGCCTCCACGATCCAGCCGTTGTACAGCGCATCCAAAATAGCGCAGGTGAGCACCTCGAAGGATGCGGAGGAGCTCAGGCCGCTGCCGCCCCGGACGGTGGAGGTGACCACCGCGTCAAAGCCACCGATGGTATAGCCCAGCTCCACCATCTTGGCTGCCACGCCGCGAATGAGGGCCGCGGTGGAGCCCTGCTCCTCTTCTACCGGGGCCAGCTCCTCCAGGCTCATGGCCATGGGGGCATAGCCCTCGCTGAACACCCGCACGGTCATATCCTGGCGGGGACTTACCGCCGCCAGCGCATCCAGGTTTACCGCCGCCGCCAGCACCTTGCCCTGGTTGTGGTCGGTATGGTTACCGCCGATCTCCGTGCGGCCTGGGGCGCTGACCAGCAGCACCTTTTCACTGTTTGCTACCAGCTCCTCGTGGCGCTTGAGGATGTGGGTATAACGGGCGGTCTGCTCTACCAGCATCCCGTCCCGCTGGCCATAGAGATACGTGAGCCTTTTCATGACATCCGGCGTTTTCAGTTGACGAATCATCTGCGCATATTGGTTCATTGTTCCGTCCCCATCCTTCTTTGGTGTTCTGCTTTTCGGTTACGGCTTGATATCCTCATAAATGGCTTGCCAGAAGGCTAAAAATTCCGTAAGGCCCCGTTCTTCCAGGCCCTCATAAAAGCTTGTAAGCGTCTCGTCCGTTATGTCCACTTCCCCCAGCACGAACCGGGCGAAGCTTTCGTCCACATAGGTGCCCAGCTCCTTTTGCAGGGGCAGTACGGTTTCCCGCTGGGCCTGGGTGAGGGTGTACGCCGGGAAAGGCTCGACGATATAGCTTTGCAGCGTCATAATCTCGCTATTGATGCGGCCTACCCCTGCCTCCTGATAGCGGTTGTAAAAATCCAGCGGGAAATACCAGGGCATATTGCCCGTATCGTATATACTGACTGCATTCATCTGCTCCTGGCTAACAGCCGTAAGGCCGCCTGCCCATTGCCAGTTTCCCGCATTATCCAGGGTGTAATCTTTGCCTTCCTCCCCGGCCAGGGCCAGCACAGCGCCTTCCTTTGTATAGAGGAGATCCACCCATCTCAGCAGCGCCGCCGGATCCTTGCAGGCGGAGGTGATGGCAAAGGTGCCGCGCGTTACCTGGCCGCCAGACAGATCCCGGTATACTTGCTTTCCCTCATAGGAAAGGGGCGGCAAAAGCACATAGGGCTCCGCCTGGGCGTAGGGGTAAAGCGCCAGCGGGTTGGCCCCCATGAGGACCCCGTAGGTGACCGCAGCCTCGGAATCGGTGGACTTGCGAAGGGCATCCACCGTGTAAAAGCCGTTTTGATCCAGCAGGCCGTCCTGGTACAGGCCCCGCAGGTAGGTAAGCAGCCGTGCATAGGCGGGCTGGGCGGGAGCAAAGCAGACCGTGCCGCTTTCGTCCACGTAAATATTATAGTCATTGGACACAAGGCCGAAGGCGTGGGACATAAACTTCAGGTCCCAGCTGCCCAGGAAGGTGAAGGGCACCTCATCCCTTTTGCCGTTCTGGTTGGGGTCATTTTCCTTGAAGGCTTCAAGGACCGCCCGAAGGCTTTCCGTGTCTGTGGGCATATCCAGGTGCAGCTTATCCAGCCACTGCTGGTTGATCCACATGGCGTTCTGGGCGGGCAGGTCCGTCAGCGTCGGCAGCGCGCCAAGCTTTCCATTGGGCAAGGTGATGGCGGCCAGCCAGTCCGGATGCTCCGTCAAAAGCGCCCAAAGGTTCGGCGCGTTTTCCTCCAGCAAGGGCCTCAGGTCTATCAGCTGTCCGCTGTCCGTGTACCGGAGCAGCTCCTGGCTGGTCAGCTCCGCCTTGAACAGCACATCCGGCAGCTGTCCGGTGGCAAACATATTTTCCTTGGCCGTCTGCCATTTGTCGTAATCCGCGTACTCCTCAAAGGTAAAGCCGATCCCCGTGCGCTCCTCCATCCGGGTGAAAAAACCGTTGGTCTCCCAGATGTGGGCACTTTCATCCCCATCAAAGCCTGCCATAGTAAAGTACTCTTTTTCCTGCGCAACCCCTAGGCTGGGCCATAAAAAGAGTACTGAAAGGGTGCAAGCCAGAAGGCATCGTGTCCATTTCGTCATTCCTGCGCCTCCATAATCGTCCCCGTTTTTGCGGGAACATTATCTTAACTATTATATCGGCTCTTATGTGAATTTGCAAAGATTTTTTCGTTTATTTTCGTGCTGATTTTCGTGACATTTCGTGCAATCGAGTGTTTTCACGCATTCTGTGGAATTCCCTCCGGCAGGAGGCAGGCCCGCACCTCTTCCTCATTTAGAAACTCCTGCTCAAGCAGCTGCCGTATCAGCCGCTGCCAGCCCGTCTGATAGCGAAGCAGCACGTTCTTGGCCAGCTCGTAGCCGCGGGTGAGCCACTCCTGGCAGGCTGCGTCCCGCTGGGTCTGGGCAAAGGCATACAGGCTGTCCCCGTCGGGCAGCATGCCCCATTCCCCCACCATGCGCCGGGCCAACGAGGCGGCTTTCTCGATATCGTTGGCCGCGCCAGTGGATACCCGATCCGGCCCATAGGCCATCTCCTCCGCCGCCCGACCCGCCAGAGCCACGGCGATATGCCCCAGCAGCTCCTGCTTGCGGTGGAACATCTTCTCGGGCTGAATGGCCATGCTGTACCCCGCCGCGCCCTTGGAGGACGGGATGATGCTGACCTTGCGGATATGGCTGTCCGGCAGCAGAAAAAATGTTACCAGGGCATGGCCTGCCTCATGGGTGGCGGTGATCTCCCGCTCCATTTCCAGGCCGTACACCCCTCGCCGGTCCGTGCCGCAGACCAACGTATCGTAAGCCACGTTCACGTCCTCCCGGGAGATGCACTCGGCGTTTCGCTTGGCGGCCAAGATGGCCGCCTCGTTGAGCATGCTTTCCAGCCGCGCCCCGGAAAAAAGCGCCGTCTGGGCCGCCAGGGCAGGCAGCGAAATATTTTCGTCCAAAGGCTTGCCCAAGGCGTGACGCTGCAATATCTTCACCCGCTCCTCATAACCAGGCAGGGGCACCTCGATCTGTCGGTCAAAGCGTCCGGCCCGAAGCAGCGCCTCGTCCAAAGTGTCTATGCGGTTGGTGGCGGCCATCACGATGATGCCCTCTTGACCCCGAAAGCCACTCATTTCCGACAAAAGCGCGTTTAAGGTCTGCTCCCTTTCATCGCTGGTATTATCCCGTTTTTTGCCAATGGCGTCTATCTCGTCAATAAAGATCACGGCCCGGCCAGCCTTACGGGCCTTCAAAAACAACGCCCTTACCCGGCTTGCGCCTACGCCCACATACATCTCCACAAAGTCCGCGCCGTTCACCGCGAAAAACGGCACACCTGCTTCCCCGGCCAGGGCCCGGGCCATCAGGGTCTTGCCGGTACCCGGAGGGCCGTAGAGCAGCACGCCCCTGGGTATCCGCGCCCCATATCGGCTGTATTTTTCGGGAGACTCAATAAAGCTGACCAGGTCCCGGAGGCTGTCCATGGCCTCCTCGTTGGCGGCCACATCTTCAAACCGGGTGGAGGGCACTGTCTTCTCGCTTTCCGTCACGCTTTTCGCCGTCGGAAAGGCTTGACCCCGCTTTTGCCGCTGAAAAAGCAGCACGCCGCAAATGACCACCGCCACAAGCAGCGCCGCATACCCGCCCTCAAAGCCGGCCCTTTCCGTTACCCGCACCCCTTGCAAAAGCAGGGCGTGCTTAAGCGTATCAATGCGGGGATTATCAAAGGTAAAGCTGTCCCCATCGGCCTTTACCGCCGCTAGGGAGGCTGCGTCTGTCAGCTGGACCTCCGCCACCTCCCCCGCCTTCACCCGGGTCAAAAAATCAGCATAGGCTACATGCTCCACAGGCGCGCTTTGGCTCTGCCATACCATCAGCCCCAGCACGCCCAGCATCAGCGCCAGCATTCCCACTCGAAATGCCTTTTCATATTTTGAGCGCACCCTAAGCACCTCCAAATCGTTTCTGAATTACAGTATACAAAATGCTGTCAGCCTAAGTAAATGGTACTTATTAACGGACTTGCCAGGTTTGACGGGCCTTGAAACGGCGCATATTATCCGCGAAGAAGAAGCGGCGCTGAAAAACGGACCTTGGAAGGGCCGCCGCATGCGGGGTGTGACAATGAAGAAGCAAGATCGTGCCAAGCGGCGGGCGCGCCGCCAAGATGAAATGATTTTTCCAGAATCTGCCGCGGAGGGGTCCTCCGGGGATGGGTTCCCGGAGGATGGGCTTCCAGAGGGTGGGCTTTCAGAGGATGCGCTTGTGGAGGATGGGCTTCCAAGGGATGCGCTTGTGCCCAATGAGAACCCGGCGGCGGACACGCCGCCGGAGGACGCAGCCGCAGAAGAACCGGGCGACACAGCCGACCCGGATGCAGTGGGCCCAGTGGGCACAGCCGATGGAGAGCCGGAAGCGCAGCCTATGGAGCCTATAGCCGCCATCGACTCCGCCCAGACCCTGGCGGAGCCAATAGAAGCCGTGCCTGCCCAGACCCAAAGGGCTAAAAAAGGCAGAAAAGATAAGAAAAACAAAAAAGAAAAGGAACCCAAAAAGAAACGCCATCGCTTTCGCAATACCATGGCGGTGCTGGCCAGCCTGTTTTTGATCGCGCTGGTAGGGGCCTTCTTCTATTTTGACGTGCTCCATTGGCAGCAGCTTGACATCTCCAAGATTACCGCCGCCGCCAAGACCGGCAGCATGTTCGACGGTGACGGCGGCCTCATCACCACCATCAAGGGCGCTGAAAACCGCGTGCCCATTGACCTGGCGGCGCTGCCTCAGCAGGTGACGGATACCTTTTTAGCAGCGGAGGACCTGCGCTTTTACAAGCACCATGGCTTTGACGCGGTGCGCTTTGCCGGGGCGGTGGTGGCCAACCTGAAGGAGGGCAGCTTTGCCCAGGGTGGCAGCACCATCACCATGCAGCTGATCCGCCAAAGTCACCTCAGCACCCAAAAGACCGTGGCCCGGAAGCTGGAGGAGATCTACCTGTCCTTCATGCTGGAAAGTCAGGCCACCAAGGACGAGATCCTGGAAATGTATCTCAATTACATCTATTTTGGCAACGGCGCATACGGTATCCAGGCTGCCGCCCAAACCTATTTTGGAGTGGATGCCAAGGAGCTGTCCCTTACCCAGGCGGCCTCCCTGGCGGCGGCCATCAAGGCCCCCAGCTATTGGGCGCCCCATGTTTCCGCCGAAAACAACCGTGCCCGCAGGCAGTACATCCTGGACACCATGCTTGCAAGCGGCATGATCGACCAGGCCACCCACGACAACGCCGCCAAGGAGGAGCTGGTCCTGGCAAAAAAGGAGCCGGTGGACATGCCCTATGGCTGGTTTGTGGATGCCGCCCTAGACGAGGCCGAGCAGCTATTGGGCCTTAGCAGCGAGCAGGTCCTGACCGGCGGCTACCATATCGACACCACCCTGAGCCGGGAGCACCAGGACCTTTTAGATAAGCAATTTCTCACCGATGTGTTCCCCGCCAAGGACAGCGACGGCACCCAGGTACAAGGCGCTGCCGCCTGCGTGGACACCAAGACCGGGGAGGTGCTGGCCATTGTGGGCGGGCGCAAATACGAGGTGCGCCGGGGCCTGAACCGGGCCACCCAGGTGCGCCGCCAGCCCGGCTCCTCGCTTAAGCCCCTGGTCGTATACGCCCCCGCCATCGACCAGTTTGACTACATGACCTGCAGCGTCCTTAAGGACGAGCCCACCAACTTCAACGGCTACAAGCCCCGCAACAGCGGCTATGCCTACTATGGCAACGTTTCGATCCGTACCGCGCTGACCAACAGCCTTAACGTGGCCGCCGTATCCCTGCTCAATAAGATCGGCGTACAGGCGGGCAAAAACTACCTGACCAAGGTGGGCATCCCCCTGGATGCCAAGGACGACAACCTGGCCCTGGCCCTAGGGGCCATGACCTACGGCGTATCCCCCCTGCAGCTGGCGGCGGCCTACGCCCCCTTCGGCAATGGCGGCACCTTCAACAGTGCCCACTTCATCACCAAGATCACCGACAGTGACGGCCGTATCCTCTTCCAGCACCGCTCCACAGGCACGCGAGTGCTAAAGGCCCAGTCCGCTTACCTCATGACCAGCCTTTTAAGCTCCGTCACCTCCTCCGGCACTGGCGCCAAGCTCTCCGGCGCGGGCACCCCCGTGGCGGGCAAGACCGGCACAAACTCCATCACCGGCGGCGGCAACCGGGATATCTGGATGGCCTGCTACAATAGCGAGATATCCTGCGCCTTCTGGATGGGCTTTGACAACACCGACAAAAACCACAAGCTCCAAAGCTGGGTCAGCGGCGGCGACAACACCGCCCTCATGGCCACCAACTTCTTCAAGAAGCTCTACAGCGGCAAAAGCAAGCCCCAATTTATAAAGCCCAGCGGCATCATCTCCCTGGAGATCGACAAGCAGGCCATCAAATGGCGGGGCGAGCCCATGCTGGCCAGCGATCTGACCCCCGCCGCCCAACGCTACACCGAGCTTTTCGCCGAAAACAACCACCCCACCAGGAAAAGCGACGTATGGACCCCGCCCCGCACCCCCAACAGCTTTACCGTCAGCCACAACGAAAACGGCTATCCTCTGCTCAAGATTCAGCCTGCGGATACCGCCGTCTACCGGGTGCAACGGGACGCAGTGGGCGAAAGCTTCATCCTGACGGAGCTGTACGGCTCTGCAGGGGAGACCCTCTACTTCACCGACACCAAGGCCAAGGCTGGCGTGGTCTACACCTACCGGGTCATTCCCGTCCATGCGGAGCTGCTCAACAACGGCATCGTGCTGGAGGGCGTCCAGGCCGTGCAGGTGGCCCAGGCCCGCTCCGCCCGCACAACGGTGCTGGACGACATCTCCCGCTTCCTCTTTGGCGAGAGGGACCAGCAGCCCACCGCCGAGACCTCCGTGGAGGGCACAGGCGAGAATACCAGGTCCATCTTTTGGAGCGATTGATGGGCAGCTCCAAAGGGGGCACAGCCTACACCGTCCACCTGGCGCAGAAGGCAGGCAAAGTCATTATGTGTATCCCCGTATAATTAAGGATGCTCTCGCTTTTTTTACAAAAAAGGATGCCTGTCCAGCACACAGGCATCCGCGTTTCCGTTCTCCAGTTTTTACTTCCCTACCGCGCTTTGGCGCATCACCTTGCACAGCCGGGGACCCACCATCACACCTAGGGCAATGCAGATGATCATTTCCACCAGCATGTAGCTGCCGTTGTATCCAATGCTGTACACCCAGGGGTTCTGGTCCCCGGCGTACTCGGCGAAAAACAGTACCCCGCTTAGAACCGAGCAGGCAAACCGCAGGATGGAGGTCAGCCCTATGCCCAGGGCCAAGGGCAGCCTGTCGTTCCCGCCCTTTTTAGGCTTAAAAATACCAGCAAGGCCGATGAGGCCAAAGGCCAGCGGGTAGTCCAGGAGGATCTGGCATACCGCATACAGCGGCGCTATGGGCAGCAGCGACGGCGTTTGCAAAAACTGCAAAAGGCCGTACGTAAAGCCCGTAAGCAGGCCCGGCACCAGGCCAAAGGCGTAGCTAAAGAGCATCAGGGGCAGCATGCTGGCCAGGGTGACGCTGCCGCCCTGGGGCATGCGGTAGAGGCGGATGTTGCTAAGGATGTAGCTGAGGGCAATGGCCAGGGCTGCGTAGGCGATGGTGTTGGCGGACCACTTGGTGTTTTTCCGGCCCACTACCAGCAGCACCACGGCCAGGGCCACCAACGCGATAAGGGCGATCCACATGGATAGTTCGATCTCTCCGATCTTCTTGAACATGGACTGAAAATAGACTGCCACAGAACCAAAAAAAGCTTGCATAACGAGAACTCCTTTCCAAATTTGGGCATTAAAAAACCTGCAACCACCAGTTGCAGGAACGCGATGCGGCTTTCGCCTACGAAAGGTTTAATGCTTTCGTCCGCTTCCCTACGGTAGGATGACCTACACAGGTTCTAAGGGTCGGGCATAGCCCCTCTCAGCAGCGCTAAACCTTACGGTTTTCGCTACCCCCCTAGCGGTGGATTGGATTTTCGTATATGATAGTATCAGCCCATCCGAATTTTGTCAAGGAGTGTGCCGAATGAATCATTTTTTTGCTTATATGAGCCGATTGAAGCTTATCCGCCGCTGGGGCCTGATGCGCAACACCGTGCCGGAAAACGATATGGAGCATAGCATGCAGGCGGCGCTGATCGCCCATGGCCTGGCGGTGCTGGGTAAGCAGCGGTTTGAGCGGGAGGTAAACCCGGAGCGGGTGCTGTCCCTGGCGCTGTACCACGACGCGGGCGAGGTGATCACGGGGGACCTGCCGACCCCTGTAAAATATAAAAACCCGGACATAGAGGGGGCCTATAAGCAGCTGGAATCCCTGGCCTGCCAGCAGCTTTTGGCCATGCTTCCTCAGGATATGCAGTCCCACTTCAGCCCCTACCTAAAACCCGATGAAGCCAGCTACGAATGGCGGCTGGTAAAGGCAGCGGACCGGATATGCGCCTACCTCAAGTGCATCGAGGAAGAGAAGATGGGCAACCGGGAATTTGACCAGGCTAAGGTGACCATCACCCAAAGCATAGAGGCAAACCCTTTGCCGGAGGTCCAGGCCTTTATGGCGGAGTTTGTGCCCAGCTTTGGGCTGTCGCTGGATGAGATCAGCAAAATGTAGCCGTAGAGGGAGCTGTTCAGTTTTGAAAAAAAATATCGTCTCCGTCCTCACCTCCAGCCCGCTTATGTTAACCGAAGGAGCGGTGGGCCAAAGGCTCGAGCACGAGTATGACCTAAAACCAGACGAGGACATCTGGTATGCTGCGCATCTATATACCCAGGAAGGCCGCAAGGCCCTTAGCGCCATCTACCGGGACTACCTTTCCATTGCCGAAAAATACGAGCTGCCCCTCCTTTTGTTTACCAACACCCGAAGGTCCAATCAGGATCGGGTCATGCGCTCCAGCTTCCGCGATAAAAGCATCATGCTGGATTTCGCCCGCTTCCTGAAAGACCTGGCAGCGAACTATTCCTGCCCTGTGTTTATCGGTGGGCAGATGGGCTGCCAAAACGACGCATTCAGAGGCACGGAGGGACTGTCCCTGTCCGAGGCGGTGGCCTTCCACCGCTGGCAAGCGGAGCAATTCCGGGATACGCCTGTGGATCTTCTCTTTGCGGGTATCATGCCCACCCTGGAGGAAGCCATGGGTATGGCCCAGGTGATGGCCGAAACGGGCAAGCCCTATATCATCAGCCTGATGATAAGCACGGGCGGCACGCTCATGGATGGCACGCCTATCAGCGATGCCATCGAAGCCATAGACAGCGCCGCCAGCCCCAAGCCCTTGTGCTACATGAGCAATTGTATCCATCCGGATATCGTGCGGGAGGCTCTTTTGCAGCCCTTTAACCAGACCGAGACCGTCAAGGCACGTTACCTTGGCCTGCAGGCCAACGCCGCCTGTTTTGACCCGGCGGTGCTGGATGGCAGCCCGGAGCTGTATACCACCTCCGCCACGGAATGGACGGATGCCTTTGAAGCCCTCGATGCTGCCTTCCCCATCAAGATCGCAGGGGGCTGCTGCGGAACGGACGGCAGCCATATCGAAGCGCTGGCAAGACGCTTTACGGCCATAAAGAGGAGTCCAGGGCGTTAGCCCTGGCGGGGATATAATGCAGGTTTCTGTTAATAAATAGCCCAAGGTGCTTATTTTTTCGTTCAAGGAATTCTCTTGCTTCTATTTAATTTCCTGCTCTAGCTCATCAAACTCCTTTGTTGAAAAAAATACCCCAAGGCTAATTTCAAGGCCATCACATATCTTTTTAATACTGCTGACCTCTGGGCTTTTGCTTTTATCATTTAGAATGCTGTAAATGGTTGAGCGATCCATACCGCTGATAGTAGCCAAACGGCTAGGATTAAGCTGGTACTCATCACATAATTGTTGAATACGAAAGGCCAAGGCTTCTTTTAATGTCATAGGTATACCTCCTTTGTGCGATACGTCCCACTACATTGTAGAAAAAACATCTTTCTTATATGCGGGACTTGTCCCACATATGAAAATATGTTATTGTGGGACATATCCATCAATGGAGGTTCCCCAATGATTACAACTACCTGCTGCTTTACCGGACATCGCCACTTACCTCAGGAACAAATGCCGGATATCCTATCACGGTTACATTACACTACCTTTGCGCTTATTGAAGAGGGCTTTACGACTTTTCTTTGCGGGGGTACGTTGGGCTTTGATATGTGGGCAGCCATATATATTATGAGCCAAAAGATGATAGCCCAAAAGGACATACGCCTTATTTTAGCGTTGCCTTATCCCGGATATAATAACCATTGGGATGATCAACAAAAAGAAACTTTTAATAATATCATGGATGTGACGGATGAAATAAACTATATATCCTCCACATATGATGCCGAAGCTATGAAGCGGCGTAACTATTATATGGTGGATCATTCATCAGTCTGCGTTTGCGCGTGGCTTTACTCCCGCAGCGGAACAGGCCAGACCGTTCGCTATGCCCAGCGGCAAGGCCATAGAGTTTTTAATTTGGCGGAGACCAGAGTATCAATTATTGAGGTAAAATAAAAGCCTCGCCACTGGCGAAGCACAATATTGATCTTGCTATAGAGTACGCTTTTCAAAGGCAAAAGGTCTTCGTGGAATTGTTTTTGGCTGCGCACAGCGCGGCCAGTGAGGGGGTCCAGGGCGTTAGCCCTGGCGGGGATGCAAGGGGCGGAGGCCCTGCGCTGTCTCTTTGCGCCTTCTCCTTGCGCCATCCCTCTTGGCCCCTGTTACCGTCCCATCAATCTCCGTCTTCCATCGTCCAGGAACTGACCCAGGTCCTGAATGTTTTCCAGCGCCCGACCACAGCCCATCACCACGTTGTGCTGGGGGTCCTCCGCGCAGGAGCAGGGCACCTTCAGGGCATCGGCAATGGCCTCGCACAGGCCAAACATCTCCGCGCCGCCGCCAGTGAGCAAAATACCATATTCAAATATATCCGCTGCCAGCTCGGCCGGGGTGTGCTCCAGCACGCCGTGGATGCTCTCGATGAGCTGCTGGAGAGGCTCGTCGATGGCCTCGGTGATATCATCGCTGGTGATGCGCATGGTCTTGGGCAGGCCGGTGATGAGGTTGCGGCCAGTTACCTCCATGTACAGCTGATCGGCCCGGGGAATGGCGGAGCCGATGTTGATCTTGAGCTCCTCGGCGGTGCGCTCGCCAATAAGCAGGTTGTGCTTACGGCGGAGGTGACGGATGATAGCGTCGTCAAAGCGGTCGCCGCCGATCTTGGCGCAGTCGCTGACGACCACCTTACCAAAGGACAAAACGGCGATATCGCTGACCCCGGCGCTTATATCCACGATCATGGTTCCATAGGCTTCCTCAATGGGCAGGCCCGCGCCTAGGGCGGCGGCCAGGGTCCTGTCCAGTAGCTGGGTGCGGCGCATGCCCGCGTCAAACATGGTGGAGATAATGGAGCGCTTTTCCATCTCGTTTACGGCGGTGGGCAGGGACAAAATAGCCCTAGGCCGCGCAAACATATGCTTGCCTACGGCCTTGAGCACAAATCCCTTCAGCATAAAGCTGACTAATTCATAATCTGAAATAACGCCTTCCCGAAGCGGGCGAATGGCCAGAATATTGCTGGGCGTGCGGCCCACCATGCGGCGGGCTTCCTCCCCAAAGGCCAATACATCGCGGGTGTCCCGGTCAATGGCCACCACGGTCGGCTCCCTAAGAACGATCCCCTTACCCTTCATGTAAATCAGGATATTGGAGGTCCCCAGGTCTATCCCAATATCGTTGACAGCTGCCATGCTCGTATCTCTACCCCTTTTGTCTATTATGCCCCGTTTAGGGCCTTCTCATTATGTTTTCAGTGCAAAGGGCACTTTCGCCCGTGCACAGCTGTATTCGCCATAGGCCGCGTAAATCCTTCTTTAAGGCGCTTGACCCCTGACTTTTGGCGGTCAGCCCTTAGCTTGCCGCCGCCCCAGATACTTGTGGCGGGTGGCCTCGCCGCCCCGAAGATGCCTGACGGACTTGTTGTACAGCAGCACCTTTTGCACCTCTGCTGCCAAGGCGCTTTGCACCTGCGGCAGCCTCTCGCCCATGTCCTTGTGCACAGACGACTTGCTCACTCCAAACCGCGCGGCCGCCGCGCGCACCGTAGCGCCGGTCTCCACAATGTATTCCCCAATGCGGATGCATCTTTCGGCGATATGCTCATGCATGGATATCCCCCCAAGCGTTTTGGAAAGGATATGCCGCATGCGGCGCGGATAGGCCCTGATTTACAGATCGGCATCCTCGTAAAAAACCCGGGTCAGCTCCAAGCCCTTAGCCGGGGCGGTTATGCCCAGGTCCAGCCGGTCTCCGGAGCTAAGGGCGGTGGCAAAGGCGGCGGGCGTGATGCGGCCCAGACCGATGTCGATGAGGGTCCCGGCGATAATGCGCACCATGTTGTACAAAAATGCGTTGCCCTCCACGGTGAGGGACAGCTCGTCGCCCTGTTTGACCAGCGCCGCTTTCCAAAGGGTGCGAAGGGTGGTCTTAGCTGTGCCCCCTGCCGCCTGAAAGGCGGCAAAATCGTGAGTACCTATAAGGCTGGGCAGGCTTTTTTCCATGGCTGCAAGGTCCAGGCTCTGGGGCACATGAGCGGACAGGTTCCGCATGAGGGCGCTGGCGTGGGGGGCGTTGTGGATGCGGTAGGTGTACCGCTTGCCCTTGGCATCGAACCGGGCGTGAAAGCCGCCCCCTACTTCCCGGCCCTCCAGCACACGGATGTCCGGAGGCAGGCAGGTGTTGAGGGCAAAGGGATACTTATCCGGCGGGATGTGGCTGCGGGTGTCAAAGTGGGCCCGCTGGCCCAGGGCGTGGACTCCGCTGTCGGTACGGCTGGCCCCGGTGATGCCGATGCGATCTCCCGTCAGCTTGTGCAGGGCCTTTTCCACCTTTTCCTGCACGGCCATGGCGTTCTCCTGCCGCTGCCATCCGGCGTAGGCGGAGCCGTCGTAGCTAAGGGTCAATAAAATGCGGCGGGTATCAGCTGGCGGGGCTAGTTTTTCGATTGGCGGCAAGGCGTTCGTTTCGCTCATTTCAGCAGCATCCCCGCAGCAATGGTCAGGGCCAGGGTCAGGAGGGTCACCAGGAGGGCACAGGCATCCTCTCGGGTATAGCGCAGCACCCGAAGCCGGGTGCGCCCTTCGCCGCCGTGGTAGCAGCGGGCCTCCATGGCCATGGCCAGGTCCCCTGCCCGCCTGAATGCGCTCACAAACAGTGGCACCAAAAGCGGGATCATAGCCTTGGCCCGCTTTAGAAGATTTCCGCTTTCAAAATCCGCGCCCCTGGCCATCTGGGCCTTCATGATCTTATCGGTCTCCTCGGTGAGGGTGGGGATGAAGCGCAGGGCGATGGTCATCATCATGGCCAGCTCGTGGGCCGGAAAATGGATGACCTTGAGGGGTCTTAAAAGCATTTCAATGCCATCGGACAGGGCCACCGGGGAGGTGGTCAGCGTCAATATGGACGTGCCTGCCACCAGGAAGATGAGCCGCATGCCAAAATGAATGGACATGAAGAGTCCTTCCTGGGTGATCTTCAAGGCCCCCCACTGTACAAGAACAGTCTCTCCGCCGTAGAAGAACAGGTTCAAAAGAAAGGTTAATATCAAAAGGATCCGAAGGGGCTTGATGGATCTTAGCAGCTGCTTATACCCCAGGCCCGCCAGCCGTGCGCTGAGCAGGATGTATGCGGCGGGGATCACATACCAAACAGGGCTGGTAACGCAGAAGATAATGGCGATATAGAGTATCGTCAGGATGATCTTCATCCGGGGGTCCAGCCTGTGAATGACGGAATTTCCGGGGAGGTATTGGCCCAGAGTGATGTCCTTCATCATTGGGGCTCACCTGCCTTTCCAGCAAGGCGCAGGATATGGGTCCGCACCTCGTCCAGGGTGTACAGGTCCTCCGGCAGGTCAAAGCCCTCCATCCGAAGGGCGTGGGTCAGCTCCGCCGCCTGGGGCACGCCCAGGCCAATGGAGGTAAGCATCTCCTGCTGTACAAAAACCTCTCTGGGGGTCCCGGTCATCACCAGGCAGCCCTTGCTCATCACGATGAGCCGGGTGGCCAGGGATGCGATATCGTCCATGCTGTGGCTGACCATAATGACCGTCAGCCCGCCCTGGGCGTGAAGGCTTCGGATCATGTCCAGAATGGCCCGACGGCCTGCGGGGTCCAGCCCAGCGGTAGGCTCGTCCAGGATCAGCACCTTGGGCTTCATGGCCAGGACCCCGGCGATAGCCACCCGGCGCATTTGCCCGCCGCTGAGCTCAAAAGGGGACCGCTGGGCCACGGTGTCGTAGTCCAGGCCCACCTGCTGGCAGGCTTCCCTTACCCGCAGGGCTACCTCTTCCTTGCCCAAGCCCAGGTTCTTCGGGCCAAAGGCGATGTCCTTCTCCACGGTCTCCTCAAAAAGCTGGTACTCCGGGTACTGAAACACCAGGCCCACCCGCTTGCGGACCTCTAAAAGCTTCGCGCCCTTTTCGGTCACGTCCAGGCCGTCCACCAAAACGCGGCCCTCCGTGGGCTTTAAAAGCCCGTTGAAATGCTGTATCAGCGTAGTTTTGCCGGAGCCCGTATGCCCCAAAACGGCAATAAACTCCCCGTCCGCGATCTCAAGGCTCACATCATGTACCGCAACGGCGGTAAAGGGGCTGCCCGGCATATAGGTATGGGATAAATGCTCTACTTGGATGGGCATAGCGTCTTTTTCAGCTCCTTCACCATATCCTGCACAGTTAAAATGCCGTTAGGCAGGGTCATGCCTGCGTCCTTCAGGTCCTTGGCCAGCTCCGCCATAGGCGGCACGTCCAGCCCCAGGGCGCGTATTGCTTCTACCTGGTCGAAGATATCCGCCGGGGTGCCGTCCATGGCGATGGCGCCCTTGTCCAGCACCACCACCCGGTCAGCCAGGGCGGCCTCCTCCATGAAGTGGGTGATCCACACCACGGTAATGCCCTTTTGCTTGTTCAGCTTCCGCACGGTGGACAGCACCTCTGCCCGGCCGGAGGGGTCCAGCATGGCGGTGGCTTCGTCCAGGATCATCACATCCGGCTCCATGGCCAGGACCCCGGCCACGGCCACCCGCTGCTTCTGCCCGCCGGAGAGCATGTGGGGGGCGGCAGCGGCGTATTCCGTCATCCGCACTGCCTTTAGGGCCTCATCTATGCGGGGCAGCATCTCTGGCTGGGGAACCCCCAGGTTCTCCAGGCCAAAGGCCACGTCCTCTCGCACCACAGTAGCCACGATCTGGTTATCCGGGTTTTGGAACACCATGCCCGCGTGCCTGCGCACATCCCAGATATTTTCCTCGGCGGCGGTGTCCATGCCGCAAACCAGCACCTGGCCCTCCGTGGGCAGGTACAGGGCGTTCATCAGCTTGGCCAGGGTGCTTTTGCCTGAGCCGTTATGCCCCAGCACTGCCACAAAGGCGCCCTTGGGCACGTTCAGGGATACGTGGTCCACGGCAGGAGCGGTATCCTCCTCGTATTGGAAAACCACATCTATGATCTCTACAGGATGATGGGTGGTCATGCTTGCGTCTTCCTCTTCTTCCATTGGGTTTTGGGCGGCCCAGGCCCGGGCGGCGGCGATATCCTGGGTAAGCTGGGCCTTGAGCGCTTCCAAGGAAACGAATTTTTTCTCCGGCCTGATAAAGGTCTGATAGCTCAGCCTAAGGGTGGCCCCGTACAGCTCCCCCCCGGCATAGTCCAGCAGGTGCGCCTCGATGGTGGGCTGGCCCTCCGGCACGGTGGGATGCTTGCCCTGGTTTAGGATAGCCATATAGGTGGGCCCTTTGCCGCCGATACGGGCCGTGGCGATATATACCCCGTCCCCGGGCAGGTCGCTGCGGCCCGCTTCATAGGCGATATTCGCCGTAGGAAACCCCAGCCGAGTGCCTAAGTGCTTACCTGGCACGGCCTGCCCCTCCATGATAAAAAGCGGCGACTCCATAGCCTCACCTCCTAGATCTCTACAACCTTGATATTATATCAAAGAAGGAAAAGCCCGTCAAACATACGTTGAAATGACGAACGTTCGGGAAAAGCTTCGAGAGAATGCTTTGTAAAAACGCACCCCCACAAATTGTGCTTTTCAAAAAATGTATTGTACAACATGTGCTTTTCTTGCGCAAACACTTGCGAAATAATACAACATATGGTATAATTCGTCCGTTATCAACAAGAAAAATCGAAAGGCGGCGGATCATGGAAACGAATGCTTACTTCCTTTTCATTGCCATTATCGGCCTGCTTCTCGTTGGCTATTTGATCTGGCTGGATCGCCGCAGGCTTCGGCTGCTCAAGCTGAGAGTCAAAAAAATGTACGGCTCCCCCCTGTTTCAGGACCTGGCCCCTATCCTTCGGGCCGCCCAAATACGCCCTATTGAATCCCTGCGGGTGGACAAGACCGGGATCACGGTCCGCTACGTGCACCCCGCAGGCTCCGAGACCCGCTTCAATATATCCAAGCAAGGCTACCGCCCCCTGTCCCCGGAGCGGCAGGAAGCGCTGATGGCCCTTTTGGAGGAATTCCTTCCGAAGATAACCGACAGCAACCGTTACGTTCTCAGGAAAAAAAGAATCCGCTTGCTCAACGGGCAAACGGAATACTATCATCAATATACCATCGTCAACGGGTATAAAAATTCCCTGGTCAGAGCCCCATACTACGACCGTTCCTTCCGCCACTCCCACCTATGGTAGCAGGCGGCTGACCTTGATGGAGGTCTCCAAACGGCTTTCCACATATCGGCGCAGGATGTTGAACATATCCGATGCGTCGGTTTTTTCATTCAGCCCATTTTGCATCACCCGGCGCATCCATTCCACCTGCTGGGCCGTAAGCCGATAGGCGGTCTTGCCCGCGCACTCCCGGCACACCATGCCGCCGGCCTCGATGCCTAAAAAGCCGCCCTGGCTGTGGTCCAGCGTGGCCCTGCAATGGGCGCAGTGATCCATCCGGGGCTTATATCCGATCAGCTGTGCATAGCGCAGCAAAACAGCAGTCACCGTGCTCAGGGGGTTAGCTTCCTTATCATAGGCCAGGTCTTGAAGGCCTTTTCCCAAAAGCGCATATAATTCCCGCAGGCCTTCTCCCGGCTGGGCTGCCGCCAGACCCAGCCCCAGCAGGTAGGAGGCGCAGGTGAGCCGGTAATGGTCCAGCCGCAAGGGATAGAAGCTCTCGCTGATAGTGCAGGAGGTGAGGGTGTATCGGTCGTTTGTGTGAAAGAGCACAAACTCCCCCTGGGTGAACAGCTCGCTGGCGGCCAATAAAGGGCTTTTGGGCCTCCGGCAGCCGCGGGAGAGCACGTCCAGCCGCCCATGCTCCGGGGACAGAAGGGTCAGCATCCGGTCATGGTCACGATAGTTGGAAAACCGCGTCACTAGGGCCTGTACCGTTATGGATGCCATTTTTATTCCTCCCCCCACCCTGCTTTCATAAAATTAAGTATATCATACAATTTTGTCATTTTTACATTTCCGAACATTAACGCTATTTTTCATTGGTAATATTCGATTATTTGTGCTATACTGTTTTTACCTTTTGGGTGTAAGGAGGAAACCTCTTTGGATAGAGTTCGCCGCAACGAGCGGATGGCCGCCCTCACAAAGATCTTAACGTCATCTCCCAACCGCATCTTTACCCTTTCCTATTTTTGCGACCTTTTCGGCGCCGCCAAATCCACCATGAGCGAGGACATGGATATCCTGCGGGATGTATTGAAAACCTTTGAACTTGGAAAGCTGGATACCGTGACAGGTGCTGCTGGTGGCGTGCGCTATCGCCCCGCCATGAGCCAGGAGGACGCGCTGGCCTTTATAAACGGCCTCTGCCAGGATCTTTCCACCCCGTCCCGGCTGCTGCCCGGCGGTTTTCTGTACCTGTCGGATATCCTAAGCCAGCCCGAGGTGGTGCGGGAGATGGGCATCATCATCGCCGACCATTTTTACGGCCTCTGCCCGGACTTTGTCCTGACCATGGAGACCAAGGGCATCCCCGTGGCGCTGATGACCGCCGATGCCCTGAACGTGCCGCTGGTCATCGCCCGCCGCTCCAGCAAGGTGTACGAAGGCTCCGCCGTGAATATCAATTACGTGACCGGCTCCTCCGGGGCCATCGAGACCATGAGCCTCAGCCGCCGTGCCGTCAAAAACGGCCAGCGGGCCCTCATCGTGGACGACTTTTTAAAGGCCGGGGGCACCGCCCAAGGCATGGTGGACCTGATGAAGGAATTTGAAGTGGACGTGGTGGGTTCGGCCTTCGTGATGGCCACCGCCCGCCCGCAGCAAAAGCGCATTCAGGGCGAAAAAGCCCTGATGATCATGGATATTGAGGCAGGCGAGCCAGACAGCGTATCCGTTCGCCCTGCCGCTTGGCTAACGCAGAAATAAAGGGGATGTAGCTACATGAAGAAAACTATTGGCATGATCGTGAAAGTCGCCGCAAGCGACATCATCCAGCGTCCGATCTTAGGCAAGACCTGCTTTGAGCATGTACAGTCCGCCATGAAGGGCGCAGGCGCTATCCTGGCGGAAAACGATGCTGCCTTTGACCAGCCCTTTGACCGAGTGCTGCTGGTGCGGGAGGACGCGCCTTCCTTAAGCGTGGATACCCTCGCCTCCCTGATGAATGCCGCCTCGGCCACGGGTGCCTCCTCCGGTACCCTGCTATCCCAAAATACCCAGGAGCCCCTGGCCATGGTGCTGCCCCGGGATAAATGGCTGGCAGCGTACCGGCCCCAGTCCGCCGCCCCCGCCGAGATCGCCCGGAAGCTGTTCAGCGTCCGGGATGAGCAGGCCGCCTCCGCACCGCTGTCCCTGAACACCAACCGGGCCACCGCCCCGGAGACCTGCTTCGCTGTCTGCGACGCGGCCAGCTACGCCGCCTCCTTCCGCCTCCTCCGGGAAGCCCTCATCGAAAAGCATATGAAGGCCGGGGTCATCGTGCTGGACCCCGCCACCACCATCATAGAGGCCGATGTGCAGATCGGCCCGGGCACGGTGATCTATCCCGGCAATATCCTGCAGGGCCGCACGGTCATCGGCGGGAACTGCACCCTCTACCCCAACAGTCGCATGCAAAACGCCGTCATCGGCGATGAGACCACCGTGGAAAACAGCGTGGTGCTGGATGCCGTGGTAGGCAGCTACACCACCGTAGGCCCCTTCGCCTACCTCCGCCCTGCCACCAAGGTGGGTGACCATTGCCGCATCGGCGACTTTGTGGAGATCAAAAATAGCTCCATTGACGACGGCACCAAGGTATCCCACCTGACCTATGTGGGCGACAGCGACCTGGGCAAGGATATCAACCTGGGCTGCGGCGTGGTCTTTGTCAATTACGACGGCAAGGCCAAGAACCGCTCCGTAGTGGACGACCATGCCTTCATCGGCTGCAACTGCAACCTGGTGGCCCCCGTGCATATTGGCGAAAACGCCTACCTGGCCGCCGGCAGCACCGTGGTGGAGGATGTGCCCAAGGATGCCCTGTTTGTGGCCCGCTCCCGTGGCACCATCAAGGAGGATTGGGTGAAGAAGCGCAAGGAAGCCGGAAAGCTGTAAGGCGAGCCGTGCAGGGCCTCCGCCCCTTGCATCCCCGCCAGGGCTAACGCCCTGGACCCATTATTTGATCGCGCATCGCGCCATCAAAGCTGTAGCAAATGAAAACCAGGCTTGCACAATACGTGAACACGTGTTACTATGTCTTTCCGAAACGAAGCGGGGGTGGGTCTTTCCCATCCTCGCCATCCTGCGTTGTAATGCTATTGACCATAGGAGAAATACCATGTACTTGATCGTTGGCCTTGGAAACCCCGGTACCCAATATGAGCACACCCGCCACAATGTGGGCTTTGACGTGCTCACCTTGCTGGCCCAAAAGCTGAACGTATCCATCTCCCGGAGACGCGGCGGCGCGCTGACAGGCGAAGCCCTGGTAAACGGCGAGAAGGTGGTCCTAGCCAAGCCCCAGACCTATATGAACCTCAGCGGAAATGCCGTTCAGGAGCTGATGCACTGGTACAAGACCGAGCCAAGCCACCTTATGGTCATCTATGACGATATCGACCTAGAGCCGGGCTTCATCCGCATCCGCAAGGATGGCAGCGCAGGCACCCACAACGGCATGCGCAGCATCGTCGGGCAGATCGGCACCCAGGCCTTTCCCCGCATCCGGGTAGGCGTAGGGGCCAAGCGGAACGGCTACGACCTGGCGGATTGGGTGCTGAGCCACTACAATACGCCTGAGGAGCGGCAGGTGGCCTACGACGCGTACCAGCTGGCCGCCGATGCCGCGCTGGAATACGTGCATGCCGGCATTGAAAGCGCCATGCGCAAATACAATACTCCAAAGCCCAAAGCGCAAAAGCCCGAAGGGTCCGCTGCCCAGAGGCCTGTCGCCCAAGGCAGTAAAGGGCCTCAAAGCGAAGGGACCCTGCCGACCGAAGGAGCGCCCCAATGAACGAAGGATTATTTACCGCCCTTCATAGCCTGCCCGCTTGGAAGGAGCTGTGGGAGCACCTGAAGACCCCGTCCTGCACCGCTGCCGTGGGTCTTTCCGAAAGCGAATATGCCTTTTTGGCCGCCGCCCTGTCCACGGACACAGGGCGGCCTTTGGTCGTTATATCCCCTACGGAGTTTACCGCCCAAAAGCAGGCCCAGGACCTGTCCCGCCTGTTCGGCATAGGGGCGGCGGCCCTGCCTGCCCGGGAGATACAGTTCAGCCGCGCGGCCTCCAGCCAGGAGGCCACCTGGCACAGGCTGGAGGTGCTCGACCGCATGGTGTCGGGCAAGCTGCGCATCCTGTGCCTGTCCGCAGAGGCCATGGCCGACCGCCTGCTGCCCGCCGATAGCTTCCGGGCGGCCACGGTCCGCCTGACCGAGGGGGAAATATCCCCTCCGGATAAGCTGATGGCCCGCCTCATTCAAAACGGCTATGAGCGAGTGCCTATGGTGGAGGGCAAGGGGCAATGCGCCATGCGGGGTGCCATATTGGACGTGTTCCCTCCCAGCGAGACCGAGGCCCTGCGCATCGAGTTTTTTGACGACCTGGTGGACAGCATCCGCCGGTTCGACTGCATCAGCCAGCGCAGCATCCAAAAGATCAAGGAAGCCTTCATCTGTCCTGCTGCCGAAGGGCTGATAACCGATGGCCAAGCGGCATCGGAGCGCCTGCGGGCGGCCATTCTGGACCAAGCAGACCCTTCCGGCGCATCCGGCGCTTCGGGTGCTTCGGGTGCTTCGCAGGCCTGCGCTGCGTTAGGTCCCAATCAGTCCGCCCTAAACGCCCCCAAGCCCCGCGACCTGGGCGAGCTGCCCTCCTTGGATGATTTCCTGCTGGCCCTGGATGCCCTGGAGGTGGACCTGCCCATGGAGGCGGAGCCTGCCGGCAGCGGCCTGACTGCAGGCGCCAGCGCCAGCCCCACCGGGAGCGCCGATCTCGAACCCACCGCCCAGCCGGAGCGCAGCCCGGAATACAAGCGCCACCTGGACGATGTTCAGCGGGTGAAGGCGGGGCATCCCCTGCGCACCGGCCCCATGTGGATGCATGTGCTGTGCGAAAGGACCGTGTCCATCCTGGACTATTTTGACGACCCTATTGTGCTGTGCGCCCAGCCGGACCAATGGCAGGCAAGACTCACCGCAAGGCATGCTGCCTTTGACCAAGAGTTTGAGGAGGCCTTCCGCCGGGGGGATGCCTTTACCGCCCAAAAGGACCTGTTGCTTTCCTACGACCAGCTTTTGGAGGGCTGCGCCGGGTGCGCTGCACTGGTGCTGTCCGATGCCCGCCGGGGGCTGGGCCAATGGAAGCCCACCCATGCGGTGGAGTTTGCCTCCACCCCGGTAATGCCCTACCAAAACCGCCTGGAGCCTCTGGCCAAGGACATCGCCACCTGGAAGGAGCAGGGCTGCGCCATCGTGCTGCTCACCGGCGGCGAGGCTCGGGGCAAGCGGCTGCTTAAGGCCCTGGCCGAGCAAGGGGTCAGCGCCGTCTATGCGGAATCCCTGGACGGCAACCTCATCGCCCGGGAGGTCATTTTGCTGCCCTTCACCTGCACCAAGGGCTTTATCCATACCCAGGCTCACCTGTGCCTGGTGTCCGACTCGGATATCTACGGCACCGCCTACCAGCGAGCCCGAAAAAAGCACACCGCCGGGGAGCGTATCGCCTCCTTTACGGACCTGAAGGTCGGGGATTATATCGTCCACGATTTTCACGGCGTGGGCCTGTACCAGGGCATCACTCAGATGTCCAGCGAGGGCGTCACCCGAGATTATGTGCTCATCCAGTACGCAGGCACCGATAAGCTCTACGTGCCCACGGACCAGTTTGACCGGGTGCAGAAGTTCATCGGCGGGGAGCATAACCCGCCTAAGCTGAACCGCCTGGGGGGCGCGGAGTGGGAACGGCAAAAAAGCAAGGTAAAGGCAGGGCTGAAAAAGCTGGCCTTCGACCTGGCGGAGCTATACGCCAAGCGCCGGGAGCTGACCGGCTACGCCTTTAGCCACGAAACCCCCTGGCAAAGTGAATTTGAGGAGCTGTTCCCCTACGAGTTGACCACCGACCAGCAGCAAAGCGTGGAGGACATCCACTCCGACATGGAAAGTGGCCGGAACATGGACCGCCTGCTCTGCGGGGACGTGGGCTATGGCAAGACCGAGGTGGCCCTTCGGGCCGCCTTCAAGGCCGTTATCGAGGGCAAGCAGGTGGCTATCCTGGCCCCCACCACCATCCTGGCCCAGCAGCATTACAACACCGTCAAAAAGCGTTTTAGCGGCTTCCCGGTCACCTGCGATATGCTCAGCCGCTTCCGCACCGCCAAGGAGCAAAAGGAGACCCTGGCCGGGATCAAGTCCGGGGAGATCGACCTGATCGTGGGTACCCACCGACTGCTGGCCAAGGACGTGCAGTTTAAAGACCTGGGTCTTCTCATCGTGGATGAGGAGCACCGCTTTGGCGTCAACCACAAGGAAAGCATCAAGCACATGAAGACCCGGGTGGATGTGCTCACACTGTCCGCCACCCCTATCCCCCGGACGCTGCACATGAGCATGACCGGCATCCGGGATATGAGCATTCTGGAGACCCCGCCGGAGGAACGGCTGCCCGTCAAGACCTACGTTATCGGCTATGACGACCAGGTGGTCCAGGAGGCCATTCGCCGGGAAATGGCCCGGGGCGGCCAGGTGTATTTCCTCTACAACCGGGTCCGCTCTATCGAGCAGATGCACGCCCGCATCAAGTCCCTGGTGCCGGAGGCCCGCATCGGCATTGCCCACGGGCAAATGCGGGAAAACGCCCTGGAGGACGTAATGCTGGACTTCTACGCCGGGGCCTATGATGTGCTTTTATGCACCACCATCATCGAAAGCGGCCTGGACGTGCCCGAGGCCAACACCCTTTTCGTCTTTGACGCGGACCGCTTCGGCCTGTCTCAGCTGTATCAAATTCGCGGCCGGGTAGGCCGCTCCAATCGTCAGGCCTATGCCTATTTCACCGTCCGGCAAAATAAGCTCCTCTCCGAGACCGCCGAAAAGCGGCTGTCCGCCATCCGGGAGTTTACGGAGTTTGGCGCAGGCTACCGCATTGCCATGCGGGACCTGGAAATCCGCGGGGCAGGCGACGTGCTGGGCCCAGAGCAGCACGGCCACCTCAGCGCCGTGGGCTACGACATGTACGTGAAGCTACTGGAGCAAGCCGTAGGCGAGGTCCAGGGCCACGAGGATGCCCCGGAGCTGGATACCCGCGTGGAGCTGCGCATAGACGCGTTCCTGCCGGAGGATTACGTGTCCTCGGAGCTTATGCGCATCGAGATATACAAGCGCATCGCCATGATCGAGGACGAATCAGGCCGGATGGACATTGAAGAAGAGCTGGTGGACCGCTTTGGCGATGTTCCAGAGCCTGTGGAAAACCTCATGCGCATCGCGGAGCTTCGGGCCATCACCCGCCGGCTGGGCATCAGCCATCTGCACCTTAAGGCGGACGGCATCCACCTGGCCATTGCCCCAGCCCATATGCCCGATCCCATGGCCCTGCTTACTGCCCTCCAGCAGACGGATGCCCGGTTGATATTCATGGCCAAAAAGGCCACGGAGCTGGTGATCAAGCAAGACGGCCTCACCCCTGAAACCGCCCTTCCCCTGGCCATTCATATGCTGGGGCGGCTGATGAAAAACCTTAAGACCATCACGGATATGCAGCCCGCCGCCATGCCAGTCGCTGATGAGCCTGCCGGCGGCAAACACCCCGGCGGCGAGCATGCGCCCCAAGGCCCCGCCCTCCCGTGAACAAAGAGGGACCTCTAGGTGAAACCTAGGTGAAGCTTTGCCCATTTCTATTGCAATGTTTTTTCCAATATGGTAGTTTACATATGTAACCTAAATTTGGAAGGAGTCATACAAATGAGCATTATCGACAGCATTAAGTCCCTCTTTGGCGGCCAGGTAGAAGTAAAGGCCTCCGAAGCCCTGGAGTCTATTATTAATACCGTTAAGCCTCTGCTGGAAAAAGTGGATTCTAATAACGGCATCGCCAGCGCCATCGAAAACTACGGCGACATCGGCGACAAGCTCAAAGAGGTCGTAGGCAAGCTTTCCTCCGCTGCTAGCAGCGAAAAGGCCAGCCTCACCGCCGAAAAGAACGACATCGTCGCCTCTCTCACCGAGAAGGGCAAGGCCCTGCTCACCAGCCTCCAGGATAACGAAGCCGTACCGGAGCAGCTCAAGGGGCTGTGTCAGAAGGCGGAAGCGCTTCTGAGCAAGCTGGGCTAAGCCGCACCTCTGGCATCTGCCCAGCCACCCCAGCGGTTTTGAACATACTTAAGCCTTGCAGTGCTGTTGCAAGGCTTTTCCTTTTTCTATACCGCTTTTGTAAAGGCTTTTGCTGTTCAGGGAATTTTCATTTACACAGGTCACCTTTTTCGCTATAATGGGCTGAGCATGCAAAAGAAAGGCGGCGGTGGGTATCAGCGTTACTGTGAACCAGATCGCGGAAATATGCAAGGTTTCGCGTACGACCGTTGTCCGGGCCCTTAACAACCAGTCCAGGGTCAGCGAAGCCACCCAAAAAAGAATATTGGAGGTGGCCAAGGAGCTGGGCTATCGCCCCAATCTGCTGGCTCGTAGCCTCAACTCTGGCCGTACGCATATGCTGGGCATCGTTTCCATTGACGTGGAAAATATGTTCTTTGTCGAGTCCTTAAGCTCCATCAACAAGGAGGCGGAGCGCAAGGGCTATTCGCTGAACATAGCGCTGCACGGCCACAGCAGCGAGGCGGAAATGCGCCGCATCCGCGAGTTTGCCGACCGTCGGATGGACGGCATCCTCATCAGCCCTATCAGTCAGGGCAAGGCTTTTGAGGACTTTATCCTCTCCCTGGGCGTGCCGGTGGTATGCCTGGGCAACTACGTATCCGCAAACATCTCCACCGTCATGGTGGACGAGGCCCAGGCCACTCGAGACGCGATACAGCTGATGATCTCTAAGGGATATAAGCGCATCGTTTTTGTGTGTCCGCCACTGGTGTTTGAAAATGAACAGAACATTTACTCCCATCTTCAGCGCAAGCTGGGCTTTGAGAGCGAAATGAAGCTGCACCCGGAGCTGGAAGGGCAGCTCATCATCGGCAACGATTATATACAGCAGCTCAGCCCTATCCTTCATACGCTGTCCACCCGCACGGCGCTGCTTTGCTCCGGCGATATCTACGCCCTGGATATCATGCGGTTTTTCAAAAGCGCCCGCATCAAGACCCCGCAGGATATAGGCATTATGGGCTTTGATAACATCAGCATGCTGGAGTACATCGTGCCCCGGCTGACCACCGTCTCCACCAGTGTGGAAAGCGTTGCCGTCACCGCTGTGGACGAGCTTATCGCCCATATCGAGCAGGAGCATACCGTGCCCAAGAAGATCTATCTACCCTATCAGATCCTGGATAAGGAAACGCTGTAAAGGACTGCGCTCTCGACCCCACGCGTATAGGGTCCGCAAAACGGGGATGCCTCAAACCCCTTTGAGGCATCCCCGTTTTGCTACCTTCACACCTTGAGCCGTACCATATGGAAAGCCAGCGGCTCAAACTCAGCGGTGACCTGTCCATCCTTTAGGACCACATTGTCTATACTCCGAGGCACTACCGCCTCGTGGTCCTCCAAGTTGGTCTGCTTTTTATCCTTGGCCTGTAGCACTACGGATTCCACTACCTGCTGCACCTCAAAGCCCTCCAGGCGGCATTCCAGCTGTGCCTGCTGGTTATCCGAGCGGTTTACGGCAAAGAGCACTGCCTCCCCTGCCGCCTCGTTGTAGACCAGCAGCGTGTCCAGGTAGGGCACTGCGTCGGGGCCTATGGCATAGGCGGGAATATCCTGCCGCAGCTCCAGCACGGTTCCCCGGGCATTCTGGGCCAGATAATGGAAGGGATAGTAGATGGTCTGTTTCCACAGGCCGCCGCCCTTTTCCGTCATCAGGCAGGCGCTGATATTGGTGATGAGGGATTGGCAGGCCATTTTGACGATATCTCCATTACGGACCATGGCCATGAGCATGGAGGCAAACAGCAGTGCGTCCTCCATCGTATATATCTGCTCGCTGATGGCGGGGGCCTGCTGCCAAGGCGCGATGTCGATCTCCCTGGTCACCTCGTCCGAGGGCACCGACCAGACCCCCCATTCGTCAATGCTGATCTGCATCTGGCGGCGGGAGCGGGTCTTTTTCTTCACGACGGCAATGGCGGAGCGAATGGTGCCGATATACGCCTCAAAGTCCATAGACTGGGCTAGGAAGCCCGCCGTGCCCAGCTGCTGATTGCCATAATACTGATGCAGGGCCAGGTAATCCGCGATCTCATATACATGCTCCAGCACCGTCATATCCCATTGGGGATGGGTGGGCATGTCCGACTTGGAGCTTCCGCAGGCCACCAGCTGGATGCTGGGGTCCACCAGCTTCATGGCCTTGCCAGTCTCCGCCGCCAAGCGGCCATACTCCTCCGCCGTTTTATGCCCGATCTGCCAGGTGCCGTCCATCTCGTTGCCTAGGCACCACAGCTTCACATCATAGGGCTTCTCCACCCCATGCGCCTTGCGCAGGTCGCTGTACAGCGTGCCGCCGGGTACATTCATATACTCCAAATAGCTGACCGCATCCTCCATGCCCCGGCTGCCCAGGTTCACCGTCATCATAGGTTGTACCTGGGCCTTTTTTGCCCAGCGCATAAACTCGTTGGTGCCAAAGGCGTTGGTCTCGATGGAGCGCCAGGCCAGCTCGATCCGGCTAGGCCGCTTTTCCACCGGGCCTACCCCATCCAGCCAATTGTAAAACGATACAAAGTTGCCGCCAGGATAGCGCACGCAGGAGACGCCCATGTCCTGGACCGCCGAAAGCACGTCCTTTCGGAAGCCGTCCCCATCCGCCATGGGATGGCCTGGCTCATAGATGCCGGAGTAGATCACCCGTCCCATATGCTCCGCAAAGGAGCCGTATATTCTGGGGTCGATATCGCCTTGCTTGAAGCTTTTATTGCAAATAAGCTTGCCAATGATCATGCTATCTTTCCACCTGTCATTATTTTAGCCCAGAGGATGCCATGCCCTGCACAAAATACTTCTGCCCAAACAGGTACAGCAGCAGCATAGGGGCCAGGGAGATGAGCGCGCCTGCAAAGGCGGCGCCAAATTGGACCGTGAACTCTCCCACAAACAGCGCCAGGCCATTGGCCAGGGTCCGCATGTTTGTGCTGCTGGCTACCAGCATAGGCCAGAGCAGGTCGTTCCAGGAGCCGTTGATGCTCAGCACCACCAGGCAGATCACCGCAGGCTTCACCTGGGGCAGCATGATACGCCAGAATATGCCAAACTCCGAAACGCCGTCGATCCGGGCGGCATCCTCCAACTCCTTAGGCAGTCCGGTAAAGGCTGCCCGCATCATGAAGATGGATACCGCCACCGCCACCCGGGGGATAATGAGGCCCCAGTAGGTGTTGTACATACCCATGCGGTACACCACCAGAAACGAGGGCACCATGATCACCTGGAAGGGGATCATCATGGTGGCCAACGTCACCAGGAAGCAGATGTTCTTCCAGCGAAACTCGTAGCGGGCATAGGCGTAGCCCGCCAAGCTATTGACGATGACTGCCAGGGTGGTGGTACCCACTGCGTATATGACGGAGTTGAGCAGGTAGGTCCCGATCTTAATGCGCTTGCCTACGTTTACAAAGTTATCCAGCGTAAAGGCATTGGGCCAGAAGGTAGGCGGGTAGGAAACGATCTCCGATTCCTGCTTAAAGGCGCTGAGGAGCAGCCACAGGATGGGCACTACCACTAGCAGCGCCAGCACTGTCAGCAGCAAAAAAACCGGGGTGGAGGTCAGCGCCTTTTTCCAATGGAGCTTATGGGTGTTCATCAGGCGTCCCCCCTATTCATCCTGCCGTACAGCAGGATCGTGATGACCATAATGATCCCAAAGAGCAAAATGGACATAGCCGCGGCGTACCCCATCCGGGAGGTGGCGGTAAAAGCCCTGGAATAAATATAGGTCACGGTGGATTCGGTGGTGTAGTTTGGGCCGCCGTTGGTGGTGGTATAAATAATATCGAAAATCTGCAGCGCGCCTGCAAATCGGGTCATCAATATGTACCAAAAGGTGGGGCGGATGGAGGGCACGGTGATATTAAAGAAGCTGCGGACCTTCCCCGCTCCGTCCAGCTGCGCCGCCTCGTACATGGAGGGGCTTATCTGCTGGATGGCGGTAACATAGACGATGGTGCTTATGCCGAAGCTGCGCCATATGGATATAAATGCCACAACATAAACCGTCAGGCTGGGGGTGTTGAGGAAGTTGATCTTCCCAAGCCCCAGGGTGCGGATGATATAGGTGATAAGGCCGATATTGGAATGCAGTATCATTTTCCACATGATACCGATGGCCGTTGCCGAGCAAATGACCGGCAGAAAAAAAACAGCCCGGAAAGCCTTGTTGCGCAGGGTATTTGGGGATAAAAGTGCCGCCACCACCATAGCCCCAAAGACCTGCACGGGCAACTCCACAAGGGTCATCGTTGCGGTCACCTTAAGGCTGTTTACAAACCGGAGGTCTCCCAGGGCCTCCGCAAAGTTTTCAAGCCCTAAAAAGCTCATATGGGACATGGTCATATTCACATCAAACAGGCTGAGCACAAAGGAAGCCGCCAGGGGCACCACATTGAACAGCAGCAGCAGTATCAGCGACGGAGCCAGAAACAGGTAGACGCAGTATTCCGGCTTATTAAGGGTTGCATATATCCTTTTATGAAGAGGCATCAGCTTTCATCCTTTTCAATACTGCGCTGCACGCTTATGGCTAAAGCGTGCAGCGCAGTGAGCCATCGGGGTATATTTTACTTAGGGTAAGGTTTACTTATTGTACTGTGCCACGATGGCGTCCGCAGCGGTCTGGGCGGCGGCCAGCGCATCCTCGGCGGAGATGTTGTCAAAGGTGATGGCGGACATCATAGGCAGGATCACGTCGTTCAAGATCTGATTGGTGCCGGCAAAGCTGCTGTCCACGATGAAGTCGGAGGGAGCCTCGGGGTTAGCGGCAGAGGTAGCCACCAGCTTGGCGTTGCTCTTATAGGCTTCCTTTTCCTGCACGGAGAAGCTGTAGGCCGGGAAGCCGTTTTCCAGGGACCAGGTCAATGCGGGAGATACGCCCTGGGCGTTGTCCGTGTGCCACCACTCGATGAAGCGGTAGGCCGCCAGCTGCTCAGCCTCGGATACTACGTTGGTCACGGCCAGGCCCAGCACCTCAACGGAGTTCATGTCGCCAGCGTCGCCCTGGGGCACCAGGGAAATGCCGTAGTTAACGCCAGCGGTATCCAGGCCGCCGGTGGTCCAGGGACCGGTGATGGTCATGCCCAGCTGGCCCGCAGGCAGCATAGGATCGGTATCCGCGTCGATGGGGTTGTATCCAGCGGTGATCATTTCCTTGTACATATTCAGGAACTTCACATAGCCTTCGTTGCCTGCGAAGTTGGCCTTCCACGCGCCGTCTTCCTTGGTTACGGCCAGGCCGCCGCAGCGCTGAATGCTGTGGGCGATCTGGTAGGCGTAGTTGTAGGACAGGCCGGAGCCGTACACGTTCTTGCTTTCATCGGTGAGGGCCTTAGCATAGGTGAGCCATTCGTCCCAGTTCTGGGGCGGGGTCTCGGGGTCTAGGCCAGCGGCGGTGAACAGGTCCTTGTTCCACATGAGGTAGAAGCCCACGATCTGGAAGGGCACCAGGAACAGGTCGTCTCCCTCGGAGCAGTACTCCAGATAGGAGGGTACGAAATCCGCTTTGTTCAGATCGGTCTTCTCAAAGATATCGCTGATCTCTTTAAGGTAGTCCGCATACTCGAAGCGGAAGGCGCTGGAGAACAGCACCAGGGCAGGGCCGGTCTTGGCAGACAGGGCTGCGGTGAGCTGCTCGGTAAAGCTGGCGGAGATGTCCATATCCACAGTGATGTTCCATTTGTTCTCCTGGTTGAACTGGTCCACCAGTCGCACCAGGATATCCCCATCGGGGCCGGTAAAGCTGTTCCAGAATTGGATGGTAACGGGCTCGAAGGTTTCCGCGCCCGCAGCGCAAGTGAAGGCGCTGGCAAGCGCCAGCATGGTGACCAGCAAAAGGCAGAGAAGCTTTTTCATGATGGTTCCTCCTAATTCAAAATAGGTTTTTCTTTGGGTTCAACTTGGGGTTCAACTTGCGTACTCGTGTAACCTGTTGTGGCTGTAGTATAACCGCATATTTTACATTTGTCAACAGTCTTTTTTTCTTTCTATTTCGGACCTTCACCTGCGTCCACTATGCGAGCATCGCCTGCATACGCCTGCATACACCTTCGCACGCCTTCATGTGCCTGCATACGCCTTCATGCGTCTGTACATGCCTTCGCACGCCTGCACACGTCCCGCATTGACAAAGCAGCTGTTTTCTTATATAATTCATTTTATTATCACGGGCTTGCGTATTCGTGTACGCTTCGCAAGCCGATCATCCTTCCTAGGAGGAATACTGCTATGAACGCCCACAACTACCTGTCCACCCCCTTAAACCGGCCCTTTATCCCACAGCGTGCCGATCCCTTCATTACCCGGATGAAAAACGGCATGTATTACTTTACCGCCTCTGTTCCCGCCTATGACGGCATCGTGCTGCGGGGCTCCAGGACCCTGGAGGGGCTTACGACCGCCACGGAGCACGTGATCTGGCGCAAGCACGACCATGGCCCCATGAGCTATCACGTATGGGCGCCGGAGCTGCACTATATTAAGGGCGCATGGTATATTTACTTTGCGGCGGGAGAGGCGGAGGACATCTGGGCCATTCGCCCCTATGTGCTCAGCTGCCAAGACAGCGACCCCCTGACAGGCCGCTGGCAGGAGCTGGGCATGCTTTTGGCTGCCGACGATTTCAGCTTTACAGATTTTTCCCTGGATATGACGATCATCGAGCAGCAGCAGCGCATGTACGCGGTCTGGGCGGAAAAGGTGAGCGTAGGCAAGAAGATATCCAACCTGTACATCGCCGAGATGGCATCCCCCACACAGCTTAAAACGCCTCAAATGCTGCTTTCCTGCCCCACCTATGACTGGGAAAGAGTGGACTTCTGGGTGAACGAAGGGCCTGCCGTTTGCAGGAGCGAGGATCGGCTCTTCCTTACCTATTCCGCCAGCGCCACCGGGGCCTGCTACTGCATGGGCCTACTCAGCGCGCCCCTGGACGGGGACCTAATGGACCCCAACACCTGGACAAAAGCCAAAAAGCCCGTACTGCAGACCGACGAAGCGTCGGGGCTGTACGGGCCAGGGCATAATTCATTTTTTACGGACGAAGAAGGCCAGCTGATCATGGCGTATCACGCCAGGACTTATGATGAGATCATCGCAGACCCCTTAAACGACCCCAACCGCCACACCTACCTGATGCGCATCCAGTGGGAGGACGGCCTGCCGGTATTCCGGTACGAAAACCAGATCATCGGGTAAGACCCGCCGACACCTATCGGCCCGGTTTCTATCCGCTGGGTCTCTATGCGCCGGGTCCCGACCTGCGTCGGTCAAAAAAACACGGCCTTTGCGATGAGGCCTAGTATAAGTAGCCAGATCAAGACGATGGGCAGGGCATAGACCCATCGTTTTGGCTTACCCTCCTGCCACATCCCCTGGGCCTGGAGCTCGCACTGTTCAAAAACCGCCTTGGGTATCAGCCTTACGCACAGCGCCACCATCAGCGGCAGCAGGATCATATCGTCCAGATACCCCAGCACCGGGATAAAATCCGGGATCAGGTCGATGGGCGACAGGGCGTAGCCCACCGTGATCAGCGCGGCCAGCTTGGCATACCATGGGGTATCCTTATGCTTGTACGCCAAAAAAACCGCTGCCACCTTATGCTTCAGCTGTCCTGCTCTGTCCTTTAGCCCTTGCCAAAATTTTGTCTTCTCCTTTTGCTCCACGCCTATCAGGGGATCAGCTCCTGCCATACATACCACACCTTCCCGTCTGTCTGCATATGGATGGTGCCCTCTCCCGAATACAGGGAGTACAGCCCCTTCATTTCCGCTTGGTTTAACTGGGTCGTGGCCCCTTTGCGGGTATGGGTCACCAGGATCAAGCTGGGGTCCACCACCTCCAGAAACGGCTCCACCGTGGGGGTCACGCCATGATGCGCAGCCTTTAGCACATCCGCCTTAAAAAGCTGGTGATCAAAGGTCAGATAATGCCGCTGGGCCAGCCCTGCGGCATCCGCCATCAGCAGCACCGTGCGCTCGCCATAGGTAATATGCAGCACTACGGAGCGGGCATTCGCGTCCACCTTGGCCTCTGGATCGCCCCAGCGGTACGCTTGGATAAAGGCACAGCCCTCCGGCATGATATCGTCCTCGCCAAGGGGCACAAGTCCGTCCTCCGGCCCGCCGGCGCCAAAGAAAAACCGGTCCCCATCCTTCACCTGCTTATAGGGTATGCCTTTCTTTTTCAGCAGCGGAAAGACCTTGTCTTGCATGTACTTATCCCATGTGTTAGTGGCATATCCACTATAAAATTCCTTGGTGGTGCCGCCCTCCTTGATGAAGGAAAGCAGCCCGCCTATATGGTCGGAATGGGCGTGCGTGCCCAAAAGCGTGTTCACATGCATGCCGCCTTCCTGTTGTGAAAGGAACGCCTGCAATTTATCGCGTTTGGACAGATCGCCTCCGTCCACCAGCATCGTGTGTCCCTTGAGCTGCACATAGATCGCATCCGCCCGGCCCTGCTGCACAAAAACCAGTTCAAGCAGCACCGCATCCGGCGCAAAGGGGCTTTCCCCGCCAATTTGCACCGCTCCTGCCTGCAAAGACGCGCCCTGAGCGGTGGCGGCCCCATAGGTCGCATCGGCCAGAGGGCTATTAGGCTTTTTGGCGGCCATGGCCGACGGGCTTAAAAGGACCAAAGCCAACCATCCGCTTACGATTCCTGCCATCCACCGCCTGGTATGAACAAACCTATGGCCCATGCAAGCATTCCTCCAAAAAAATTGTCGCTTTTTCTCCCTAATACCAACGAATGTCAGTTTAGCATGAAAAAGAGACCCAGGTCAACTTGCCCGCAGACCCAAACGATTTTAAGGCCCATACCGGGGGTAATGATCCATAACGGAATCATTGCCCAGCCAATACAGGCTATCGCACTGCTCCTGCCCCACCCCTAGCACCTGCTCCATCAGCCACCGGCTAATGCCTTTTCCGTGTACGAATTTTCGGCTGCGCTGTAAAGCTGCCCAGTTGGTAATACTGGCCTGAGGCGTACCTACAAGCTTAGCCCGTTCTTTCTGGGTCGGGGCTTTTTCCATCTGGGCGGCGATCATCTGCTTGGCAAAGGTATATTGCAGTTCCAAGGCTTTGTGTTCAGCGGCAGATCGTCCAGAAAATCCTTTACTGGCATATCGCCTCTGCTCTTTTTGCAGTAGTCTACTTCACATTTCATAGACTGTCCTTTTTTTTGTAAACGCGCTTATGTCATATATGACATAAAAATCAAAACAGGCCTCCTATCCGGTTTTCTGCTTCAAGCCATTTCTTAAGTATGCTGATAATAATATAATGCAATTGGGTGCACAATAAATATCTTTTTTTGTCCCTGAAAAAGCGAAAGCATTACCTTGTTTACAGCATCGTACATAGCAGCAAACTCGTTCGTTGGTCCACCCTGCTCCCCATCACTAATAACATTTGTTACATAACCAAGAACAGATAAAGCACCTCCATATTTAAAGGCGATTATATCTGGATCATCTCTCAAATATTTATCGGTTAGTGGCACTAGAAAGTTTGAGATCATTATAAACCGATTATAAGGAAGCGTAGTGCGTATGACTTCGATCGTCTTCAGTATTTCTTTTCGCTGTGGCTCCACGCTTTTGATCTTATTCTCAAGCTCCGCTAATTGCTTTTTAATTTCTTCTGGCATTGCCTGACCCTTAGGAAAGCTCTTGCGCAGCTCCCTCAGCTTTTCGTCCATCTGTTTCCTTGCTTGATCGTTAACAAACTTATAAGCTCCATTATCTGCAAACAGGGCTTGAAAGTAGTTGAAATCAAGAAAAGTATGGGTTCCTTCTGTTACTATAACATCACCAATGCTAGGCTTCTCATTATTAATAATCTTGTTTTGAATTAAATGCTCATATATTCTGTCAAAGGCAAAGTCATGAAGCGCCTTTTCCTGGACGCTTCTAACCATCTGCGTTGCTATTTCGGTATCTGAATCCGACCCCTTTATATCCGTTTGTATGGCAGCGCCAATGCCTAGCACCTTAGCGCTCAAGGCTCCTGTAATATTGGATTGTTTTTCCTGTGTTGTTGACGTCGTTCCTTCTTCCTTTTTTTCAAATTCATTTCTTGTTAGCAAGCCTTGCTCGATCTGGGCTAAAAAAGAATTGATCGAGTCATCATTATAATATAAAAATTGACGCATTAATTTCTCCTCCTATCTAAAAACCATTATATCATAGTTGTAATGATTTTCAATAAAACAGACCAGCACGTACAAGCCTGTTTAAAAGGATATTAATGCCGCCCATATCGGGCGTTCTTTCACAAATCCATAGAAAAACCGCCTTGCGGCGGTGGTGCTGAAAGCGGGACTCGAACCCGCACGCCCATAGGACAGGAGATTTTAAGTCTCCGGCGTCTGCCATTCCGCCATTTCAGCATAAAGACGATCAGTCACGGAGAATATTATGATACAAGGCGTAAAGAAAGTCAAGGCCGGGCCTGCCCGTTTTTTCGATTTCCCCGTTTTTTGATTTCGCTGCTTTCCCCGCTATTTTTGCTACTTTGGCAAAGGGCTGTCTGTTTTTTCCATGGGCTGCCGCGCCCTATCTGGAGGGCCTGTGCACGCTTCCATTCTTTGCCACCCATGGTTTTTCTAAAAGCGCAAGGTTTTGCGCATACTATGCCCGCACTAACTAGGAAAGGAAGATGAACATGGGTTTGGTAACTTGGATCGTTTTTGGAGCGTTGGCCGGATGGATCGCGAGCATCATTATGAAGCGCAATTCTGAAATGGGTGGCCTATCAAATATCGTGGTAGGGGTCATCGGCGGCCTGCTGGGCGGCTTTGTGGCATCGCTGTTCGGCCTGGGCACGGTGAGCGGCTTCAACCTGTACAGCCTGCTGATCGCCATTGGCGGCGCCTGCGTACTGCTGCTGATCGTCACCGGCTTCAAAAAGGCGACCTCCAAATAAGGTTTCCCTATTTCTCCTGTAAGAACTTTCCCTGAAAACAATTGGCAGCGTATTTTATCCGCAGACGGTCAAAATAGCGTTGAAACCACAACGGGAGGTGAACGATTCGATGGTAGACCAACAGTCCAGCTCTTCCCGGAGCAACGTAACCAGCGTGCCGGAAGCGCGCGCGGCCTTGGACAACATGAAATATGAGATCGCCAAAGAGCTTGGCATCAATTTCAAGCAAGGCTATAATGGCGACCTCAGTGCCAAGGACAACGGCTATGTAGGCGGCTACATGGTCAAGCGGCTCATTGAGCAGGCCCAACGTCAAATGGCGGCCCAGAGTGGAACGACCCCGCGCTAAGCGCAAATATTATGATGAGGTGAACGAAAATGTATCAGAATCAGAACAGCACCAGCAACTCCAACCGCACCATGGTACCCGAAGCCAAGCAGGCCCTGAACAACATGAAGTTTGAGATCGCCAACGAACTCGGCATTAACCTGAAGCAGGGCTACAACGGCGATATGCCCAGCCGTCAGGCCGGCTACATCGGCGGCTACATGGTCAAGCGTATGATCGAGCAGGCCGAGCGCGCCATGAGCGGCGGCCAGAAGTAAGCCCAAGGATAAAAAGGCAGCGCTGGCGCAAGAGTGCGGGCGCTGCCTTTTTCTATGCACAAAATGCCTTGTGCATATTTTGTGATCTACTTTTCTTTGGGCCAGGTGCTCCAGGGTCTTTGCCGCTCGTCGGTCAAGCCGAGAATGTAATCAGTGGTCGTGTTGTAAAGCCTTGCCAGTTTCATTAGAGAATCCAAGGACAATTCGACTTTGCCTTTTTCATAATCACTATATACCTGCTGCGAGCAGTGGAGGTAGGCTGCCACATCCTTTTGTAATAAGTCGTGATCTTCTCGTAGGTCCTTGATTCTTATGCGCTCCATCCTATCACCCCTGGATATTATGGCTCGCAAACGCTAAATGATTGAATTTATACCGGAAAATTCGGTAACAGTGCCCTGATGTGTGAGGTGATCCCCTTTATCTTTTGCTTCTGGCTGTCCTAAAGGGTGTGGGCAGCAGCGGCGCTTTCCCAAAGGGGCGCAGGGCCTTGTGCATCCACACCACCCCATGCCACGCCCCGTTTTTATATCCCATCTTGGGAAAATCCGCAACCTTGTCAAAGCCGAAGGCCTTGTGGAAGTGAAGGCTAGCCTCGTTGCCCTCGGTAATGACCCCGTAGACGTTGTAAAAGCCTTCCTCGGTCAGGGTGTCCAGCAGCTGCTGGTACAGCGCCTTGCCCATGCCGGTGCGCCTTTCCGCGTCCGGGGAGAGGTAAATGGTCAGCTCCACATCCCAAATGTAGGCATCGTGAGGCCGCACGCCCTCCCCGTAGGCAAAGCCCTTCACCCGGTCCTCTTCCTCCGCCACAAAGAAGGGATACGGGCTTTCCTGGATCTTATGAACATAATGCTCCACTGGCGCAGTCTCCACATTAAAGGTGGCGTTGGTGTTTTTGACATAGTAGTCGTAAATATCGTGCACTGCCTGGGCATCGGCTGTCCGGGCAGGGCGGATGGTATAGTTCATGGCGTATTGCTCCTTTGCATCCGGCATGATGCCGGTTTTCTGGTCATCCTTAGCAGGCTGCTAGCTTACCTGCCGCACTCCGCATTCCGCCTCAGGCCGGTTTCCCCGCTGCGCTCTCCTTCTGGATGGCGGCGATATCCTCCGGGGTCAGGCCGATAATAACGGTCTGAAAACGGGTGTAGGTCACAAATCCCGACGGGGAGCCCGCCGCTTTTTTCACGTGCTTGCGCCGTGTCCAGTCCACAGGCAGCATGGGATGGTTCCGACCCCGGCTGAAATATGCGGCCAGCTTAGCCGCCTTTAAAAGCGCTTCCTCGCTGGGCTCCTGCTCGGTCTTGATGATCACGTGGGAGCCGGGCATCCCCTGGGCATGGAGCCATATCTCCTCACCCTTGGCATGGAGGGTCAGGCGGTCGTTTTGCAGGGAATTTTTGCCCACCCATATCTCCGTGCCATCCGGGGCGGTAAAGCGATAGGGCTTGCCCTCCTGCAGCTTTTTCTTTTTTCGCTGGGCCGGGTCAGGTCGCAGGTAGCCGCTGTCCATCAGCACCTGCCGCACCTCCGCCAGGTCCGTGGAGGTGGTAGATTTCTCCAGGTCGTCCAGCGCCCCTTCCAGCAAGACCAGCTCCCGCTCCGCTATCTCCAGCTGCTCCTGGGCGTACTGGGCGGCCACCTTGGCCTTCCGGTATTTTTTGTAATACCGCTGGGCGTTCTGGTTCGGGGTCAACTGGTTATCCAACAGAATTTCGATCTCCCTTTGCTCCGGATCGTAATAATTGGTAAGGCTCACCTTCTCCTGCCCCTTTACCAGGGTGTGCAGGTGGGCCGTTAGCAGCTCCCCGCAGATACGGTTGTCCTCGGCATGCTCGCTGGCCTGGAGGGTCTCCACCAGAATGCGCTTTTTTTTCTCCAGTCGGTCAATGGCATTCTGCACGTGCTTCTGAAGCCCTGCACTGCGCTGCTGCATCCGCTGGCGCAGGTCCCGGCCCAGGTAGAATGCATCCATGGCGGCGCTGAGGCTGGGCATAGGCTGTTGCTGGTCCTTATCAAAGGTGCGGTAGGGAAAGGGAAAGAAGTCCAGCGCCGCCCCTGCCTCGTCGTACAAGGCCACAGGTGCCAAAAGCCCAGGCGCATCTTCGTAGAACCGCGCCAGCGCAGGCCCGGTCACGGCCCAGTCCAGTTCACCCACGGGCGTGCCCGGCTCCAGCCCCACCTGGGCGCAGACCTCCTTGGCGCAGACCGTAGCCATGCCGGCCACAGTCTCCATCAAGCCCTTAAACAAGGGGCAGGTAAGGCTTGCCAGACGCTGGGTGAGCCGCTGGGCCGATATCGCCTCTGGAGACAGCTTGTCCTGGGCTGGAGGCAAATGATACGGCTGCCCCGGCAGGACCGTGCGCACCCGGCTCATTTCGCTGTTTACATGGTGTATAGCGTCCACAATGGTGCCCTCGGCATCCACCAGGGTCAGGTTGCTGTGGCGGCCCATCATTTCCAGATACAGGGTCTTCCGGGCCATATCCCCCAGCTCCCCGATGCCCTCAAACGTCAGGCTCAGTATGCGGTCGCCCCCCAGCTGGGCCACATCCATAACATGGTAGCCTACTAAATGCTTGCGCATCAGCATACAGAACATAGGCGGCTCGGCAGGGTTTTCGTAGCTTTGGGCGGTCAGCTGGGCCCTAGCCTGGCTGGCGTTGGCACTGAGCAGCAGGCGGTGGTTCTCTCCCTGGCTGCGGATCAGGATCAGCAGCGTGTCCTTTTCCGGCTGGTTCACCTTATCCACCCGGCCGCCCACCAGGGCTGCCTTAAGCTCCCGCTGTAAAAAAGAAAGGGTAAAACCATCCATAGGCATAGAAAACGCCTCCCAAAACCTGTTGTTCTCCCGATGATAGCATAAACGTGTGAATCCTGCAAATCCAGGCATGGTTCCAAGGCTTAGGACATACACTTCCATTGCAATCAGTTGCGAGGAGTGGAAAAATCATGAAGATCAAACGGGCCGATATCGAACGTATCCTGATTTTGTGCGCGGCGGTGCTAGTGGTGGTATTGGCGCTGCGCGGGAACCAGCAGACCACCTCCCAAACCATGTATGAGCAGGCGGAGATCCCCACCACCCAAACCGCTGCCGATGCCACGGAGAAGCTCTCTACCACGGTTTTCTATGAAGACGGCGACGGCTACCTGGTACCCGTTACCCGCCAGATCCCCAAGACCGACGGCATTGCCAAGGCCACGCTCAGCCTGATGGTGAAGAGCAGCCAAAACGACATGGAGGCCGCCCGTCTGGGCCTTCGCACGGTGATCCCCGAAGGCACCACCTTTGACGTAGACATCCAAAGCGGCAAGGCCCGCGTGGACGTGAGCAAGGAAGCGCTGTCCTGCGCCTCTGCCGAGGAGGAAGCGCTGATGGTATCTGCCATTACAAGTACCATGGCCTGCTTCTCCACCGTGGACGAGGTGACCCTGCTTTTTGATGGGCAGAAGCGCTCCAAGCTCACCTATGGCACTGATGTAAGCGGCGTATTTGCGCAGAGCAGCGTGAACCTGGAGAGCGTGGAGACCTTCGCCGAGGGTGCCCAGCAGGTGCAGCTGTATTTTCCCTCCCAGACCGGGCGGCTGCTGGTGCCTATTACCCGCGCTGTTTTCTCCGACGCGGACCCCACCACCGCCATGGTGGAGCTAGCCAAAGGCCCGCAGGCGGACAGCGGCCTGGAGCGGGCCCTGCCTCAAAATGTGGGCATCCGCAGCGTGACCATGAAGGACGGCGTGGTGACCGTGGACTTCTCCAAGGAATTCAAGACCGCCCTGGACGCCTCTGACGGCGGCCAGCAGACCATCCGTGCCATCCTGTTCACCTGCTCCCAGTTCCCTGGGGTCAAGAAGGTACAGGTATTAGTGGAGGGCGAGCCTGCCAGCGCCCAGCCGGAAAGCACCTCTACCTTTATCAACGAGGAGGCGGAGGTCGTCGCCCAGTACCCTGGCGTTATCGAGATCGACTAACGGGCTACGCACGGGACGGCTCCGCATGGGCATGGCCTTGCATAGGCGTGGCTTTACATCAGCCGGGAATCACAGTATAATAGCACAGGAAAGCGGTGGAAAGCTTCCGCCGCTTTTTCCTGTCTATGAACGCCCAAAATCCGTAAAGCCCGAAAGGATGTTGACACTTCATGAACCGTATAGATGGACGCGCCTTTTCTCAGCCCCGGCCCTGCACGATGGAAATGAACTTTGTGGGCACTGCCGCCGGCAGCTGCCTTATCAGCACCGGCACGACCCGGGTCATCTGCACCGCCAGCGTGGAAGAAGGGGTCCCCCCTTTCCTTCGGGGCACTGGACGCGGCTGGGTCACCGCCGAGTACGCTATGCTGCCTGCCTCCACAGGCCGCCGAAAAGCCCGGGACGGTATCAAGAAGGATGGCCGCAGTGTGGAGATACAGCGGCTTATTGGCCGTTCCCTGCGCCAGGCGGTAGACCTGACCCTGCTTGGCGAGCGCACCATCACCCTGGACTGCGACGTGCTGGAGGCCGATGGCGGCACCCGCACGGCTTCCATCACCGGAGCCTATGCCGCCCTGGTCATGGCGGTCAACAAGCTGATGTCCCAGGGCCTGCTGGAACAAAACCCCATCATCGGCCAGGTGGCCGCCATCAGCGCCGGCATCGTAGAGGATACCCCGCTTTTGGACCTGTGCTACGTGGAGGACAGCGCCGCCCAGACCGATATGAACGTGATCATGAACCAAAAGGGTGAGTTTATCGAGCTACAGGGCACAGGAGAGGGCCGCGCCTTCACCAGCCGGGAAATGAACACCCTCATCAACTATGGCCGCAACGGCATCCGCCATCTGATGCACGCCCAGCGGGAGGCCCTGGAGGACCTTGGCGGCTACCTGATCCCCAAGCCCCGCCTGCTTATCGCCAGCGGCAACGCCCACAAGCTTAAGGAGCTGTCCGATATCTTCGGCGGCCTTTGCGAGGTGGTGGGCATGAAGGATGCAAAGCTGGATATGGACATTGAGGAAAACGGCGATACCTTCGAGGCCAACGCCATCATCAAGGCTGAGGCCATCATGCGGGAGACCGGGCTTCCCGTCCTGGCGGATGACAGTGGCCTTTCCGTAGATGCCCTGGGCGGCGCGCCTGGGGTCCTCAGCGCCCGCTACGCAGGCGACCATGGCAACGACGGCTTAAACAACGCGCTGCTCCTCCAGAACATGGACGGCGTACAGGACCGCACGTGCCGCTTTGTCTGCGCCATGGCCCTGGCCATCCCCGGCGAAAAGACGCGGGTAGTCCGCGGCGAGTGCGTGGGCCAGCTGCTCACCGCCGCTGCCGGAGACAGCGGCTTTGGCTACGACCCTCTCTTCCTGTATGAGACCGGCAAGACCTTTGCCCAAATGACCGAGAAGGAGAAAAACCGCGTCAGCCACCGGGCCAACGCTGCCGAGGCCATGCGCAGCGTCCTGACCGAGGTGCTCCAATGAAGCGCCTCATCGCCGTATCCGATTCCCATGGTCTGGCCTCAAGCCTCCGGGAGGCGGCGACCCTAGCCATGGAAAAAGGAAGGATAGATGTTTTTGTCTTTCTAGGCGATGGCGAGCATGACTTTGAAAAGGTCCGTCCCTTGCTCCTGGACCATAACCCCTATATATACATCTCCGCCGTCCGCGGCAACAACGATTACGGCAGCCCCTTGCCCGACCTGGACGAGTTTTTCCTCGGCAGCCGCAAATGCATCGCCACCCACGGCCATCTCTATCGCGTGAAGTACGGCCTGGAGCGCCTATGCTACGCCGCCCAGGAGCGGGAGGCCACCCTCGCCCTCTTTGGCCACACCCACCACTCCCACATCGAGGAAGCCCATGGCGTCCTCCTGGTCAACCCCGGCTCCGTCAGCGACAGCGGCCTGCGCAAGCCCGCCTACGCCCAGCTGCTGGTGGACGAAAATGGTCAGGTGCAAGCGGACCTCATCAGCTGGAGCGGGCTTCCGCTGTAGGGGCGGGTTTCCTTCCGCTGTAGGAGCGGGTCTCCGCTGTAGAGGCGGGCCCACTGGGCCCGCTTTCACCACTGTCACCACTGTCACCACTTTCTACGCGGTGATGGGCATTCTATTCGGCACAAAAAAACCCGGCACTGCTTCATCAGCGGACGCCGGGTATCCTTTTATGATTTTCTCTTTCACCGTGCACAGCGCGGCGATGAAGGGTCCAGGGCGAAGCCCTGGCGGGGTGCAGGGGCAAAGCTCTTGCAAATCGTCCCCCTCGTCCTCTACCGTCCCTTTATAACTGCCGTCAGCCCCTGGCACAGCGCCTCTACAGCCTCCTCCATAACGGGGGTCATAGGCGCGTCAAAGTCGATGCTTTGGGGTTGAATGCCCAGCAGGGTCACGGGTACGTTCGTATGGGCGACAATGAAGTCGATCATCACTCGAAGGGGCAGCATGTGGGAGCAAAAGGTGGGGCCGCCCACATCCTGAGGATCAATCTCCTGGATGGTGCCCGGCTCCTGGCCGATGTCCGCAGCGTCCACCACCAGCAGGTGGTCGGGCTTAAAGCTAATGATCTTGCCGGAGAAGTTCTCCGGGGCGGTCTCGCCGGGGCAACAGAGCAGATCGGGGTAGTGCTCAGGCGGACAGGCTTCCATCAGCTGCTCCGTCACGATGACCCCGGCGCCGTCGTCCGCCTTCAGCAGGGAGCCTGCGCCCAGCACCGCCAGCCGCTTGGCCCCGCCCAGGCGCTCCTTCAAAAAAACGTCTAACTCCATATCAAATTTCCACCCGCATGGAGGCCCGGTCAGAAGCCGCGAGCTCGAACGCGGTGGTGTTCTCCAGTGCCTTTTTGTTGCAGGAGTCTACGCATTGCCCGCAAAAAACGCATTTGTCCATCTTCACGATCGCTTTAAACTTCTTTTCCTCGCCCTCCACCTTTTCGATCTCGATAGCGTTGGCGGGGCATACGCGGCTGCAAAGCTTACAGCCCACACATTTTTCACTGTCAAACTTCAGCGCGCCGCGAAAACCCTCCGCTACCTTTGCGGGCACAGCGGGATACATGATAGTTCCCGGCTTTTTACCGAGCATCTTCAGCAAATACGGAACCATAGTACCAAGGGTTTTCATTTGAGCAGCGCTCCTTTAACAATGAGATCCAGCAAAATTTGCAAAAGGGCAACGGGGGCCAGCCATTTCCAGCAGAAGGAGATCATCTGGTCCAAGCGGAACCGGGCCAGGCCCGCCCGCATCACTGCCAGCAGGAATACGATCACCAGCACCTTCAAAAGGAACACCAGCATACCCAGGATCGGGCTGGTGGTCACAAAGGCGGGGACATACACCGCGGCGATCAGCGCGGCCACAACCACCATTTCCGTGTTCAGCGTCATCTTGAACATACCCAGCAGCCGGCCGCTGTACTCGGTAAAGGTACCGCCGACGATCTCGGTCTCCGCATCGGGGATGTCAAAGGGCACACGCTCCAGCTTGCCCTGGGCGGAGAAGATGGACACCAGCAGGCCAGGGATGTTCACCAGCGCCAGGATGGGGTTTTGATAATAGAATTCGGCAATGCCGCTAACTGACCAGGTACCCGCCAGGATGGCAGGGCCCAGCAACGCCATGTAAAACGGCACCTCGTAAGCGAAAAGCTGGGTCATAGCGCGAATAGCGCCGATCTCCGCGTACAGGGACTTGGAGAACCAGCCTGCCAGAAAAAAGGTGAGGGTGGGGATGGTCAAAAAGTACATCACCACGATCAGGTCGCCCTGGAAGGCCTGAACCGCTTGGGGGCTCCAGATGGGCACGTACAGGACAGAGGCCATGGTGGCCGCCAAGGCAAAAACGGGAATGGCCTTGAAAAACCTTACATCCGCTTCCCTGGGCAGAATGGTCTCCTTGGTCAGCAGCTTGATGATATCCGCCAGAGGCTGATACCACCTGGGACCCACCCGGTTTTGCAGCTTAGCGTACAGCTTCCGGTCTACGTACTCCAGGATCAGGGAAAATACGGTCAGGAATAGAAAGCCGGGAAAAATCAAAATATAAAATAGGGACATTCCCATGGCCATCAGACCCCTTTCCGGGCACGGTTCAGGGTATTCAGGTCAACGCCCTGCTTGCCGTACCAATCAATGCTGTATTTACGAAGGCCTTCCCAGTCGAACAGCTTCTCCTGGCCGGAAGACGCATTTTTCACCTTGATCATCCGGTCGGTGCAGGAGAAGCAGGGGTCGATGGCGGCGATAATAATAGGCACATCCGCCAGGTAGCCGCCCTCCATCATGTGGGCGATGGCGGCGGAGTTGGCCAGCGTAGGGGCGCGGACCTTCACGCGCTCCGGCTTGTCGGTGCCATTGGACAGGGTATAGTGGATGTCCTCACCACGGGGAGCCTCATAGCGGCTGAGGGCTTCCCCGGCGGGGATGCGCACAGGCACCCGGACCCCCAGAGGGCCTTCCGGCATCTGGGCCAGGATCTGGCGGATCATTTTGTAGCTTTCCAAAAGCTCCATTACCCGCACCACCGTACGGCCGTATACGTCCGAGTGGTCGTCGGTGGAGACATTGAAATCCAGCTCGTCATAAATGCCCACAGGATCATCCTTGCGGATATCCCGGGCCACGCCAGAGGCCCGGAGCACAGGGCCGGAGGCCCCAAAGCGCAGGGCATCCTCCTTTACCAGCATGCCCACGCCGCTAAGGCGCAGCAGTACGGTCTCCTCGGTGAGGACTACCTTTTCGTAATATTCCGTCCGGGCCTGCAGCGCGTCTACCGCCTCCAGCACCTTTTGGGCCTGCTCGGGGGTGATATCCCGGCGCACGCCGCCCAGGGCGTTAATGCCATAGTTGATGCGGTTGCCGGTGAGCATCTCCAGGATGTCCATGACGATTTCGCGATCCTTCCACGCGGACATGAACAGGGTCATGAACCCGATTTCATGCCCGGCGATGCCCAGCCACAGCAAATGGCTGTG
>JAVBRJ010000014.1:0-35977 GCA_031548115.1 Eubacteriales bacterium | reverse complement strand
CAGCTTCTTTCCAAGTTGCAAACTGCTGGCATTGATATTAGCATCCCGGCTCTCTCGCTTCTGGAAGGGCAAAAACGTCCTGTTTCAGATTTTGAACTAAATGCATTGGCCGATATACTAAATGTAACCGTTGATTGGCTTATGGGCAGAGCTAAAGGCAGAATCCCGTAAGCGATTCTGCCTTTAACTCTGCATGACGTTATGTTACCGGCGGTTATCCTGCTTTTGCAGCTGCACCTTCCGAAGTTCCAAAAGGTGCCCCATCCCATACTGCTCAATAATAGACCCTACAAACCCATCCTGCTTTATCTTCCCCATTTCAAGCTGTTCACGAACAGAGCGATACTTATCCATCTGCTTTGCCTGGAATCGTGCGGCGGCAATCTCTTTTGCCCGCTGCTTTTTCTTCCCTTCGTGTACTTTCTGCCCGAAAACCTGATTGCTAAATGCCCAACACTGCGCACCCTGCCACGCAAAATACGAGAAGTCGTATACTCTGGTGAACTGCGAGCGATAGTAGAAAGTGATTCCTTTTTCAGCAAGATTGCCGATGCATCTGCGGCAATGGCCTTCCCGCACTTCGGTTTTAGCGGCTGGAAGGAGCATTACACAGGATATTGTCCTGTATGGAAGTTGTGCTATATGCTGCCTGTTTGGGCAAGGCTGCTGGAAGCAGAAATCGGCTGGGGATTGCAGAAGCTTTTCTATATCCCAAGCACACAAACCATTCCATTCTTCACGCCCGAATACACCCAAGAAGTGATGGAGCGTATTGTAAAGCGTGCTATCCGGGAGAAAAACTGGCAACCCACCCTTGATATGGTGCGAGAAATGCCCTGCGATGAGGACTTTTAAACTTGGGATACCAACGTTCGCAAAGACTTCCTGCGCAAAGACTTCCTGCGCAAGTGGTATCATACCCGATCAAAGCGGGTGCAGTCAGCTTCCTTGGAAGCATATATAGAAGATACCGAGCATGACATCCATGCGCTGGCTGATAACTTGTCCTACTTCGTCGAACAAGTCGAAGGTGAGGACTTCTATCAGCGCTTCAGAGTTTCGCTTCCAACAAGGGATATGGAAATTTTGGAATATCGAATACATGGGTTTCCCTATGAAGAGATAGCGGAAAGGATGGGATATAGCAACCACAGCGGCGTACTCAAGCGGATAAACGCCATCAAAAAAGCGTTCATCGCATACGAACAGCAGTAAGGCCACGCAATCAGTAATGAGGCGTGGTTTTTTAGTACCCAAATTTCAAAACAACAAGGAGGTTTTATGCCACAACATGTCATTATGCGCTTTGCCAAGCAAAAGGGCGGTGCTGGCGCATTGGAAGCGCACCACGAGCGCACCAAAGCCAAATACGCCAGCAACCCCGATATTGATACCGAGCGAAGCAAACTCAATTTTCACATCTACAGCCAACGCAATCCTATTTAATCCTTGTATTGACGGATGTTGCTCTCTTGCCTGCCGCCAGGGATTCATAGATGAAATCGTCTATTATGTCCGGCGTGATCTCATCCATGAATTCCACTTTTGCAGCTAACAGGAAGTAATCCAAATCCTCTTGATAATAGCGAATGGTTTGGGTTGACAGGTTCCTTACCACGCAACTACGAATGAACTTCTCTTTGGCTTCCTCCGCCCTGATTCGATTTTCGTTTTCTGCTCCAATGACTGTGATTTTTCGCATAGATGTGTTCCCCTTTCTCTGCTCAAAAATCTAGCGAAATTTTTTTGTCGTAGAAAAAGAGTCTAGTTGCGGTAATTGGCGAAGGAGCGAGCAGGGAAGGGACATTGCGTGTTGTTTTAAGCAACAAGCGGCAACGTTTTTTGCCCCGCTCTTGTCCCTTTTGGCGACAAACCCTCCCGAAACACGCAGATATGCATACAAAAAGCCCACTCTCGAAGAATCAAGAGTGGGCTTAGTGGTGCGGTCAAGAGGACTTGAACCTCCATGTCCTTGCGAACACTAGAACCTGAATCTAGCGCGTCTGCCAATTCCGCCATGACCGCATGTGGGGTGGGATACTAAGGGAAAAGTGGTGGATGGGGGTGGATTCGAACCACCGAAGTCTGCGACGGCAGATTTACAGTCTGCTCCCTTTGGCCACTCGGGAACCCATCCATGTTCATCGTCCGCCCCACAGCCTTGCTGTGTCGCGGGCGCGCGCTTCCTTCCGCTTCGCGGAATTTCTGGCGCTAGTCAGGCTTTCGCCCTTCCTTGAAATCGGGCTTATACCCTCCCTCAACTCCGGCTTTCGCCTTCCTTGAAGACTTTCTTTCCTCCGGGAAAGAGATTGGAGCTGGCGATGGGACTTGAACCCGCAACCTGCTGATTACAAATCAGCTGCTCTGCCAATTGAGCTACGCCAGCAGGGTTTACCCAACGACAGAAGGAAAGTGGCGACCCGGAAGGGGCTCGAACCCTCGACCTCCAGCGTGACAGGCTGGCATTCTAACCAACTGAACTACCGGGCCAGATGCTGGTGGGCCTTCAGGGACTTGAACCCCGGACCAACCGGTTATGAGCCGGCCGCTCTAACCAACTGAGCTAAAGGCCCATACCTAGTAAGAAAAATGGTGACTCCTAGGGGATTCGAACCCCTGTAGCCGCCGTGAAAGGGCGGTGTCTTAACCGCTTGACCAAGGAGCCACGTACAAGTGGGTGAAAGGCTTATGGTCGGGGTGAGAGGATTCGAACCTCCGGCCCCATGCTCCCAAAGCACGTGCGCTACCAGACTGCGCTACACCCCGCTTAACCACTCGTTAGGCGACGAAATGTATTCTACACGAATGGGTACGGGTTGTCAATAGGAAAATCAAAAAACCTATGATTTTTCTTATCGCCGGGCCAAGATCGGGGAATCAACGGGTCAAAATAGCGGAGGTAAGCCCTGGCAGATGCAGCTGCGTTCCGTCCAAAGCAGGGGCCCCGGCTTCATTTCCAAGGGCATAGGTCATTTGCCAGCCTGCCCCCAGGGCCGCCTTCAGGTCCACCGCTGCCTCTTCCGATGAAAAATTGTGCACCACCAGTACCGTTTCTTTAGCGACCCCTCCGGTGGCTCCTTGGTGCACCGTGGCATAGACCGCCGCATCCCCCAGGTCCACCGCCTCAGCGGAGCCCTCGGCGATCTGGGGCAGAGCCTTCCGCGCCGCCAGCACCTCCCGGTAGGCATTCAAAAGCGACGCAGGATCGCCGTCCTGCACGTCGTAGCCCTCGGTGAGGCGCTGCTCCTGGTCCGCACCCTCAGGGGGCAGGGGCATGCCTTCTAGGGCCACTGCGGACCACAGATAAGGGAGCCTTTTGTTTTCGTCGCGACCCGAGCCCGTCATGCCCAGCTCCTCGCCGTAATAAATAAAGGGAGCGCCAGGCATTAAAAGATACGCCCGCGCCATCAGCCTTTCCTTGGCGGTATTGCGCTGCACGTAGCCCGCGCTGCGGCCGTTGTCGTGATTGGACAAAAAGGGCGCGTCAACGGCATCCGCGCTTGCAGCCCGCAGGGTCTCCTGCCAGCTTTGCACCTTGGCCGCCAAGGCGGCCCCCTTGCCGGATTTCACCGCGCCAAAAATAGCGCCGGTCTGGGTGGCAAAGGGATAATTAAAGATACTGTCGATGCCGCTATCGTAGTAGGCCGCGATGGTCCCTGCATCCGCCCAGACCTCGCCCACAAAATAGGCCTTGGGGAACAGCTTGGTCAGGTGGCGCACAAAGGCATTGTTAAAGCCTGTGTTGCCCTCCTCAAAGTGCATCACCGCATCCAACCGGAAGCCGTATACCCCCAGGTTCAGGTAGAATGCAGCGATCTGGTCGATCTCCTTGACCACCGCCTGATCTCCCAGGTTCAGGTCCGGCATATGGTCCCCGAAGGCTCCTTCGTAGTACCAGCCGTTGTCCAGGCTGTGCATGCTCGCGCCGGGGTCTTGCGAAAAATGATAATAGCCGCAATAGGGATTGTGCCTGCGGCACAGCGCCTCGTACGCGCAGGTCTCACCCCCGCAATCCGGGCTGGCGATGCTTTGGGCAGCAGAAAGAAACCAGGGGTGCTCCTTGCTGGTGTGGTTTAAAACCAGGTCGATAATGACCGCAATGTCCTTTTCCTTCGCCGCAGCCAGCAGGGCCTTAAAGTCCTCCATAGTGCCGTAGGCCTCGTCAATGGCGTAATAGTCCGTAACGTCGTACTTGTGGTAGGAGGGCGAGGGCATGATGGGCATCAGCCATAGGCCGCTTACCCCCAGCCCTGCGATGTCCTCCATATGGGCGGTAATGCCATTCAGGTCCCCGATGCCGTCTCCGTTGGAATCACAATAGGAACCTACAAATATTTCGTAGTAGGTCCTGTAGCGATCCGCCTGGGTCCATACCAAGGGCCCTGCCGGAGCCAGGGCCTCCGCCTGGGCGGCCACCGCCCCATAAAGGGGCAGCGGCGACCCCGCCACAGGCCGCGACCACCCGCTCAAGGGCAGGGACAGACAAGCCAGGGGCACACAGGCCAAGGATAGGAGCACACAAGCCAGAACTAGCGTCACCCATTTTTTCATAGGGTCCTTCCTTTACAACGGGTCAGCCCTTTACAGCACCGCCGGTAATGCCTTCCACGTAGAACTTCTGCATAATAAGAAACAGAATGGAGATCGGGATGGAGACCAGCAGGCCGCCTGCGCAAAAGCGGGTAAAGTAGCTGTTGATGGAGGCGCGATCCAGCATTTGATACAGACCAATGGCCACGGTCCAATCCTTGGAAAGGCCGGAGTTGAGCATGATGCGGGCCATAATGAAGTCCATCCAGGGATTCAGGAAGGAGCTGATAACGGTGTACACGATAATGGGCCGGGACAAAGGCATGACGATCCTAAAGAAGATCGTGGCCTCGCTGGCCCCCTCCAGCCGGGCAGACTCCCGGACGGAGATGGGCACCGTGTCGAAGAAGCCCTTGGCGATCAGGTAGCCCAGGCCTGAGGAAGCGGAGTAGACCAAGATCAGGCCGATGTGGCTGTTGGTCATTTCCAGGGACTTCAAGATGAAGTACACCGCGATCATGGACAGGAAGCCGGGGAACAGGTTCAAGACCACCGCGAAGTTCATCAGGGGCTTGCGGGCCTTAAAGCGCATACAGCTCATGGCATAGGCCACCATCAGCACCATGGTAGAGGAAATGATGCAGGTGAAGAGGGCAATGATGAACGTGTTTTTGAACCAGATGGGGAACTGGTTGATGGAGTCCGTCTGGAACAGCAGCCGAAAGTTCTCCGCCGACCACTTGACCGGGAAAAAGTGATTGATGTCGATGCCCTTATCCGCGCTGAAGGCATTGGCTACCAGCCACACGATGGGGATGAGCCAGAAGATGGCCAGAAAGGTCAGCAGCCCATGACGGCCGATTGATTTTGCTATCTTCATTGGAAACGCTCCTCTCTGTCGCCCTTGATGGTGCGGCTAAACGCAAAGACGGTGAAGGCCGCGCAGATCACGAAGATCAGGATGCCCAGCACAGAGGCCATCTTGTAGTTGTAGTAGTCCTGGGTCAGCCGGAACAGCCACGTCACCAGCAGGTCCGTCTCCTTGGCGTTGGAGTTGGCCAGGAATTGGTCCTGGGTCTTATATACGTCCTGGGTGAGCAGGTAGATGATGTTAAAATTGTTGATGTTGGCTACAAACGAGGTGATCAAATAGGGCCCGGTCACAAAGCGCATGTAGGGCATGGTGATGTTTCTAAAGGACTGGAAGGCGTTGGCGCCGTCGATGCGGGCGGCCTCGGTCAGGTCCGCCGGGATGTTCAGCAGCACACCGGTGGCGATGAGCATCAGGTAGGGGATACCCACCCACATATTGATGAGGATGATCATCACCCGGGCCCAGTTAGCGTCCGTAAGGAAGGGCACGTAGGTAAGCCCCTGGCGCACCAGGCCGATGGACTTGAGGAAGTCCGTAATGCCAAATTGCGAGAACATGGCATTGACGATGCCGTTATCGGCAAAAAAGTTTCTCACCAGCAGCAGCGATACGAACTGGGGCACCGCAATGGCCACCACGAACAGCGACCGCCACATTTTCTTTGCCTTGGTGTTCTTGTTGTTGATGAACATAGCCAGCAAAATGCCCAGGTAGTAGTTGGTGAAGGTGGCGAAGAACGCCCAGATCAGCGTCCAGGTCAGCACCCGGCTAAAGGAATAGCCAAAGGTTACCGACAGGGAGTTGCCTACCAGGACCTTAAAGTTGTTAAAGCCCACCCAGGTAAACAGGTTGGACGGAGGCAGATGCTGCTGGTCGTAGTTGGTAAAGGCTACCAATATCATCACGATCAGCGGCACGATGGTAAATACCGTAACGCCGATCACCGTAGGCATCAGCAGCGTTACGTGGAATTTCTCGTTCTTATAGGACCGCACAGCTTCCCGGAAGGTCGGAATGTGCTTGCCCTCCTTTTGAAGCTCGTATACCTTGGAAACACTACGAATATTGCGGAAATAGCAAACAATGGCAACGGCCAGTAGCACCAGGCCAATAATGGAAAACAGCAGAATTTTGAAAGAATGATCGAAGTCGTTCACTTCGTTTTTCATGGTCTCGACGTTAAACACAGCCGCCCGCATCACCGTGCCCAGCGTGGAAAACTTGCTTAAATATGGCATAAAGAAGGTGGGGAATATCCATAGGAATAAGCCTTGCAGGAGCGTCACCAAAAAGCCCTTCATATACTGCTTCCTGGCCACATAGCCCGTACCCATCACCAGCAGCGACAGACGCACGGCCCAGTCTCCATCCCGCAGGTCCTTAAAGAACTGCGTAAACAGCCCTATAAAGCTGCGTCCCCATTTCTTGATATTGATACGCTTTTTGCGTTCCTTGCTGTCCGTTCGTGGCATACGGCATCCTCCTTCAAAAAGGGGTCTGCCGCGCCTTAGCGCGGCAGACCGCCTATGGAAATGATGATATTACTCAACGATAGGCGCGGTGATGCCGATGACGGCGTTGTCCAGCAGGGTCTGCAGGTCGGTGCCATCGGGGTTGCCCAGGGCCAGGATGGTGCCCAGGGACTCGGAGGGGGTCCAATAGTTATCGCCAATGCGCTGCACGGTGGCAAAAGCGCTCTGAGCGGACAGGGCAGCGATAGCAGGATTGGCCTTCACAGCCTCGGAGGAAGCGGCGACCACATTGGAGGGGCCTTCGCTGGTGGCTTCGAAGCGGCGGACCTGCATCTGCTCGTTGGTGATGTATTCGGCCAGCATCATAGCATAGCCCACTTCCTTGGAGTATGCGTTAACGCCAACCAGCTTGTAGCCAGCGTAGGAGGACATCTGGACCTGCTCGCCATTTACGGTATAGGTGGGCAGCTTAACGGCGGCGTAGTTCTCGCCCCAGGCTTCCTCGGCAACGGTGGCGTTCCAGGTGCCGTTCACGCCAGCAACGATGGTGCCGGCCTTGATGCCGCTCTGGAATTCAGCATCGCTCAGGGCGATGAAGCCGGGATGACTGGTCACGTTCAGGATGCCTTCCGCTACCTGCACGCCAGTGTAGGGGGTATCGGTGGCATTCCAGTTGCAGAAGTTGTTCTTGCCGTCGTCCAGCAGATAGGCTTCCAGGCCCGCGCCCTTGAACCAGGAGTACAGGTACCAGCCGGAGTCAAAGGTCATGGTGATCTGCTTGCCAGCGGCAGCAGCCACTTCCAGCATCTTGTCCATGGTCTGCACGTCTTCTTCGGTGAACACGCTCTTGTCATAGAACATGAAGTAGCCGTTGGAGGCGGTCATGGGGTAGGCGTAGAGGGTGCCGTCCACGGAGGCAGCCTTAACAGAGCCGGACTCGGCGCCGCCGTTGGCCTCGATCACAGCATCGGTGTTCAGCAGCACAGGCTGCAGAGCGCCAGCATCCACCAGCTGCTTGAGCTGGTCATCTGCGAAGGCGAACACGTCAGCGGCGGCTTCGATATCGGTGAGGATGGTGTCCTTGGCGATGGACTCGCTGAGGGCGCCGATGGTGATGTCAAAGGTCTTGTCGGGGTTGGCGGCCTTGAAGCCTTCTACCATTTCAGCCAGGAGATCCTGCTGGAGCTCGCTGCCCCACAGGGTCAGTTTGATGGGCTCGTCAGCCACAGCCACAGATGCCATGGACAGTACCATGATAAGTGCCAGAGCCAGGGATAAAAGTTTACGCATTGCAATACCCTCTTTTCTTGATTTTTATACCATCGGAAGCCTCCGATTGATATTCAGATGAATGGGACCCCGCCAGGGTCCTTAGAGCCCTTGGCAAACGATTGAACAAAAGAACGATAGAACAGAAGACAGGCCTTTTGCCACGGTGGCAAAGCGCCAAGAGAATAGCGTTCAAGGGGCGCGGTATATCAGTGCTCGCGGTTTATTGGGTTTGCTGTTTTTATCTCACTTGTTCGTCAATGTCAGGATAAACTATTTAGCCCATGCTTGTCAAGGTGAAACCGAAGCCGTCCGTAATGCCAAATTGGGGCAAGGCCTTAGGGGTCATTCCTCCCTGAGGATAAGGCAGCCGTCCTTGGGGTCATTCCTCCCTGAGGACAGGGTGGCCGTCCTTGATGCCTGTAACCGTGGCCAGGGACACCACCGGGTAGCCCTCCGCCCTCAGCTCCGCGCCGCCGGGCTGGAAGCCCTTCTCTACGCAGATGCCAATGCCCACGATCTCGGCTCCGGCCTGCTTGGCAATGTCTATCAGCCCACGGGAGGCCTCGCCATTGGCCAAAAAATCGTCGATGATGAGCACCCGCGCCCCCTTGGGCAGGAAGGCCTTGGCCACCCGGATGATGTTCTCCTTCCGGTGTGTAAAGCTGTATACCGGGCTTTCGTACACGGTGTCATCCATGGAGGCAGTCTCGCCCTTTTTGGCAAAGACCACTGGCACATCCCCAAAGGCATGGGCTGTAGTCAGGGCCACGGCAATGCCGCTGGCCTCCACCGTTAAAATAATATCCACCGTCTTATCCTTAAATGCCTCGCGAAAGGCCTGGCCCATCCGGAAGATCAGCCCGGTATCCATCCGGTGGTTCAGGAACATATCCACCTTTACGATATCGTTGCCGATGCACAGGCCCTGTTCTTGGATGGCATCCCGTAATTCCTTCATTGTGCTTTGCCTCCCATTCTTTCCCGGCGCTGCCGCCGCCCCTGCTCACTCCAATATCATACCTTCGCCGACTCCCAAGGCCACCTGCACGCTGCCCTCAGTGACCGGAACGCTTACGTCATTGTACAGATCGTGTAGCACCGCCATGCCGCCCATGCCCTCGGGCAGCTCCACCCGGCCCCTGACAGGCTGCTTGGAGGTATTGAGGATGCACAGGAGCCGCTGGCCCTCATGGATGCGCAGGTAGGCGTACAGGCCGCTCCTTTGCACCTCAAGGGTGCGGAAGGCGCCGTAGCGCAGGGCCTTGCGGGTAGCCCGCAGCTGGGCCAACCGTTGATAATGGGCGTGCATCAGGTTTCTTTCCACGGTGTCCCAGCGCATGGGGCGGCGGCAATCCGGGTCCGCAGCGCCCTCCATGCCCAGCTCATCACCGTAGTAGATGATGGGCGCGCCCAGGTAGGTGAACTGGAAGAAGGATGCAGCCCGAAGCATCCGCTCGTCGCCCCCGGCCCGGGTGCGGAAGCGCTCGGTATCGTGGCTGCCCAGGAAGGTCCACAGGACCTCCTCGTTGCGGTGAGGGTACATCATGGCGGCCCGGTTCACGGCCCAGTCGAACTGCTCCAGGGAAATGGACTGATGGCAGAACTTGTTCCACATATTACGGCTTAGCACATAGTGCATGGTGGAATCGAACATATCCCCCAGGGTCAGCCATTCCCGGCTGTCGTCCCAGCACTCCGCGATCATCAGACTGTTTTCGTTGATACCCTTCATCATGGCGTGGTACTTACGCCAGAAATCCGGCCATACCTCGGGGCTTACGTCCAAGCGCCAGCCGTCGATGCCGCATTTTTCCATCCAGTAGCGGCCCACCTCCAGGAAATACTCCGCGCAGGCTTCGTTTTTCAGGTTCAGCTTGGGCATATACGGCTCGAAGCTAAAGGTCTGATATCCGCAGCCCATCCTGTCATCAAAGACGAACCAGTCCCGATACGCGGACTCCGGGTTATCCTTGGCATCCAGGAAGGGGGCGAACTCTACGCCGCTGTGGTTAAACACGCCGTCCAGCACGATGCGCATGCCATTTTGATGCAGCTCGTCGCAAAGGTCCTTCAGGTCCTCCTCGGTGCCCAGCAGCGGGTCGATCTGGAAATAATCAAAGGTGTTGTAGCGGTGGGCGCTGTTTGAAAGGAAGATGGGGGTCATGTAGATCATCTCCACGCCCAGGTCCTTCAGATAAGGCACCGCCGCCCGAATGCCCCTAAGATTCCCGCCGAAGCGGAACTCGCTCTGGACCCGGTGGCTGTCCCAGGGCTCCAGCCCTGGCTCCTGCGTGCCTTCCCGGCGAAAACGGTCCGGGAATATCTGATAGCCCACGCAGCCCCGGGCCCAATCGGGCATGGCCTCGGTGGGGTAGGCATAAGCAAAGGCAAAGGCCTCGCTGATGTCCTCAAAGGCATCGGCCCCAAAGCGCAGCCCGGAGCCATCCAGCTTGTAAACGAGCGGGCCCGCCGCCAAAATGAAATGGTATTTCATCCGGATATCGCCGGGGGTGAAAACAGCCTCGAAGTAGTCGTACCATTCATCCTGAAAGGCCAGCTCCATACGGTAGTTCACGGCTCGGGCGTAGGAGTCGGGCAGGTAGTAGTGACAGGTAACACGCGCCTCCACCCGGTCAAAATCGCCCTTGCCTGTGCGGATGCGCAGGCACACGCGGCCATCGGGCAGCGCGTGGCGGTATTCCAGCCAGGGCTGGTGAAAAATGGAGGGGAGGGATATCTGTCGCATGTATAAAACCGCCTTTTCTTTTATAACTCACTGGGGAGCGCCATCACGGAATCCCGCTCCATCAGGCGAAAGGGTACCTCCACATGGGTGGGGGTGGTGACCTTGCCCTTGATGATATCCAGCAGCAGCTGCATCGCCGTGACCCCCAAGAGGAACGGGTCTACATCCACGGAGGTAAGGGCCGGCGCGGCATACTGCCCGGCGGGGGTGTTGTTAAAGCTGATGACGGATACATCCTCCGGCACCCTAAGCCCCAGGCTGCTTAAAAAGCCTATCAGGCCGATGGACAACGGGTCATCCATGCTCACCACGGCGGTGGGCCGGTCCGGGGCCATAAATATTCTTTCCAGCAGCTCGTTGTCGGTGGTGTTTTCAATAAAGCGGCTGGGCACCACCCATTGGGGGTTTAGCTTGATGGCGTGATCCTTTAAGGCCTGCTCGTACCCGGCCCGCCGGTCCACCGTCACGATAAACCGGGAGCTGTAGCCCAAAAACAGGATGCGCCTGTGGCCCCGCTCCAGCAGGTATTCGGTGGTAAACCGCCCAGCGGCCACGTTGTCGTTATCCACATAGTAGCGGTTATCGCTATCCGGGGGATGGCCGATCTCCACCACAGGCAGGGACTGGGAAGGCAGCAGATCCTCCATGGGGCTGTTTTGCGCCGCCAAAAGCAGCAGCCCACCTACATATCCGCTGTCCGCCAGCTCCCGCACGGCTTCCTCATCGGAGAGGTTCTCGCTGCCGGTTGAAAGCAGCATATGATAGCGCCGCTTCCCCGCCACAGAGCCCAACCCCTGGAGCACCGCCGGGTAAAAGGGATGCCCCATGCTGTTTACCGCGCCGCCGGGAAACATGACCCCCACGATGCGGGTCTTCCGGCTCACCAGGCTGCGGGCCATCTGGTTGGGATGAAAATCCAGGTCCTTGGCTACCTGCTGCACCCGGTGGCGCACTTCCTCGCTGATGCGGGGGTTGTTGTGCAGGGCGCGGCTGACGGTAGAGGGAGATACCTGAGCGATCCGCGCCACATCCTTGATCGTTGCTTTCATAATCCGCTCCTTTTGTGCGCGGTTCTATATAATGTGCAAACGTTTGTATTTATAATAGCATGCCTTATGCTCCTTGTCAACAAAAGAAAAAAGCAATACAATCGAAATATTTTTTTCACTGGTATTAAATTGTTACAAAAAAAATAGCGACTCCTGTTGGAGCCGCTCTTCCGTGCAGTTGAGCATAGCTTATGCCGACCGCTCCAAGCTAAGCTTATCAGCGATCATAGCTATGAACTCGCCGTTTGTGGGCTTGTCCTCTTTGGTGCAAACCTTGCAGCCAAAAGCGCGGTTTAAGGTCTCGATCCGGCCGCGGCTCCAGGCTACCTCGATAGCATGGCGAATGGCCCGCTCCACCTTGCTGGCGGTGGTATCAAAGCGCTTTCCGATGCCAGGGTACAGCTCCTTGGTGATGCGGTTGATGACATCTGGCTGGTCCACCACCATCTTCACCGCTTCCCTCAGAAAGCTATAGCCCTTGATATGGGCGGGGATACCGATCGTAAGAAAAAGGCTTGAAAGACGCTCATCCAGGCTTTGGCTCTGGCGGCTGGGGGCCAGGTTGCGGACGGTGGAGTCTGCCTCTTTGGAGCCCATGCCCATAACTTCGTGGATATGCTTAAGCAGCTGCTTCATATCGAAGGGTTTGACCATATAGTACATAACGCCTCGTTCAATGGCACGCATCACAAAATCGTCACGGCTAAGAGCGGTAACAGCAATGGTCTTAGGCATTGGGTCCAGGGGCAGCCTGCGCATTTCTTCCAGCAATGCATAACCATCCATCAGCGGCATGATCAGATCCATCACCACCACGTCAATGGGCTCGCTTGCCATAATGTTCAGCGCCTCAACGCCGTTCTCCGCTTCCCTTACTGTGGAGATCCCTTCCTGCCTTTGCAAAAACTCGACCATCACCTTCCTCAGTTCGGTGTGGTCGTCTGCCACAAGTAACCGTACGTCCTGCATAACAGTATCCTCCTTATTCTTTCCGTCCTACAACCCTACAATCCTACAAAAGGTGGAGCCTTTCGCTTTTTCCGCATTATAGCATAATTTTGAAAGTTTGGGAGGAAATCGTGACAATAAGTACATTTATTCCATTTTGCGACATGAATCTGCAATCATCCACCAAGGATGGACTGCATTTTTTTACACGCTTCGTTAAAACTCTTTCTTCATCTTAATATCAGCGCGAAAAATATTTTGCGGTTTTTATAAAAAAAGTCATAAAAAATTGTTTTTTCAAAAATCGCCATGTGCATAGGCTCCCGCTCTGTGCCCTGCAAGGGTTTTTAGCCCTGGTCCGGCCGTCGGTCTCGTTGCGCGGGGCGACAATTAAAAGACATATAAGCCACATTGGCTTCCAAATTGGCTCAATCCTATCGTATTATCGGATCCATTTGCCCATTGGGCGCAGCAACTGTTATTTGAGGGCTCCTTCCCTATTTTTGTTCAGCACGTGCCCTTAGCTCATTATTGTACCTACTAAAATTAGCCATAAAAAGGGGCTCTCTCAAAATGAGTTTGAGGTAGCCCCTGATCGTTAAAACCTCCCAGAATCAGCTCATTGAACGCTGGCTTTGGAAGGTTACTTTGTGTAGTCTTTCATTTTAGGGCTTGATTTTGATTAGCAGGTTTTTATGAGTTTGATCATATGCCTCGGGGAAAAGCCCCTTACGGCTCTCCCTTTTGATACTCGCTCTTGGCCGCCCAGTGGGCCTGCTCCAGGGCCAGGTCCCGATGGGTGACGGTCACCCGCTGGCCCGCTTCCTTCAGCGTTGCATAAATATACTCTGCGATGGCCACGCTGCGATGGGCGCCGCCGGTGCAGCCAATGGCGATCACCAGCCGGTGCTTGCCCTCATCCACATAATGGGGCAGCAGAAACTGCAGCATATCCATGGACTTTTTCAAAAACTCCTGGGTCACAGGATGCCCCAGCACAAATTCCCGCACGTCCTCGTTAAGGCCGGTATGATGGCCCAGCTCCGGGATATAAAAGGGATTGGGCAGGAACCGGACATCAAAAACCAGGTCCCCCTCCCGGGGAATGCCCCGCTTGAAGCCAAAGCTGAGTATCTCGATGCGCAGGGGGGACTGCTCATCCGCGCTTGTTACAAGCTCAGAAAGCAGCGCCTTCAGGGCCCTGGGCTTTAGATTGGAGGTGTCAAAAAGATGATTGGCGGTTTCCCGCAGGGGCTGGAGCACATTTTTCTCCTCCCGGATGGCGGTCTCCAGGCTCACGCCCGCCTCCGCCAGGGGATGGTCTCTTCGGCTCTCCTTGTAGCGGTTCACCAGCACATCCTCGCTGGCCTCCACAAACAGCGTCTCAATATGAAAGCCCACCTGTCGGGCCTCGTCGATCATCTTCACCACGGCCTTGGCATCAAAAAACTCGCCGGAGCGCACGTCCGCCGCGATAGCCACCACCGGAGCCCGCAGGTTGGTGTTCTGGCAGGCCTCCATAAACGGCACCAGCATCATGGGAGGCAGGTTATCCACGCACAGTGCGCCCATATCCTCCAGATACCGGATGGCCAGGGTCTTTCCCGCGCCGCTGAGCCCCGTTAGGATCAGAAAATGCATAAGGTGCCTCCGTTCTTTTGTGTATATCCTCAGACCGCCGTTATAGGGGCGTCCTCGCCCAGGATGCGCACCTCCGGCTCCAGGCGCACGCCGGTCTTTTCAAAAACCGTTCTTTGCACATGGGCGATCAGGGCCAGGTAGTCCCCGGCAGTGCCCTGCTGGTCGTTGACCAGGAAGCCCGCGTGGAGCTGGCTGACGCTGGCCCCGCCGATGCGGAAGCCTTTCAGGCCGCAGCTCTGGATAAGGGTGCCTGCAAACTGCCCCTCAGGGCGCTTGAAGGTGCTGCCGCAGCTGGGCAGAGTCAGGGGCTGCTTCTCCCGCCGCTTGGCGGAAAACTCCCGCATGGCGGTGCGGATGGTCTCCTCGTCGCCCTTTTCAAGCTCGCAGCTGACGCTGGTCACCGCCATCCTTTCCTCGGAAAGGCGGCTGTGCCGGTAGCCAAAGTCCATCTCCGCGCCGGAAAAGGTGTGCATATTGCCATCCATATCATAGGCGGTGACCGAGGCTACCACGTCCTTCATCTCTCCGCCATAGGCCCCAGCGTTCATGCAGACGGCCCCGCCTACCGTGCCGGGTATCCCCGCCGCAAACTCCAGCCCCGCAAGGGCGCTGTCCGCAGCGCGGTTTGAAAGCTTTACAAGGGCCGCGCCGCCCTGGGCGGTGAGCCTGTAGCGGCCATCAGGCAAAAGCAGGGGATCGGACACCCGGCCCAGCTTATCCCCAATGCGGATCACCAGTCCCTGTATGCCTCCATCCTTCACCAGCAGGTTGGAGCCATTGCCGATGAGGGTAACGGGCACCTCCCGGCGCTTGGCCAGGGCCAGTACCCGGGAAAGCTGCTCCTCGCTTACTACCTCGCACAGTAGCTCCGCAGGGCCGCCCAGCCGCAGGGTGGTATGCTCGCTCATTGGCGCGGCCACAAGCAAGCTCTTCTTCTCCACCAGGGTCGCCAGTTCCTCCTTCAGCGCGGTTCGCTTCTCTATATCCACTGGGTTCTCCTTCCCTCAGCCATGGGGGGGTGCCGCCGGATGCTCTCACCCACATTGTAACGCACTTTTCCCCATGTGTCAAAACGATTTACGCCCTATTGTATGCTAAATTTGCCCCTTATAAACGTTCCCTACAAATTTCGGCTGTAGACCCCGGTCTTGATCTCGTTGATATAGGTCTCGATGCGGGGACAGCCCGTGGCGGCCTCCGCGTCCCGGATGGACTGCGCCCGGTCATAGTCCAGGCTTCGGAAGCGTATCTCCAGCGGGCCTGTGCCCTCCGGGTCCCCCTCCAGCAGGGCATAGCAGCACCGGGGCTCGCCCATGGCATCCCCCACGCTGCCGCAGTTAAAAAGCATGCCCGGGGTCAAGGAGCGCAGGGCCTGCCGGTGGGCATCTGCATAGCCCACCACATCATAGCGTTTACCCTTTGCGTCCCAAAAATACGGCTCGATATCCTCCGTAGCGCCATGGGCTCGAATGAGCTCCGGCATCACCGGACGGCCATGAAACAGCCGGATGCGCCGCCCGCTAAGGCTGAGCACATGCTCCATCGGAAAGCCCCGCAGGACCTTAAGGCGCTTTTCTCCCAGCTGTTCCCAATAAAAGCCATCATTTTCAAACATCTGGTAGCCTACGCCATAATCCCAGTTGCCGCCTAAGATGATCTCGCAGTTCGCCATGGCCCAATCAAAGGTCTTGTCGCTGGAGGGGCCTTTGCCCACCACATCCCCCAGACAGATGATCCTGTCTGGATGCTGCCCCTTTAGGTCCTTTTCCAAAGCCTCCACCGCAGGCCAGTTGCCGTGGAAGTCCGCCACCAGGGCGATGCGCATACTCAGGCCCCCTTCTTGCTCTCGGGGCTGCCGCCAAGGCAGCAGCCGCCACAGTCTGTATCATAGCATATTCAAGGTAAGCTGTCACGGTCAAGGGGCCTACGTTTCGTCTCGGCCAAGGGGCCTGCCTTTTATCGCGGCCAAAGGGGCTACGTTTATTATGGCGTTTTTGTGCGAACCGTGCTATACTTTGAAAAAACAGCGGCATTGACCCGCCATCCGAAGGGAACGGAACTGGGATGCGACAACGCTTTGGCCTTTTTGATTTTGACGGTACCCTGATCTCCGGTGACTCCATTATCCGCTTTTGTGCCTACGCCCGCCAAAAGGGCCTGTGCACCGCCAAGGAGTGGCGGGCCGGGATATGGGCGGGCGCCTTGTACCTGCTAGGCCGCCGCACGGCGGAGCAAAGCAAGATGGCCGCCCTTAGCTTTATAAACGGAAAGACCCAAAGGGAGCTGGCTGTGCTATCAAAATCCTTCTGCCGGGAAATTTTGCGGCCCCGGCTGCGCCCGGAGGGCATTGCGGAGATCAAGCGGCTGAAAGCAGAGGGCGCGCAGATCTTGCTGATCACCGCCTCCCCCTCCTTTTACCTGGAGTCCATGAAGGAGCTGCTGGGCGTGACCGAGATCATCGGCACCCGGATGGACATGGGCGGAAACGGCAAAGCCACGGGCCTTATCTGCGGCGAAAACTGCAAGGGCCTCCAAAAGCCCCTGCGCCTGGCGGAATACCTGGCTGCCAAGGGCCAGCGGCTGGACTACGAAAACTCCTGGGCCTATGGCGACAGCCTGAGCGACTGGCCCATGCTGGAGCTGTGCGCCCACAAGATAGGCGTGAACCCCAAGGCCAAGCTGCGCCGCAAGCTAAGCGGCGTGGAAGGGGCGGCGCGCGTGCGCTGGAAAGGATAGAGATAAAATGGCAGCCTCCTTTTTTCAGGAAGACCATGTACTGACCCAGGCCATTGAGCTGGGCGCTTTTCCCTCTGCCTCGCTGCTGGTGGGCAAGGGCCCCAAGGTGCTGTTTCGCCGTGCCTATGGCCGGCTGTACCCCGGCGGGGACATGACCACCGAGCAGACCCGCTATGATATCGCCTCCCTCACCAAGCCCCTGGTGGTGGGCATGCTGACCCTTCGGGCCATGGAAAGCGGCAAAATTTGCCTGTGGGACAAGCTGGGCACCTTTATTGACGCGCCTGCGGACAAGCGGGATATCACCATTCGTCAGCTTCTGACCCATACGGCGGGGTTCCCTACGGGCCTGCACCTGTGGGAAATGTCCGACCACCCCGAGGACAGCACGGAGCTGCTGCTGCGCACACCGCTGCTGGCGCCTCCAGGTGCCCGGATGCAATACTGCTGCGCCGGATACATCCTCCTGGCCCAGCTTTTGGAATGCTTATACAATCTCTCCCTACCGGAGCTGGCCATGCAGGAGGTATTCTGGCCCCTGAAAATGACCAAGACCTCCTTTTGCCCTACCGGAGACAACATCGCCGCCACGGAGGAGACCGCGCCGGGAGAATACCTTCGTGGCATCGTCCACGATGAAAACGCCCGGTTTCTGGGCGGCGCGGCGGGCAACGCCGGGGTGTTCTCCACCATGGACGACCTGGCCCTGTTCATGCAGATGCTGGCGGCGGAAGGGGCCTTGCCGGATGGCTCCCGCTACCTCAGCCCCGCCACAGTGCGCCTGGCCATGCGCAGCCTCACCCCCGGCTTTCCCCAGGCCCGAAGCCTGGGCTTTTACCTGCCCTACTATGACGACGGCTATACCGCCGACCTGTTCCCGCCGGAGACCGTCGGCCATACAGGCTTTACCGGTACCAGCCTTACCCTGGACCCTGTAAGCGGCCTGTACATCGTGCTGCTGACCAACCGCATCTGCCCCAGCCGCCAGAATACCTCCATCTACCGCATCCGCAGGCTGATACACAACTCCGTCTACGCCCGCCTGGGGAGCTGAGGCTATGCAGATCGACCGGCTGTTGGAGATCGTGCTGATATTGCTGGACAAAAAGCAGGTGCCTGCCAAGGCGCTGGCGGAGCGCTTCCACGTGTCCACCCGGACCATCTATCGGGATATGGATGCCCTGACCCTGGCAGGCATTCCCGTCTATGCCGTAAAAGGCAAGGGCGGCGGCATTGCCCTGATGGAAGGCTATACCCTGGATAGATCGCTGCTGTCCCAAAAGGAGCAAGGGGATATCCTATACGCCCTGGAAAGCCTCTCCGTCACCCAATTTCCGGAAATGCAGGCTACCCTTGAAAAGGTAAGCCGCGCCTTCCGGGCGAAGGCTACGGCCAACTGGATCGAGGTGGATTTTTCCAGCTGGGATATAGGCCCGGAGGAGCAGGAGAAATTCTCCATCTTCAAAGAAGCCCTGCTTCAAAAGCGGGTCATTATCTTTGATTATTATAATGCCAGCGGCACCCAGACCTCCCGCCGGCTGGAGCCGCTAAAGCTGACCTTCAAAAGCCGGGCCTGGTATCTGTTTGGCTACTGCCAGGAGAAGGCGGATTTTCGGCTGTTTAGGGTATCCCGAATACGAAGCCTCCGCCTGACGGGGGACTTTTTTGACCGGGCCATGCCCGAGGCGATCCAGTGGGATGCCCTGCAGCCGCCTTCCTTCACGGCGGTCCGCCTTGCGCTTCGCTTTGCCCCGGAGGCCTCCTACCGGGTCTATGACGATTTTAGCTCCTTTCCCATCCAGCGGGAGGCGGATGGTTCCCTGCTGGTTGAGGTGGAATATCCCTTCGATGAATGGGTCATCGGCTTTCTGCTTTCCTTTGGGGACAGCGTGGAGGTGCTGGAGCCGCCCTTTGTGCGGGGGCTGCTGACCCAGCGGGCGCAAAGGATCGTGGAAAAATACGGCCGCAGCCAATAGCCTTCCCTTATTTTTTAATATGACATACAGCTGTCATATTTTTTATGCTACGATAAAGCTACCCCAGGCCAAGCAAGGATGGACCGAGGATCATCCAAAGGGCCTAAGATGAAAGGAGACTTTATATCATGGAAAAATTCTGTCAAAGCTGCGGCATGCCCCTTACCCAGGACGAAGTGCTGGGCACTAACAAGGACGGTACCCGAAACCAGGATTACTGCGTCTACTGCTACAAGGACGGTGCTTTTACCTCCGATTGCACTATGGAGGAAATGATCGACTTCTGCGTGAAGCCTATGCTGGAGGGGAACCCCGGGCTTACCGCCGAGGAGGCCAAGAGCCAGATGCAGGCGTTTTTCCCGCAGATGAAGCGGTGGGCCCGGTAAGGGGCAAAGCCGGAGGGGTGTGGCAGGGCCGGGGGGGTGACAGAGCTAGGCCAGCGGCGAAGCTGAAAAGCCAAGCGCCTTACCCCCGCGCCCGCAGCACCCCGCCCATGTCAAAGTGCTTCTCGCCCTCATGCTCCCCGGATAACCTGAAGCTATCGCCGTTCACGGTCAGCGCCAGCTCCATCCCCTGCTCTGGGCGGATCTCATGGGTGTAGTGGATCAAAAGCCTGGCCACTTCCTTCGCCTTCATGGTGTCGATGCCCAGCGTATCGCACAGCCAGTCCGCATAACGGGTGTTGTTCACGTGCTGGTTCACGTCGATATCCGAATACACCGGCGCCCGATGGGATACCTTCGCCTGGCCCTCCACAACGGCAATATTTCCGGGGAAGGGCAAAGGGGCCTCCAGGTCGGAATTATCGGGCAGATATTGCAGCGCGGCCTCGGGGGAGGCCATCTTCCGCTCCACCACATCCATCAAAAGCCACAGGGTATTGGCCTTGGCGATCATCTGGTCCTGCTCGTCGTACATGATAAAGGACCTTGGAAAAAACCACCGCTTGTTGTTGGTGGGGAAGGTTTCCATCCGGATGGTCTCGCCTACAGCCGGATAGCGATCAATCACCAGCTCCGTTCGGGAGAGCACCCATACGATATTCTCCGCCAGCATGGTGTCCCGGCCGCAGCCCAGCAGGAAGGAGTGCATCCCCGAGCCCTCCTGCATGAAGGCCAGCATATCGCTGAGCTTCCATTTGCCGTTCAGGTCGCAGTTGCAGGTGCGCAGAAGCAGGGTTTCCGAATAGGTCTTAAGCATGTTGATTCCTTCTCTTCGTTTTGGATTATGGATCGTTGGTATGTAAAGGGCTGCTTTTCGGCAGCCCTTTTGGGTCTTTACCCTTATACCGTTTCCGGGCCTTTTTCCTCCGGCCTGTCACCCTCCGGGCCGTCACCCTCCGGGCTTTCCTGCCCCTGGGTGAAACGGCGGTATACGGGAATGGCGAAGATAAGCCCCATAACGATGTATACCACCATCACCGCCACCCGGTGCAAAAGCGATACCGCAACGCCGGTCTGCAAAACGCTGCCCATCAGCATAGCGCCGATGCCCATCACGCTTTCCTTGATGCCGATGTTCCCCGGCACGATAGCTACGATGCTGGACAGCCAGGAGATGGAGTTGTAAAACAGAGCCTCATACAGGGTGATGGGCAGGCCCACCGCCCGAAAGCACACCATGTATAAAAGCAGCTGGGCCAGGTTGTTGCCGATGAGGCACAGCAGCAGCTGCCAAAGCAGCTTGCGATTCAGGAGCAGGGCGTTGAAGCCCTCCACCACGTCCCCAAGGAGCTTATACCTTTGCATGATCTTAGGCTGCTTGCCCTGGACCAGCAGGGAAAAAACGATGAACACCGTCAGGGCCGCCGTGCCCAGGACCCAGAGTATCCATAGGGTGGCGGGCCACTGGCCGTCCAGAAAGCCCATGCAAAGCAGCGCCACCAAAATTTGCAGCAGGGAAAAGGCCACGCCAAAGACGATGTTCCCGGCGGCCATGCTAACGGACTTGGTATAGGCCAGACCCTTTACGCGCTTATAATATGCCGCGGAAAACAGCAGGTCCGCCCGCATGGGCAGCACATAGGCGATGGCATTGCTGACGGACACCACGCCCATCCAATCTACCAGGGACAAGGAGATATCATAGGTTTTCAGGATCACCAGGTGATAGGCGCAGTTGACCACGCAGCCCAGCCAACCCAGCAGCAGCATCAGCGCCACCGTGCCCCCAGACAGGTTTAAAAGCTGCCGGAAATCCTCCCGGTTTTGCCATATATAGGCCGCCAGCAGCCCGATCAGCACCAAAAACAGCACCGTGGAGGCGATCCGCTTCCAATCCCGCTTGGGGGGCTTTACCTCCGCGCTTTGTAGGTCCTCTCTTTTTACGTCCGCGCTTTTCTCGGCTGCGGTCATCGCGCCAGCCGCTTTCACATCAGCGTCCTTCACGCTTGCATCCTTCTTTCCGGGCGCTGGCGCGCCCGCTGTTTTGGGGCCGTCCAGCACCCATCCTTTGGGGCCGTCCATCCAGCGCCCCTTATCCCTTTTTGGGCACGATGCCCAGCGCCAGCGCCAGCTTTAGCATGGGGTCGGTCCTATACTCCGTGTGCTCATGGGCAGGGGCCGCCATGATGGCTTCATATTCTTCGTCCATGATGGCAAGCTTTGCCTTGATTTCCTTAATGTATCCGGCCATCATCGCTTCGTCGTACATAGGCTCTGCGTATTCCTTTAGCGCCTGCTCCCTGGTCATCTGCCCGCTTACGATGAGGCTGGACAAATGCGAGGTGCGCTTGTCCACGCCGAATTTCTGGGGGAACCACACCAGCTGAGCCCAGGCGGTGTATACGTTCTCCAGGTGCTTGCGGCCATAGTAGGTAAAGCCGCAGAAATCCTCCAGCTCTTTGAAGGCCCGGTCCCGGTTGTAGTCGATCCAGTTCAGAGGCCGGGGGCTTTTGATGCCCAGGGCGTACTGGTCCCACACCTTTTGGTAGGCGGTGATGAATTTCAGCTTATCAAGCTTCGTATGGCCGAAGCGATGATTGATATCCTTCATGTTCACCACGTCCAGGGCGGTGTGGGTGTTGCCCCGCTGGAGGATGCACTCCAGGGCCCAGTTGCCGCCGCTTAGGAAATAGCGTATCTTCTCCCTGCGCATCAGGGCGTATATCTCCGCAAAAAGCACGTTGTCCTGGGGAGTGGCGATGTTGGCGACCCCCGCCTTCAAGTACGCCTTGGAAAGGCCGTAGAACTGTTCTGCGTCGGGAGTGATGACCTCGTAGCGGATGCCGGTCTTATCCACCAGCTTTTTCAGGTTATCCTTGCTGATGTCAGTGTCAAAGCCGTCATCAATATGCACGCCTAAAATGCGCAGGCCCCATTTATGGCCGAGATATAAAAGATAGCTGCTGTCCAGGCCGCCGGAAAGGCCCATGATGCAGTCGTAGTCCTTGCCCTGCCCCGCTTTTTTGAGGGTGTCCACCAGGGCCTGTATCCTTTGCTGTCCCTCCGCCCCCGGAAAATACAGGGAATCCTTCTCCGCCAGGGCCTGGGTGCAGTAGTTGCAATATCCGTTTTCGTCGAAGCGGATGGTAGGGTCCGACGCATCGTCCATGATGCAGCGGGTGCAGCGGGTGAGCTCCTTCATGGCAAAGGCCTCCTTTTGTGAATGCCAGACGTATCCAAAACGCTGTACCATGATACCCCAATCCAAGGCCCTTTGGCAAGGGCTGGCGCACCTCTTGCCAAGGTCCGGCGGGCATTCGCACTTGTCTTTAGGCCGTGTTTCAGTTATAATTCAAAAGATGGCGAATTATTGTTTTTTTTACGGTTTTTAGGGAACATCCCGGCGTTATTACAAAAGTCAGGAGTGACACACTTTGAAGCTTATTATTCAGGTACCCTGCTACAACGAGGCCGAGACCCTGGCCATAGCGCTGGACCACCTGCCCAAGCAGATCGAGGGCATTGACCAGCTGGAGGTCCTCATCATCAACGACGGCTCCACCGACGAGACCGTTCAGGTGGCCCGGGACTGGGGCGTTGACCATATCGTATCCTTTAAGCAAAACAAGGGGCTGGCCAAGGGCTTCATGGCGGGCATCGACGCCTGCCTGCACCTGGGCGCGGATATCATCGTCAACACCGATGCGGATAACCAGTACTGCGGCGAGGATATCGAGAAGCTGGTGCGGCCTATCCTGGATAATAAGGCGGATATGGTCATTGGCGAGCGGCCCATCCTCAAGACGGAGCATTTCTCCGCCCGGAAAAAGCTGTTCCAGCGGGTGGGCAGCTGGGTGGTGCGCATCGCCTCCAACACGGATGTGCCGGATGCCCCCAGCGGCTTTCGGGCCTACTCCCGGGAGGCGGCCCTGCGCCTGAACGTGATCAACGAGTACACCTACACCCTGGAGACCATTATCCAGGCGGGCTGGAACTCCACCGCTATCACCTCCGTGCCCGTGCGCACCAACCCGGATCTTCGGCCCTCCCGGCTCTTTGCCAGCATGTGGAAGTACATGAAGCGCTCCTCCACGGTCATCATCCGCTCCTTTGCCATGTACAAGCCCTTCCGGTTCTTTGGCATCATCGGCGGGGCCTTTCTGGTGGTGGGCGTGGGCATCGGCATTCGTTTCCTCACGTACTACTTTAACGGCCAGGGCAACGGCCACGTGCAATCCCTTATCCTCTGCGCCGCGCTGCTGATGATCGGCGTGCAGGTGCTCATTACCGGGGTCCAGGCGGATATCATCGCAGATAACCGCAAGCTCCTGGAGGACGTGCAGTACCGCATCCGCAAAATGGAATGTGACCAGGCCCAGGAAGGGACCCAGGCCCTGGAAAAAGCGGAGTAAGCGCCTGACGGCTTTTGAGACCTTAGCAAAACCAGCGAGGGAGGCGAACAGGCTTGACCACCCTTTTGAGCGGGCTGCGGATCATGGCGGTGCTGTGGGCCTTTGTGGGCTTTGCGCTGCACCTCCACATCGCGGGAAAGCTATCCTTCGCCCTGACCCCGGCCATTGCGTGCGCTGGGCTCAGCGTGCTTTTGACCCTGGCGGGGATATGGGGCCTGCTGCCCTTTGTCTCCTGGGTGCTGTATATCCTGGGCTGGGGGCTGGCGGCCTACTATGCCTTCACCCAGCGCAAAAAATGGAAGTCCCTTTTTTGCGCCAGCAACGTCTTTGTGGTGGCGGCTTGCCTGTACGCCTGCCTGCGGCTGGACGGGCTGGTGCTCCGGCATTATGATAACTACTCCCATTGGGCGCTGATCGTTCAGCAAATGCTGCGGACCGATGCCTTGCCCAGCCTTGAAACGCCTCTTATCCTGTTCACGTCCTATCCTCCGGGCAGCGCATGCTTTATCTACTTTTTCGCCAAGCTGGCCGGGCCCATGGAAAGCGTATGGGCGGTGGCCCAAGCCTTTTGGCTGGCCTGCTGCATGGCCCCGTTTTTCGCCTTTGTGGACAAAAGCAAGTCGCTGGGCCCAGGCAAGGCTACAGCCTGTGGCGCGGCTATGGGCTATGCCCTTATCGTTCTTTCCTATATAGCCATGCTCATTACCAACATCTTTATAAACGAGCTGCTGGTGGACACGCTCCTGCCCCTGGTGGCGCTGTCTGGAGTGGCGGTGGCCCTGGCCCTTAAGGACCAGCCCCAGCGGATGGCCTTTGCCGTGGCCCCTATTGGCGCGGCGCTGATGCTGATAAAAAACAGCGGCGCCTTTTTCGCGCTTTTGCTGCTGGCCCTGGTCCTCTGGCTCACGGCCCAAAAGCAGGATAAAAGGCGGACCCTCTACACTGCCCTGGGTTTTTTAGCCATGATCATCGTGACCCAGCTGCTGTGGCAAGGCCATGTAAGCCGCGCCTTCCCGGCGGTGGCAACGGAGGCGGCAGGGGCAACCGTGGCCACTGGGGCGGCGCAGGCGGTAGGGACAACCGTGGCCACTGGGGCAACAGGGACAACTGGCGCTGCCAGCGCAGCCAGCGCTGGGGGCAAGCATTCCCTATCCCTTGCCGCGTACGCCCAAAGCTTTATCAGCAAGGCCCAAAGCGGCGTGCTTTGGCAAGCCACCAAAAACTTTGTCCGCACAGCTATAGACCTGTCCCAGCTATCCACCCAGTTGATGCTGGCCCTGGGGCTGCTGGGCATTGGCCTTGGCCTTGTATATCCCTCCAGCCGCAAGGCCCTGTGGGCGCTGCTGGGCATAGCGGCCCTGTGGCAGCTTTCCCTGCTGGGCATGTACCTTTTTTCCGCCTCGGAAAGGGAAGCCCTGGCCGTCAGCGGCTATAACCGCTATACCCTGACGATGGGGGTCTTTGCCCTGGGGGTCTTTGTGCTCTTGCAGCTGAGATGGATAAACCAATGGAGCGTCCGGCCCCGGGCAGGACAGGGAGACCAGGCCGGACAGGGAGCCCGGGCAGGACAGGGAACCCAGGCAGGGCGAAGCCTGCTGGGCCTTTCCCTGGTGCTGGCCCTTGCCCTGTGCCCGCTTTTCATCAGCCGGGGCACGGTGCGCATCCTTTGGCAGGATATCAATACCCTGGACCGCCGTCCTGCTTTGCAATCCCTCCAGGACACCTGCCAGCTGCCCGAGGGACAGCAGCTGCTGGTGTATGTGGAAGCCTTTCAGGATGCAGGCTATACCTCCTATATCAGCCGGTATGTTTTTCAGACCCCTGCGATCACCATGGTGGATGGCTCCTCCTATAGAGAGGGAATGCCCAAGCACCTGGCGGAAAGCGATGGCGTGCTTTTTGCGGACCCCAATGAGGAGGCCCTGGCCTTTGCAAGGGCCCTGTGCCAGGAGCAAGGGCTGGACGTGCCGATCTATATTGCGGGCCTGCCCACGGAAGGGAGGCCCTGAGCCGGATGAAGAAAAGAAAATGTCTGCAGGCCCTGGCCCCTGCAAAGCCCACTCAATTTTCCCTGTGGCTGCTGGCGCTGCTATTTGCCGTTATTGTCACCTTTGCCAGCAGCTATACTGCTGTGGGCACGGCGGAGCTGATCACCGGCAGCAGGGCCGGACTGCTAATGGGCCTTTTATCCGTGATAGGGCAAACGCTTTTATACTTTCTTATCATGCGCCTTTTGCAGCTGGCCCTGGCAAGGCCTGCCCAAGACGCTGCGTTGCCTAAAAACGCTGCGTTGCCTAAAAACGCTGCGCCGCATGAAAACGCTGCGCCGCCTGAAAACGCTGCGCCTCGGCTTTTGGGGCTGGGCCGGCTCGCCGAAAACCCCTGGTTCCCCTTGGCTGTAGCGGGCCTTTTGCTGCTTTGCTGGCTGCCCTACTTTCTGTGCGTTTATCCCGGCACCGTATCCAACGATTCCATCACCCAGCTTCGGGAGGTGTACGGGGTCAAGGGCCTTTCAAACGGCAACCCGGTGGCCCAGACCTTCCTGATCTGGATATTCCTAAAGGCTGGGGCGCGGGTGGTGGGCCCGGATGCGTCCATTGCCCTGTACTGCGGGGTCCAGGCGATATTGATGGCGGCTTTGTTCGGCTTCCTCCTTCGGGATATGCTGCAGGCCCGCTGTCCTCGCTGGCTGACGGCGCTGTCGTTTGGCTTTTACGCCTTTTGCCCCATCTTCCCCACCTTTGCCTTCTGCGTCGGCAAGGACACCAGCTTTGCCATGGCCACGCTGTGTTTTGCCATGGGTATCCAGCGCCTGCTGGCTGCGGAGGGGCTGCGGTTCTCCGATGTGGCTTGGCTGTGCGTATCGGCGCTGCTGGTGGTGGTGCTTAGAAACCCCGGGGTCTATCTGGCAGGCCTTTGCCTTTTCCTGCTGCTCCTTTGGACCCTGCGCCAGGGCAGCCAGATTCAAAACCAGGGCAGCCGGACCCCAAACCAGCCACCCTCGCCCAAGCAAAGCACACCCAAGCAAGGCGCGACCCCGCCGCCCACACCCTCCCGCCTTTGGCTGGCGCCCCTGTGCGCGCTTTCTCTGGTGCTGGTCTGCTGGTCCGCGCTGCATTTCGTGCTGCTGCCCCTCTCCGGTGCGGAGCCTATGCCCGAGACCGAGGAATACTCCGTGCCCCTCCAGCAGGTGGCGCGGGTAGTGGCTACCCACCCTCTGACGGAGGCGGAGCAGGCGGCCTTGGGTGGCGTACTGGAGCTGGAGCGCATCCCCGCCGAGTACAACGGCGAGCTCAGCGACCCCATCAAGTTCCTATGGCGGGAGGAGGCCACCGTCCAGCAAAAGGCGGCCTTTTGGCGGACCTGGCTGGCGCTGCTGGCAAAGCACCCCGCCACCTGCCTCAGCGCCACCTTCCACAACACCTACGGCTACCTGTGCCCCGGCTTTATGTCCACTATCAAGCCTACGCTGCTCATTGGCAAGCAGGGCCGCACTACCTACCTGGACGGGCTGTTTGAGTTTTCCGTAAATCCTCGGGCCGAGGGCCTCAAGCAGCTGATGGACAGCCTGACCCTTGATCCGCTTTTTCGCCTGCTGATCTCTCCAGGGCTGTACGGCTGGATCGCGCTGTTTGCGGTTTTGACCCTTTGCCGGAGGGAATATCCCCGGCGGCGGCTGTTGGCCGCCATCCCTGCAGTGTTCACCTTGGCGGGCTGCCTGTTCTCCGCAGTGAACGGCTACTTCCGCTATGCCATGCCCCTCTACTTCTTCGCGCCGCTCCTCCTGGCCCTGTGCGTCCAGAGGCGGCCCTCACCCTTAGCGCCTTCCAAGGCCAGCGATCCCTCCAGCGATCCTTCCAATACAAAGGAGTGACCCTATATGAAAGCTATGATCTCTATCAACCATCCCGCCTGGGTGCATCAGTTCCGGTATATCATGAACGAGCTTGTAAGCCGAGGGGACGAGGTGTGCACCCTGGCCGTGGATAAGGATGGGGACCTGGAATTGCTCAAGAGCTTCGATATACCCTATACCCTCTGCGCAAATTCCACCGGCACCAACTTTTTCCAAAAGGGCTTTCTGTTCCTGGGTCTGTGTGTGCGCTTCACCTGGGAGGCCATCCGCTATAAGCCGGATATCATGATCGGCCGTGCCTCGCCCATGCTGGCCTTTGCCGCCTGGCTCACCCGGAGGCCCCATCTTTTGTACGAGGACACCGAGGTGGCTAAGTTCAGCCTGCGCATTTGCAAGCATTTGTCCACCGAGCTGCTGACCCCCCAGACCTTCCTGACGGACCTAGGCCCCAAGCAAAAACGCCTGAACACCTACAAGGAGCTGTTCTACCTGCATCCCTCGGTCTTTACCCCGGACAAGCAGGTCCTCCGGGACGCAGGCTTTGACCCGGATGAAAGCTATGTGCTGGTGCGCTTTGTGGCCTGGAACGCCAGCCACGATATCGGCAAAAAGGGCCTGGATAACGAAGGCAAGCTGGCCCTGGTGAAAAAGCTGGAAAAATATGGCCGGGTCTACGTCAGCGACGAGGGCATTCTGCCCCCGGCCCTGGAGGCCCACCGGCTGGGGACCCCCTATGCGCTGATCCATCACGTGCTGGCCTTTGCCCGCCTGGTGTTTAGCGAGGGGGCCACCATGGCCAGCGAGGCGGCGGTGCTGGGCACCCATGCCCTGTATATCAACGCCATCGTGTCCGGCACCACACGGGAGCTGTGCGAACGGTACGAGCTGATGTATAACTACAACGCCGGGGCAGACCGCTACGAAAAAGCCACCGCCAAGGCCCTCCAGCTGCTCTGCGACCCTGCGCTGGAACAAAAGGGTCAGGAAAAGCGGGAGAGGCTGCTGTCCGAAAAGGTGGATATCAACGCCTTCTATATTTCCGAGATTGATCGCCTGGTAAAGGCGGGCAGAAAGGGCTGAGCAAATGGACGGAAATGTCTTTGATGTGGCCGGGCTTTTGATCGACTGGAAAGCCGTTATCGGCCTTACCTGGCTGGACCTGGGCAACGGCTGGCGCAATCTGTTCTTGCTTAGCTGCATCCTCCAGGCCGGGGCCCTGGGCGTGGCCTTCTCGGTGCACCGCTGGTTTACCAAGGAAAGCCGCCTGGCCTGCTTTTTCACCGGCGCGGCCTTGACACCTCTGGTACAATATCTGTGGACGCTGGTGCTGGCCCTTGTATGGCCCACTGCGCCAAGGCTTATCTACATCGGCGTGCTGCCTGCCTTGGCGGGGCTGTACCTTCTGCAGCTTGCTTTGCGGCATATCAAAAAGGCTCCGGCGCTTTTATCGCAGACCCTGTCCTTTGCAAAACGGCTATGCTCCTTTGATAAACCCGCCCTTGTGTCCCTTTGCTTTGCCCTGGCCATGCTGATATTGCTGGCCCCTGTCTGTGTGCGCCTGTGCGGCAGCATGAACAACGCCAATGCTGGCGATGCCGGAGAGTACATGGGCCTGGCGGTGCACTACTGCGAGGACCGGGACCTAGGCTACCTGCTGGAGAAGGAGGAGACCCAGGGGCATTTCCGGGCCAACAATCATTTTCCCTCCCTGGAGCTGTACATGGCCTATGGCCTGATGCACACCCCCGAGGCATACGGCTACCCTTACGACAAGCCCATGCTGGCCGGGGTGGGCCTTTTGACCTTCTACATGGTGCTGGCCTTTGGCGCGCTGCTGCTGGCCCTTTGCCGGGAGCGGAGGCGCTGGGTGCTGCTGGGTCTTTTGCTGTTTAACCTGGTGCCCAATCTTTTTTACTCTGTAAATGGTGCGCCTCGGGATATCTGGCGGATACTGGCGCTACTGATCGCGGCGCTGTTCTTTGGCGGGCTTGAACCGCTGGGGAGCTGGAAAAGCTATGTAGGCAAGCTGGCTGCCGCCTTTATCCTCTGCTTTGCCGTCATGAGCGCCCACGTGGTCTGCTTTGTTGTTCTGCCCTTTATCGTGGTGGCATGGGTCCTCTCCCGGTGGATGGATGGCCTTGCTTCCCTGGAAAAGCGCAGCGGAAGGACCCTGCTATCTTCCGTAGGCATTGCCCTATCCGGTGCGGCAGGGACCCTGGTGGCTTTTTCCGGCAATCTATGGTGCTTCCTCAAATGGGGGCAGATGTCCCCCTGGCGGCTGATGACCACCTATACCACCGCTCCCTGGTATGATATGTACATGGTAGGGGAGTATAAGCTGGAGGAGACCACCACCACCCTTAACTTTTGGAAGGCCAAGTACGACATCGTTATGGCCTACGCCACCCCCATCGGTCTGTGGGGCATGCGGCTGGCGCTTGTAGGGCTTATTTGCGGCATTGCCTACATAAGCTGGCGGCGGCACAGCCAGCGCCGCCTGCTTTATCCCGGCGGCACCCTGACCCTCCAGGGCACCCCCATGGGGGTGCGGACGGTTTCGGCCCTTTTATACGCCTCCCTTTTGGTCCTGTGCACCCTGGCCCCCATGACCGGGCTGCTGGATACCAAGCTGTACAGCTTCTCCGGCTCGTTTACCGCCCTGCAGCGCTACACCCTCCAGTGGTTCGTGCTGACGGCGGTGATGATCCCAGCGGCCCTGTCCGCCTTGGAGGGCTTCTGGCCCATCGTAAACAGCTGGCTGGGCCCAAAATGGGGCAAGCTGGCAAGGCAGGTGCCTGCCTTCCTGTGCGCGGTCCTATGCCTTTTTGCCTTTGTAAAGGGTACGGACCAAACCGGATATACCAACTCCTTTTACCGCTACAGCCGGGATGTGATGGAAAGCGAAGATACCCTTTTGGACAACGGCTTCTTACAGCGCAACGGCCTTTTGATGCTGGCGGATCGCTATACCCAGCCTGACCAGAAGATCCTGCTGACCCGGATGGGCTACCAATACCCCATTAAGGCCAAGGGCTATATCCTCACCTCCAACCCGGTAGTGCCCCTGATGGACCTGAGCCTTTCGCAGGTGCCTGCCGCGCTGGCCGAGATGAACGTGGCCTTCCTGGCTACGGAGCCGAAGTTCTGGGACGAGCGGTACTTTGCAAAGTCCACCCTTAGCGAGTATTTAAGCACTCTGCCTCCCGAACAAGTTTTTCAGGACGATACCATGCGCCTGTACGTGCTGGACACAGTATTGGCGGCAAAGCTGACCCAGGCCCTGGAAAGCGCACCTAGCCTGTAGACTCCCATTTTTTCCTCATTTCCCCTACACTTTGAAGGAGGGAATCTATGAACTGCCCTCACTGCGGAACCGTTCTGCCCCAAGGCGCGCAATTTTGCCATGTGTGCAACGCGCCTGTCGTCTATACCGGATATACCATGCCCCAGCAGGGCTATATGCAATCGCCCATGCAATCCCCTATGCAGGCCCCTGTGCAGGGCTATCCGGGCTATGAACAGCAGCCAGTAAACCCCCAGGGGTATGCGGGCCAGCAGGGCATGCCCCAGGGCTACCCTGGCCAGCCTGCTCCTATACAGGGATATCCGACTCAGCCCGGGGCTGCGCAGCAGATACCCGGACAGCCGTCCCCTGTGCAGCCGTCCTCATACGGCCAGCAGGGCTATACCCAGTATACCCAGCAGGCCTATCCCTCCTCCTACAGCGGCTATTACGCGCAGCCCCAGCCGCCCAAGCGGGACTTTAGCGCCGCGGTCAGCGCCCTGACCCAGATCCCCCGGGTCTTTTTGGATGCGTTCCGTGATCCGGCCACGACCCTTACCGGCCTGATGGAACGGCGGGATATCATCACCGGCCCGGTGGTGGTGGGCGTAGCGCTGCTGATGACCTTTCTTTCCTCCCTGGTGGTGTGCCGGGGCTTTGTGGGCATGCTTTTCAATATGATGGGCTCCAGCCTCTCCAGCGACCCGGCGGTGCTCAATCAGGGCATCAGCCATATCGCCGGAAAGATCGGCCCAGCGGTAGGCGGCATCCTCACCCTGTGCCAGCTGGCCGCCATCCTTATTCCCCTGGCTGTGTCCCTGGTCTATATTTGCGGGATACTGAAATCCCGTTTCTCCTTTGAGCTTATGTGCGGCCTTTGCGCCATCACCACTTTGCCTACCTTGGTAGGTGCCTTGGCTGTGATGCTTTCAAGCCTGCTGTCTCCCCTTATCGGCGGCATCCTGGTGGCAGTGAGCATGGGTGTGAGCCTGTCACTGCTGGGCAGCCTTTTAAGCCGGGTATCGGATAAGGGCGCAGGCCCTAATGTGGCCGCCAAGACCCTGTGCCTGAGCCTGTGCGTTTTGCTGGTGCTGGCCTTTGTGCTGCTTTTAGGCGGCATGATGCTGAGCGGAGCCGTGGGCAGTACCATCAATCAGCTGCTGGGCGGGTCGTTTTTATAAGGACAGGCAGGTGTTCCCTTTAGGCTCCGGCGCGAAGGCACCGGAGCTTTTCAATGCTTCGTGCAGCCAAAAGAAGCCAAGTAAAAGGCCCTGCGAAGATGTTTGTTTTTTTGCAGGGCTAGTATTTATGCAGCCTTCTTGTAGCAGCCTTCCTCTACCATGACGCATTTGGAAAGCTCGCCTACTTGCTTGGTAAGCTCGATAACTGTCCCTCCAGCGCCCGCTTCCCCAGCAAATAGGACCCCACCAGCCCGCTGATAGGGAACAGCACCGGGGGAACGATATACTGGTCGATATTTTCCAAAATGGCCTTGTGCTGCACGTAGCCGTTCAGCAGCCGGACCACTTCCTTGCGCACCTTCACAAAGAGGCTCTCTCGCTGCATCACGCCACCGCCCAGGATGATCCGCTCCGGGCTGACGGTGAGGATCAGATTCACACACATCTGGGCCAGATAGTAAGCCTCGATATCGAAGGTAACATGCTCGTCCGGCAGGGTCTTGGCATCGCAGCCCGCCCGGGCGCCCAGGCCAGGCCCGGCAGCCAAGCCCTCCGCGCAGCCGTCGTGGTAGGGGCATACGCCCCTGGGGTTGGGATCGTCGGGATGGGGCCGGAGCAGCATGTGGCCCAGCTCCGGATGCAGCAGGCCGTGCACCAGCTTGCCGCCTACGCACACGCCGCCGCCTATGCCCGTGCCTACGGTGATATAGACCGCATTTTCAAGGCCCTTAGCTGCGCCCGTTTCCATCTCCGCCAGCACGGCGGCGTTCACGTCCGTATCTATCGCGCAGGGAATATCGCTTTCCCCCCGCAGCGCGTCCAGCAGGGGATAATCCCGCCAGGCCAGCTTGGGCGTGGAGGTGATATATCCGTAGGTGGGGGACTTTTCATTCAGGTCCAGAGGGCCAAAGCTGCCTATGCCCAGAGCTGCTATCTTATGGGCGGCAAAATATTCCTTCATTTTGGGCATGGTTATGGCAGGCTCCTGGGTGGGAAGGGATATTTGCTCCAAAAGTGTTCCGTCCTCCTCAAAAATACCCAGCACCATCTTGGTTCCGCCTGCTTCCAGCGCGCCAATTTTCATAGGCTTCCCTCCAGCGTCTTTTGTCTTTATTGATGATACCAAAATGACCTTGAATGTCAAGATAGATGTTTTTACGGAGGTAGGGGGCATTATGTGTTTTCCTTGACGGAATGTCTTTGCCATTGTACAATAAGGTACAGGTTTCATAAGGAATAAGGCCGCTTGTACGCAGCTGGTCACTGGATGGCCGCGCCTTAACAGGCGCGGATTTGGAGCGTTGAGGTATGTCGTTTTCATCTGAATGCAAGGAGGAGCTTTCCCGGCTGCCGGTGGGGGATAAGTCCTGCTGCCGTATGGCGGAGCTGGCCGCCCTTTTTATGGCGGCTGGGTCATTGAACCTTTTAGGCCGCGGGCTGATGAGCGTCCAGTTTACTGTGGAAAGCGCGGCCATCGTAAAGCGTGTTTTCATCCTGCTGCAAAAGGAAATGGACCTGACCCCCCAGGTGCACTCGGTGACCCATGCCCGCTTTGGCGGCAGCAAAAAATGGGTGCTCACCCTGGGCCCTAAGCAATCCCCTGCGCTGCTGACGGCCTTCTCCATGATGGAAATAGATGCCCATGGCCAGCCCTATCTGCGGGGCACTTACCCTAGGATCGCCTTGTCCAGGGTATGCTGCATGCGGGCTTTTCTCCGAGGAGCCATGCTGGCGGCGGGCACGGTGTCTAACCCGGATAAGGGGTATAGGCTGGAGCTTGTGACCACGGAGGAGATCTTTCGCCTGCCCCTGGGCAAATGCCTGCAGCGCTTCGAGCTGCCCGTGCAGTCCAGCCGCCGGAAGGAAGCCGATATCCTCTATTTCACCCAGGGAGAGCAGGTAGCCACCTTCTTGACCCTCATTGGCGCACATCAAGCGGTGATGAAGCTGGAGGACGCGCGGATCAAAAAGCAGGTCCTGGGCGGTGTAAACCGTGCCATGAACTGCGATGCGGCCAACCTTGAAAAGCAGATGAACGCCAGCGATCAGCAGCTGGACCGTATCGCCCAGCTCATATCCAGCGACCAGTTCAGCGCCTTGCCCCTTACCTTGCAGGAAATTGCAAAGGCCCGTATCCATGCGCCGGATGCTTCCCTGGCGGAGCTGGGAGAGATGCTTTCTACGCCCATCGGCAAAAGCGGCGTAAACCACCGGATGCGGCGGCTAATGCAATATGCCGATATAAAAAAAGAAGCTACTACCATTAAAAAGGAGTGACCTACCATGATCCGTTCTGAAATAAATCTTAAGCCCTTGCTGCCCTTTGACCGAGTAAGCGCTGCCCTAGTGGCGCAAACCTCCTCCAGGTTTGAATGCCGCATCACCTTTGAAACGGAATCCTTTATTCTTAATGCTAAAAGCATGCTTGGGCTCTTGTCTCAGCAGACCTTTGGAGAGGGCTTCTGCGATCTGGTGGCGGATGGACCCGACGAGAAGGAGGCCGTGGAGGCCTTGCAGGCGCTGTTTCGACAATAACGTGGAAAACCTGCGGATTATGCATGGGTAACTTTTGGGGACCCGCGTATTTCAATGGTTTTTTTATCCATGGCCCCTTTTTCCACGCCTATGGAAACTGTGGAAAACCCAATCATGGCCCTCTTTATTTTACTTTTGTAAAGAAAAATTTTACAGAGTAATTCGCTGGGCATAGGGCCTGGGGGCAGGAAATCCCGCTTCAGGCAGCGAAGTTTGAATAGGTTGTGCATTTAGTGGCAGGGAGCATTGTGGAAAACTGAGGAAAACATGGTTTTTTTCCACAGGCTTTCCATATGGGTTTTTCTTACGCCCTATGGCCTGGAAGCTGTTTTCCATGGTTTCCACACCCCCTACTACTACTACTGTTATATATTACTACTACTACAGATTGGAGACGGCCAAATGAAATTTGAATGCTCCGCCCAGGAACTCATGATCGGGCTTGTAAACGCTACCCGTGCCCTTGGCACCCGCCCTGCTATGCAAATATTGGAGGGCGTTTTGCTAAAGACCGGCGAGGATGAAATATCCCTCACCTGTACAGATGGTGCACTTAGCATTTGTGCCCATGTAAAAGCTACGATCTCAGAGGCCGGCTCCGTAGTGCTGCCCGGCAAGCTTCTTACAGAGATCGTCCGCAAGCTGCCGGAGGGCACGGTATCCATGCAGATGAACGAAAAGATGCAGGTAGTCATCCGCTGCTGCCAAAGCCGAAGCACCATGACTGGCATGGCTGCGGACGATTTTCCGCAGATGAAGGATCTGTTTTCCACCCACGCACTGCACCTGCCCCAGAAACGCCTTCGGGAAATGATCAACAAGGTGGTTTTTGCTATCGCCGTGCAGGAAAGCCGTCAGGCCCTTACCGGGTGTCTGATGGAGGTAAATCGCGAGGAGCTGCGCTTGGTGGGCCTGGACGGGTTCCGGCTGGCGCTGCAGCGGATGCACGGGGATTTTGTGTTGCCTGACGGCAAGGATTCCCTTAGCGCCATTATCCCCGGCCATGTGATGAGCGAAATGGGCCGCATCATGTCCGACGAGGAGGACATGGTAACCTTCCATATGGACAACACCCACCTGATG
>JAVBRJ010000018.1:0-197714 GCA_031548115.1 Eubacteriales bacterium | reverse complement strand
CACAAAGGGCGTGGTGGGCCAAATGGGGAGCACCAGCCCTACCGCCGCCAGGCCTAACAGCACAAACCCGCATCCTGTCAGCAATATCACTTTGATGGGCAAGCTATCACCTCTTCTGCTTCTGCTTCTGCTTCTGCTTCTGCTTCTGCTTCTGCTTCTGCTTCTGCTTCTGCTTCTGCTTCCGCTTCCGCTTCCGCTTCCGCTTCCGCTTCCGCTTCCGCTTCCGCTTCCGCTTCCGCTTCCGCTTCCGCTTCCGCTTCCGCTTCCGCTTCCGCTTCCGCTTCCGCTTTTTAACCTTATTGGGACCTGATACTAATATTAAACCACAAGATACGACCCTTGTCAATAGAAAAGAAAAGTGAAACAACCTTTTTCAGTATTCTGCATTCGAAAACCTTGATTTTCAAGGGAAAATATTATGTATGCGAAAGGGGATGCCTCAGCACATGCTGAGACATCCCCCTTTACCCCTCACTTTACGGGGTTTTATACTACTCGAACCCTTCAAACCGTCTACACCATACATACTTGGAAATGGCGCTGTTTTGAGCGCTGTGCACATGGGTGCAAAGCAAATCCCGAATATAGGGCGGGAGCACCCGGTTAAACTTCACTTCCAGGATCATCTCGTTATGGTCAAAGGGCGACACGGTGGGCACATAGGGATTGAACAGGTCCTTGGAGAGCATACCCGTGCGCAGCTGCTTATCAAAGGTGATGCGCACCTCCTCCGCGTCGTGAAGGTAGGCCTCCCGCACATAGTCCACGATCACCACCGGACGCAGCAGGTTCAGCTTCATCTCCCGGTATACATCGTGCAAAAGGCCGCTGCGGGTCCGCTCCAGCCCGGTGGGGTCCCCCGCGATCAGCTGCTCTGCCAAAAGCCGAGGAATTTCCAAGGAGCGCTTGGAGATCAGCGATCCCACCTTGGTCTTGCACTCCATGCGGATCTGCTTGTCCGAAAAATTATAGATGCGGATGCGGTACTTATCCCGGTTCTTTACGCCATCCACCTTGTCGATGGCCGCGTCGTTAAAGATCGTATCAAAATACAGGGAACGGATATGGTATTCGTTGTTCTCGTCCCCATTGGGGTCCCGGTGCAGCGTGCTGTTCAGCACCCTGGATAGCACCTGGTACTCAACGGGGCTGATGTAAAATTTCAACTCATGCCGAAGCGGCACAGCAAAATCCATCTTCTGGCCACCTCCCTTAGCGATTGTCTAGCACCCTTAAGCGCCCACTTCGCTTTGGCAGGCTACCAGGGTCGCGTCGTGTACGCCCTCGATGTCCAGCATCCGGGTAACGACCTCGTGGCGCTCGTTCAGGCGCACCTCGTAGGTCATCTCGGCCCCGGCGCGGGTCAGAGTCTTGGAGCGCAGCTTGTAGCTCTTCACGGAGTGGTTAAGCTCCTTGGTGATGGTGGGCTCGCAGTACTCGTCATAATGCACTACCAGCAGGTAGGCATTAGGAGCAGTGAACTTGAGGAAGGTGAGCACGAACATCAGCACCGATATGCACAGCACCACGATCAGCGCCACTAGGTGCAACCCCGCGCCCAGCAAAATGCCCATGGTCAAAGACCAGAACATGTACGCTGTATCCAGCGGGTCCTTCACGGCGGTACGGAAACGCACGATGGACAGTGCACCGACCATACCCATGGACAGCGCGATATCGCTCTTGATACACATAACCACGGGGGTGGTAATAAGGGTGAGCATGATAAGCGTGGTGGTGAAGGACGGGCTGTACAGAACGCCCCGGTAGGTCTTGCGGTATACCAGCGCGATGATGATACCTACGATGAAGCCCAGGCCCAGCGCAATAAACAGATCGCTGGGAACGATGGTTCTAAACTGGGCGGAGAGCCCGGCGGACTCCACGATATTGGTGGCGCTGGTGGTCTGAAAAAGAGCGGATGCGTTCATGATGGTCACTGCCTCCTTGGTTAATTATAAAATCCTACTTGAGAATGATGCTTTTGTCAATAAGCGCTATTTTGTCATTGAGCGTTAGCTCCACTTCTTGCCCTCTGTATATTCTGCCTCGGGGGGGAGCGGGGGCTTGGGGCCAAAATAGGTGACCATTTGCTCATCCGTAAGCGCGAAGCGTTCCTGCATCATCTCGTAGAAGTACGTAGGACGCTTTCTAAGCACGTTGCGCGTACGGTCCAAACGGCTGTGCCAGTAGCGCAGAGCGCCTTCCGGCGTGGTGGGGTTATCAAAGGTGATGGCCTTGTCCGTCTCCTCCGCCCAGCGGGCAAAGTGCAGGGGCATTTCCGGCTCCAGGATAGCGGCCATCTTTTCAAACTCCGCCAGCATGAAGTCCGTCGTAAATACCTGGTATATTTCGCCCAGCCGGGTCAGGAACTTATCCTGCATTTCGGCATTTTCCAGCAGCTTCTTGATCAGGGTATTGTCTATGTTCTGCTGGCCTGCGCCCTTATCCTTCAGGTAGCTGGTGGGGCTGTCAAAGCCGCTGCTGAACAGGCCGTAGTCCAGGTCGTAGATGATCCACTTCCATTTGCTGCCCTCAGTCTTCAGCTTGTAGAACCGAATATTACCGGGGTCGGAGTTGCCAAAAAACATTTCAAAGGCAATGTAATCGAAGTAATTGTCTACGTCAATACAGTCCGTAATATACTTCAGGTCCTCGGGCTTCTTACCGGGAGACAGCGTCTTGACCTTTTTGATCATATCGGCGTATTCTTTTTTGCTGCCATAATGCACCTTGCCGCTGGCCTCCAGGATGTCCATCTCGTCCGCCTGGTCCAGGGGCAGGCCCTCATGCTGGGCCACGAAGAACCGGTCTACTCGCTCCCGCATGTTGTAATGGCCCCAGTAAACGCCATTAAGATATACGACCACCGGCTTCCATGCCTGGTGGATCACATCGGTGGGGTTTTCGGATACCTCATTGAAGCAATCGAGCAAGTGACCCTGATAGCCGTCGATCAGGCGGGTCCAGGCCGAGTCGTTGCCGCCCATACGCAGCACGAAGCTCTTATACTGTGTGTAGGGTCTGTCGTCAAAGAGCTTAGCATCAAAATACTTACTGCCGTATTTGGCCTTGGCCCGGACCTTGAAGGACTTCTGGGGCATATCCAGGCTATACTGGCCCTGAAGCCCAAACTCCACGGCCTGGCTCAGCACCTGGTTGCCCTCCTTGTCGTAATACTCCACATAGCCAGGACGGTTACCGATCCCCTGCTCTTTTACCATCCGGTAAATCGTATTCTTAAAGGGGATCTTATCTTTGATCACGTTTTCGCCCACGGTGAGCATACCCGTCTCCGCGTTCCACAGCTCGTTGGGGTCTGTGACCAGGCTGACGATGGGGAAAGCGTGATAAACGTTGAGCAGGTAGGTCTGGGTGATGACCTCGCTGGGCTGCAGGGTTCCCGAATTATCAAAGGCCCTGGCCCTGAGCACCGTCACCCGACTGATCTCAAAGACGTCGCCAGGATTATATACCGTAGAGGCCTCCGTGGGGATAGTCCCATCCGTAGTGTAATAAACGGTGGTGTTTTCGGGAATTGTCATAGAGACCTGAATGGTAGATTTATATTCACCGCCGCGCATAGAAAACGCCGGATTGCTTGTATAGCCATAGTACCCCGTGCCATTGGCAGCACCGGGCGTGGGTACGTCGTAATAATAAAAACCGGGGTAGCCCCAGGTACGTCCATAGCTGTGGTCAGTAGGGATCATGCTCAAAGGCAGGCGATCAAGCACCTTTCCGCTGGGATCGCAAAAGGTTATCGTCTCCCCGCCTGCGCGGGCGATGCTAAAATTGGTATGATACTCATAATAGGTAGTCAGCTCCGGTTTGCCGTCCAAAAAAATGATCTTGTACTCCCCTGCCCCAATGACAGCCCCTTGCGGGAACTGCCATTTGCGGGGCCGGGTAATAGAATCGCTGAGCCCATAAAAGCTCAGGTCCACTTCATGATCGGTGGAGTTGTACAGCTCCACAAAGTCGCAAATGTAGGAGGTATTGCCCAGCACCGTGGTGTCATTGGAGGCCATGACCTCGCTGATGAACACCCCGGTGGGGTTGTAGGCGCGGATCAGCTCGTCCGCCTTGCTCTGTCCGTTTTTATCGTTACTGTAGCCAGGGGTCGCTACGTCAAAGAACTCCCATGCCCCCACCTCGTTGCGGCCCACGGAGTAATCCGCAGGTACGTTTTCAATGGAGATACGGTCTATCATGCGGCCATAGCTGTCGCTTAGCACGATGGTCTCCCGCTCGGCGCTGATGGAAAAGTTGGTGTGCGGAATGCCGTTTTCCTGCAGCTTGTCCTTGCCACTGCAATAGACCAGGTAGTACCCGTAGGCGGGCACCACCGCGCTGTCAGGGAACCGCCATTGCATGGGCTTGTTTTCCTTATCGCTAAGGAACATGCCCTTGAGGGAAATGGGCTGGCCGGTAGTATTACGCAGCTCGATCCAATCCACGATCTCCCCGTCCTCATCGGGAATACCCACTCTGGGCGCAGGGCACACCTCATTGATGACCAGTGCGCCGCTCTCCATGGAGTTGGCCTGGCGGTAGGCAACAAAGCCCTCCTCCGTGTTTTCAAAGCCTGGGCTGTAATAATCCGTTATTTCGTACTGACGGGTGCCATCCTCGGCGATATCCGTCAGGATGTAGCTGCTATCCGCGGTGAGCGTGGGGGTGATGATCTCGTCGATCAGGTACATGTTGGGATCGTACAGATAGATGTGGTCCCCCACGGAGGATATCTTGAACTTTCCGTGAAAGGGCTTGGAAGGGTCCATCTGGTAGCTGTTGGACGCAAAGATGATCACCCGTTCCCCCGCCTTCAGCACATAGGAAGGGAAAGGAAAGGTGATCCGGTCGCTGCGGTTGGTGATCATGACCCCTTCCAGGTTCAAATCGGCCCCTGTGCCGTTATACAGCTCCATCCAATCGGGAAAGTCACCGTTTTCATCAGGTACGGCGGATGAGTTCGCCGCCATGACCTCGCTTATGACCAAGCCATCATAAATGGTGGAGGTCACATGCCGGCCCGCCGCCTTGGGGAAGATCAGATACATAACGATCAATATCCCGATAAACAGCAGCATCAGCGGCAGCACGGTAATAGGGCCCTTGCGGTTCCTTTTCGGGGCATAGTCCCGCGTGGTCCTGCGCCGCTCCGGTACGTTGGATTGCATACATACGCCTCCTTTCCTGGCAGAAATAGCTCCAGCGCCCTACCCCATTGGATTGCAGGACGCATACATACCACTGGATATTATAACATAAGCCTGCTGGGAAAGGAACTGGCAAATCGTAACGTTTACAACCTGGGGCTATGCTTATTGTGCAGGTATGAGGCCACCTTGAGCCATACTGGCCCCCATGAGCATGCCAATATTCCCTCCAAGAGACGATAGAAACCATCTATCTCCATATTTGAGCACATCACAGCAAAGCAAATACGGCTTGCCCTCTATCTGTAGCGCTGCCGCCATGCTTTGCAGCTCATCCGCCCCATATGTTGCTTTTTGTTTCATAATATATTCCTGATTTTTCGGGCTCATGTATTTATCATTTAGTAAAGCTACGTTCACAAAGCCTTTCCATTTTATATCCTCCGGCGGGCCCACCTGGCCCATGGCATCAATGAACACATCCATATCCATGGCATTTGAGCCAGCAAAGGCTATTGGCATACCGACCTGGTAGTCTGGGTGGCATAATAGCAGCATCTGGTTGTTGATCACATATAAGATGCTTCTCCTTCGGCTCTCTGCGTTCATTGCCCTTTGGAAATCATTAGTGCCCGGATACGGTATATCCGGCGATGCAGGATATGCTTTTATCCTTTCCAGAAACGCCCTGAAATCATAATGCTCTACATAGGTCTCGATAGCAAACGTACTGATCATCTTCCTCAGGTCCCCTGCCTTGAGGGCTTCGACATACGCCTGCACGGCTTCCTCCGGCGTGCTCCAGCCCTCGCCCTCATACCGATACCCTTCTGCCACCGCATTACACAGCAGGAAAGAAACTAGGCAAGCGATAAGAAAAATGGCTTTTATCTTTTTCATTTTGTAGACCTCCTGATGTTTTGCCTAAATAGTACCACAAAACAAAACCCCTTGCAAACGCTTTATTTGCAAGGAGTTCATCTTGGTATGCCCGACTGGGTTCGAACCAGCGACCTTCAGAGTCGGAGGTTGGGTGTCTTGTCCTTTGCTTATCTTTGCATTTATGTACTTTCAGCATATTCGATTTCAGTTTGACTACCGTTTTGACTACATCCGAATATATAATCTTGCCAGACGCCAGACAAACAAGCGTCAGGGATATTGTGTATCTTCCCTACTGTACGCTATGATTCCTCACCCACTCCAGCAGCCCTTCATACTTTATCGTTCCCGTTGCCAATCCTAACCCCGCCTCGACAACATCTTCATTGGTACAGTCCATATGAATACCGTTTACTTCAAGAAAGGTCAGCATCACATACATACCAATGCGCTTGTTGCCATCCACAAAAGCATGGTTTGAAACTAAGCCATAACCCAACCTTGCGCCTTTTTCTTCCTTGGTCGGGTACAGCTCATTACCATCAAACGTGGCATATGCACTGGACAGAGCGCTATCTAATAACCCGATATCCCGTACCTCGTTGGCTCCGCCCGTTTCCGCAATGATTAGCTGGTGTAGCAAAAGCACCTTCTCCTGTGAAAATCGAATCATCGGGCAAGCTCCTCAAAAGCAGGTTTGAACCGCTTTAATATCCGCGTTGCGACCACATCAATCTTCTCATCATCTGTCATATCAAAAAAAGGCGTGCTATCAATATCAATTAAAAGGTACTTGGGCTTGTTATTCTTGAAGATCACAGCTTGGCCGTTCTGATCGGCAATGCGTGTCACGCGAGAGAAATTCTGGTTTGCTTCCGTAGCGGATACAATGGTGTTGGTGTTAATGGTCATTTTCATCCCTCCTGAAAATAGTATAACACATTAGATAGGTATTATTCAACCTATTTCACTTTTATAAAAGGACCCAAGCATTTCTGCCTGGGCCAGATGGTTAGTGTTTATCTGCCTTGTGATTTGCCAATGTTGTCCCCTGACTACTTGAGCTTTTGAATAAGGCTCAACTTTTTGTGTTTTTTGCCAAAATGTTAAAAGCAAAACCCCTTGCAAACGCTTTATTTGCAAGGGGTTCATCTTGGTATGCCCGACTGGGTTCGAACCAGCGACCTTCAGAGTCGGAGTCTGACACTCTATCCAGCTGAGCTACGGGCACATATGCGCGTTACCACGCCAAGATATTGTAGCGGAAGAAAGGCGGCTTGTCAAGGAAAAGCCGAAAATCTTGTTTTTCTTTGAGCAAAAGCCCGTATATGCTATAATAGGTGGGCAATTACCAAAGAGATGAGGTATTCACGATGACAAAGCGGCGCAGCAAGCACATATGGATAGGGCTGTGGGTCCTGGCCTTCCTGGCCATTTGGGCGCTGAACGCGCTTACCCCGCTGCTGGCGGATGACTATTCCTATATGTACAGCTTTGCCACAGGAGAGCGGGTCACCTCCCTGGGGCAGTTCTTTGCCTCCGCCAAGGCCCATTACACCCTCATGAACGGTCGCATTTTCACCCATGTTCTTATGGGCCACGGGGCGGCGCTGATGGGCAAAGGGCTGTTCAACATTTTAAATACCCTGGTGTTTTTGGCGTTCGTCTACGGCCTGTACCGGCTGGCGGGCAGTCCAAAAAAATACGACTGGCTGCTGCTGCTGGCGCTTTTCGCCTCTGTCTTTCTGGTGGTCCCGGTTTTTGGCGCGACGATCCTGTGGGTGTCCGGTGCGCTTAGCTATTTGTGGGGCGTAACGCTGATCCTGTACGCCATTTTGCCCTTTGCGGATGCCCTTGTACGGCATAGAAAAACCAGCATTGGGATGCTGGTGCTCTATGGCGTGATTGGCTTCCTGGCCGGGACCGCCTCGGAGAACACCTCCCTGGCGATGCTGGCGCTGATGGGCCTGTGCGTGCTATGGGTGATCGTCACCCAAAAACGGATTCCCGTTGATTTACTGGCCCTTACCCTGGCGGCAGCCTTGGGCTATCTGTTCATGATGGGCGCGCGGTTCGCCCGGGGGGATATGGCCGCATCCCAAGTGACCAGCGGGCTGGTGCTGCGCTTTGGCGAGTGCATGAAGCGCCTGCTTTCTCAGGGCGGGCTGCTGTGCGTGCTGTCGGGGCTTTTTGTTTACGCCGCCCACAGCTCCACAGATAAGGACCGACTGGCCTTTGTAGCCATCGTATGTGCAAGCGCCCTCATCGCCAATGTGGCCATGATCGCCTCCCCCTATTACCCCCAGCGGGCGGATTTCGGCTGGACGGTGCTGCTGCTGCTGGCCTGCTTTATCCTGGCTACGGCCCAACAAAGCCCGCGCTTTCAACTGCTATGGCAGGGGGCGGTGGCCTGCTTGGCGGTTATGGCGGCGGTCCAGTTTCTATGCGCCCTGCCCAGCAACTACGACCGCTATTGTCAGGCCCAGGCCCAAATGGCCCAGGTACTGACCCAAAGAGAAGCGGGCCAGCTGGACGTAGCGGTATTTGGGGTGAAAAGCGCCTCCTCCTACGATGCCTACTGCGACGGCAATCTGTTCTCCGCCGATCCAGAGTACCTGCCCAACCGCTGCTTTGCCAAGGAGTATGGGCTGGATTCCTTTGTGCTGACCATGGAGCAGTATTAAGACCTCATTACAAAAGCAAAGTAAAGCAAAAGAGGGTGTCTCAATACATTTTGAGACACCCTCTTTTTGCTATAGCGCTCAGTCCTCTTCTTCCTCTTCGGGAAGCTCGGCGTTGTGCCATACGTTTTGTACGTCGTCGTTGTCCTCCAGCATTTCCAGCAGCTTTTGCACCTTGGTGAGGGTCTCCTCGTCTGCGGGAGCTGCGGTGTTCTGCGGGATCATCTGCACCTCAGCGCTGAGGAAGCTAAGGCCCTGGGCCTCCAGGCTTTCCCGAACGGCAGAAAAGTCGCCCGGGTCGGTAGTCACTTCAAAAGCGTCCTCCATCACCTGCATGTCCTCCGCGCCGGCATCCAGCACGCTCATCATCATCTCGTCCTCGTCCATGGAGGGGGTGCGTTCGATCACGATGACGCCTTTTTTGTCGAACATAAAGCCTACGCTGCCTGTTACGCCCAGCTGGCCACCATTCTTGGCAAAGCAGTGGCGCACGTCGCTGGCGGTACGGTTGCGGCTGTCGGTGATGGTCTCCACGATCACCGCAATGCCGCCTGCGCCGTAGCCTTCGTAGGTGATCTCTTCGTAGTTCACATCGCCCAGTTCGCCAGCGGCCTTTTTGATGGAACGCTGGATGTTGTCGTTGGGCATGTTATTGCTCTTAGCCTTGGCGATAACGTCCCTGAGCTTGGTGTTGGTATCAGGATTGCTGCCGCCTTCCCGAACGGCAATGGCGATCTCACGGCCGATCTTGGTGAAAATCTTGCCGCGTACTGCGTCGGTCTTGCCTTTTTTGACTCGAATATTGGCCCATTTGCTGTGTCCGGACATCGTATCAGCCTCTCTTTGGTTTGCGTGCGCGCCGCAAAGCGTACATTTCAATTAGAATTTCGGCAATAAGTATAGCACAGTTTTTTTAGCTGGTCAAACCAACGGCCCTTGTTGCTCATAACGATAAAAAACCGCCCTGGATCGGGCCTCTTGGGGCCACCTCCAGGACAGTTCTTTTGCTGTATACGCTTGCGGCTCTAGTTTATGGGCTTACGCCTTTGCGCAGCTCATGCTTACTACCGCCAGTTTTCAAACAGCCGATAAAAGCCTTCCAAAAGCCCGGGCATCCGCACATCGGTGGCCGCTACCGCAGGCAGCTTAGCGATGACCTGGCCATTCAGCAGCACCCGGATCATGCCCAGGGTGTCCCCCGCCTTCATCGGCGCGGTCACTTCCTCCGGCAGCTCCATTTCCAGGGAGAGCTGCTTCTCCTGGCCCGCCCGCATCAACATACTTAGGCCGCTTCCCACCGCCAGCTCCACCTGCTCCACCGCCCCCAGCTTCACCGGGATTTGCTTGCCCAGCAGCTCCCCGCTGCGCAGGATATGCACCCGCTTGTAGGTGGAAAAGCCGTAGTCCAGCATGGCCCGTGCCTCGTCAAAGCGCTTCTGGCTAACGCTGGCCCCCAGCACCACCGCGATGAGCCGCATGCCGCTTTTCTCCGCTGTGGCGCTGAGGCAGTACTTGGACGCATCCGCGCTGCCGGTCTTAAAGCCGTCGCAGCCGTCATAAAACCGCACTAGGCGGTTGGTGTTGGTCAGGTCCGTTACGCGGCCGCTGGGATGGGTAAGGGTATCCATCCATACAGTGGCGTACTCGTGATAGGCGGGATGCTTCGCCATTTCGCAGGAAAGGGCCGCCATGTCCCGGGCGGTGGTATACTGCCCTTCCTCTGGCAGGCCTGTGCAGTTTTTATAGTACGTATCATTCAGCCCCAGCTCCCCGGCCCGCTGGTTCATCTGCTCCACAAAGGCCGCTTCCGTCCCGGCCATATGCTCCGCCAGGGCACAGGCGGCATCGTTGGCGCTGGCAATAATGGTAGACTTGAGCAAGTCTTTGAGCTTATATACGGCCCCGGCATCCAGCAGCGCCTGGCTGCCGATCTGCCCGGCAGCTTCCTTGCTGATGGTCACGTCATCCTCCAGGGAGATACGGCCCGCCTCCAGCTCCTCCAGGGTGATCAGCAGCGTCATCAGCTTGGTAAGGCTAGCCACCTGCCGCTTGCTGTCCGCGTCCTTTTCAAAGATCACCGTTCCACTGGGCGCTTCCACCAAAATAGCCGAGGGGGAAGCGATGCTCACCGGCACCTCCGCCTCCAAGGGCTGCGCCATAGCCCCTGGCATGGCCCCAAGGCCCATCCCCAGGGCCACCAGCAGGGCCAGAGCCCTTTTCTTTCCTTTTTCAAACATAACAAAATACTCCTTCCATTGGCAGCTTGCTTACTGGATATCATGCCCATGGAAGGAGTATTCATTATGTTATTTTTCCTGGAAATTCCTAACAGCTTACATCTGCTGGATGACCCCGGTCAAAAGCCGCTGGAAGGTGTCCTTCACCCGGGCACTGGTCGCCATTACCTCGTTGTGGTCCAGGGGCTGATCCAGCACGCCGGCGGCCATGTTGGTGATGCAGCTGATGCCCAGCACCCGCATGTCCGCATGCCGCGCCACGATGGTCTCCGGCACGGTGGACATGCCCACTGCGTCCGCGCCCAAGACCCGCGTCATGCGGATCTCCGCCGGGGTCTCATAGGTGGGGCCGTTGAGCCAGGCGTATACGCCGTGCTGGAGATGGATGCCCAGCTTCGCGGCAGTATCCAGGGTCAGCTTTTGCAGCTCCCGGTCATAGGCGTAGCTCATGTCCGGGAAGCGGGGGCCAAACTCGTCAAAGTTAGGGCCGGTAAGCGGGTTCTTGCCGGACAGATTGATAAAGTCCGAGATCACCATCAGGTCCCCGGGGTTATAGGAGGTGTTCACGCCGCCTGCCGCATTGGTCACGATAATCGTGCTTACGCCCAGCCGCCGCATGACCCGCACGGGAAGGGTCACATCGCCCAGCTCGTAGCCCTCATAGGCGTGGAACCGGCCCTGCATCATGCAGACCTTGTGCCCAGCCAGCATGCCGCAGTGCCAGCGGCCCGCGTGGCCCTCCACCGTGGAAACGGGGAAGCCGGGGATATCCGCGTAGGCGATGCTCTTGGCATCCGAAAGCTGCTCCACATAGTCGCCCAGGCCGCTACCCAGAATAATGCCTATTTCGGCTTCGCCGCAGGCCTCCTTGATCACCTGTGCCGCCCTATTGATCCTATCCATATGGTCCTTCATCGTTTCTTCCTCCTGCCGATTGATCTATTATCTACTGTCTTTGTTATCAAAAATCCCGCGTCAAGCGGCCATTTCAGCTTGCTCACAGCGGTCATTTCAGCTTGTCCCAAAAGGATTCCGCGCCAAAGCGGTCCTCCAGGCCCATGCCCTCCGCAATGGTGGCGGCGATGTCCGCGTAGCTCCTCCGGGTGCCGATATCCCGAAGGCCCTGCATTTTCGGTGCCCAGCACAGAATGGGGATATACTCCCGGGTATGGTCGGTGCCCGTATGGGCAGGGTCGCAGCCGTGGTCAGCAGTGATGATGAGGAGGTCCCCCGGCTGCATCTTGGCCTGTATCTCCGTTAAGCGCTCATCGAAATACTCCAGCGCCCGGCCATAACCCTCCACATCCCGGCGGTGCCCAAAGGCCATATCAAAGTCCACCAGGTTCACAAATACCAGCCCAGTAAAGGCTTCGTCCATGGTCCTCAAAAGAGAATCAATGCAAGCGGGGTTCCCTGCCGCGTGGTCGCTGGCGGCAAGGCCCTTCATGCAGAAGATATCCTCGATCTTGCCGATGCCCATGGTGTGCAGGCCCTTTTCGAGCATGGCATCCAGCAGCGTGCGGCCAATGGGCAGCAGCGAAAAATCCTTCCGGCGGGCGGTGCGCGCAAAGGCTCCCTGGGCCGTGCCCGCAAAGGGCCGCGCAATGACCCGCCCTACGGCGTGCTCCCCCTGCAAAATATCACGGGCGATCTCGCACCATTCATACAGCTGCTTCACCGGCACGATATCCTCGTGGCAGGCGATCTGGAACACGCTGTCCGCCGAGGTGTATACAATGGGATACCCAGTGCGCATATGCTCCTCCCCCAGCTCGTCCAAAATGGCGGTGCCGCTGGCGGCATAATTGCCCAGGCTCTTGCGGCCAATGGCCGTCTCAAAGGCTTCGAGCACCTCCGGCGGAAAGCCCTCCGGGTAGGTGGGGAAAGCCCTGGGCAATTTCAGGCCCATCAGCTCCCAATGCCCGGTGGTGGTATCCTTCCCGGCGGAGACCTCCGCCCCACGGCCATAGGCCCCCGCTGCGCCCGCTGGCACGGGGTAGTCTATCCCCGGCAGCTTGCCAAGGCCCATCGCCGCCATGTGCGGAATATTGAGGGGCATAGCCTCCAAAATATGGCCCAGGGTATTAGCGCCCGTATCTCCATACAGCTCGGCATCAGGAAGGGCCCCGACCCCCACGCTGTCCAAAACCACTAAAAAAACGCGTTTCAAAAACCCGCCTCCTTTTTAGCTCCTGTCTGTTTATTGTACACGAATTTCCAGAAAATGAAAAGGCATTTCCTTTTCCCAGGTTTTCCCGTATAATGCAAAGCGGAAGAAGAATAGCGAATGGGAGAAAAAGAATGGAACAGCGATCAACCTTTCTGGCAACGGCGGCCTTCGGGCTGGAGGGCGTTGCCGCCGGAGAGCTTAAGCGAATGGGCATTCCCGCCAAGGCGGAGCAGGGCGGGGCGCGGTTTGAGGGCTCCTTTGCAGATGCCTTCAAGGCCAATTTATGGCTGCGCTCGGCGGACCGGGTGCTCATGGTGCTGGCTGAAAAAGAGGTGCACAGCTTCGAGGAGCTCTTTCAGCTGGTAGGCTCCATCCCCTGGGAGCAGCTGCTGCCCAGGGACGCAGCCTTCCCCGTCAGCGGCAAGTGCGTGCGTAGCCAGCTGATGAGCGTTCGGGACTGCCAGGCCATCAGCAAGAAGGCCATTTGCAGCCGCCTTAGCGCCAAGCACCGCATAGAGCGGTTCCCGGAGACCGGGGCGGCCTACCCCATTGATGTAGCCATTCACAAGGATATAGCCCGTATCACCCTGGATATGAGCGGCGAAGCCCTGAATCGCCGGGGCTACCGGACCTGGAACGGGGAAGCGCCCCTTCGGGAGACCCTGGCGGCCGCGCTGGTAGATATCAGCCCCTGGCGGGTGGGTATGCCTCTGTACGACCCCTGCTGCGGCACGGGCACGCTATTGATCGAGGCGGCCATGAAGGCCACCCACCGGGCCCCAGGCCTTAAACGAGCCTTTGCCTGCGAGAAATACGGCTTCATGCCAAATGCGGACATGGCCCGGCTTCGGGCCGAGGCCGAGGCCGCCTACGACCCGGATATCGCCTTTGATATCGGCGGCAGCGACATTGACCCCGAGGCCCTTCAGCTGTGCAACCGGCACATGGAGCAGGCGGGCTACCCCTGGCGGATGCCCACGGAGGTATGTGACCTTAAGCAGGTGCAGCTTCCCCAGCCTAGGGGCGTGTTCCTGGTGAACCCTCCTTATGGGGAGCGGCTAAGCGACCGGGAAAGCTGCCATGCGCTATATAGAGAGCTGGGGGCGTTGCTTAAGCGCCACCCCGGCTGGCAAATGGGGGTCATCGCCTCCGACCCGGCCTTTGAGCGCTACTTTGGCAAGCGGGCCACGCAAAAACGCCGCCTGTATAACGGGCGGCTGGAATGTGAGTTTTTTGTGTTTTCGTAAATGCGCTTATCAAGCTGTTTCCAAGAATCAACATTTATGGGCACGCCAAAGGGGATACCGCACGCGGTATCCCCTCTTTTGTTAAGGCCTATCAGGTTTATTCTCCTTCCGGGGGCGGCGTAGGGATCGTTTCCCAAATAGCGAACAACTCCAGATCGCCGCTGATTTGAGCCACTGCATCGGCACCGTACGAAATGAGCCCAGAACCATCAGGTTGCACATTCCACTGTTTAAATCTCATAGTGTTATCCGGTGGCGTCAGGTTGCTTCCTGTAGCAATCCTTATATAGCCATCGGCATCGCTTCTTCCATCGGCTATACTGCCTGCTCCGCCATTTGCATTATACGTGACCTTGTAGGTAACGGGCGCTTTGGCGCCTGTTATAGTGCAGACCGCGTTTACCGCAGTTTGGAGATTTGACGTGGTAAGCTCATTGCTGGTGTCCTGCCTGCCTGCCCACGCATAGGTATACGTACCATTATCACCTGCGCCTGCCGGAGTAACGGTAATGACCAGGGTTTTTCCTACCGGCACTTCGGTTCCGCTTGTGATGGGCGCTCCATCATATTTGGCCGAAATACTAGAGCCTGAAGCATCGCCCTGAACATTCAGACTAAACGATACCTGTACCATAGTCACAGCCGTAGTATAGGTTACCGTCTTCGTTGCATCATTGCCGGATACCGTTACGCTGCCCTTAACTTCGCTGCCGTCATAGATATCGTAGGTGCCGTCGGCCACGTCACTAAAGGTCACAGTACCATCGCTGCCAGTGCCGGTCTTCACAGCCTGACCGCTTTGCTGCAGGGTAAAGGTCTTGCCATGCCCCACATAGGGATTGCCGTCCAACAGCACGGTAAGGGTCACGGTATGGGTCGTTGCAGGGGTGGTCGTGTAGTCTGCCGTGCAGGTAGCATTGCTGCCGTTTACTGTGACACTGCCCTTAACCTCGCTGCCATCGTACACATCATATGTGCCGTTGGCCACGCCACTAAAGGTCACAGTACCGTCGCTGCCAGTGCCAGTCTTTACAGTCTGGCCGCTCTGCTGCAGGGTAAAGGTCTTGCCATGCCCCACATAGGGACTTCCATCCTTCTGCACGGTGAGGGTCACGGTAAAGGCATCAACAGGGGGTATCACTACAGGAATGTCTATGGATGCCGCTACCTTGTCATCCTTGCGAAGATAATTGCCGCCGTCGATGACCTTCACGGTAAGGGTCTTGCCTGCATCCTTGGTGGCATCCACCGTATAAGTGGGGGTACTTCCGGTCATAAAGGGCGTGGTTTCGCCTGTGCGATACCATTCCAGGGTAGCGTTGCTGGTGGCCGTCGCCGGGGTGGCGGTAGCCGTTACTTGGTTTCCGCTGAGGGTCAGGGCGATGCCGCTGACCTCGCACCGCACGATACCACTGGCGGTGGCGGTGGTGGCGCTGCCCGTAGTGTTGGTGCCATCACCCGTTATCTCCAGGGTGATCTGCTTGCCAATGTCAGCCGTGCTTACCGTATAGGTGGCGCCGGTCTCCCCGGTGCTGACCCCATTGCTCTTCCAGTTGTACTTTACCTTGCTCTCCAGGCCGCTTGGCGTAATGGTTGCGGAGAGCACCGTAGAGCCGGTCTCCCGGAACATAGGCGCGCTTACCTCTACGCCGGACAAGGCCACGCCCTGGATACGCGTCTGCTCCACAATAGGATCGGTAGGAATACTGGTGGCGTCTTTCTTATAGTTGCCCTCACCCGTTACCGTTACGGTGATCGTCTGACCAGCGTATCCTTTGGGAACAGTGAAGGTATAATCATTCCCGCCTACGGTCTTCGTGCCGATCTTCCATTCGTACTTAACATGGTAGTTGGCACCTGCCGGGAATACCACCGCCATAAGCACATCGTTAGGCACAGGTGCGCTATCCAGAAGCTTGCCTTCGCGGAAGATCTGGACTCCGGTCACATCAGCGGTCTTTGTCACCTTCTGGGTCTTTGTCGATGCGCTGCCGCTGAACTTGCCAGTACCGGTCACGATCAGCTCGATGATCTTGTTCTCATCGCTGCTCTGTACGGTGTAGGTCTTGCTGGTAGCGACCTGTATACCGTCTACCATCCAGCGATAGCTGATCGTTGCATCCGCAGGCAAGGTGGACGAGGCCTTAAGCACATCGCCAACGACAGGTGTGCTGTTATTCAGCTTGACAGCCGTCACAGCCGTTGCCAGGACCACAGGAGCGGTCTCCGCGCTGGTAGCGCTGTCGGTATAGCTGCCCGTGCCGGTCACGGTCAGGCTGATCTTCTTGTTTGCGTCCGCTTCTGTTACCAAATAGGTAGACAGCGTACCCTTTACAATGCCGCCCACTTTCCAGCTATAGCTGACAGTGGCGCCATCAGGGGTCAAAGTCTTCACGGAAAGAACATCCCCGACCCGGGGGGCCGTATTGTTCAAGGTAACATTGGTCACCTTGGTATTGGAGTAGAAGTGCAGGAACTCCGACATCATATAGCCGGTACGGGTGCCTACCTGGATATAGGACCAAATACTGCCCTTTTCCAGCACCTTTACCGTAGTGCCTACGCTATATACGCCGATAATAGAATAGCCTGTGCCAGGGCCAGTGCGCAAGCGCACGCCGTAGCCATTGCCGCTCCAAATGGTGGCATTTCCATCCGGGGAGGGAACGGGCGTGGGGATATCCCCGCCTACCAAAAATTCATTCATCATGTAGCCTACGCGGCTACCGACCTGAATTTGAGACCAGTAGCTGCCTCGCTGCAGGATGGTCACGCCGGTGCCCACAGGATAGACCGCCAGGATGCGGTATCCCTTGCCAGGGCCGCTGCGCATACGCACGCCGTAGCCGTTGGAGCTCCACACCCGGGCAGTTCCGGTCCCGCCGCCACCGCCACCGCCGGTGATGTCCACATAGGAGCTGTACATATAGCCCGTGCGTCCATCTGGCGTGCTGACCTTGTACCAGTCGCCCGAGGTGCTCAAAATAGTAACAACAGTACCTGTGTAATAGCTGGTAATGGTAGACGCATTAAAGGATGCCGCAGAACGCAACCGCAGCCAGCCGCCCTTTACCACACCATACTGGGTCTCAGCCACCGAGGCCGCCGGCAAAGCCAGCATGCCCATAAGCAACGTGGCAACCAGGAGAATTGAAAATAAACGTTTCATGGATTTTCCCTCCACTTTTACCTTGAGTTGGGATTTTCATTCATAAGACGAATGAGCTAGTCACATTCTTCCCAATATGAGATAAAATGTCACCCTGGTAGATTTTTCCAATAGAAAGAACGTTTTCGCCGCCCATAGGGCAATCTCCTTCTCCACCGCATTTTTTGATAAAAAAACTGCCTCCAGCTATGATCTGGAGGCGATTTAGCCCTTGGTCAAATACCGGCCTTTATCCGCCGAAGCCCTTATCCCTTTTGCGTAAAGCTGTTTTGGCAGCGGCCACAGGTCACCGTCACCACCCCCGCGCCCCGGGGCAGCTTCAGCCAGGCCTTGCAGCCCGGGCACTTGAAGTACTTGTACTTCTTCCGGTTCTTAAAGCGGGTCTGAGCCTGCTTTGCTTTGGTCTTCACCCGGTTTATCGAGGCCAGGTAGCGGCGGTTTTCCGCGCCGCGGGCCGTACGGTTCCGGGAAAACATCCGAAACACGCTGTAGCCATAGGCGGCCCAGCTAAGCAAGGCCAAAATGCCGATATTAAAAATAGCCCCCAGCAGATATATCCCCAGCCCCAGCCACAAAAGCGCCAGGGACAGCTGATCCGCGCCGTTGCGCCCGGCCATCCAGGACCGAAGCGTTTGCTTGATTTTCTCCCAAAAAGACATAAGCATCCTCCTATTAGTTAGCAGCAATACATGCGGCCCCCGCAGCAGCAGTTGCACAGGGCATTAGCCACGCAAAGGGTCAGGCATGGATTGGAGCACATAGCGCTGGTAAAGCCCCGCTGGGCGCCCTGCTGGCGGTAAGCCTGTCCGCTGGATTGCAGCTGATTAAGCAGCGCTGCAAAGGCGGTCTCGTCCGGGGCCATCCGCACAGCGGTACGGGCATCGTTCAACGCGGCGATGCGGTTGCCCAGGGCCAGATTAGCCCTGGCGCTCCAATAATACCAGGCCGCCACCCGGTTGGATATTCCCGCCAGCATGGAAAGGGCTTCCTGATATCGGCCATCCATCACCGCCTGCTCCACAGGCTTGAGCTCTGGGTTTCTTTCCACATAATAGTCGTTATAGCTGCTGCTTTGGTAGCTTCTGCCGCCATAGGCGTTTCTAAACAGGTCCTCAAAATCCACAAAGCTGCCAAACCCGCCATAATTGCCGCTGCCATAGCTGCTTCCGCCCGCGCCATACCCGCCTGGGCCATACCCGCCCGTGCCGTAGCTTTGGCGGTAGCCGCCTGCATTTCCGGCACCGTAGCCATTGGGATCTTGTCCCTTATGCTTGATCAAAATAGTATAGGCTTCGTTTATTTCCTTCATCTTGGTCTCCGCCGCAGCGGAGCCCTGGTTTAGATCAGGATGATATTTCTTCGCCAGCGTCCGGTAGGCCGCTTTGATCTCGTCGTCCGACGCGCCGGGCTTCACGCCCAGCACCGCATACGGATCGTTCATCTCCCGTCCTCCTTTGGCAATAGCTTTTCCTTGTTCTTCTGCCTGCGGGCGAAATAGCGCGCCCATATGCCAGAATACAGGATATTTCGCAAAATGTCTACATCCATTACCAGAGGCAGGGTCTCAAAGACCGCCGTGCACTCGCCCATTAAAAGGCTTAGGCTGTCCTTGCAAAATTCCTCGTAATCCTCCTGCTTTGCGTAGACCGCCAGGGGATTGTACCTCTTGCGGCGCAGGTCCGCCGGCAGGTCGTCGTAGGCATCCATCAGATAAATGAACCGGCCCAGGGCCGCCCCCATGGCTTCCAGGGTGTCCGCCCAATAATCCTCCTGGTAGCGGAATATCTGCCCCAGCATTTGAGCGGTGAGATTGGCGGGCTCATCCGGCTCCATACGGCGGGCCTGCTCGGCCACGCCGATGCTCTTAAGGCAGGCCTCAATGGCGGCGCACTTTTCCGGGTATAGGGCCTCCACCTTGCGGTAGGCCTTTTCCAGCAGCTTCGCTTCTCCGCGGCCTGCCAAGCTGTGGTCGTCCTTCCAGTCGTCCAGCCCTTTATGATAGGCCAGGGCGATGTTCATATCCGCGCAGTAGCCGGCCCCCTCGCTGAGCATATAGGCTCGCTGATGCACAGGGTGCGGCAGGCAACGGCCCAGGCCCTGCTGCTGCTCCGGCTCGTAGAGGGAGGAAAGCAAGATATACAGAAAGGTCATATCGTTGCTAAGGGTCATGCGGGCCCTTTGCCCGTGCCGCTGCCCCAGGGCACGGCAAAGACCGCAGTAATACTGCTCGTACCGCTGCTGCCGCTCCTTGGTCATGCCCTCGTTTGACAGTGTCATATATCCAAACATTTATAAACCCCTTATTTCTGCTTATCGCCGGGCTCCTCCCGATAGGTGGCGGTATAGTCCGCGTCCATGGCCCCATCCTCGTTTTCGATGGGCTCACTTCCAAATTGCCCTGCTGCGTGAAGGGCCATTTCCAGCTCCTCGCAGTCCCGCTCCAGCTGGGTCTCATTGGTGCCGTCCATGCCCTGCTTCACCCGCTTGCCCAGTTCCTCGATGTGCCGCTTATCGTCGCCAGACAGCTTCTTGCTGGCGGCCTTGGCCTGGTAGCTCAGGGCTTCCGCCTTGTTGCGCAGCTCCACGCTCTTTTTGCGGCGGGCATCCTCCGCCGAGTACCGTTCCGCGTCCCGAATGGCCTTGTCGATCTCCTCAGAGGACATGTTGGAGCTTTGGGTCAGGGTGATCTCCTGGCTCTTGCCCGTGCCCAGGTCCTTGGCGGACACATTGACGATGCCCTTGGCGTCGATAGAAAAGGTGACCTCGATCTGAGGAATGCCCCGCATGGCCCGCCTAATACCGTTGAGCTTAAACTTGCCTAAGGTGCGGTTGCCGGAGGCCACCTCCCGCTCCCCCTGCAAAACATGGATCTCCACGGAGGTCTGGAAGTTGGCGGCGGTGGTAAATATCTGGCTGCGCTGCACGGGCAGGGTGGTGTTCCGCTCGATGATCCGGGAGCACACATCCCCCATGGTCTCGATCCCCAGGGACAGAGGCGTTACGTCCAGTAGCAAAAGACCCGTCACGTCCCCCTTAAGCACGCCCCCCTGCAGCGCAGCGCCTAGGGCCACGCATTCGTCGGGGTTAACGGCCTTGCTGGGCTCCTGGCCCATATACCGGCGCACGGCCTCCTGCACCGCAGGGATGCGGGTAGAGCCGCCCACCAGCAGCACCCGGCTGATATCCGAGGGCTTTAAGCCCGCATCGCCCATGGCCTGCTGCATCGGGCCCATGGTGGCCTTCACCAGCCGCTCGGTAAGCTCGTCAAACCTGGCCCGGGTAAGGGTACATTCAAAATGCTTGGCTCCGGTCCTGTCCGAGGCCAGGAAGGGCAGGCTGATGGTAGCCACGCTGGCGGCGCTGAGCTCCATCTTAGCCTTCTCCGCCGCCTCCAACACCCGCTGCATGGCGGCAGCATCCTTGGTCAGGTCTATCTTCTCCTGCTTTTTGAACTCCGCCACCAAAAAGTCCGCGATCAGCTGGTCAAAGTCATCCCCGCCCAGGCGGTTGTTGCCGGCGGTGGCCAGCACTTCGATGATCTCCTTGTTGATCTCCAGCACCGACACATCAAAGGTGCCGCCGCCCAGGTCGTACACGACGATCTTCTGGGCCTCTACCTTGTCCATGCCGTAGGCCAGGGCCGCCGCCGTAGGCTCGTTGATGATCCGCAGCACGTTAAGCCCCGCGATCTTGCCCGCGTCCTTGGTGGCCTGGCGCTGGGCATCGCTGAAATACGCGGGCACGGTGATCACCGCGTCCAGCACCGGCTCTCCCAAATAGGCCTCCGCGTCCTGCTTTAGCTTTTGCAGGATCATAGCGGATATTTCCTGGGGAGTATAGCTTTTGCCGTCTATTTTGGTCCGGCTATCCTTGCCCATCTCTCTTTTTATGGAGTGGATGGTCCGGGCGCTGTTGGTGACGGACTGCCGCTTGGCGGCCGCGCCGACGATGCGCTCCCCATCCTTTGCAAACGCCACAACGGAAGGGGTGGTGCGCCCGCCCTCCGCATTGGGGATAATAACGGGCTGTCCGCCCTCCAAAACCGCCACACAGGAGTTGGTGGTCCCTAAATCTATACCGATGGTCTTTGCCATAGCTTGTTCCTGCCCTTTCTTCCATAGCTAGTCGGGCACTGCTCGACCTTCTAACAACAAATCTAGCATACACCTGCCGCATGGATAATGTATAAACCAAAAATGAAGAAACCGTGAACATTTACAAGTTTTACAGACGTTACTGCGCATTGACACCCTTCTTCTTCCCATGCTACACTATGCCATCCTTCTTTATAGGAGGCTATTTCCATGAAACTGGAAGCCCAAATAGCGCAAGCCCTTGCATATTTTTCGGATCAGGAGCATCCCCGTTCCTTTGAGCTGCTTAAAGGGGATGGACCGGTGATGCTCAGCGCGCCCCACGCAGTGCTGCAGACCCGAAACGGCACCTTGAAATACGCGGAGCGGTTTACCGGCATGCTGTGCCTGCTGCTTAACCAGCGGCTGAATGTGCCGGTGCTGTATAAGACCCGCAACATGGGCGATGATGCCAACCGCGACCCCCACAGCCCTTACCGGGACGCAGCCTGCGCCTATGTGCGGGAGTGCGGCATCCGCTTCTTTTTGGACCTGCACCAGCTAGCCCCTGAGCGGCCCATGGACCTGTGCATTTGCACAGGCAAGGGGCAGAATCTGGCCGGACAGGAAGCCCTGCCCAAGGAGGCCGCCCGGATATTTGAAGGCCACGGCTTAGCCCCCATTACGCTAGATGATCCCTTCGACGCGTCCAGCCCGCATACGGTCAGCGCCACGGTGGCGCGGGTCTGCGGCATCCCCGCCCTCCAGCTGGAGCTGAACACCCGGCTCCTTATGGCGGAATGCCCCCAGTACCGCTTTGCCGGGGTGCTCAGCGCATTAGAAGAATTGATCTGCACATTAAGGAGAATGTCCCATGCTTAAGGGCCTGCTGGTGGTCAACGCCTTTCTGCGCACGACCAAGTTCGACGATATCTATCATATTTTGCTGGCGGCGGCCACTGCCCAGGGCATCGGCCTGGACGTAAGCACCAACGGGGAGCTGGCCCCTATTGTGGACAGCCCTGCCTTTGAGGCCTCGCAGTATGATTTTGTCCTGTTTTGGGATAAGGATGTAGCCCTGGCCACTCAGCTTTCCCAGCGGGGCCTGCCGGTGTTCAACAACGCCCAAAGCATCCTCCGCTGTGATGACAAGGGCCTTACCTATCTTTGCCTGAAGGAAGCGGGAATACCCATGCCCCGCACGATTTTGGCCCCCAAGACCTATCCGGCGGTGGGATATACGGACACCGCCTTTGTGGATGCGGCGGCAAAGGCCCTGGGCTTCCCGCTGGTGCTCAAGGAATGCTTTGGCTCCTTTGGCCAGCAGGTGTACCTTTTCGATGACCTGGAAGCCCTCCGGGCCAAGGTCGTCGCCCTCCAGGGCATGCCACTGCTCTTTCAGGAGCTAGTGCAGGAGAGCTACGGCCAGGATGTGCGCATCAACGTGGTAGGCGGCCGAGTGGTGGCCTCCATCAAGCGCCGCAGCACGGCCGGGGATTTTCGCAGCAACCTGACCCTGGGCGGGACCATGGAGCCCTACACCCCCACCCCAGAGGAGGAGGCCCTAGCCCTTAGCGCCGTCAAGGCCCTGGAGCTGGACTTTGCTGGGGTGGACGTGCTGTTTGGAAACGACGGTCCCCTCCTTTGCGAGGTCAACAGCAACGCCCATTTCAAGACCACCCTTAACTGCACCGGCGTGAACATGGCCGATGCCATCATGGCCTATATTGCGGAGGCGCTAAAGTGAACTGCTGATACGTTAAAGTGAAGCTCTGACACATTGAGATACACCGCTGATGCATCGAGGTAGAATATGGCCCAGAAAGTATGCTGGCTTTTGTACGACGACCCGGACTACCGGGTCAATCAGGATTTCGCCGCCTTCATGGCCCAGGAAGGGAAAAAGCGAGGGCTTACTATCCACACCGTGCTTTTGTCCCAGCTCCGCCTGGGCATGGAAAAGGGGCGGCCCACCCTGCGCCATGCGCTGGGCCTGCCCCTGCCGGATGCGGTGCTTTCCCGGCAGCGGAACGCCTCCATCAGCCGCCATTTTGAGGCCATGGGCATTCCCGTTTTCAACAATGCCAAGGCGTGCGCTCTTTGCAATGACAAACGGGAGACCCACGTATTTTTGCAGGGCCTGCCCATGCTGGATACGGCTTTCCCTTTGTCGCAGGATATCCAACCGGATAGCACCGCCTTCCCCCTGGTCATGAAGCCCGCCTGTAGCCACGGCGGCGACCGGGTGCTGTGGGTGGACAGCCCTGCCCAGTGGGCCCAGGCCGCCGAGCAAATGGCAGGCCAGCCCTTTCTGTATCAGCAGCCAGCCAGCCAGCCGGGGTTCGATTTGCGGGTGTACGTGGTCTTTGGGCAGATCGTAGCCGGGGTGCTCCGGCAGGCCCAGGAGGGCTTCATCAGCAACTTCAAAAAAGGCGGCCGGGTCTCCCTGCATACCCTGACGGAGGAAGAAAGCAGCCTTGCAGCCCAGGTCATCGCCCGGTTTCAGGCGGCAGGCGCAGCCCTCTCCTTTGCCGGTATCGACTTTTTGTATCACCAGGGCCATCCCGTCATCAGCGAGGTGGAGGATGTGGTGGGTAGCCGTATGCTTTATCAGGTAAGCGATGTGGGCATCGCCGGGCTTTTTCTGGACGGGGTCATTGCGCATATGGTATAATAGCGCGTCAGGCCCCTGGCGTGACCGGGCCCTAGCCATAGCCGGCCCCTACTTAAGCAAAACGGAGGATTTATATGATTCCTTTTAACATCCCGCCTTTTGTACCCGAATGTGAGACCTATATCCACAATGCCATGGCCAGCCGCAAGATTTGCGGCGATGGCGCTTTTACCAAGAAGGCCCATGCCGCCCTGGAGGCTATTACCGGCGCGCCTAAGGCGCTGCTGACGACCTCCGGCACCTCCGCTCTGGAAATGGCGGCTTTGCTTGGCAATATCCAGCCTGGGGACGAGGTCATCATGCCGTCTTTCACCTTTGTCAGCACTGCCAACGCCTTCGCGCTGCGGGGGGCTACCATTGTTTTTGTAGACGTGGACCCAAAAACCATGAACATGGACCCGGAATGCGTCCGAGCCGCTCTTTCCCCCCGCACCCGGGCCCTTGCACCGGTGCATTATGCCGGGGTCTGCTGCGATATGGATGCCCTCAGCGCCATCGCCAAGGAGCATGACCTTTTTATGGTGGAGGATGCCGCCCAGGCCGTGACCTCCACCTACAAGGGCCGTCCGGCTGGGGCCCTGTCGGACGTGGGCTGCTTTAGCTTCCACGAGACTAAGAATTTCAGCATGGGCGAAGGCGGCGCAGCCATCTTAAACGACCCCGTGCTGGTGGAGCGTGCCGAGATCATTCGGGAAAAGGGCACAGACCGCAGCCGCTTTTTCCGGGGCCAGGTGGACAAGTACACCTGGGTGGACATTGGCTCCTCCTTTTTGCCCAGTGAGCTGAACGCCGCCTATCTGCTGGCCCAGCTGGAGCAGCATGAGAAGATCACCGCTGTGCGGATGGCCCGCTGGAACCAGTACCATGAGGGGCTGGCCCCCCTGGCGAAGGAAGGCCGCATCCAGCAGATGTACATTCCCGCCGATTGCACCCACAACGCCCATATGTACTACATCAAAACTAAGGATATGGAGGAGCGCTCCGCCCTGATCCACTGGCTGAAAGAGCGGGACATCATGGCTGTGTTCCACTATATCCCCCTGCACTCCGCTCCGGCGGGCCACCAGTTTGGCCGGTTCCATGGCGAGGACCGCTATACCACCAGGGACAGCGAGCGCCTGTTGCGCCTGCCCTTGTACCTGGAGATGACGGAAGCGGAGGGAAGCAAGGTCATCGAGGCCATCACAGGTTTCTACCGCCAGTAAACGGAAGCGCAAAGAGCGATCTTGCGCCTTAGCAAAGGAGGATGCCCATGTATCAGCCCCAAGAGGACCGTTACGAAAAGATGACCTACCGCCGCTGTGGCAGCAGCGGCCTGAAGCTACCCATGCTTTCCCTGGGCCTCTGGCACAATTTCGGCAGCATTACCCCCTTTGACACCCAACAGCAGCTTTTGCGCACCGCCTTTGACAATGGCATCACGCACTTTGACCTGGCCAACAACTACGGCCCGCCCTACGGCGAGGCCGAGCGGAACTTCGGCATCCATATGCAGCGGGACTGGCGGCCTTTTCGTGACCAGCTGGTGATCTCCACCAAGGCCGGCTACGATATGTGGCCCGGACCTTACGGGGACTTTGGCAGCCGGAAATACCTTATTTCCAGCCTGGACCAAAGCCTCAAGCGTATGGGCCTGGACTACGTGGATATCTTCTACCACCACCGCCCAGACCCGGAGACCCCCATTGAGGAGACCATGGGCGCGCTGGACTCCATCGTCCGCAGCGGCAAGGCCCTGTACGTGGGCATTTCCAACTACAAGGCCGAGCAAGCGGACGTGGCCATCCGTACCCTTAAGGCCCTGGGCACCCCCATGCTCATCCACCAGCCCAGCTACAGCATGCTCAACCGCTGGGTGGAGGACAGCCTGACCGACGTGCTGCGCCGTGAGCAGGTAGGCTGCATCGCCTTTGCCCCCCTGCAAAACGGCAAGCTCACCGCCCGCTACCTGGGCGGCATCCCGGCGGACTCCCGGGCTGCCCATGACCCCCGGTATTTGAAGCCGGATTCCCTCACCCCGGAGCTGCTTTCCACAGTTTCCGCCCTTAACGACATCGCCAAGGCCCGCGGCCAAAGCCTTGCACAGATGGCCCTGCAATGGGTGCTTAGGGATGGCGTGGTCACCTCCGCGCTGATCGGCGCCAGCAAGCCGGAGCAGATCCTGGAAAACGTGAAGGCTGTAGGTGGCCCGGCGTTTACCAAAGAGGAGCTGTCCAAGATTGATCAGCTGACGAGGTAATGGGGAAAAACCATATAAAAGACCATATAAAGCAAATGGGTTGCCGCATAGCCAAAATGCGGCAACCCATGATTTTTTTGTTAAACTGCATCTCATAGGGTCCAATGAATGAGTTCAGGGCGAAGCCCTGGTTACCCCTTCACCCCACCCAGCGCTACACCGGCGATGATGTACTTGGACAGGAGGAAATAGATAACAAGCAGTGGCAGCACCGTGGCGGTCAGGCCTAAATACACCGCGCCGAACTCTGTCTTGTAGATATCGCCCCGCAGCAGGCTCACCATAATGGGCATGGTATACTTATCCTTGTTCGTTAACAGGATCAAGGGCATGAACAGGTTGTTCCAGCTGGTAACGAAGGCAAAGATGGCCTGGGTGGCGATAGCAGGCTTCATAATGGGTAAAACGATGCGGTTGAACGTGTAGAACTCGCCTGCGCCGTCGATTCGGGCGGAGCTTACGATGTCCAGGGACAGGGAGGGTATCATGTACTGCCGCATGAAGAACACCGTGGTCGGCGCGGCCACCGCCGGCAGGATCAGCGCCAGGAAGTTATTGGTCATGCCGATCTGGTACATGAACTTATAAAAGCCGATACTGGTCACCTGCGCAGGGATCATCATGATGCACATGATGAAGGTAAAGAAGGGCTGACGCATACGCCAGTCATAGGCCACAAGGGCATAGGCGGTGAGAGTAGAGAAATACACCGTGCAAAGGGTGGCCCCGGTGGAAATGATGATGGAGTTGATAAAGCCCGTCATCGGGTTGAAGCTCTTGCCCAGCAGCACCTGCAGGTTGCTGGAAAGGAACGTGGAGGGAACCAGGGAAAAGGCGTGCTGCTGGATCTCATAGGTGCTGCGGGTGGAATTGATGATCATCACCAAAAACGGAATGATGCTCAGCACCACCAGGAAGATGCAAAACGCATAGGTAAGGAACCTCAGGGGCCGGAAACGGCGGGTGTTTTTGTTGATGGCTATCATGCGCTCTGCCTCCTTGCTTCCTGTCTGGCCCTTTTGATCAATTGCCGTTCTGCCTTTATGGCCTTGGATTCCTCCTTGTCCCGCATGAGGAAGAACAGCACCGCCGAAGCCGCCGCAATGATAACAAACAGGATCATACTAGCTGCGGAGGCCCGTGCGTAGAGATAGCTGCCGCTAAAGGCCTGGTTGTAGATGAATACGCTGGTAGTAAGGGTGGCGTTATCCGGGCCGCCTAGCATAAACAGCCTGGGGATATCGAACATTTGCAGGCCACCGATCATGCTGGTGACCAGGGTGTAAAGCAGAATGGTCCGCAGGTTCGGCAGCGTAACGCGGAAGAATATCTGGGGCCGGTTGGCACCGTCAATATTGGCGGCCTCGAATATCTCCGGATTGATGCCCAGCACGCCGGATATGAGAATGATCATGGTATAGCCGTACCACATCCAGAACTGGATAAATGCCACAATGGCGCGGGAGTTCGCCTTGCTGACCAGGAAGTTGATGGGCTGCTGACTTATACCCAACGACTTAACTATATCGTTTATAGGGCCCATGGGATATCCAAACAGGGCGTTGAACAAAATGGCGATACTGGCTGCCGTGATGATGTTGGGCAGATAGTAGGCCACCTTGAAAAAGCCCTGGCCCTTGATTTTTGACGTAGGATTGGTAAACCATTCCGTCAGCAAAAGCGCCAGAAATATCTGGGGGATGAAGTTCATCAGCCAGATCTCTATCGTATTGCCCAGGGAGAGACGGAAGGTTTTATTATTCAGGATGGTAATAAAGTTTTGAAAGGGCTCCGAAAGAAAATTGAAATTGGTATTCCCTAAACCTTTGCTGTCGGTGAACCCCAGCAAGGCCGTGAAGATCGTAGGGTACAACGAAAAAATCAAAAACATCAGCACGAAGGGAATGCTGAATATGTACCCATATTTGGCATACCCAAAGCCTTTGCGCCGTTTCATAGCCGTTCACTCTCCAATGCTAGAAAATCTCACCGACCTCGGTAAAATCGCAACGTGTCTCGGATAGACAAGTGTCTTAGCTAAACAAGTGCCTTAGATAGGCAAAGGGATAAGCGGTTGCCTATCCCTTTGCCATTGTCCATTGTTACTCTACGATGATGTCCAGGTTATCGGCTACCATCTGCTTAAAGGTCTCGATGGCTTCCTCGCGGGATTTTTCGCCATGGGCGTACATCCGCACCTGGTCACGCCAGTACTGATTGATGGTCTCGTCGAACTGGGTCAGGTTCTTGCCGTTTGCAAACTGGTTGGCAGGTACAAACACGTCAAACATGTTCTGGCCGCCTAAGAAGGCCAACGCTCCGTCGGACTTAGACATCACGGTGCCGGAGGCTACGGTGTCCTTGGTGCCGCCTTCGCCGTTGAGGGTGCCGTTTGCCCAGTAGTACTGCAGGCCGGTGTCGCTGGAATCCAGGGTGATCCACTCGATGATCTTGCCGACTTCTTCCTTATGCTCGGAGCTAGCCGCGCCAAGCAGCCAGGTGCCGCCCCAGAAGAAACCAACGGGAGGCTCGCACACGGCCCAATCGCCGTAGGTGCCTTCACCAGGAGCAGCGCCGCCGCTGTTACCAGCCATAACGTAGTTGATCAGCCAGGCAGGGCCGAAGAAACCGAAGACCTTCTTCGCGCCAGCGTCCTTCATGTCCGCAAACCAGGCATCCTGCCAGTCCTGCGTGTCGTTATGATAATCGTTATCTATGAGCCGCTTGGACAGATCCAGGAATGCTTCACGCTTGGGGTCGATGTTCAGCTTGCCATCAACCACCCAAGGAGTGTCAGAGCTGTTTTCCACAGCGTGCCACAGATCGCCGTCGCCGGAGATGATGCCGTAGCCCTTGGCCTTCAGCTCTTCAGCAGCTGCGAAGAATTGATCCCAGCCGGGGCCGATCTTTTTGCCGATCTCGGCGGGGTCATCAGTGCCCCAGGTGTCGATAGCCAAGGAACGGCGATAGATGAACGCGCCGCCGGTGGCCTGATAGCCCAGCGCGACCAAGTCTCCACCAGGGTTGGTGCCGATGTCCACGGTGTACTGAGCGATGTCAGCTTCCGCGAGCTTCGCATCTACATCAATGCCCAGATCTTTGTAGGAAGCTGCGAACTGGGCAGCTTCGCCCTGCGCATACTTCAGCACGAAGGCCGCTTCAGCGCAGTACAGGTCGGGGGCATCCGCGCCGCCGCCAGCCAACGCCTGATCCAATGCGGGCTGATAAGCGCCGTCAGTGGTGGCGATGATGGTGACTTTAATATCAATCTCGGGATGCAGCTCCATGTACTTCTCGATCATTTTCGGTACTTCATCGGTAAAGGACCAAATGTTCAGCGTTGTCTTTTCTTCCGCTATGGCGGCTACAGAGCCTCCAAGAAGCGCCAGACAGAGTAGTAGGGCTAACAGTTTTTTCATACCAATTGCCTCCTTTTTATTTGCGCAGTATGCTGCGGCCAACGGCCAGCATACAGGGCTACGATCTTAGGGTCCGTTTATACCTCCACTGTGAGGCAGGGCCGTCCCAAAAGCTCCAGGGTCCTTTCATCCGGCTGTCCAAAGCCTACAGAAAGCGTGGCTCCAATGCCATCCTGCACTAAAGCGCCCTCCGTGTCCACGGTAAAAAATGCCTTTGCCGGAATGGAGAGCAGGATCTGCTTCTCCTCTCCCGGGGCTAAGGATATCCTTTGGAAGCCACACAGACGGTGGTTTCGCACCTCTGTGGCAGAGCCCCGGGTACGGATATAGACCTGCACCACCTCAGAGACGGGTCTCTTGGAGGGGTTTGTCGCCGTTACGGTAAGGGGCAGGCCCTTCTTGCCGGCTTGAGAGTAGGTCTCAAATACCGGCTCCACCCGGGTCAGCTCCGCCTGGCCGTAGGTAAGGCCAAAGCCAAAGGGATACAGCGGGCTTTCCTCCAGATAGCGGTAGGTGCGATTCTTCATGGAATAGTCGGTAAAATCGGCAATGCTGTCAAGGGTGCGGTACAGGGTAATGGGTAGCTTGCCGCTGGGGGATGCCAAGCCAAAAAGAATATCGGCGATGGACTGGCCGCCCTGGGCCCCGGGGTACCAGGCCTGCAAAATTGCGGAAGCCTTTTCACTGGCCAGGTTCATATTGATGGCGCTGCCTGCCAGCATCACCAGCACAAAGGGCTTACCGGAAGCGATGACCGTCTTAAGGAGCGCCTGCTGGGGCTGGGGCAGATCCAGCCCGATCTTGTCGCCAGAGGCATAATGGTTGCCCTCGTCCCCTTCCTCGCCTTCTAGGTGCTCGTCCAGCCCCAGGCACAGCACCACCACATCGGAATGTGCCGCCACGGTGGCCGCCTCGGACAGGCGGTGGCCCGGCCGGGAGAGGGGGTCTGGCTTATCCAGGCTGATATGGCAACCCTCGCTGTACATCACCCGCACGTCATCCCCGGCGATCTGCTGGATGCCCTCCAGCACCGTGATATAGCGGGAGGAGGTGCCGTAGTAGTTGCCCATGAGGGCGGCGCGGCTGTCCGCGTTGGGGCCGATGACGCCGATGGTGTGCATCTTGGCCTTGGCCAGGGGCAGGAGGCCATCGTTCTTAAGCAGTACGACGCTTTCCTCCGCCGCCCTGCGGGCCACGGACAGATGCTTTTGGCACTCCACCACCTCATAGGGGATATCATCGTAGGGGTTCGTATCAAACATGCCCAGCAGATACCGGGTGGTAAACAGCCGCTCCGCGGACCGGCGAATGCTGCTTTCCTCGATCTCGCCCATGGCATAGGCCTGCATGATCTGCTGGTAGGCGCAGCCGCAGTTGAGATCGCAGCCCTTTTTAAGGGCCAGGGCCGCGGATTCCTTGGTGGTCCTGGTGACCCGGTGGTGCTTGTGGAAATCCATCAGGGCCCAGCAATCGGACACGAAATGCCCTTCAAAGCCCCACAGACCCCGTAAAATTTCCTCCATTAAGACCGTGTGGGCGCAGCAGGGCTCGCCGTTGACGCGGTTGTACGCGCCCATGACAGCCTCCACCTGAGCCTCCTTTACGCAGGCCTCAAAGGCGGGCAAGTAGGTCTCCCACAGGTCCTTAGAGGGGACCTGGGCGTCGAAGGAGTGCCGAAGGCCCTCCGGGCCGGAATGCACTGCATAGTGCTTGGCGCAGGCCGCCAGCTTCAGGTAGGGCACACCGTCTCCCTCGCCCTGCAAGCCGTGGATAAAGGGCACGGCCATCTCCGCCGTCAAAAACGGATCTTCGCCGTAGGTCTCATGGCCCCGGCCCCAGCGGGGGTCCCGAAAGATGTTCACATTAGGGCTCCAATAGGTAAGGCCCTTGTAGATGTCCCGGTCGCCTTGCTGGCGGCTGGCGTTGTACTTGGCACGGCCTTCTGTGGCGATCACATCCGCCACATCCCGTATCAGTGCTTTATCAAAAGTTGCGGCCAGGGCGATCGCCTGAGGAAAGGAGGTGGCTGTACCGGCCCGGGCTACCCCATGCAGGCCCTCGTTCCACCAGTTGTACTCAGGGATATCCAGGTGCGATATCTCCGGCGCATCAAAGCGCAATTGTGATGCTGCTTCTTCCAACGTCATATGAGCTACTAGTTCTTTTGCCTTCGCTGCCGCTTCTGTTCTGTCCAATTGTAATTCCTCCTATTTGCGCATGAATTGTCAATCCTTGGTGTCATGCAACAAATGTATCGAAATCGTTATTCTTGTGCAATTACTACTCTTATCTGACCATTATGCTAGCACAACGCACAAAGAATGAATACTCTATAATTGCTTTTCAATTTCGAATTGTTGCTTTTTTGATAGGCTCTGTGTATACTGTAAAAAAAGGGGGTGATCCTCAATGATCGAAAAACTAGAAGGGACCCGGGAAACAGTACGCTTTGACGATGGTGTTATCGCAAAGCTTCACGACAACGACGAGGCGGAAAACTACCCCATGCATTGGCACCTCCCTTTGGAAATTATCATGCCGGTAAAAGGCTCTTACGGCATTCGCTGTGGCAAAACCCTTTTCGACCTCAGGGAAGAGGATGTGCTGCTGGTGCAGCCAGGCATTTTGCACGAGTGCATCGCCCCGCCCCAGGGGCGGCGGTTTTTCTGCCAGGTATCCTTGCCCGCGCCGCTGATCACCGCCAAAATGCACTCCACCATTGGTCTTATTCTGCCCTCGGTGATGCTGATGACCCCAGAGGTGGACGAGAGCCTCCACGCCCAGGTGCGGCAGCTTTTGTACCTCACCTATCAGCAGGAGGACTACCCCTCTGCCCTGACCCAGTTCACCAAATACCTGCACATCCTGGAGATCGTCCATCTGATGTATCTCTTTTTCGAAAGATATACGCCCCAAAGCGCCCGCAGCCCCTCCAGCAAGCTGGACACCATCACCCAGATGGACGCGGCCTGCGCCTACATAACAGAAAAATACGCGGAGGATATCACTCTCGATTCCGTCTCGCGTATTGTAGGGTTTAGCAAGTATCACTTTTCGCGGCTTTTCAGGGCCTATACAGGAGAAACCTTTTACCAGTACGTAAACGCCGTGCGCATGGCCAACGCCCAGATCATGCTCACCGACCCCAGCAAGTCCATCACCGATGCCGCTTACGGGGTAGGCTATTCCAGCATGTCCTCATTCATCCGCATGTTCAGGACCTTTTACGGCTGCACGCCCTCCCAGTACAGGCGGCTGCTAGAGGTGAAGTAGGCGGGCGGCGCAGGGTCCCGCCAGGGGCTTCACCCCTTCCCCCACCGGGGCATTGCCCCTTGCCCCCAGCATTGGCTGCGCTTCACGCAGCCAAGATTAGTTATCCACATCGTCCCCAGTTTCGGCCTCGCTGCCCTGTGCCGTTTCCTCGTCTGCAACGGTGCCTGCCGCCTCCGCCTCCGCATAAGGCTCCAGCCCCGTCACCACATCATCCAATATAGCCATGCACAGGGGCACACCCTTATCCTGCTTGCCCTGGAGCATCACGTCCCCCGCATCCATCAGCGTGGGGGCGCTTCTTTTCTGGCTTACCATCACGCGGGTAGGCTCATCCTTCACCAGCAGCACCCCGGCAATATAGCTGCCGTTGGAGCCGCTCTTATTGAAATAGAAGGACTTAACACCCTTGCCGCCTCTGGCCTGAGGCTCAAAATCCATATACAGGATACGCTTGGCGAAGCCACGCTCGCTAAATATCAGCACCTGATCGGTGGCCTCGGGCTGGCTGACCCACAGCACCTGGTCCCCCACCTCCAGGGTCATGCCCTTCACGCCGCCGGTGACCCGGCCCATGGTGGGCAAATTGTCCGTATGGAAGCGGATGGACATGCCGCTGCGGCTGATGAGCAGCATATCCCTGGCGGTATCCAGGGACACGATCTTAAGCACGCTGTCCCCCTCCCGCAGGTTGATGGCGGCAAACTTCTGCCTGCGCACGTCATACTCGCTGGCAGCAGAGCGCTTCAGCGACCCCTGACGGGTGATAAAAAGCATGTCCGGCTGCTTTTGCAGCTCTTCGGAGGTGAAGCACAGCATCTGCACGACTTCCTCTCCGCTCTCCCAGCCCGCCAAAACGCCGGTAAGCAGCGAGCCCTTGTCCTTGGGCTTGTTCATCTCCGCAAGGGCCCCAACGCTTAAGGTATAACAGTTACCCAGGTTGGTGAAGAAGTACAGCGTCCGGTCCGTATCCGTTTCAAACAGGAACCTTGGCTCGTCCTCCAGGTTCTCGTTTTCCATAGATATGGCGGGCAGCTTTTTGTACAGCTTGGGGTACATCCGGCGCAGATGGCCGGCCTTGGTGAAGGTAACAACGGCTTCCTCCGCCACTACCTCTTCCTTGATGGCGGCCACGATAACATTGGACACCTCCTCCAAGGTGGTCCGGCGGTCATCGCCATATTTTTCAGAAATTTCTTTCAGCTCGTCCTTGATGACCCCCAGCAGCTTCTTTTCGCTGGCCAAAATGGCCTCCAGCTTGGCGATGAGCTTAAGCAGTTGCTCGTATTCCTTGCGCAGGGTCAATATTTCAAGGCCGGTAAGGCGCTGCAGCCGCATATCCAAAATAGCCTGGGCCTGGACCTCCGTTAGCTGGAATCGTTCCATCAGAGCCAGCTTGGCTGCCTTGGGGTTCTCGCTGGCGCGAATGAGCCGGATCACCTCATCCAGGTTGTCCACAGCGATCATCAGGCCCTCTAGGATATGAGCCCGGGCCTTGGCGTGCTCCAGGTCGTACTTCGTACGGGCGGTGACCACGTTCTTCTGGTGCTTGATATAGTACCGGATCATCCGGCGCAGGGATAAAAGCTTCGGCTTGCCATCGGCAATGGCCACCATATTCACGCCGAAGGTCACCTGCATATCGCTGTACTTGTACAGGTAGGCCAGGGTCTTATCCACGTCCGCTTCCTTGCGCAGCTCGATGACCGCCCGCATGCCTGTGCGGTCGCTTTCATCCCGAATATCGTATATGCAGCCCAGGGCCGCCTTTTTCTCCTCGCTGAGCTTTAGGATCTTTTCCAGCATGGCCGCCTTGGACACCTGATAGGGGATCTCCGTGATAACGATCAGCTTCCGCCCTGCCGTGCCGTCCTCCACGTGTACCCTGGCCCGGAGCAGCAGCTTGCCCTTGCCGGTGGCGTAAGCGTTTCTAAGCTCCTCGGTCTTGAGCAATATGCCCCCGGTGGGAAAGTCCGGCGCGGGGATGATCTCCATCAGCTCGTCCACGGTGATATCTGGGTTGTCGATCTGGGCGATGACCGCTTGAATGGATTCCCGCAGGTTATGGGGTGGGATATTGGTGGCCAGGCCTACGGCAATGCCGCTGGAGCCATTGACCAAAAGGTTGGGGAAACGGGCCGGAAGCATATCCGGCTCCTTTAGGGTGTCGTCAAAGTTGAGCCGCCAGGATACCGTGTCCTTTTCCAGGTCCCGGAGCATCTGCATGGCCAGAGGAGCCATGCGGGCCTCCGTATACCGCATGGCGGCGGCGCTGTCGCCGTCGATAGAGCCAAAGTTGCCGTGGCCGTCTATCATGGGGCCCCGCATGCTGAAATCCTGGGCCAGACGCACCAAGGCATCGTACACGCTGCTATCACCATGGGGATGATATTTACCCAGGCAATCACCTACGATACGGGCGCATTTGCGGTGGGGGTTTTCCGGCAGCATGCCCAGCTCGCTGGCGGTAAAGAGTATCCTGCGCTGCACGGGCTTGAGGCCGTCCTCAACGCGTGGCACGGCCCGCTCCATGATAACGTGCTCTGCGTAGGGGATCATGCTGTTGTGCATGACCTCCTCCATGGGGGTCTGGATGATGTTTTGAACGTATGCTACCGGTTCATCCTTCTTAGCCATGGGCTTGTCCCCCTTCCTCTAGGCTGGTGGCCATATCCGTAAAGCTGTCTTCCCGGTTGAAATTGGCGTACTGGCTGATATACTCCCGCCGGGGGTCTACCTTGTCCCCCATGAGGATGGTCACCATCCGCTCGGCCTGGGCCGCGTCCTCAATGGTCACCTGCATCAGCTTGCGCTGCTCCGGGTCCATGGTGGTGGCCCACAGCTGCTCCGGGTTCATCTCGCCTAAGCCCTTGTAGCGCTGGAGGGTGTACCCCTTGGTGGTGCCCTTGGTCAGCTTTTTCAGCTCCAGATCGTCGTAGGCGTACTGCACCTTGTTGCCCCGCTGCACCTTGTACAGGGGCGGCATGCCGATAAAGACATGGCCCTCGGTGATCAGCTCCCGCATATAGCGGTAGAAGAAGGTAAGCAAAATGGCGCGGATATGGGCGCCATCCTGGTCGGCATCGGACAGGATGATGACCTTATAATATTTAAGCCCGTCCAGGCTAAAATTCTCGTCGATGTTCGTGCCCAGTGCGGTGATGATGCTGCGGAATTCCTCGTTGCTCAGCACCTGGTCCAGCCGCTTCTTTTCCACGTTCAGCGGCTTGCCCCTAAGGGGCAAGATGGCCTGGAACCGCCTGTCCCGGCCCTGCTTGGCGCTGCCTCCGGCGCTGTCGCCTTCCACGATGAACAGCTCGTTGTCCACCGCCTTGCGCCCGGTGCAGCTGGACAGCTTGCCCACCAACGGTGCGGCCTCCAGCTGGTTGCGGGTGCGGGCCATATCCCGGGCCTTTCTGGCAGCCTCTCGCACTCGGGCAGCCTTCACGGCTTTTTCCACCAGCTGCTGTGCCAGCTCCTGGTGGCGCAGGTCCTCAAAGTACGCGGTGAGCTGCTGGGCGAGGATGGCCTCCACCGCCGGACGGACCTCGGTATTGCCCAGCTTGCCCTTGGTCTGCCCCTCAAACTGGGGGTTTTTCACCATGGCGATCATCACTGCCGTCATGCCCTCCCGGAAGTCGTCGCCGCCCAGGTTATTATCCTTTTCCTTCAGCGCGCCGAAGCGGCGGGCAAAGTCGTTCATCACCTTGGTGTAGGCGGCCTTGAAGCCGGTCTCGTGGCTGCCGCCCTCCGCCGTGGGGATGTTATTTACATAGGAAAAAACATTCTCCGTATAGCTGTCCGTGTACTGGATAGCCACCCGGAAGATCACGTCGTCCTTGTTGCCCTCTAAATAGATAGGCTCATCAAACAAAAGGGCTTTATCCACGTTGAGATACTTCACGTAGTCGTTGATGCCGCCCTCATAGCAGAACATCTGGGTATAGCCGCGGACCGGGGCTTCCTTTTCGCCCTCATGGTCGCCTTCCTCATCGTCGGCTACCGGGGCATAGGCCCGCTCATCCGTAAAGGTGATCTTGAGGCCCTTGTTAAGGTAGGCCAGCTCCCGCAGGCGACGGCCCACCATCTCGGAGTTAAAGCTGGTGGTCTCAAACACGGTATCATCCGGCATAAATCGCACCAGTGTGCCCCGAAGCCGCGTATTGCCGATGGTCTGCAGCCCGCCGACCACCCGGCCCGCCACGGTCTTTAACAGCTTTTCGTCATAGCCGCTGGCAAACTCCATCCGGTAGTGCTTAAAATCCCGGAACACATCCACCTTCACCCATTTGGACAGCGCGTTTACCACCGAAGCGCCCACGCCATGCAGGCCCCCGGAATAGCTGTAATTATCGTTGTTGAACTTGCCTCCGGCGTGGAGCTTGGTAAAAATAAGCTCTACCCCCGGCACCTTCATGGTGGGGTGCAGGTCCACAGGCATGCCCCGGCCGTTATCCTGCACGCTGGCAGAGCCGTCCGTGTGCAACGTCACCTCAATATGGGAGGCAAAGCCGCCCATGGCCTCGTCAATGGCGTTATCCACGATCTCCCAAAGCATATGATGGAGGCCCCTGGCGCCTGTAGAGCCAATATACATACCCGGGCGCATACGTACAGCGTCCAGTCCTTCCAGCACCTGCAAATTTCCAGCATCATAGGTCTGCGGCATGTAATGGCCTCCTTGGTGTTCTTTGCGCCCTGATATTTTCAGGGCCATCAAAAAAGTATAACACATTTTGGAGGCAAGGGACAAGGGGAACGTTTTATATGCTTACTTTTTCACAAAGCCTGCCGCGCCCCTAAGGCTGATGACCCAATAGCCCTCGTATTCGCCAATGCAGCCATTTTTATCTGTGAGATTTTTTAGCTATAATAAACCTGAGATCACTTCAAGAAAAACTTAAGCATGTACCCCGTATATCCGTTATATTTCACTTTGCACCATTCCTCGCCCGGGGCCACTATGGTAACGTTTTTACCATTGGGCACCTGCGCAAGGATCTGGGCGGACAGGTTGGGGTCGGACCGCAGGTTCACCGCCTGTGTATGGGACACCCGCATGGTGGGCGTAGCAGGCAGATTGTGTAGCTTGAGGTATTGGGTCATCACGAAGCCGGAGACCCCCGTGGATTCCGCGTGCACCTGGCACCACTGCGTGCCCTGGGCCTCCACGTACAGGCGGTCTCCATTGCGCAGCTTCTCCAGCACTTGGCTGGAGGTTGTAGGGGCCATTCTCAGGTTGAGGGCCTGGGTGCTTTTGGGATTGTTCACTACCGCATAGGCTGTGCCGCCGCCCCCACCGCCGCCGTTTTGGTCCTTGGCGGCATGGAGCCCTTCCTTGAGAAAATCGCTGCTCATAAAGCCGGTATACCCGTCTATGGACACCCGCCACCATCCGTTGCCCTTAGCCAGCACCATCACATAGCGGTCCCCGGAGAACTGGCGTATTACGCCATAGCCAGTGCCTGGCCCCTGCCGCAGGTTCATGGCGGTATTGCCAGGGGTCTTGATAGTGGCCACGGCGGAGCTGCCCACCCGGTCCACAAAAGTCAGATACTCGTTTCGGACATAGCCGTTCACTCCGTTTATCTGCACGTAGGACCAGCCATTGTTTCGGGACATCACATACAGCGGCACGCCATTGTAGAAGATGCCCAGCACCTGGCTGTCGTAGTTGGGGGAAGAACGGAAGTTGAGGAATGCGCCGCCATTTGCGTTGTTGACGATGCCGATCAGGGCGGTAGCCTCCGCGCCCTTGGTGATATAGTTCTTGCTCATATAGCCCCGGCGGCCATCCGGGGTGGTAACATAATAGAAGTTATTCTTGCTGCCGGTGATCTCCACCCAGGTACCCTTGTAATAGGTCCCCAGCAGTGCCGAGGAGGAGGAGCCGTCCCCGCGCAGGTTAAGGCTGTCCGTATTATAAATGACCCCAAAGGTCTGGGCTAGGGCAGTGCCTGCCGCCAAAACGCACATCAGCAGCGCCAGCACAAAAACCTTGATCTTGGGACCCCTCATTACGCCGCTCTTTTCCATAGCCCGCGCCTCCTTGGCAACTTTTCTTTCTGCACACAAAACGTACCATCCAGCAAATTTCTTCCCCATTTTCTGCTATTTTTCATATTTCGGCAGGGTCAGCACCTGCTCTACAGCCGCCCTCGCCTTGGGCTCCCAGTCCAAATCCGGCTGAGGCTGGCCAAACTTCACATGAAGAAAAAACTCATGGGTACCGTTGTTGCCTGTAACGGGGCTGCTAGTTACGTTCCATACGGAGGTCCCCTCCTGCCCCGAAAGCGCGCCTATCAGACTTAAAAGAAGCGGCGTGTATTCCGTAGGCTCGATCTCCCCAGTGCGGCGGGCCATGGCATCGTCTATTTCAAAAAGAGGCTTCACCAAGCAGGCCAGCTCTCCCTGGCCGTGCATCACCGCCCTAAACTGGGGCACCGCCTTTATAAGGGAGAGATAGCTCAGGTCCACCACGCCCAGGGTGGGTACAGGGTCCAGAGATAGCAGCTTTTCGTCCCCTAGGTTGGTCTTTTCCAGGTTCACCACTTTGGGGTTTTGGTTCAGCTTCCCCGCCAGCTGCCCAAAGCCCACCTCTACCGCATATACGCGTTTAGCTCCCTGCTGCAAAAGGCAGTCGGTAAAGCCGCCGGTACAGGCCCCGGCATCAATGCACACCCGGCCCTGGGCCTTAATGCCAAAATCCCTCAAGGCACCCTCCAGCTTATAGCCGCCCTTGCCCACGTACCTTTCGTCCAGTCCCCGTACGGTCATGGGCAGGTGCAAGGGCACCCGCTCTCCGCCATTTAAGACCCGCTCCCCGCCACAGAACACCGACCCGCTCATCAGAAAAGGCAGGGCCTCCTCCTTGGTCAAAAAGAAGCCCTCCTTTAGCAGCCGCTCCATGGCTGGGACCTTCTTCGCGCCCTTTACCACACATATTCCAGCCTTTCCAGTGGCAGCCATTCCAGGAAGCTTTTCAGCTCCGGATCCCACACATCAAAGCTATGTCCACCGGGCACCCGCCGATAATCAATACTAAACTTTTCTCCAAAATCCCGTACGAAGCTTTCACTGGCAGAGAACAGATCGTCCTGTGTACCGCAGGACATGTACATCCTCGGCGCTTTTTCCGCAGGCTGCTTTTCCGCCAGCAGGCGCAGATTGCCCCCGCCGGTCCTGAGGGCCTCCTCGCTGCCATATACGTCATCCAGGTTTTTCAGCATTTCATCGTTTCCTGCAAATACCTGATAGGCCTCCTGCATCTCCATCGGGCCGGAGAAATTGCCCACCGCCGCATACCGATCCGGCAGGGTCAGGCCCAGCTTCATTGCGCCATAGCCGCCCATGGACTGCCCTGCCGCAAAGCGCCCCTCCCGCTCGCGGGACAGGGGAAAATAGCTTTCCATGATCTGGGGCAGCTCCTGGCTGATAAAGGTAAAATATTTCGCGCCATGGGCCATATCCATATAGAAGGAACGATTCACCGCAGGCATAACGATAGCCACGTGATATTTACGGGCGTACCACTGCACATTGGTCATGCGCATCCACCCGGTATGGTCGCCGCTAAGGCCATGGAGCAGGTATAGCGTAGGAATGGGCTTCATCCCCACCGCCTGCCGCTCGGTCATTTCCGGCAGGAGGATATAGCTCTGGTTCTGTATACCCAAGCACTCACTAAAATAATTAAATTCTGTAAAAATCATATCTTCTCTTTCCTTTCTCTTTTGAAGGACCTACATATTATATGTATTGTACCACAGCTTTTTAATCTTTGCACTTTACCATTCCCTTGCTTGACAGCTTGTGATATAATCCGCGTGTTAGAACACGAATCGGAGGAATGAATCGGTATGCGCATCACGGTTGTAGGAGATGGCAAGGTAGGCCATATCCTGGCGGAAAAGCTGGCTCAGGAAGAGCATGACGTAACCATTGTTGACCGCAGCGAGGAGGTCTTGCACCGCAGCGAGGACGCGCTGGATGTGCTGTGCGTGCACGGCAACGGCGCCAATGCGCAGACCCTTCTGGAGGCGGGCGTAGACCGTTCTGATATACTGATAGCCGCTACCACAGGCGACGAGACCAACATGCTCTGCTGCCTGGTGGGCAAGCGTCTGGGCGCAAAATACGCCATTGCCCGTATTCGGGACCCTGAATACCACGAAAGCCTGACCCTTTTACAGGAAGAGCTGGAAATAGACCTGGCCATCAATCCCGAGCGCGCCACGGCCCTGGAGATCAGCCGTCTTTTGCGCTTCCCCTTTGCCTGCAATATTGAATCCTTTGCCAAGGGCCGGGTTGAAATGGTAGAGTTCCGCGCCCTGGAAGGGGACATGGTAGTGGGCATCCCCCTTAAGGACCTCCCCCAACAGCTGCACGGCCTGCCCAAGGTGCTGTACTGCGCGGTGGAGCGGGACGGCGATGTGATCATCCCCAACGGCAATTTCGTTATCCAGCCGGAGGACCGGGTCCACGTGGCCGCAGACAGCGTGACCATCACCGCCTATTTCCGCCATTTGGGCAAGAACACCCTGCGCATTAAGAACGTCATGCTGCTGGGCGGCGGGCGTATCAGCTACTATCTGGCCAAGATCATCATCCCCATGGGCATCCATGTATCCATAATCGAGATCAGCCCGGAAAAGGCTCAGAGGCTCTCCGAGGCCCTGCCGGAGGCCAACATCATCCTGGGGGACGGCACGGACCAGGACCTGCTGGACCAGGAGGGCCTGCCCCAGGCGGATGCCTTTGTGACCCTTTGCGACCGGGACGAGGAAAACCTCATCACCGGGCTGTATGCTATCAGCGTGGGCGTGCCCAAGGTCATCGTCAAAAACAACCGGGTCTCCTATGCCAATATTTTTAGCAACATGGGCCTGGAAAGCATCATCAGCCCTAAGTCCATCACCTGCGATGCTATCCTGCGCTACGTGCGGGCCCGAGTCCACAGCGAAGGCACCGCCGTTGAAAAGCTGTACCGGCTGATGGACGGCAAGGCGGAAGCCCTCGAATTTATCGCCAACGCCAAGGACCCCTATATCGGCATTCCGCTGAAAAAGCTGGACATCCGCAAAAATACCCTGGTGGCGGTTATCGTCCGCCAAGGCAAGGTCATCATTCCCTTTGGCGACGACCATATCGAGGGCGGGGATGACGTGATACTGCTGGTTCGGGAGAACGGCATTGGAGATCTGAATGAGGTGATTCGTCCGTGAACCGGCGTTTAGTGGTTCGTTTGGAAGGGGCCATATTGCTGCTGGAAGTTATTATGATGCTGCCCAGCCTGTTGATCGCCCTGCATTTTGGAGAGGGGGACGCTCCCGCGTTCCTCAAGACCATGGGGCTTTTAGTGCTGGTGGGCTTTCCCATGTGGTTTTTTGCCAAGCCCGACCAGCGCAACATGCGCGCCAAGGACGGCCTGGCGGCTGTAGCCCTGGCCTGGATACTGATGAGCTTTTTCGGGGCGCTGCCCTTTATTTTTTCTGGCATGATCCCCAATGTGGCCGACGCGCTGTTTGAATCCATATCCGGCTTTACCACCACCGGTGCCACCATCATGACCCAGATCGACGGCCAGCCTCACGGGCTGCTGTTCTGGCGGGCATTCACCCACTGGATCGGCGGCATGGGCGTGCTGGTTTTGACCCTGGCGCTTTTGCCCCAAATGACGGGCCGCACCTCCTATCTGGTGAAGGCGGAAAGCCCCGGCCCCAGCCTTTCCAAGCTGGTGCCCAAAATGGGCGACATGGCCAAGATCCTTTATATCCTGTATGCCGCCTTGACCGTTCTGGAGACCGTGGCGCTCCTGCTGGCGGGCCTGTCCCCCTACGATGCCATCCTCCACGCTATGAGCACCGCAGGCACCGGCGGCTTTAGCAATTACGGCGCCAGCATCGCGCATTATAACAGCGCGGCCGTGGATATCATCATCACCGTGTTTATGGTGCTGTTCGGCATCAACTTTGCCCTGTATTACCGGCTGCTGTTCCACTCCGTTAAGGATGCCTTAAAAAGCGAGGAGCTGCGCTGGCATTTGTGCATTTTTGTCGTGGCGACGCTGGCCATTTCGCTGCTGATCCTGCCCCAGTATGGCAATAATTTGGGCACGGCGCTTCGCTACGGCTCCTTCCAGGTAGCCTCCGTTGCCTCCACCACGGGCTTTGCCACCGCCAATTTTGACCTGTGGCCCCAAGCCGCCAAAATGATCTTGCTGTTTTTGCTGTTTGTAGGCTCCTGCGCCGGTTCCACCGCAGGCGGTCTGAAGGTGAGCCGGGTGATCCTGCTTGTTAAAATGGGTCGCCGGGAGATCCTGCACACCTTCCAGCCCCGGAAGACCCAGGTGGTGCGCATGGAGGGCAAGGGCGTGGAGGAGCAAATGCTCAGCCAGGTGGCGCTTTTCTTCTTCGCATATCTGGCGTTGATCCTGGTGGGTGCCTTCCTCATCTCACTGGAAAACAGCTTTAACTTTGAAAGCAATCTTACTGCCGCCATCACCTGCATGAGCAACGTTGGCCCTGGCTTTGGCATGCTGGGTCCCGCAGGCACTTTTGCTCCTTATAGCGCTTTTTCCAAGATCGTTTGCACCTTCCTGATGCTGGCAGGCCGCCTGGAAATTTACCCCATTTTGGTGCTGTTCCACCCTGCGGTGTGGAAGCAGCAATAAAACAGCGATAAAACAGCGATAAAACAGCGATAGACCGTTGAATCATAACGATCTATCGCTGTTTTTTATTCTGCCAAGGTACAAGGCCGGCTGGCCTTACCCTCTTCCCAGCGCATCCCGCACATACCCGGCCAGGATGTCCACGATGCGGGCGTTGCGGCCGCCATGGGCCACGATCACATCCGCCAGCTCGATATAATTGCGGATGTATCTATCGTACATGGGCTTGACGGTGGTCAGGTATTGCAAAGAAATATTGTCGATGCTGCGGCCCCGCTCGTTGATATCCCGGCCAATGCGCCGGAGCAGGCAGATATCCGGCTCCACGTTCATATACAGTTTCAAAAACATGAGTTCACACAGCCGCTCATCGTAGAACACATGGATGCCCTCGATGATCAACACATCCGTGGGGTAGATAAGCTCCTCTTTATCAGCCCGGCGGTGCTGGCCATAGTCGTAATCCTTCTGGGTGATGGGTCGCCCCTCTAGCAGGGTCTTGATATCCTCCAGGAACAGGTCATGGTCGAATATCTCCGGCTCGTCGTAGTTGAGAAGCGCCCGCTGCTCAAAGGTAAGATGGGGATGATCCCGATAGTAGGCATCGTGATTGATGACCATGCATCCCGGACCGATGGCCTTGCACAGCTCCGTAGCCAATGTGCTTTTTCCGCTTCCGCTCGCCCCGCAAATTCCGATGACCAGCATGCTTTCGTACCCCTTTTGTTTTTTCATACGATACCTTAAAACGACAACGATTGTCAAGAGGGGGGAACATCGTCCCTCCCCCTCTTCGTCCTTTTTCTTTTGCACCCCCAAAATCTTCATCCCGCAAAAAACCTTTTCCCGGCGGTTGACTTTCCCCTGCCGTTCCCCTATAATATCTTATTACAAGCAAGGATGGGAAGAAGTACCCGCCCGGTTTAGCCTCAAGAGAGCCCTCGGCTGGTGGAAGAGGGCGGCAGCCGGATGGCGAATACCTCCCTGAGCGTGGCCCTGAACAAGCTTTGGCTTCAATAGGGGTTCGGCGGTGCGCCGCTTACAGCGCAGGCAGGCAAGCTTTGCCGCCATGAGGGCAGGATCGCAAGGTCCGGCCAAACGGAAGTGGTACCGTGATGTGAATGCATCGCCTTCCCCCAATAGGGGGAAGGCGATTTTCTTTATTCAGCACTCATGCCACGGCGAGTGCCGATCTCAAGCCAATTTTAGGAGGGGTATATCATGATTCCAGAAGGACTCACCTTTGCCAGCCGTTTTGACGGCATCACCGGCAGTGCCATCCGGGAAATTTTCAAGGTGCTGGCCCGACCCAATATGATCTCCTTTGCCGGTGGCAACCCCGCAAATGATGCCCTGCCGGACGCTGTCTGCGCCCGGCTGGCTAAGGAGGCCCTGGAGAAGGACGGCAAGCGCATCCTGCAATACGGGGCTACGGAGGGCTATCCTCCCTTTGTGGAAAGCCTCACCGCCTATATCCGGGCGCATCTGGCCCTGGACGTAGCCCCGGGGAACATCCTGCCCACCACTGGCTCCACCCAGGGCATGGACCTTCTGTGCAAAGCGTTTATCGACCCTGGCGATGTGGTGCTGGTGGAAAGCCCCACGTTCCTTGGCAATATGCAAAGCCTGCGCATTTACCAAAGCCAGCTGGTCCCCGTGGAAAGCGACGATGGTGGCCTTATCCTGGAAAAGCTGGAGGAAGCGGTTAAGAAGCACCATCCCAAGCTGCTTTACACCATCCCCACCTTCCAAAACCCCACCGGCCGCACCCTGGCCGCCGACCGCCGGAAGCCCATTGCCGAAATGGCCGCTAAGTACGGCTTTGTGGTCATCGAGGACGACCCCTACCGGGATCTGCGCTATGCGGGAGAAGCCTTGCCCCCCATTAAGTCCTACGATACCACTGGCCACGTGGTCTATATGGGCAGCTTTTCCAAGATCATCAGCCCTGGCCTTAGGGTGGGATATATCATCGCCCAGGAGGACATCCTGCGCAAATGCACCATCGGCAAGCAATCCACCGACCTGCACACCCCCAACCTGAACCAGGCCATCGTGGATGCTTTCCTGCGGGAGGACCTGCTGGCCCCGCACATTCAGGCCATTCTGCCCGGCTATGGCGAGAAAATGAACGCCATGCTGGAAGAGCTAGACCGCTTCCCCAAGGGCACAGCCTATACCAAGCCAGAGGGCGGCCTGTTCATTTTTGTGGAAATGCCAGAGGGCGTGAACGCCACCGAGGAATTTAAGGAGGTGGTCGACCTTGGCGTTGCTTACGTGCCAGGTACGTATTTTTACCCAGACGGCCGCCATGACAACACCTTCCGCCTGAATTTCTCAAATTCCACCACCGAGCAGATACACACGGGCATGGTGATCATGCGGGAGCTATTTGAAAAGAAGCTGTGAACCGCAAGAAAGCTATGCCAATATTAGAAGAAGCTATAAGGAGAGAACAGTATGCATATTCTGGACACGCTAAAAGAACGGGGCTTTGTCGCCCAGGTGACCTTTGAAGAGGACCTGTACAAAGCCCTGGAAAAGGAGCCCATGACCTTCTACGTCGGCTTTGACCCCACTGCCGACAGCCTCCACGTGGGCCACTACATCCCGATCATGGCTATGGCCCACTTGCAGCGGGCCGGTCACCGGCCCATCGCCCTGTGCGGCGGCGGCACCGCCATGATCGGCGACCCCAGCGGCAAGACTGACCTACGCAAGATGATGACCAAGGAGACCATCGCCGAAAACGTTCGGGGCATCCAAAAGCAGCTGTCCCGGTTCCTGGATTTTGGCGAGGGAAAGGCCATGATGGCTAACAATGCGGATTGGCTGCTGGACCTGAACTACGTGGATTTCCTGCGGGATATCGGCGCGTTGTTCAGCGTCAACCGGATGCTCACCGCCGAGTGCTACAAGCGCCGCTTGGAGACCGGCCTCACCTTTCTGGAGTTCAACTACATGCTCATGCAGAGCTATGACTTCCTGCAGCTGTTCAAAAACCAGGGCTGCCGCCTGCAGCTAGGGGGTGACGACCAGTGGAGCAACATGCTCTCCGGTGCGGACCTGATCCGCCGCAAGGAGCGGGAGGACGCCTTTGCCCTCACCTGCAAGCTCATCATGACCCACGACGGCAAGAAGATGGGCAAGACCGAGGCCGGGGCCCTGTGGCTGGACAAGGAGCGCACCAGCCCCTACGAGTTCTACCAGTACTGGCGCAATGTGGGCGACCCGGACGTGGAACGCTTCCTGGGCCTTCTCACCTTCCTGCCTATGGACGAGGTACGCCGTTTGGGGGCCCTGAAGGACCAGGAGATCAACGAAGCCAAGCGGGTGCTGGCCTTTGAAGTGACCCGGATGATCCACGGCGAGGAGGAGGCCCAAAGGGCCGCCGATGCCGCCCAGGCCCTGTTTGCAGGCGGCACGGATATGGGCAATGTGCCTTCCTTTGACGTCAACACCGCCATGCTGGCCGAGGATAACCGCCTGACCAGCCTTTTGGCAGAGTGCGGCCTGTGCACAAGCCGGGGCGAGGCCCGGAAGATGGTGCAGGCAGGGGCCGTGCTGGTGGGCGAGGACAAGATAACGGACATCGACGCCCGTATCGAAGCAAGCCAGATCGGCGCCGACGGCCTGCTGCTGCGCAAGGGCAAGAAGAACTACTGCCGCCTGATCCTCAAGTAAGAGGCAGGGTCTCTATTATGAAGGATTATTGCTATGAAGGGCTATAAGACCCTGCTCCAAAAAGGCCAGGAGGAGTATATCGTGCAGAAAAGCCGTTTCATCGGCTATGCTGCGCCTATGCAGACCCAGGAGGAAGCCTTGGCCTTTTTGGAGCAGATCCGGCAAAAGCATAAGGATGCCACCCATAACTGCTACGCCTACATCATCGGCCAAAACGCGGGCATCATGCGCTACAGCGATGACGGCGAACCGGGCGGCACGGCAGGCATGCCCATTATCGAGGTCATGAAGGCCCGAAATGTGGTGGACTGCGCCGTGGTGGTGACCCGGTACTTTGGCGGGGTGCTGCTGGGGGCCGGGGGCCTGGTACGGGCCTACTCCCACAGCTGCGCCCTGGCCTTGAACGCTGCCAAGGTATGCGAAATGCATCCCTCCCAGCGCTGGCTTCTTGAGGTAGACTATCCCCTGTGGGATCGGGTGCAGCATCTTTTATCCGGCTTGCCCGTTACTTTGGAGCAGACAGACTTTGCCGCCAGCGTCACCTTTGGCCTGCTGGTAAAGGAGCAAGATAGTGAATACGTGCTAAAAAAGCTTACCACCATCACCGATGGCAAGCTGACCTCCCTGATGACAGATGAACTCTATTCCCCCTGGCTGGAAGATGCTCCGGAGGTGTTTCCTGATGGACCTGTTTGACATCGTAGGCCCTATTATGATCGGCCCCAGCTCCTCCCACACGGCGGGTGCTGCCCGCATTGGGCGCATCACCCGGATGCTGCTGGGCAGCGAGCCTGCCTGCGCCCGCATCGGGCTGTGCGGTTCCTTCCAAAAAACCTATCAGGGCCACGGCACCGACAAGGCGCTTATCGGAGGCCTGCTTGGCATGGACGTGGACGATCTGCGGCTTAGGGCGAGCCTGGAGCTGGCCCAAAAGGCAGGCCTCGTCTATTCCTTTTATAACGCAACGCTACGAGGGGCCCACCCTAACACCGCCGTGATAGAGGTGACCGGCGCGGACGGCCGTCAGCTGACCGTGCGGGCGGCCTCCATCGGCGGTGGCGAGATCCGCATCCAATCCATAAACGGCATGGAGGCGGAGTTTTCCGGCCATGAAAACACCCTGGTCATCACCCACCACGATACCCCCGGCATGATCGCCCGCATCAGCGGAGAGATCGCCACGGCAAGGCTGAACATAGCCACCATGCGGGTATTTCGCCAGTCCGCCGGAGGCGAGGCTCTAGTGGCCCTGGAGCTGGACGGGTGGGCGGATGAGCCGCTGCTTAAAAGCATAAACAAGCTGGACGGCGTATACCATGTGGCCTATATCGCCGCCAAGGAACCTCCCCGGAAGGAGGAGATATAAATGCGCACCATTGCAGAGCTTCTCAAGGCTGCAGAAAATGAGCAGCAGACCCTGGGGCAAGCGGCCCTTTTATGGCAAGCCAAAACCAGCGGAAAAACCGAGGAAGCCGTAAAGGCGCAAATGTTCGCCATGCTTTCCGTTATGCGGGACAGCGTACAGGCTGGACTGGACCCGGACCTGCGCTCCGTCAGCGGCATGGTAGGCGGGCAAGCCGCCAAAATGGCAGCCTCCACCCAGGCAGGCCGTTTTGGCATGATGGGCAAGGCCTTTGCCTACGCCCTTTCCGTGGCGGAAAGCAACGCCTGCATGGGCAAGATCGTGGCCGCGCCTACGGCGGGCAGCTGCGGCATCCTTCCCGGCGCGCTGTTGGCCGTTCAGGAGGACGCGGGCTTTTTCGATGATGAGCTGGTGATGGCCCTCTTTGCCGCCGCAGCCATGGGCCAGGTCATTGCCCTCCAGGCCACCATTTCCGGTGCGGAGGGTGGCTGTCAGGCGGAGTGCGGCGCGGCAGCGGGCATGGCCGCCACCGCCCTTACCCAGCTATACGGCGGCACGCCTAAGCAGGGGGCCGATGCCTGCGCCTTTGCTTTGATGAACATGATGGGCCTGGTATGCGATCCCGTCCACGGCCTGGTGGAGGTGCCCTGCGTGTACCGAAACGTAGGCGGCGTATCCCAGGCCTTTGCCGCCGCCCAGATGGCGCTGGCGGGCATCCCCTGCCCTATTCCCTGCGACGAAGTCATCCTGGCCATGAAGGACGTAGGCGACACGCTGCCCCCTTCCCTTCGGGAGACTGGCGAAGGCGGCTGCGCAGCCTGCGGCAGCTGCCGATGATCGCATAAAAGCGCCTGCAGATGCAATGTCTGCAGGCGCTTGCCGTTACGGCCAAATAAGCAGCGTTACATGAGCTCCGTTCCCCCTGCCGCCTCCGAGCGGTTTCTATCCACCATCAGCAACGTCACCACGGTCATATCATCCCGGGGCGTGCCTCCGCTGGCCAAAAGTGCGCTTCTCAGCAGCGCATCTGCCATCCGCTGGGGCTGGATATACAGGCTGTCCAGGATGGCCCGCTCCATCTGCTCCGGCGTGGTAAATACGTCCGCTACGCCGTCACTCATCACAATTAATATATCGCCGCTGTGCATGCGCAGGCTTTGACTGGTGGGCTGTACATCCTCCATGATGCCAAGGGGCAGGGAGGAGGAGCCTACCTGTTTTAGGTAGTTGCCCCTAACCAGCCAGGAGGCGCAGGCCCCCAGCTTCTCGCTTTGCATATCGCCGCTCCACAGGCTCAGGTCAAAAAGGTCCACCGTGGCAAAGCGGTCCCCCTCCGTGGCGGAAAGCATCATGCCGTTGACCGCGCTAATGGCCTGCCGCCGGGTATAGCCTGCCTCCAGGCACAAAAGCAGCAGCTCGAGGGTCTTGTTGGAGGCCTGATGAGCGCCGCCGCCATGTCCCATGCCGTCGCTTAAGAGCAGCAGGAACCGCCCGCCCGGCAGCTGCTTGGCGGCGATGGCATCCCCGCTTACGGCCCCTTCCTCCCACAGGGTCTGCTGGCCCGCGCACAGGGTCGCCGCTCCCAACTCTACGTTGTACAGGGGCAGCTCCTCCATTTCCACCCGATTTTTCATCGTGCGTACGGTCCCCATGGCTAGGCCGCAATCCCGGGCCAGATAGCGCAAAAGCTTTTCCGGCTTGGCCCCCATGGGCAAAAGACTGTCCATTTCAATGGCTGCCTGCAAGTGCCCATCCACCCGCCTTGCATAGCACAGCCGGGCGGGAAAGCGCAGGTCACGGATAACCTTTCCGATAAGGAAGGCGGCCTGTAGATCGCTGACGGTCTCCCCCACGGTGAGGGCGCGTATCTCTGAAATAATGCTTGCCATGGCATCCAGATGGGTGAAGGTCATCTCCCTTTCAAAGCGGGCCTTTGCCTTTGCCGCCAGCTGCTCCTGGCGGCTTTTGCGTATCTGGTGCAGGGCCTCCGGCACGGACAGCACCCGAATGCAGGGGCAATCGTGAATTTTGAGCAGCTGGCTGGTAGGCTCCTCATAGGTAAGGGTAAGGCGCATCAGCTCCTCCAGCGTCAGGACGGTACGGGGCTTTTCCTCGTTCCAGCAGCGGCGCTGCTCGGGGCAGTCCATGCACAGGAGGCTACCCAGCTCCTCCGCCGTGGGCGGTTCGTTGCTGGCGGGGACGATCTCCGGCAGGGCAGCGGCCATGGCCCGCATGGCGCCCTCCCACCGGATCAGCCGCTGCTGCACAAACAGCCCCTCCATGCTCCGGCTGGTGGGGGCTGTGCTTTGCCCCAGGGCCGTCAGCCGCTGGGTAAGCCTTTCCCCTGTAAGCACGAACACCACGCAGCCCAGCAATACGGACAGATGCGACAGCACCGGCGCTGCCAGCGTGGTCAGATAAAAAACGGTCAAATGCCCCGCCATAAAGGCCAAGGCCGCTATCCACCTTCGCTTTTGACCGGACACCAGCCCAGCGCCAAACCCACCGATGGCCAGGTGCACCGTCAGCTGGCTGCTATGGCCGCACAGAGCCAGGGCCAGCCCGCACATAAGTCCAGCCCCTGCCCCGGGAAGGCTGCCCATGGTGTAGGCATAGGCCGCCACGCACACCACCGCCAGCAGCTGCCCCAGGTTGACGCTGCCTACCCGCAGGTATCCGCAGCCTGCCAACAGCGCAAAGGCAAAGGTAAGGGCGCAGGCCTTATCTCCAAAGGAAAGCATGGGCCGCTCATCCTGCACGAGCATAGTGCCCCGGTGAAAGGCCAGAGCCAGCCCCATCGAAAGGGGTACCGCCGCGCAGGCCAGCAAAATGCCCAGCGAATTTCCATCCACCACCGCAAAAATAGCCCGAGGCAGCATGCTGAGCCCCGCCGCCAGGGTCATGCCCACGGGGGTCCTTGGCCTATACCATAGGGATATAAACCACAGGCCCAGGCAGCCCATATATTGCCATATATCCAGGGGCGCGCCCCACAAAATGCGCAATCCAAGAGAAGCCCCCAGGCCCAGCAGGGGAAAGACCGCCAGGCCGCCGTGGGTATCCCGGGCCGCCAGATAAGCGGCGGCGCAAGGAGACGGAATACCCAGCACATTTACAAAGGTCATTAAAAACGTGCTCACCGCTATCCCTACGGGGCGGCCCAGGCTGGGCAGCGCCGCTGTGAAGGACTCCCATAGCCGATGAGCGCCTGATGCGCGATATGGTTTTGGGGCCGCCTGAGCCGGGTCCAGCGGCGCGCCGTGTTCTGTGCCGATATGCATATGTCGCCCCCGATATTACTATTTTCATTGCCAGTATAGATTTTTCGGGCTTCTGGCTCTGTCGAGCGGCTGTAAAATTTTTGTCGTCCTGTGAGAACCATTCGACAAGCCCGCAGCCCAGGCCCTTGAAAAGCCGAAAGGGTTCCTCGAAAGAAAAAAGCGCCTCTGCAAAACAGGAAACGGTTCCCGCTTGCAACCCGGGCCAAATATGGCTATAATGACAGGCAGACAAGGAGGGATGGGATGCTAAGGCGGATATATAGCCTGCTGGCCGCGCTGTGCCTTTTTACGGGCGGATGCAGCCTTTCGGCCCAGGCTGAGGCGGAAAAGCGTACCTACTATTTTTTTGATACCTTTGACACGATGATCACCGTCATGGGCTATACCGAGGACCAGGCCACCTTTGACCGGGTATGTCAGGAGGTCCAGCAGCAGTTTACGGCCTATCACCAGCTTTTTGACGCCTATAACGAGTACCCCGGCGTGCAAAACATATATACCCTGAACCGGGATGCGGGCAAGGCCCCGGTGCAGGTGACCCCGGCGCTGATGGATATGCTCCTGTTTGCCAAGGCATGGCAGCCCAAGCTTGAGGATACGGTAAACATCGCCATGGGTTCTGTTTTGCAAATATGGCATGACTACCGCACCAAGGGCATTGAGGACCCGGAAAACGCCGCCCTGCCGCCTATGGAGACCCTTAAGGCCGCAGCGGAGCATACGAATTTTGATTCCATCCAGCTGGATGCGGAAGCGGGCACCGTGTTTTTTACCGATCCTCAGGTGCAGCTGGACGTAGGAGCCCTGGCCAAGGGCTATGCCACGGAAAAGGTGGCGCAGTGGATGCTGACCTCGGAAATGCCCCATTTTATTCTCAATGCCGGGGGCAACGTGCGCACGGGCCTGCCGCCTCTGGATGGCCGCAAAAATTGGGGCGTGAGCCTGCAAAATCCCGATGCGGCCCTCAGCGTCACCGCGCCGGACCAAACCATCGAGACCCTGTACCTCAGCGATCTATCCGTGGTCACCAGCGGTGATTACCAGCGGTTTTATATCGTGGACGGCGTGCGCTACCACCATATCATCGCGCCAGACACCCTCATGCCCGCCGATACGCACCGGGCCGTAAGCATCGTGTGCCAGGACAGCGCCCTGGCGGACATGCTCTCCACCGCCCTTTTCATTCTGCCCTACACTGAGGGTCGTACCCTGGTGGAAAGCCTGGACGGCGTTGAAGCCCTGTGGGTGGAAATGGACGGCAGCGTTATCATGACCGACGGCCTGTATGCCCAAAGCAAAAGCGGCGGCGCGACCTCAAAATAAATATGGGCAATCTCAAAATGAAGCTGGAAGTATAAAATACAAGCTCCCTCCACAGGCTAAGGACGCTAAGCATGTGGAGGGATTATTGTATGGAAAAAAAGAAATGGGCGGGCTGGATCATTTTGACCGTGATCGTGCTGGTGGCCGCCGTAGCCCTGGCCGTCACCAATATGGTCACCAAGGAGTCTATTGATTCCCAGGGCCTTTCCGCCTCTGAGGAGGCGCTGAAAAAAATGTTTCCCGAGGCTGACCAAATGGAACCTATGCAGCCTGCCGCAAACAGCGGCCTGGACCTAGCCTACGAGATAAAGAAAGCCGGTGAGGTGATAGGCCATGCAGGGGCGGTAAAGGTGCAGGGCTATGCCGGGCTTATCGAGGTGACCGTAGGCGTAGCGCCGGATGGCACCCTTAAGGGCATCGCCGTGGGAGGCACGGAGTTTAAGGAAACAGAGGGTTTGGGCAGCAAGGTGAGAGCCGCGGACTTTACAGGCCTATTTGCGGGCAAGAAGCCGCCGCTGACCCTGGGAACGGATGTGGACGCTATCTCCGGGGCCACCATCTCCAGCCGGGCCGTAGTGGACGGGGTGAACAGCGCCTATGAAAAGCTGATGACCCTGACGGGCCTTGGACCTGGAGCCACCGGAGGGCCGGCTGACACCGGATCGCCCTCTGCCACCCAGGCGGACAAGATCATCAGTGCCAGCGTTATCGGCTATGGCGGGCCTGTGCTGGTGCAGCTGGGGCTGGACAGCGACGGTGCTATCCAAGCCATCACCGTTGGGGCGGAGCGCTTCTTGGAGACCGAGGGCATAGGCAGCAAGGTAAAGGACCCAGCCTTTACCGAGCAATTCATCGGCAAAAAAGCACCCTTGACCTTAAATGATGTGGACGCGGTGGCCGGGGCCACGGTGTCCAGCCAGGCGGTGGTGGACGCGGTAAATGCCGCCTATGCCTTCTTAAACGAATAAGAAATACCCTTTGACCAAAGTATGGTTCTTTGCTATAATGCCCGTCGGGACTATTGTGCCTACGGGCATTATAACAAAGGAGCTTTTTACTATGCAGGCCTTATTACGGCGTTTATCCAAAAACGACAGGCATACCCTGTTCGTATGCTTTTTCTCTTTTCTGGTCAGCGGCAACTTTGCACTGATGATCGGCTCCATGATGCCCGACCTGGTCGCCACCTACGCCCTCACCAGCACCCAAAGCGGACTGATGATATCCGCCCACTCCATCGGCAACCTCATCGCGGGCTTTACCAGCGGCCTTCTGCCCCTGGCGCTGGGCCGCAAAATGAGCATTACGCTGTTTTCGTGCTGCTGCCTGCTGGGCTTTGTGTTCATTCTGCTGGGGGGCAGCCCACTGTTCCTGATGATCGCCTTTATCCTGACGGGTGTGGGCCGGGGCGCCATGACCAATTTCAACAACGCCACCGCCAACCAGATATCGGACGGCAGCCCTATCGCTACCAATCTGCTGCACGCCTGCTTTGCCGTAGGCGCGTTTACCTCTCCCCTCATCTTTCTGCTGCTTAAGAGCATGGGCCACTGGCAATGGGGCCTTGTGTATATCATCGTTCTGTGCGCCCTTTGCTCCTTCAATTTTACCACCCTGCACCTTCAAAACGACCGGCCTGACCCTACCGACAGGAAAAACTCCACCTTGATCTTTCTCAAGAACCCCAGCTATCTCATCCTGTGCATGATGATGTTCTTCTACCTGTGCGCGGAATACTCCATCAACGGCTGGCTGGTCACCTTCCTGCAAAACAAGGAGGCCCTGGTTACCGCCTTCCCGGAAAACACCCAGGCCTCCATCAAGGCCTACAGCCAGTCCATGGCTTCCCTGCTATGGCTGATCATCCTGGTGGGGCGGCTCACCTGCGCGGTCCTTTCCTCCAAGGTGCCCCAGAAAAAGCTGATGCTCATGCTCTCCATTGGTGTGGTGGCTTTCTTTGCGCTGATGCTTTTCGGCTCTAATTTGGTGCTCATCACCATCAGCATCATGGGTCTGGGCTTTTGCATGTCCGGCATCTGCCCCATGATCTACTCCGACGCAGCCATCTTTACCAACACCTACTCCATGGCCACCAGCACGCTTTTGGCCGTGGGCTGCTCCGGCTCCATCCTGATGCCCACCATCGTAGGGGCTACCGCGGATGCCTTTGGCTTCACCGGGGGCATGTCCACCATCCTGGCGGCTGTGGCGCTGCTGCTGGTCTTCGCTACGCTGAACGTGGTCGTCAAGACCCGTCTGCCCAAGGAGGCTGCGGCCCCGGTGGAGCAAAGCAGCCCAGCGGAGCAAAGCAGCCCAGCGGCGGCCGAATAAGCCATAGGGCAGCGGGAATAGTGCTTTCTTGGATCGCAAAAAAATCTTGTGCAATTAGCACAAGATTTTTTGTTACATTTTATCTTGTATACTAGTAGACAGTTTCAGAGCTTCCTGCTATACTCAAGCCCTCATCAACCTAGAAGAGGTGTATGCATATGAAAATGACATTCCGTTGGTTCGGCTCCAAGAGCGATTCCGTCACCCTTAAGCAGATCAAGCAGATCCCCGGCATGACGGGCCTGATGGGCTTTTTGGACTACAAGCCCGCCGGTGAGATATGGACGAAGGACGAGATCAAGGCCTACATTGACGAGGTCCACGCGGCAGGCCTTGAGTGTGAGGTCATCGAAAGCGTAAACGTCCACGAGGACATCAAGATGGGCCTCCCCACCCGGGATAAGTACATCGAAAACTACAAGACCACCATCTGCAATCTTGCCGAATTTGGCGTGAAGGTGATCGTGTACAACTTCATGCCCGTTTTTGACTGGCTCCGCACGGACCTTGCGCGCATTATCCCCCAGGACGGCTCCAACAGCCTGTACTTTGACGAGAAGGACCTGGGCACCATGGGGCCTATGGAGATCGTACGCAAGACCGCAGAGGACTGCCATGGCTTCTCCCTGCCCGGCTGGGAGCCGGAGCGCCTGGCGGAGCTGGAAAAGACCCTTAAGCAATACGCCTCCATCACTCCGGATATGCTCCGGACCCATTACAAATACTTCCTGGATGGCATCATCCCCACCTGCGAAAAGTACGGCGTGCGCATGGCCTGCCATCCGGACGATCCCGCCTGGCCCATTTTTGACCTGCCTCGCATCACCCACAGCCAGGAGGATTTTGACAAGGTCATGGCTCTGAACCCCTCCCCTGCCAACGCCCTGTGCCTTTGCACCGGCTCCCTGGCCTCCAATCCCGACAACGACGTGCCCGCCGCCATCCGCCACTTTGGCGAAATGGGCCGCATTGCCTGCCTGCACATCCGCAATGTGAAGCACCTGGGCTACCGGCATTTTCGGGAGGCCAGCCACCTGTCCTCCGACGGCGATCTGGACATGTACGCCATCGTGAAGGCTATGTACGATACCTGCCCGGACAGCTATGTACGCCCTGACCATGGCCGCATGATCTGGGACGAGCAGGCCCGCCCCGGCTACGGCCTGTACGATCGCGCCCTGGGTGCCGCATACCTCAATGGTCTGTGGGAGGCCATCGACAAGGAGGCCCGCCAATGAAAATGAATCTTCAAAGCCTTGAAAACCGCGAAGCCTGGCAGGCCGCAGGTGTGACCCTGCCCGCCTTTGACATCGCCGCTGCCACCGCCGCCACCCACGATAGTCCTGTGTGGCTGCATTTCGGCGCAGGTAATATCTTCCGGGGCTTTATCGCCGCGCTGCAGCAGCGGCTGCTGAACGCTGATCTGGCTCAAAGCGGCATCATCGCCGCCGATACCTTCGATTTTGACATCATTGACCAGATCTACGCCCCCTTTGATAACCTGACTATGAACGTCACCCTCATGCCCGATGCCAGCATGACCTGTGAGATCATCGCCTCCGTTGTGGAATCTCTCAAGGCCGACAGCTCGGATGCCCAACAGATCGGCCGCATCTATCAAATTTTTGAAAACCCCTCCTTGCAGATGGTCTCCTTTACCATCACCGAGAAGGGCTATGCCCTGCGCAAGGCGGACGGAAGCCTGCTGCCCATGGTGGAAAGCGACATGGCTGGTGGCCCTCAAAGGGCCGTCCACGCCATGAGCCTTATAGCCGCCGGCCTCCTAAAGCGCTTTAAGGCCGGGGCCTATCCCATTGCCATGGTCAGCATGGACAACTGCTCCCACAACGGCGAAAAGCTCCAGCAGAGCATTCTGGAGATCGCCCATAGCTGGGTCAAAAACGGCTTTGCAGACGAGGGCTTCATTGCCTACCTGTCCGATGCCACCAAGGTGGGCTTCCCCTGGAGCATGATCGACAAGATCACTCCCCGGCCTGACCCCAAGGTAGAAAAAATGCTGGCAGACAAAGGCATTGAGGGCATGACCCCCATCATTACTACCAAGGGCACCTTTATTGCCCCCTTTGTAAACGCCGAAAATCCCCAGTATCTGGTCGTGGAGGACCTTTTCCCCAATGGCCGCCCCGCCCTTGAAAAGGCCGGGGTCTACCTCACCGACCGGGACACCGTCAACCGTACCGAGCGCATGAAGGTGACTACCTGCCTCAACCCTCTGCACACCGCCATGAGCGTATACGGCTGCCTGCTGGGGTACACGCTGATCTGCGACGAAATGAAGGATAAGGATATCGTGGCCCTTATCACCCGCTTGGGCTATCAGGAGGGCCTTCCCGTGGTCACCGACCCAGGCATTCTCTCCCCTAAGGCCTTTATTGACGAGGTAGTTACCGAGCGCCTGCCCAACCCCTTCATGCCCGATGCCCCCCAGCGCATTGCCACCGACACCTCCCAAAAGGTGGGCATCCGCTTTGGTGAGACCCTCAAAAGCTATGTGGCCGAGGGCCGAGACCTAAGTACCCTGGTGTCCATTCCTCTGGCCATTGCGGGCTGGCTCCGCTATCTCCTGGCCGTGGGCGACAACGGTCAGCCCATGGAGGTCTCCGCTGACCCCATGAAGGACGACCTGCAGGCCCAGCTTAATGGGATCGTCTGGAACGACCCCGCCTCCTACAGCGGGCAGATACGCCCCATTCTCTCCAATACCGTCATCTTCGGCTCTGACCTTACCCAGACCTCTCTGGCAGCCCAGATCGAAGCCTATTTTGTAGAAGAGCTGGCAGGCCCTGGCGCAGTGCGCGCCACCCTCCAAAAGCATCTGTGATAGGAAGAGTGCCATGTACCTAGACACGCGGAAAAAGCGGGAAAGCGGCCGGGATTACGCCCTGCGGGTGCTCAAGGAAAACATCGTCCGTCTGGAGCTTGCGCCGGGAAGCCGGGTCAGCGAAAACGAGCTGGCTATGCAGCTGGGCCTCTCCCGCACCCCCGTGCGGGAGGCCCTCATCGAGCTTGCAGAGGTACGCATGATCGAAGTCCTTCCCCAGCGGGGTAGCTTCGTTTCCAAGATCGACTACGATCTGGTAGAACAGGCCCATTTTATGCGGGACACCCTGGAATGCGCCATGGTGGAGCGCCTGTGCCAGATGGACATCGAGCCGGGACCGCTGGCCCTTCTGGAGGAGAACCTCTATCTCCAGGAGATGAAGGAAAAGACCCGAGCCCACGATTTCATGGCGCTGGACGATGCCTTTCACCACCAGCTGTTCATCGCCGCCGGCCTGCCCCAGGTGCACAAGCTCATGGACAGCATGACCGTGCACTTCGACCGGGTGCGGGCTATGGCCCTGGTGGCCGTGAAGGAGCTAAAGCTGGCCCAGGATCACCGGGCCATCCTGACGGCTATCAGCCAGAGGGATGCCGCTACCGCCAAGGCCCTCATGCACAAGCATCTGAACCGCTATCAGGTGGATCAGGAGAGCATCCGGGAAAAGTACCCGCAGTATTGCCAGTAGGGGACGGGGAGACGAGGGACCACGGGCAAGGGGCGCTGCCCCTTGCATCCACGCCAGGGCTTCGCCCTGGACCCATCATTATTAAAGGCTGCCGCTTGCGCGACAGCCTTTAAGCTTATTCAAATACTACGGTTATGGGGTCAAGCACTGTCTCTGTGCCGCTGATATAGGGGATCAATGTCACTGTGTCCATGCTTGCATCCATATGCTCATACATTTGCCGAACCTCTTCCTCATAGACCTCCGCCGCGTCATCGCTATACTTGCCGCCCCCGTTCAGCAAACCATAAGCTCTGCCTTCTTCATCCTGCAATTTAAACCAAAGGCTTCCGTAGATATCCTGCCAATCCATGGTGGCTTCCTCCGACGGATCGTTTACATGGTAGGTCAGGCGCAAGTAAGTAGCCAGAGGGGTAATGGTACGGTCTATGGCTGTGAAGGTAATGCCTAAGGCATTGCCGTCCGGCAAGGCCTTCACCTTTTGCTCCGCTCTTTCCAAAACAGAAGTTTGAAGGGCAACTTGCACCTCCTCCTGCTCCAGATCTTTAGGCATATCCGTTCCATTCGCCAGACGAATGCCGGGGGAAAAACGAAGGATCACTTCGTTGGCATCGTCACAGGTCGAAAGGTCGATAATATAGTGCAAGATCACCGTTTGTGGATCTATCTGCTGCCAGTGCCAACCGGATAAATACAGCCCTTCGCCCATGTCCCAGTTTTGCCAAACCACCAGCCTGCGGCCTTGGATCGCGGCTGCATCCACGTCTTCATCAATACGCGCATAGGCCTGCTTGTCAAACTCGCTAAAGAGCAGGTCCTCGGCATGCTTGGCCTTAAACTGCACCGCCATAAATGCGGAAATGCCATCGCTTACCGCATCCAACACGGTGCAATCCACCGTTTCAAAATCCCCGCCCTGCCAACGCAGGTTGCCTTGCCGCTGCTCCTGAATATCCTCCGGCACCTCCCTGCCGGGAAAGAGAAAATCGAACGTACCCAGCTGATGGGCCGCCAAAGCTGCCCCGGCCAGGGCCAATATAAGCACAAAGGCTAACACAACGCCTGATATCCGTTTCATTTTGGGCTCCTCCTCCATTTGCCCGAAGGTCCTGCTCATCGTTTCTTTATAGGCATCCGGGGCAGAGCCATACAGCGCCTGAAGCCGCTTTCCCATCATAGCCTTGCGGGCCGCATCCTTGCAATTCGTATCGTTACTGTTCATGGCTCTACCTCCTCCTGCCACTGGTCGCGCAACGCCTTTCGGGCATGATTTAATCTTGATTTTACCGTACCTTCGGGGATGCCCAACGCCCTTGCCACGTCCTTTACTGGCCAGCCCTCCATATAGTGCAGCGCGATCACCTCCCGGAGCCGGGTAGGCAGCGCCTCCACGCATTCCTTTAGGCCCGTATCCTGGGGCATTATCTGCTGCTCTGGAGGGTCCACCAACACCATCCGCTGGCTTTTGCGAAGCAGGGTATGGCATTCATTCACCAATATCCGCATCAGCCAGGGCTTGAACTTTTCCATTTCCCGAAGCTGCCCTTGCCTGCGCCATGCCTTAAGCAAGCAGCTTTGAATGGCATCCTGCCTGTCCACTGGCCTTCTCAGCAGCATGGCGCTGACCCGGTACAGGCTATCGGCCAGGGCCAGGGCCTCATGTTCAAACTGGTCTTTCGTCATCAGCGCATCCCCCTTGTGTAGCTACACCCCTATGACGCGGCAAAACGAGAGTAGGTTCACGGCCATTTTAAAAATTGAATCGTTGCTTAACCCCATAATAGCATAAAGGCTGCCGCTTGCGCGACAGCCTTAAGCTATAAGCTATAAGCTATAAGCTACATAAAACCATATAAAACCATGCAAAGCTATACAAAACCATGTAAAGCCAATTATTTTTCCTTGGCCGCGCGAAGCGTGGCCAATAAAGGGTCCAGGGCTTTAGCCCTGGGCAGGGTTTTTAGGGGCGCAGCCCCTAAACGTCCCCTCGTTCCCCTGGTTCCCCTCGTTCGCCCCGTTACTCCTCGTCCTCCCCGTCAAACGGCAGAGGAATACGGTTGTTGTCGTGCTCCCACAGCTTATCCAGGCGGTAGAACTCCCGCTCCTCGGTGTGGAAAACGTGCACCAGCACCGTGCCATAATCCAGCACGACCCAGCGGCCATCCTGGTGGCCCTCCTTGCGGGTAGGCTCGATGCCCAGCTGGCTTAGCTGGTCCTCCACCTCCTCGGCCAGGGTGCGCACCTGCAGGGCGCTGCGGCCGCTGGCGATGAGCATACAATCCGTAATGACCGTAAGGTCGGAAACGTCCAGAGCCACAATGTTCTGGGCCTTTTTGTTATAGAGGATCTCGGCAATGCGGGTGATCAATTCATTCATGCAATTCGCTCCTTTGATATTCTGGGTTGGGCAAGCGGTTCAGCCAGTCCGCCACCCGCTGGGTGGTGGGGTGGGCCGTGGTTTCTTGGGCGGATACGTATTCCAGCGTGGAGCCTAGACAAAAGCGCATGGCAGCCACCAGGCTGGTCTCCGACAGGGCTCTGATGGTTTCCAGGGCGGGGTAGCTACGGCGGGAGGGCTCTATCTTATCCGCCAGGAACAGCACCATGTCCAGGGGCAGCATGCCCACCTTGCCTGTGGTGTGGCAGGCGATGGCCGCCAGCACATTGGGGTCGGTAACGCCGTACTCGGTTTCCGCCAAAACCGCGCCTACCGGGCCATGAAGCAGGTTTTCACTGGCCATGGTCTCCTTGTCCAGAAGCAGGCGATGCTCCCGGGCCGCTTGCTGAAGCGCGGCTAAGGGCATGCACTTGGCGCAGTCGTGCATAAGCCCAGAAAGGGCCGCTGCCTCCTGGTTCACGCCATGGAGCCGTGCCAGTCGCCGGGCGGTATAGGTGACCAGGAGGGAGTGTATCAGGCGCTTTTCGGTCAGGGCCCGTTTCAGCCGGGGGTAGAAAAACGCAGCCTTAGCCGGGGACATAGGCTGGCCATATAGCCCCATGATACGAGTATATTCCAAAACCTGGGGTGCCAGTGCTGCGGGTTCTCCTTTAAGCCGCAATTCTTCGCGAATGGCCGTGGCGGACACATCCTCCGGCGGCAGCGAAAGGAAGGTAAACCGGGCACCCCGGTCTTCCAGCTCCTTTACCACGGGGCTTTCGCTGATATCCTGGGAGGCGCGGCGGCACACCAAGAACCGGCACAGGGAAAAAACCTTGTCGGGCCTTCGCCAGTTGGGCAGGTCCATCAGGGTATCCTCCCCGATAATATAGCAAAGCTCTGCGCTGGGAAACTGCTTTTGCAAAAGCTGCAAGGTGTCTACCGTATAAATAACGCCCTCCCGGTCAAGCTCCACCCGCGAAACGGAAAGCCCCGGCTTTCCTATAAGCATCAGCCGGGTCATTTCAAAGCGGTGCTCTGCGGGGGCCAGCCCCTCTTTTTTGTGAGGCGGGTTGCCTGTAGGTAAAAACAAGCAGCGGGAAAGCCCCGCTTCCTTCATGGCGCACTGCGCTATATCCAAATGCCGCTGGTGAATGGGGTTGAAGCTTCCCCCCATCAGGCCGATCCGTTCTTTTGGCAAGGCCAGACCTCCCTTCATACCTGATTATACTAGAAAAAACCAAAAAGGGAAATACTTCTGATGCGGAGGAAGGAAAAGAAATGGAAAAGTATCAGCAGAAAACACCCTTGGCCGCAGCGGCGGACAAGCTTTTATGGCGGCTGCTGGCGGCGGGGCTGGGGATAGGATGGTTCGTGTTCCTGTGGGGCTTGTCCCTGCCGGCGCTGGCGGCAGGGCTGGCCCTGGGCTGCCTTTTGTGGCTATGCGTACGCCGTTTTGAAAAAATGAGCCTCCAGAAAAAGGAACAGCAAATGCGCAGGGCCATCGGCGGGGAGCTGGCCGTGGATAAGCTGCTGCTGCTGCCCTCCCGGCATGCGGCCTTTCAGGCGGCCCTGTGGCTAGGGCCTAAAGCAACCCTGGAAATGATCAAGACTACGGAATGGGGCGTTTTGTGCAAGCATAAGGAGGCCATCGTGCTTGTCCGCCTCATCGCCCAGCACAAGAGCCTGCCCATCTCCATTCAGCAGATCATTGACGCGCATAAGGAAAGCCTGGAGCACCACGCCAAGCGCTGCATCATCTGCCTGACCGCTGCCCCCAGCCGGGAGGCCACCGCCTACGCGGAGACCTGCGAGCCTAAGCTTATTTTGGTTTCCCGGGAGGAAATGATACGTCTGGCCGGCGCCTGCACCCCGGCCACGGACGAGGACCTGCGAGGGCTGGGCAGCCGCAAGGGCCCGGTAAGCTGGAGGCGGTGGATGGAGCATGTGCTGGCCCCACGCCGTGCCAAGCACTATTTTCTCTACGGATTAGTGCTGGCGGGGCTGTATTTCCTGACCGGGCTTTGGTATTATCCCATTCCCGCCGTCATTTGCCTGCTATTATGCATTTTCTGTCGGCTGTATAAGCCGAAAAAGGAAGAAGCATTTTTGTAAAAGTATCGTCCCTGTGTCCATACCACCCGAATCAAAGAAAGCCATGAAATCGGAAAATCAAAAAATCAAAAAATAAGAGAATCAGAAAATCGGTAAAACCTCTCAAATCATAAGCCGCTTTGCATCAGTCGCTTCACCGCCATCGCGAAGAGGTCCACTTCCTCCTCTGTATTGTATATGCCCACACTGGCACGACAGGCCCCGGTCCTAAGGGTTCCTAGCCACTGGTGCATAGCCGGGGCGCAGTGCAGCCCGGCCCGGATGGCAAAGCCCTGCTGGTTTAAGGCATCCGCCATAGCCCCGCCGTCCATGCCCTGGGGCACAAAGCCCACCACTCCTACCTTGGGGGCCTGTTCGTCCCCCAGCAGCCGAATGCCCGGTATATTGGCAAGCGCACTGCGCAGCCGCCCCGCCAGCTCACTTTCATAGGCCTCGATCTCGCTTTGGTGGGACAGGGCAAACCGTGCCCCCACCAGCAGCCCCGCAATACCCGGCAGATTCGCCGTACCGCTTTCGTAGCGGTCCGGCAGCGATTCCGGCTGGAGCATATTCTCGCTTTGGGAGCCAGTGCCCCCGCAGATCAGCGGCCGGGGCAAAATGCCCTTTTGCAACAGCAAAAGGCCAGTGCCGTGAGGGCCAAGCAGGCTTTTATGTCCGGCAGTGGCCACCATATCCGCGCCTAGCCTTGCCGGGGATATGTCCAGCACCCCTGCGGTCTGGGCTGCATCCACCAAAAAGGGAATGCCGTGGGCCTTCAATGCCGGAGAGAGCTTCTCTATGGGCTGTATGACCCCGGTGACGTTGCTGGCATGGCTGATGACGCACAGGGCAGTTTTAGGCGTGATGGCCCCCCGGATGCCCTCCGCCGTCAGCAGGCCTCGGGCATCCGGCTCCAGGGTCTTTACGGTAATGGAACCGGCGCTCTCCAGGTTTTTCAGCACCCGCATCACCGCGTTATGCTCCCCATGGGAGCAGAGGACCTCATCCCCCTGAAAAAGCATGCCCCGAATGGCAATGTTCATCGCCTCGGTGCAGTTAGCCGTAAAAATAACATACTCCGGTCCAGCCAGTCCGTAAGCGCTGGCAAAATAATCCCGGCAGGCCTCCATCACCCGGCCCCCGCACAGGGACAGCCTATGCCCCGCCCTGCCCGGATTGCCCCCGATCCGCTGCAGCGTGCCTGCCATGGCCCTGGCTACCATGGGCGGCTTGGGAAACGAGGTCGCCGCGTTATCCAAATAGATCATGAGAAAGCCCCCTTGCTCTTGCAATATGCCCCATACCCGGCTCACCAAAATAGGCAGCCCGCCGTATACTGTATGAGGAAGGAAGGGGGATATGAACCCATGAATGAAGCTTTTGGCATCGCCTCGTTTCGCTCGCGGCAACAGGTGTTGAAATTTGAAAGCGCGCTGCGCCGGGAAAGCGTACGCGCAAGCATAATCACCACACCCAGGGATGTGGCGGTGGGCTGCGGCCTTAGCATCCGGTTCGAGCTCAGCGATTTCGACCGGGTGTACGAGGCCTATCAGCGTTACCGGCCCTCAAATCTCATCGGGTTTTACCAGGTGACCCGCAACGAGGGCAACCGTACCGTCACAAGGCCGCTGGTGTAGCTCAGCAAAAAAAGCGCTGCCGTTTCCCCCTCCTGCGTTTTTTGTCCCCATGAAAAACGCAGGAGGGGTTGACTTTGACGCGGGGTCAACAGGTATAATGAAGATACTAAAGCGCTTTGGTTACGGTTTTTAACATAAAGGAGCAATGTCCATGGAGCTTTCCACCATTACGGAGCTGACCCGGCATTATCACATCTCCACCCGCACCCTCAGGTATTATGAGCAGGCGGGGCTGATCCAGTCCACCCGCCAGGAGGGCTATGCCTACCGAATGTACGACGAAAAAAACGCCGCCAGGGTAGGCCAGATCGTGCTGCTTCGAAGGCTGCGCATCCCCCTCAAGCACATTGGGGACATGCTGGCCTCCGGCGAGGTACGCCATGCCATTGAGGTGTTCCAGCAGCAGGCTAACGAGCTGGACGGTGAGATAGAGGCCCTGGACACCCTGCGCCGGGTCCTGCTGGAGCTGATAGGACGGCTGGAGGCAGCACGGCAGATGCCCTTGAGTCAGAAGCTATTGGAGGACCAGGCCATCCGGGCATTGATAAGGACCGTTGCGGAGCCCTCCTCCGCGAGAAAGGAGCTTCCCACCATGAATGAAATGACCAAGGCCCAGGCGGAGCTGGGAAAAGTGAAAAATGTCCGCATTATCTTTTTGCCCCCGGCCACCGTGGCCGCCAGCCACTTTATCGGCCCCGACCCCGAGGATATGGCCGGAAAGCCGCTGCTGGACTTTGCCAAGGCTATCGACATCACCACCCTCAAGCCAGATGTGCGGATGTACGGCTTTAACCACCCAAACCCGGTAGACGAAAGCGACCTGCACGGCTACGAATACTGGCTGACCATTCCTGAGGACATGCCTGTGCCTGCCCCCCTCCAAAAAAAACAGTTTAAAGGCGGGCTTTACGCCGCCCATATGATCAAGTTTGGGGATTTTCAGGAGTGGGGCTGGCTGGAACGCTGGGTGCAGGAGAGCGAACAGTACGAATACTGCGGTAGCGGCACCCCGGAGGATATGTTCGGCTCCCTGGAGGAGCACCTGAATGTGTACAGCCGCCTGAAAGCGGGCCAGATATTTGACCCCGACATGCAGCTGGACCTGTTGATCCCTGTCAGACCTAAAAACCAGGCTTGACATAGCCAGACCGATTCTGTATACTAGCCTCACTACATATCAAGGAGGACTTTTTGTGTCGGTGCAAGTTGTGGAGCTTTCCAACAACTAAAAGATCCGCAAAGCCATAGCGGACAGGCGCGAGACCGCGTCGGTCTATTATGTGTGCCTTTGCGCCTTGGGCGCCGCCGTCATACCTCATTGAGCGAACCTTTTCGCGGATAGGATGGGCATTGCCTTTCCTGTCCGCGTTTTTATTTGTATATTTCGGCGCGCCCCAGCAAAGAAAGGGGAACTACCATTGGATACGTATTTCAAGGCTTTAGAATTTGATACCATTTTAGACATGCTGCACGAAGCGGCCCACTGCACCCGGGCCAGGGAACGCTTGGCTGCCCTGGCCCCCAGCCTGGACGAGGCCCGCTGCCGACAGACCCTGGAGGAGACCACCGCCGCCCGGAAGGTGCTGGATGCCTGCGGCTCCCCACCCCTCACCTCCATGGAGGAGGCAGAGCGGGTGCTGAGCCTGGCTGTGTCCGGCGGGATGCTCACCGGGCCGGAGCTGGAAAGCGTGGCTCGGTTCGCTGTGGCCTGCGAGCGGATGCAGCGCTATCTGGCTGGCGCGGAGGGGACCGGCGTCTCCATCGCCTTTATCGGCCGGGGCATGGACGACCTGTCCCTTTTGCGGGAGGAAATTGATCGCTGTGTTCGCGGCGGCGAGGTGGACAGCTCCGCCTCCAGCCTGCTCAAGGATATCCGCAGGCGCATGGACAACGTAAAGGCACAAATTCAAACGCGTCTTTCCAGCTGCCTTTCCCATCGGCCCCAGATATTTTCCGATGCGATCGTGGTAATGCGTGGTGGACGGTATGCCCTGCCCGTCAAGCGCACCAGCCGCCACGAAATGGACGGCACCGTGGTGGATATTTCCGCCTCTGGCGCTACTCTTTTTATGGAGCCCGCCGCCGTGCGCAAGCTATCCGATGAACTGTCGGAACTGCACATCGAAGAAGAAAATGAAATACGCCGCATTCTCTACGAGCTTTCCGGCCTGGTGGCAGACAGCGCCGGAGGCATCCGCCGCTCCATGGAGGCCATGGAAGCGCTGGACTTTGCCTTTGCCAAGGCCCAGGTAAGCCGCCAGATGAACGGCATCGCCCCGGAGGTCACCTCCAAACGCCGCCTGCGGCTGGTGGAGGCCCGACACCCGCTCATCCCCCAAAGCACCTGCGTGCCCCTATCCCTGGAGCTAAACGGCCAAGGCTTTGGCGTGGTAGTCACCGGCCCCAATACCGGCGGCAAAACCGTGACCCTTAAAACCGTGGGGCTTTTATCCCTCATGGCCCAATGCGGCCTCCACGTAAGCGCCAAGGACGGCACGGAGCTGTGCCTTTTTGATGCCTACCTATGCGACGTAGGCGACGGGCAGAGCATCTCCGAGAACCTTTCCACCTTCTCCGCCCACATGAGCCGGGTGAAGGACATCCTGGAAAAGGCCGGGCCGGAAAGCCTGGTGCTGCTGGATGAGCTGGGCTCCGGTACAGACCCTGCCGAGGGCATGGGCCTGGCAGTGGCCGTGCTGGAGGAGCTGCGGCTTCGGCGCTGCCTTATGGTGGCCACCACCCATTACCCGGAGGTAAAAACCTACTGCCAGACCGCCCAGGGCTTCGTAAACGCCCGGATGCTCTTTGACCAGGCCACCTTGGCCCCCACCTATCAACTAGAAGTGGGCAAAGCAGGCGAAAGCTGCGCCCTAGCCATCGCCCGGCGCATCGGCCTGCCGGAGAGCGTGCTTAAGCGGGCCGCTTTGGCTAGCAAGGCCGCCGTGGAGGTCTCGGCCCATGCTGCGCCCGCGCCCGATGCTCTGCCTAGGTCCAATGCTGCGCCCGCGCCTGCCCCGGCCCAGCCCGCTCTGCCTCCAAAGCCCTCCCGCATCCAGGCCGCCAAGGAAGCCCCTGTCCAGACCCGTGCGCAGCGGTTCCAGTTGGGGGACTGCGTGATGGTCTACCCCTCTCGCGAAATAGGCGTAGTGTGCCGCACCGCAGATAGCAAGGGCATGCTCACTATTCTTATCAAAGAGGAAAAGCGCCCTGTGAACCACAAGCGCCTTAAGTGCATCGCCCCTGCCCAGGAAATGTACCCGGAGGACTACGACTTTTCCATTGTTTTTGACACCGTTCAAAACCGCAAGGCTCGCCATCGGCTGGACAAACGGCATGACCCCAATGCCGTGGTGGAGATCGAGAGGGGCGACGGCTAAGGGCTGCCGCAGCAGGGAAGAGCACTGGGACGCTGCCTCTGACCCTGCCAAAGGGCCATAGCCCTTTGGCAGCCCTTCATTGAGATGGATAAAATGATTTATCCTCCATATCATCAAAGGGTCGCCGCAAAAACGCGGCGACCCCTATATTCTACTTATCCTGCTTGATGCCTTATTTTGTCACCCGGATCACGTTCCAACTCAGCTTGGGTAAAGCAATAGACAGCTTGCCACCGTCCAGCTTGCCGCCGGGGATAGCCTGAGGCGCAACGTTGCCCGGATTTTCCTCGGTATTGATGGCCTTCACATCCTCATGGACCAGCACCTCGTGGGATACCTTGGACAGGCCGGGGAAATCCCGCAGGTCCACGGTCAGCTCCATGCCTTCTTCCATGGAACGGTTCACCGCAAAAATGGTCACGCTGCCATCGTCCGCCTGGGTGGCGGTCGCATCCAGCTCCGGCACGGCCTCGTAATCCTTGCAGTCGTACACGGGGGTATCCACGATAGCCCTAAGGGCCGTGCCCCGGCCATACTTGGAGGCATGCATCAGGGGCCAATAAATGGTCTGGGCCCAAGCACCGCCGCCGTTGCGGGTCATGATGGGGGCAATAACGTTCACCAGCTGCGCCAGGCACGCGATCTTCACCCGGTCTGCATTGCGCAGGAAGGTGATCAGCATGGAGCCCACCAGCAGCGCATCCTCGAAGTTGTAAATATCCTCCAGGAGAGGCAGCGCCCGGTTCCATTTGCCCTGCTTCCATACTTCCTTGTCCTGCTCGCTGGAATGATACCAAACGTTCCACTCGTCAAAGGACAGGTGCAGCTTTTTCTTGCTGTGCTTCTTGCCGCCGATGGCATCGCAGATGGAAACCACGGTCTTAATGAAGGCATCCAGGTCCATGGAGCGGGCCAGGAAGCCGGGGGTATCGTTGGTGGGGTTGGCGTAATAGCGGTGCAGGGACACGTAATCCACGTTGTCGTAGCACTCATTCAGCATGGACATTTCCCAGTCGCCAAAGGTCGCCATCTCGCTGGAGGAACTGCCACAGGCCACTAGCTCAATGGAGGGGTCCACCCACTTCATCACCTTGGCGGACTCATTGGCGATACGGCCATATTCCACAGCGGTCTTTCCGCCGATCTGCCAGGGGCCGTCCATTTCATTGCCCAGACACCACAGCTTGATGTCAAAGGGGTCCTTAGCGCCATTCTTGATGCGCAGGTCACTAAAATAGCTGCCGCTCTTATGGTTGGCATATTCCACGATGTTCCGGGCTGCGTCCGGGCCACGGGTGCCCAGATTGACGGCATACATAGGCTCGGTTTGGGCTTCCTTGCACCAGTCGATAAACTCGTGCATGCCCACCTCGTTGGTCTCGGTGGTGAACCAGGCCAGGTCCAGGCGATGCCGCCGCTGATCCCGGGGGCCGATGGAATCCTCCCAGTCAAAGCCGGAAACAAAGTTGCCGCCCGGATAGCGGGTCACTGGCACGTCCAGCGCCTTCACCAGGTCGATCACGTCCCGGCGAAAGCCATTCTTATCCGCCGTGGGATGGCCCGGTTCATAAATGCCGCCGTATACGGCCCGGCCCAAATGCTCGATGAAAGAGCCATAAATACGAGGGTCAATTTTGCCGATGGTATAGGCCCTGTCCAAGATCATGGATGCTTTCTTCATGTCCTTCGCTCCTCAAATCTCTTGCAAAATGCAGCTTTGGTTAGTTCCTATTGGGTCTATTTCGTTCCTATCCCCCACAGGGCTTCGCCCGCTGGGGACAGAAGTGTCACCGTAGGCACCCAGGCCTTTTGCTCCCGGTCATAGCCCATCGCAAAGCGGCCCTCATAGGATACGCCATCCAGGGTACATATTCCTTCCGGGGTCCAGGTCCCGCTAAGCTTTTCGCCCGTGATGGTTCCATCCGGGGCAAGCGTCACGGGGGTGGAGCGGTGCTGGAAGGTGTTCACATCGTGCTCATGGAGCAGCAGGCGGTATTCGCCCGCCAGCGACTCGGGCAGGGCGGTCGCCTCTCCACTATAGCGCAGAGGCGCGATCACCGGCCATCCGGCTTCGTTCATCCACATTTCATGCACCCGCACGCGGAACTCATCCCCCAGGGCGGAAAACCGGGTGTGGAAGATCAGGTAATACTGTCCGGTGGCTTCGTCGTAGAAGGCGCTGTTGTGGCCGGGAGATTTATACGCCTGCTCCGGCAGCGCTTCCACTCCGTCAAGGGGCATAAAGCGGAAGCCGCCTATGAGCTTTACGCCATACTCCTCGATGGCCTTGTCGTCAAAGAAGCTGCCATCGGCTCCGCCGCAGGCGATCATATCCTGGCCCTTGGCATCCAGATAGGGGCCGTCCGGCGTCTTGGAGCGGCATACCCGGATATTATATCCCCCGGAGGCATCCAGCCCGCCAAAGGACAGGAACAGATAGTAGTAGTCCGTTTCCGGGGAGTAGAGGATGTAGGGCCCTTCAATGCGGGAATGGTTCCTGCCCAGCAGCTTCTTGCCGTAGCCCTGGCCCTCCAGAGGCAGGCCGGTCTCCTCGTCCATTTTCAGGATGTAGATACCGCCGGAATAGGAGCCATAGACCATCCATAACTGGTGCTCCTTGTCATAGAACACATGAGGGTCTATGCAGTTGGGGTGCACGGTGGCATCGTAGGGAGTGCCGTCCTCGGAGGTGCCTACCATGCCAGACTTAAGGAATATGCCCAGGTTCTTATACGGGCCCTCCGGCGCATCGCTTACTGCTAGACCCAATGCGGCCAAGGGGCTGGAGCCCTCGCAGGTGCAGTAGTACATATAGTACCTGCCATCCTTAAGCTGCTGCACATCCGGGGCCCAGAAGGTATTGGTCTTAGCCCAGGAAAGGGCCTCTTTCATTTCCTCCTGCACATTCTCTACCAGCGTGCAGCCGCCCTGGGCATCTGTGGAAAGCATTTCCCAGTTCATCAGGTCCGAGGTCCTCGCGGCGGCCATATGGCTGCCAAAGATATAGTAGGTGCCGTCCTCAGTGCGGATCACGGAGGGATCGTGGACGTAGGCGTCCCTAAAGGCAGCAGGCTCCGCCGCCCCGCCCTGGGCTGTTTCCCCCACCGCAGCGCTCCAAGCCCCGCCAGCGCATAGCAAAGCTGCCATCAGGAAAAAAGCCGTGATTCTCTTTTGCATCTTTTCCTCATCCCTTAACGCTGCCTGCCGTCATGCCTTCCACGATAAACCGCTGGGCAAAGATATACACCAGCAGGATGGGCAGCACCGCAAAGCACGCGCCTGTGATCATCAGGTCGTAGTTGTTGCCGTAGGGCGTGAAGAGGGTGTTCAGGCCGATAGGCAAGGTATACTTTTTCATGGAGGTCAAGACCAGCATGGGCCATAGCAGGTTGTTCCACGCGCCCATGCCCACCAGCACCGACATGGAGGACATGGCGGGCCCCATGATGGGCAGGATGATGCGGAAGAAGATACCATACTCGGTGCAGCCATCCACCCGGCCTGCATCCAGCAGGTCCTTAGGGACTCCGTTAAGATACTGCTTGAAGAAGAAGATGGCTGACACGCTGGCCAGGAAGGGCAGCATAATGCCCCAGAAATTATCCAGCAGGCCCATGTTATTCGCCTGTACGTACATGGGCAGCATGAGGATCTCAAAGGGGATCATCATAACGACCAGCACGCACATAAACAGCAGGCCCTTGAACCTGAACTCGTACATTTCAAAGCCATAGGCCACAAAGGAGGAGATCAGCAGCGTAAGCACAGTCTGCACCACGGTGATCATCAGGCTGTTGCCAAACCACACGAAGTAATCGTGGGGCAGGTATTGGCCGTCGATGGTGATGCCGGTGAACAGATACCGCCAGGATTTCAGGCTCCACTTTTCAAACTCGGGGTTCAGGTTCAGGCCGCTGCGCCACATCTCCGCGCCACCCTTGAAGGTGCCCAGCACCATGGCGATAAGCGGGATCAGAATGATACAGCCCAAAACGGTAAAGAACACCAGCAGGCATACCCGAGCCGCAGGGCTATAGCCCAGCTTGCTCTTCTTTTTTGAAGTAGGCATGGTCTCAGTTGTCATCCCTTAGCCCTCCTTCCGATGCTGCCAGTAAGCGCCAATTGGATCAGGTTAAGGCCCAAGGCGCAAACCAGAAGCACCAGGCCCACTGCAGAGGCATAGCCCATACGCAGCTTTTCAAAGCCATAGCGGTACAGATAGCCCACGATGGTGAGGCCATAGTTATGCGGAGAGGTATTATTGCCAAAGACCATGTAGCTTTCGGTAAACATGGCCAGGCCCGCATAGATGGAAATGGTGAGCACGTAGATGGTGGTAGGCTTTAAAAGCGGCCAGCCGATATGCAGGAACTTCTGCGTGGCGGTGGCGCCGTCGATATCCGCCGCTTCGTACAGCTCTGTAGGGATGGACTTGATGCCGGCCAGGTAATAGAGCATGTTCATGCCCGTCCAGCGCCAGCAGCACAGCAGAATAAGGGCTAGAAGGCTGGGGTATTCCAGCTTCAGCCAGTAAATGGGCGCTTGCCCGAACAATCGAATCAAGGAGTTCATCATGGCATCAGGCAGCTCGGAGAACATCAACCGGAAGATAAGGCCCGCCACCACGACAGAACTAAGCACCGGCACGAAATAGATCGACTTGAAAACATTGTCGAATTTCATGGACCGGCTGGAGATCATATACGCGAAAAGCATAGGAAAGGGGATCAGCAGCGCGCAGGTGATGACCATGTACCGGAGGGAGTTAAAAACTGCCTGTCCGAATACCTTATCCCCTAGCAGCCGCTGATAATTCTTTAGGCCCACCCACTCCACCTGACCGGGAAGGATGTCCTGAAAGCTCATTTGAATGGTTGAAAGAAGCGGGGAAACAAAAAAGATGGCAAAAGTAAGCACAAAGGGCAATACGAATACATATGGAGCGAGCGTCTGTGAGTAGAGAAGTCTCTTGGCTTTTTGCATGGTCCACACCCCCGAAATGTCGATACGGGAGCGCCGGAGAGGATAACCTCCCCTCCGGCGCAAAATTTCAACGAATCTTAGAAGATATCAGCCTCAATGGCTTCCTGGGCGGTGGCCAGCTCGGTGGCGGCGTCCAGCTTGTCGATGTAGAGGTTGTTCCACAGGGTGGAAGAGAAGTAGGTGTTGATGGTGGGGCTGATGGAGGTGGAGGCGGAGAACTGGATCTCATCCTTGATCTCGAGCAGCACATCGAACACGTTGTTCTGGAAGTACTTGTTGAACTTGTTTTCGGGGTTGTGGGTCAGTTCCTGATCGTCCCACACAGCGGTGTTAACGGGGTCGAAGCCCATTACGTTCCAGATCATAGCTTCGCCAAACTCGGACAGCTTCGCATAAGCGATGAAGTCAGCAGCCAGCTGCTTGTCGGGAGCGGTGAGGGTAACCACGGTGCCAGTGCCGCCAAGGCCGATGGAGCGGGGCTGGCCAACTTCAAAGACGGGAGCGGGGGCGATAGCGTACTTGCCAGCCATAGCGGGGATCTCATCCACGAAACGGCTCATGTACCACTCAGCCATGATAACGGTGGCGCAAACGCCGCTGTTGATCCAGGCTTTGCCTTCTTCGGTGTCAGGCTGTCCGCCGGGGCACACCATGGCGATGCCATCTTCCAGCCACTTCTGCTGGGTGGTAACGGCCTTGAGGAGCTCGGGGGTGTCGATGGTGGGCTTAGGATCGTCGGGGTTGGAGTTATCCTGGAAGTCCACGCCTTGCTCGGTCAGCATGAGAGCGGTCTGCCACTGGGTGGTGGTCTCAACGCAGCCCATGTACGCATCGGGATTGGCTTCCTTCAGCTTCAGGCCAGCGGCGGCCCAATCGTCCCAGGTGACGATGGTCTTATAGTCGATGCCAGCGGCTTCCAGCAGCTCTACATTGTAGAACGCAACAGCAGCGCCAACGTGGGTGGGAACGCCATAATGGTCGTCGCCCTTGGAGTAGATGGACAGGCGGCTGGGAACGATGGTGTCAATGTAGGGGGCCAGGGTATCATTGAGCACTACCAGCTGGGGCTGTCCCAGAAGCACGTTGGGGAACTGGCCCAGCTCTACGTCGCACAGGTCAGGGGCGCCAACGCCGGACTGCAGGGCGACCTTGAGCTTGTTGTGCATATCGTCGTAGCCAAGAACAGTAGCTTCCAGTTCGATCTGGCGATCGGGGTTGGCGGCGTTCCACTCGCCCGCCATCGTGTTGTAGAAGGTGGCGTGCTGGTCAATAAAAGTCCAGAGGGTCAGTTTGGTGCCTTCAGCGGTCGCTACAGAGCCAAGGCCCAGGAGCATCGCCACAACCAGGAGCAAAGAGAGAGTCTTTTTCATGGAAGTTCCTCCTCGTTTATTTTCACGCCATTCCGGCGCGAGTATCAATATAAAAAGCCTATACGTGCTTTAGCTGGCAACATTTTCTATTTGGTTTAGTATTTGCCAAAGCAATAATACGTTTCCTGAAGTGATTTGAATTATAGAGATTTTCGCTTCGGAAGTCAAGCACTATTTTCTAAAAAAGTTTTTGTGTGTTTGTGCAAAAGCTACCAAACTCCTTTGACTTATACGTTTTCATGCATCATTTTATATTTATCTAAAATGATTTTTCTTCTTTGTTTTATATTTGCTCAAAGTTATTCTTCCCAAAAGACAAAAGCTGTGCTATAATGGTCAAAACCTCAGTTACAGGAGAATGTACTATGCTGCATATTCATGACCTTCAAAAGGGGTTGCCCATATTCAAATGCCTCAGTTCCCCGGTGCGCATCAGCATTATCGAGCTGCTGCGGCAGGAGGGTGCCCTGCCCATGTCGGAAATTGCCGACAGGCTGCAGATAACCGGCGGCGCGCTGACCCCTCATATAAAGCAATTGGTAGACAGCGGGTTCGTATCCATTTCTTTAGAAAGCGGAAAGCACGGCCTGCAAAGGCTGTGCAGCGTCAACGAATGCCATATTTTGGTAGACCCGCTGTCTGAAAACCGCAATGCCAACGTATACGAAACAGAGATCAGCGTGGGCCAGTACACAGCCTACGAGGCCTACCCCACCTGCGGCCTTGCCACCTCAGAGCACATTATCGGCACGGAGGACGACGCCCGCTTCTTTGCCTCGCCGGAGCGGGTCAATGCCGGCATCGTGTGGATCGGGCATGGGTATTTTGAGTACATGCTCCCCAATTTTATCAAAGAAGACCAGAAGCTCATCGAGCTGCAACTGTCCATGGAGATCGCCAGCGAGGCCCCCGGCTCCTGCGAGGACTGGCCTAGCGACATCCACTTCTACCTCAACGATACCCTCCTGTGTCAATGGACCAGCCCCGGGGATTTTGGCCGAATGCGGGGCATATATACCCCCGGTTGGTGGGACCGGGCCTGGAACCAATACGGACTGTTCAAGCTGTTATCCATCGACTATTCCGGCACCTATATTGACGGCCTCAAGCGCTCCGGGGTGACGCTTTCGGACCTGAGCATCACCCACGAGTCCTCCCTGGTCTTCCGTATCGGGGTGCCCAAAACCGCTATCAACGTAGGCGGACTCACCATCTATGGGCGGTCCTTTGGCAACTATGACCAGGGCATCAAAATGCGGATGCATCATAAAAAGAAAAAATGAGCCGCTCCATAACAAGACCCTCGGCTGCTGGGCCGAGGGTCCTGTTTCGTTATTCTTTATCAGGTTTAGCCTGGGTGGGTATCTGGGGTGCGTCCAAGGCCGGATCAGTCCAGCACCTTTTCGTCATTTGCCTTCTTGATCAGCGCCACAGCCTCACTCAAGGGCATGGTGCCTACGTTGTCGCCCTTGCGGTTGCGGACGGTAACAGTGCCCTCCTCGGCCTCCCGGTCGCCCATTACCAGCATGTAGGGGATCTTCTCCATCTGGGCTTCCCGGACCTTGAAGCCGATCTTCTCGTTGCGCAGGTCGCACTCCGCCCGGAGGCTCGCCGCCCGCAAAGCCGCTTCCACGCTCTTGGCGTAGGCATCCTGACGGTCGGTAATGGTCAGCACCCGCACCTGAGTGGGGCTGAGCCAGGTAGGCATAGCGCCAGCGTACTTTTCAAGCAGCAGGGCCAAGGTCCGCTCGTAGCAGCCGATGGATGTGCGGTGGAGTACCACAGGGTGCTTCTTCTCGCCATCCCGGTCGATGTACACCATACCAAAGCGCTCCGCCAGCTGGAAGTCGATCTGCACGGTGATGAGGGTATCCTCCTTGCCGTGGACGTTCTTGATCTGGATATCCAGCTTGGGGCCGTAGAAGGCCGCCTCGCCGTCGGCCTCCACGTAGTCGATGCCGATATCGTCCAGTATCTTGCGCATTTCGTTCTGGGCGCTCTCCCAGTCCTCGGGATTGCCGATATACTTTTCCTTGTCGTTCTCGTCCCATTTGCTAAACCGATAGCTCACGTCGTCTCCCAAGCCTACCGCGCCCAGGAAGAACTGGGCCAGCTCCACGCAGCCGCGGAACTCCTCCTCCACCTGGTCAGGGGTGCAGGCCAGGTGACCTTCGCTGATGGTGAACTGTCGAACGCGGATAAGGCCGTGCATCTCGCCGCTGGACTCATTGCGGAACAGCGTGCTGGTCTCGCCCAGGCGCATGGGCAGGTCCCGGTAGCTGCGGGTGCGGTTCAGATATACCTGGAACTGGAAGGGGCAGGTCATGGGCCTGAGGGCAAAAACCTCTGCCGCCTCATCGTCTGGGTCGCCCATGATGAACATGCCGTCCCGATAATGGTCCCAGTGGCCGCTGATCTTGTACAGGTCCCGCTTGGCCATCAGGGGCGTCTTAGTGCGCAGGTAGCCCCGGCGCTCCTCCTCGTCCTCTACAAAGCGTTCCAAGATCTGGATGACCTTGGTGCCCTTAGGCATTAAAATGGGCAGGCCCTGGCCGATATAATCTACCGTGGTGAAATACTCCAGCTCCCGGCCGATCTTGTTATGATCCCGGCGCTTCATATCCTCGATATGCTCCAAATGGGCCGCCAGCTGATCCTTGGAGGGAAAGGCCGTACCGTAGATACGCCGAAGCATCTTGTTTTTCTCGCTGCCCCGCCAGTAGGCACCGGCCACCTGGGTCAGCTTGAAGGCCTTGATATAGCTTAGATTGGGCAGATGCGGCCCTGCGCACAGGTCCACAAAATCGCCCATGTCGTAAAACGAGAGCTCCGCGTCCTCCGGCAGGTCCTGAATCAGCTCTACCTTGTAGGGCTCGCCCAGGGCCTCCATCTTGGCAATGGCTTCCCTGCGGGCCAGGGTAGAGCGCACAGGGCGGATGCTCTTCTTCGCCAGGGAGAGCATTTCCTTCTCGATCTTCTGCAGGTCCTCCTGGGAGAAGGATTCGTCGATGTCAAAGTCATAGTAGAAGCCGTTTTCAATGGCAGGGCCAATGGCCAGCTTCGCCTGGGGGAACAGCTTTTTTACCGCCATGGCCATCAGGTGGCTGGCGCTGTGGAAGAACACCCTCCGGCCCGCCTCGTCCTCAAAGGTCAGGGGCTTCACCGCCTGGGAGGCGGAAATAGGCGCGAAGAGGTCCTGCACCGTTCCATCCGCCAGCTCCACGGCCAGGTATTTTTTGAAATCCTCCGGGGCATTGTCCTTCAGCCACTGGCCTACAGAGCCGCCCTCCGCCATTTCACAGGGCTTTCCAAAGATCGTTAGTTCCATATGTCCCATCCTTTCTTTTACTGGGGGACAAACCAGCCAGATAAAGCAAATCCGCCCCCACATTGCTGCGGGGGCGGACGATAAATCGTTCGCGGTTCCACCCTGCTTAGGAGCTTCGCTCCCACTCATTGTCGGCATGATATCGCTGGCCTTGCGCCTGTCGGCAGGTGGTGTCCGCTTGGCGCCCCGTTCCACCGCTTTCAGCCCATGGCGGCAGTCTCTTTCAGCTTGGCGTTGTCCATACGGCGCGTCCCGCGTCATTCAGGATTACGGCTAGGATAGCACCGAAAAGCTGTGTTGTCAAGGGAAAAAGCGGTGGCGCAATTATATCAAAAAGCGCTGGTTCAATTAAATCAAAGCGTTACTGGAACAAAACGCTTACGATCTCATGTGCCTTTACTCCAACGCAACAGGCCTGGCCATCTGCGCATTCCACAAAGGCTTCCTTGTCCTCTCCGCTACGGTTCAAAAGGACCACGGCAATGCTATTATCCACGTTCTGGAATGCCGTCGCCTCGATCGCCTCCGTATACCGGGACACGCCAATGCGCACGGCCCCTGGCCGAATATAGCGGCTAAAATGCCCAATATAGTAATAGGATGCCTGCTTTTCCACCGTTCCCTCCTGGGAGGCCATTACAGGTGCCTGGCAGAAGTTGCCTACGTGGTTGGGGCCGCCCTGGGCATCGAGCAGCAGGTTCCAGTCTATAAAGCCATGCATGCCCGCATTTAGGTTGCCCAGGATATCGTGGGCATACATCTCCGCCTTCTGGGTCTCATTGGTCTTGGAAAAACGGCTGAACTCCACACAGCCTTCCGTGAAGATCAGTTGTTTATCAGGAAAGCGCTGTGCCGTCATGGCTACATTCTCAAAATGATCCCCCGTGTACCAATGGAACGCCACGCCCGATATATACTGATCGGCCTGCCCCACAGCCAGGGTCTCCTCCGCCCGCCGCAGCAGCCGCTCCTTGTTATGATCCCATATGAGCAGCCGCACATCCGCAAGGCCTGCCTCTGCCAGGGCAGGACCCAAATAGTCGTTTACAAAAGCTCCTTCCTCATGGGCCGTGTACAGGCAGCTGTCCCAGGTCTGGGTCGCCTCGGGCTCGTTTTGCACGCTCAGCATCGTTATACATGCCCCGGCCTTGCGGTAGCGCTTCACATACTCCACGATGCACTGCGCCCAACGCTTGGCATACTCCTGCCTCAGCCTTCCACCATGGTTCATCTCGCCGTTGCTCTTCATGAAAGCCGGCGGGCTCCACGGGGAAAGCAATAACTCGATTTCCATACCTGCGGTCTCCTGGGCCTTTAGGATCATAGGCAAAAGATACTTTTCATCCCGTTCCATGGAAAAGCCGGCCAACGCTTCGTCCTCAGGATCATCCACACAGGCGTAGTTGCTCAGGCTGAAATCACAGCTGCCTATATGCGCCCGGCCCAGGGTATAGCCAAGCCCATCCTTCCCGAAATAGGCCTCCATAAACTCCCCTTGCGCCTCGGGGGTCAGCCGCTGGTAGGTATCCCCCGCCGCCTCGGTAAAAGCACCGCCAAACCCCTGGAAGGTCTGATACCGCACATCTGGATATAGCGCTATCAGCCGGTTCTGATCTGTCTTTTGGGTCTCAAGCGATACAGGCTGCCAATATTGGCCCTCTTGCAGGTTGGTGCGTATAGCCTTTGCTTTCATATCCTTACTCCTCCTGTTGTTCCTGGGCATAGGCAGGAAGCCAGCCCCGCTGGATAGCCTCGCGGTAACACCAACCGCTTGGTCCGTTATCCAGCTTATAGCTCCAAAAGAAGGAGCCGCTTCCGTTCTGCCAGGCCAGCAGCTGGGCGCTTGCGCTCAGCCGATGCAAAATATCGTTTTTCAACGTTTCCTTCCCCTCATGCAGGTGATGGGCCACGCACCATTCCCCTACCACCGTGGGCACGATGCTGTTAAGCCGCTTAAGCTCTCTGCCCCGCTTTGCAAGCACATCCTGAAGCAGATCCAGCGCATCCTCGCCCTCCTTCAAATCCATGAAGGGATACCAGTGCACATCCAGCATCACGTTTTGATACTGCGGGTCGGCAAAGAAGGCATCCCAGCCCCAGCTGCGAAAGGCATCATGCATCACGATCCAGGTTTCCGGCCGAAGGATCTCCCGAAGGCGGGTATAGGCCTTTTGATAAAACCCATACAGCATCTCCAGCGAAACAGGCGCGGAGCCTTTGGCCCTCTCTGTGTCCAGGGCCACATATGCCTTCTGGGTCCTGGTGAACACCTCCTCGGAAATAGGCTCATTAAGCAGCTCTATCCCAAACAGGGCAGGATGATCCTTATACCGTCTGGCCAGTCCCTCCAGCACCTGTATCACCCGTTCCACCCGGGAAGGGTCCTGGGCCCAGCGGCACACGCCGCAAATACCGCCGTTGTCAAAGCCGTTCTGGCTTTCAGGCGCGGTATGCAGATCAATCAAGATAGCAAGGCCCAATTCCTCCGCCCAAGAGAATGCATCATCTACATACGAAAGGCAAGGCACATAAGGCCAGCAAGCCTCCTCGTCATCTCCCAGCACAAAGTGGGGCACCGGCAAACGGATCACCTCTATGCCCTGAGCCTTGATCCACTGAAAGTCCTCCCGGGTCACAAAGGTATCCCGATGCTTTTTCAGCCGGTCCTCCAGCTCCTCCCTAGGCAGCATGCGGCAAAGCGCGTCCTCATCTAGCGCCTTTGTGCCCGCGAAGGGGCGTTCATCCATCCAACGTTCCAGCACCAGCCAATTGCCAAGATTAAGCCCTTTGATCTTCATGCAAGGCTACCCCCTTATGGCAAAATATTGCCTGCCGCAAGATAAATTTGATACCACTCGTCCCGGGTGATCTTTATATCGCCTGCTTTAGCGCATTCCGCCAAGCGGCCCAGATTTGTAGTGCCCGTGACGACCTGGATATGGGCCGGATGCCGCAAAAGCCACGCAACGGCAATGGTGGTCTTGCTAACGCCATATTTTTCGGCCACCTGCCCGATGGCGGCATTCAGCGCCGGAAACTTATCGTTATCCAAGAACACGCCCTCAAAAAAGCCGTATTGGAAAGGCGACCAGGCCTGCACGGTAATATCATGCAGGCGGCAATAGTCCAGCACGCCGCCATCTCTGTTGATGGATGCATCGTCGCACATATTCACATGGATGCCCTGGTCGATCATGCCTGTGTGCATGATGCTCATCTGTAGCTGATTGGCTACCAGGGGCTGACGCACATATTTGCGCAAAAGCTCGATCTGGAAGGGATTTTGATTGGACACGCCAAAGTGACGCACCTTGCCTGCTTTCTCCAGCGCATCAAAGGCCTCGGCGACCTCCTCAGGCTCCACCAGCGCATCCGGCCTGTGCAGCAGCAAGGCATCCAGATATTCCGTCTTCAAGCGGCCCAAAATGGCATCTACTGAGGAAAGGATGTATTCCTTGGAAAAATCGAACCGCTTTCCCGGCACGATCCCGCACTTAGACTGCAGAAACATCTGCTCCCGGATCACCGGGTTCATTTTTACCGCATCGGCAAAAACCTGCTCGCATTTTCCGCCACCGTAGATGTCCGCATGGTCAAAAAAGTTTAGCCCCATATCCATCGCCGTGCGGATAAACTGCTCCGCCTGTCCGGCCTCCATATCCCCGATACGCATGCAACCTACCGCCACTACGGGCACCTTTACCTTACTCGCTCCCAGCTCCATGGTTTGAACCGGCATAATTGGCTCCCCCTTTATATCTGGTGCTTCCGCGCACCTTGTATACAAATACTCTTCGATACAAATATCCCACAAAAACCCCCGCGCCCAGCCAGGCCATCGGGTTGGCGACGCACAGCCCCAGGAAACCGATAGCAGGCACCAGGGCCAGCGCTGCAAAGCTGCGCATCAGCATTTCCACAAATCCAGAGGCCGTAACAAGCTCGCTTCTGCCCAGGCCCAGCAATGCATTGCGCAATACGAACATCAGCGCCGCAAATATATACAGGCCACTGTTCACACGCAGGTAAAGCATTGCCTGCGCTAACGCTTCGGGTGCATCCACCAAAAGCCCTTCCACCATGCCCGCCCCAGCCACAAGCATCCCAAGGCTTGCCGCCACGGCAAGGCCGACGTTCAGCATCGCCGCCCGCTTTACCCCCAGGCTGATGCGCTCCGCTTCCCCCGCGCCGTCATTGTGGGATACGTAGGTGGCCACAGCGGTCCCTATGCTCATAAGCGGCAGTATGCAAAACCCATCCAGTCTTTGTACTACCGTGCAGGCGATCACGCTTTCCGCGCCTAGGCTGTTCAGTGCCGCCTGCACTGCCAGGGTGCCGATAGCGATGATCGAGCTTTGCAGGCCAATGGGTATGCCCTGGCGCAGATGTGCGCCCATTTCCTCTTTAATACAGGCAAGATCCGCCAGTTTCAGGCGCAGCCAAGGCATGCGCCGCACCATCAGCCGATGGCTGAGCAGCGCCGCCGCGCCTTGGGAGGCCACCGTCGCCAGCGCCACCCCCGCAACGCCCCAGCCCAGCCATAGGACGCAGACAATATCCAGCGCAATGTTGGCCGTGCAGGCTACAGCCAAAAACAGCAGTGGGGTCCTGCTGTCACCCATGGCGCGCATAATAGCGGAAAACAGGTTGAAAAACGTGGGGGCAGCGACCCCCAAAAAGAACACCAACGCATAGGTGGCAGCATCCTCCAGCAATTCTTCAGGCGTATTGAGCGCCCGCAAAACCGGCCGGGCAAGCGCAGCGCTTATACCCGTCAGCGCCAGCGTAAGGATGCCTGTCAGCACGATCAAAGCCGCAAGGCTCCGCCGGACCCCCGAAATATCCTCCGCGCCATAGCGCCGAGCGGTCACCACGCTCATTCCAGATACAAAGCCGTTCAGCAGCCCCGTTACCATGCCGCTGACCGCCCCTGTACACCCCACGGCTCCCAGCGCCGCGCTGCCCAGCCGATTTCCTATGATCAGCGTATCTGCCATTTGGTATAGCTGCTGAAACAGATTCCCGGCCACCATCGGCACCGCGAAAAGCAACATTAGCCGCAAGGGTCTCCCCCTTGCCATGTTGGTACCGACGGTCATTGCTGCTGGCTCGTCCAGCGCAGTGCATTATGGATCAGGGTACGGAAATTGGCATCTCCATACACCTGGTTGTCATGCCCGGAAGCGGTGACCGCCACGCGGCTGCTTTTATACTGGCGTGTCCAACCGATGTTCTTCATGCCAATAGGGCACTCGCAGCTTAACAGCAGATGGTTCCCCGGCTGATCCGGCTCTCCGATGGTATACGTCTCATCCACCAGCACATAATCCGCCAGTCCCTTGGTCACCGGATGCCCGCCATCCTCCACGTGCACCTTCACCGTAGTGTTTTGATGATAGGTGAACAGATCATCCTCCAGGCGCACGCTTACGCCGCAAACATCCGTATACAGATCCCAATGCTTAAAGCACAGCAAGGCATGGTGCATCAAAACGATTCCCTGCTGCGTGCTTCCAAGGGTGTTCTCCATGTAGCTGCGAAGCTCGCTGCCCTCCTCCGGGATGGGTATGTTCATATTATACCACAGCACCGTATCATAGCTAAGCTGATTGACCTTATCCTTCACAAACAAATCTACAGGCTGCACATAGCATTCGCAGTCCTCAAAGGAGTCCAGCATTTTTTGAAAGCCGACCACATCATATTCATGATTTTCTACCAGCACGGCTACCTTAAGCTTTTCCATGGTAACTCTCCCTTTCTGCCAATAAAGGACGGGCACGTGGCCCGCCCTTTATTGGTTTGCCTTATTTTAGCGGTATACCTTATCCCGAAGCGCTTGCAGGTACTTGAGCGTGAAGTCCGTTTCGAACTTGTAGTCCACTTCCTTGGCCCCATTAGTGGGCACCCAGGGGCAGGCCGCCGAAACACCCTTGTCATATCCGGCTTCCTTAAGCACGCTGAACAGATGGGTCAGGATCTCTTCGCGCTTGCCCACGTTGGGCTGTGCGCCGCCATCACCCTGGATGTGTACATTCAGGCAGTAGTCCGGAGCCTTAAGAATGTCTTCCAGGGGTTGCCCCAGCTCCAGGAAATAGTTCAGGTCCGCCATGACCTTTACGGATCTGCGGCCAGTGAGCTTTGCAAATTCAACGCCCTCCAGATACCTGGGGAAAAGCGTGTCTGCCTCAGCCTGGGGCTCCAGCGCGATCTGCATTCCGTACTTTTCTGCACAGTCAGCCATGATATTGATGGAGCTGATGGCCTGATCAATAGCCTTGTTGCGGTCAAAGCCTTCCGGGCAACGGAAGTGTCCGCCCCAGCAGCCCGCATACTTCACGCCCAGCTCACTCATACGCTTAAACTGACGCTCCAGCGACCACAGGATCACCTCACGGTTATAATACGGACCGCTGGCACCCTTCCAGCAGGTTCCGGGGCCAAGCAGATGGCTGGTTACGGGAGTGGGCCGGCCATCCTTCTGATACAGATCCTTCCACTCGTGCCATTCCTTTTCGCACAAAATAGCGGAACAGTGCATGCTGGCAGGGACCTCAAAATACTCCCAGCCCTTATCCAGTACAGACAGGGGAACCACATCTACCACGATGCCCAGTTGAAACGGTTTGCTCATTGTTTCCACGCTCCTACTTTCCTTTGTTAATCTTCGTAACGGGCCGGGTGCTCTGCCATGTAGTCTGCAAACTCCTGCGCGATGGCGGCGGTCTTTTCCATATAGTCGCCATAGGCATACGCTTCCAGTTCTTCAAAAGGCACTTCGCCGGTCACATAGCGAACTTCCAAGCTGTTGAGGGTCTGCATTTCATCGGGGAACTCAACGCTGATGTTCTCCAGCATTTTGGTGAAGGGAATGTAAACCTTTGTGGTGGCCTTATCGGCTGCGCTGGCTTCCACCTGCCACTTGGCAATCATTTCGGGGGTGGAGCCACCCATCAGTACCTGCATGCCGCCGTAAGCATTGGCAAAGGCAAACATGTTGCTGGTCACCTTTTCACGGGCCTTGGCCTGCTCCTCGGTGCGGTCTACGGTACGGGTCTCGATGTCATACTCGTTATAATGCAGGCCTGCCAGACCCATCTGCATCATCACGAAGCCCTCTTCGGAGTCGGCCCAGTCCAGAAGGCGCAGCACGGCATCCACATTCTCGGACTTTGCGTTTACGTAGTAAGCCATCCAGGCAGAGGGCGGCATGGCGTACTGAGGCTTGTCGTCAGCGCTCAATACCAAGGGCTTGCAGTAGATATAGTCATCAGGATTCAGGCTGTACTTTTCCAGAACGCTGCTGGTGAAGTTGGATTCGGAGGCGCCCACGATGCCTACGCGGCCCTGGGCGAACTTCTCCACGGCCTCGTCAGCCTTGTGGGTAACGAACTCGCGGTCGATGATGCCTTCCTCGTACAGGCTGCGGAGCAGCTGCATGTACTCAGGATACTTAGACTTGAGCGCACGGAGCTTGGCGCTTCCATCCGCATCGGGCATGCCATGATGCCAGCTGGAGATGCTGTACGCCATGGAGAGGTAATCGTTGCGCAGGTGCCATATGCCGGAATCCATGGAGGTCTGGCTTGCGCCAAAGCTGGTGCCAAAGGTATCGTTTTGGCCATTGCCATCGGGGTCTTCAAAGGTGAAGGCGCGGCAGACATCAATGAATTCTTCCACCGTGGTAGGCACTTCCTTGCCCACCTTTTCCAGCCACCTCTTGTTGATCAGGAAGCCCCATTTGTCATAGGAGTTGGCGCGGGGCAGGCCGTACACACGTCCGTCGCCCAGGAATTCGCAGTCGCCCAGCTGCTCTTTGCTGTGGTTGGCAGCCATGTTGGGGTACTGGTCGATGATATCCGTCAGGTCCAGCAGCAGGCCATCCTCCGCCCAAGCCTTGGCGGCAGTGTCCGAGCCATAGTGTACCAGATCAGGCATATCGCCAGTGGCGACCAGCATCTTCACGCGGTCTCCATAGCTGGACAGCGGCGGTGCTTCAATAAGAAGACGGATGCCCAGGTGCTCCTCGATGTACTGGATAACAGGGTTATTCTCGAGCACAACCTCAGGGTTGATCTGCAGCACTGCGGTGATCTCGATAGGCTCCGTGGTTTCCGCCGTTGCGGACAGGGTGGGGAGTGAGAGCGCTATCAGCGCCACTAGAACCAGGCTTAAGAACCGTTTTGACATGGTGAATCCTCCTTATTTTTTCCCATGCATTCCCGCATGGGTTATTAACAGGTGATCATTCCTTTACGGAGCCCAGGGAAATACCCTTCACAAAATACCTTTGCATAAAGGGATACACTACCAGGATAGGCAAAATGGTGATAACGATCGCCGCCATCTTCAAGGTAAAGGGATGGGAGCGGCTTTGGGAAGTGAGCATGGCCGTGACCGGAGAGACCGCCGAGGTATCCTCCACCACCAGCTCCCGTAAAACCAACGTAAGCGGCCACAGTTTTCTTGAGGAAACATAAAGCATAGCGGAATAGTAGTTGTTCCAGTAGCCCACTGCTGAAAAAATGGTCATAGTGGCGATGGCCGGGGTCAAAAGGGGCACGACGATGGAAAAGAGTATCCTTAGGTCATTGGCTCCATCCACCCGGGCTGCTTCCTCCAAGGATTCGGGTACGGAGGTGATGATGAAGTTCTTCATCAGGATCAGGTTAAACGCGCTGATACAGCCCGGAAAGATCATGGCACCAAGGGTATTATAAATGCCAAGGGACTTAATGAGGATGTAATTGGGGATCATGCCTCCGCTAAAAAACATGGTGAACAAGATCATGGCCATAATAAATTTGCGGCCTGCAAGGTCCTTTTTGGTAAGGGGATAGGCGGAGATCACAAGCAAGAACACACTAAGCACCGTTCCCACCAGGGTTATCGTCAGCGTAACGCCATAGCCCGAATGGATCAGATCATAGTTGAGGATCTGCTGGTACGCAGTCAGATCAAACTGCTGGGGGATGATCGCCAGAGGATTTTGCAAGTACTCCTCATAGGACATAAAGGAAACAAAGAACACATACACAAAGGGAAATAGACAGCAGATGGCAAAGGCCGTTACCAGGATCATGCTGATGCCGATGAGAACATAATCGCTCTTGGCCCGCAGGATGTGCTTGTGCCTTCTTTTGGCGGGAGCAGGAACAGTGCTCAAAATATTCCCTCCTCTCCGCACAGGCGGGCGATCACGTTGGCAAAAGCCAGTAATACAAAGCCTACTATGGAACTGAAAAGCCCGACCGTGGTGGCAAAGCTGAACCGCCCGTTTACCAGACCCAGCTTATAGGTGTAGGTCTCAAAAACTTCTGAGATCACCAGATTGCTCGTATTTTGCAATACATTGATCTGTTCAAAGCCATTGTTCATCAGATTGCCAACGGACAAAAGCAGCAGGATGACGATCGTGGAGCGGATGCTGGGCAGGGTCACATGCCAGATGGATTTCAAGCGGGATGCGCCATCAATGGTGGCTGCTTCATAAAGCTCCGGGCTGATGGCCGTGATAGCGGCCAGATAGATGATGGTATCCCAGCCTGCCTGCTTCCACACATGGGATACAATAGCGATGCCGCGAAAATACTTGCTGGACCCCAAGAAGAACACCGGATCTCCGCCCAGGCTTTTGATGAGCACATTGATGATGCCCCAGGAGGGAGAGAGCAGGTTGACCATGATGCCGCCGATGACCACCCAGGAGATGAAATACGGCAGATAAATCGTGGTTTGTGCCAGACGCTTATAATGCACAAAGGGGATCTCGTTAAGGGCAATGGACAGCAGGATGGGAATTGGAAAGCAGATCACAAGCTTTAGCAGACTGAGCAGGATCGAGTTTCCCAGCACCCTGTAAAAATCCTTAAGCCCGAACAGATACTTGAAATTATCCCAACCGACCCAGGGGCTATCGAAAATTCCCTTGGCGAACTTAAACTCCTTAAACGCTATGATCAGGCCATACATTGGGGCATAATGAAAAACAAGAAAATAAACACTACACGGGATGAGGAGAAGGTAGAGATACCGGTTCTTCCACAGGCCTCTTAAGCGCCTTTTTCTCTGTGATGTCTCAACTCCATTCATCAAGAAGCCTCCTAATTAATTTGGTACAACGTCGTTCATTTGCTTTATTATATTTCAGGGAGATTCTGTGCACAATGAACAATCGGATTCTGTTTTTTGAGACAGAATCCGATCAAGGGGCTCAATCATTGAATTTTTAAATTGATTTGTTTTCATTAGGGTCCATTGGGCCCTTTTTTGTACAATCCGTCCAAAGATTTTCCTGTTTTGCTGTTAAAGCATCAACGACCGCCTTTATTATTTAATTCCCTTGTCCTTATAGGGGCTGACGTATAACGATGCGGGTGGATATACCCGGCTCACTTTCAATGCGCAGCTCACCTTTGCCCACAAGGCAGATACGCAGGCGCCCGATCACATTGCGCAGGCCATAGCCCCCCTCTTCCAGCGGGGCATTCTCCATCACGGCGCGGATGCGCTCCTCACTCATGCCATTGCCGTCATCCTCCACCACCAGGTCGTAATACTCCTCACTCATCGTGCTGTAGAGGGTTATGTTCAGCGGTGATCCATCCGCCTTGCGGCCATGATAGATGGCGTTTTCCACCAGGGGCTGCAACAGCAGCTTCAATGTTTTCGCTTCCATAAGCTCATCCTGAATGTCAATATGCACATTCAGCTCCTCGCCATAGCGCAGCTTTTGCAAATGCGTATAGGCCTCCAAGTGCTCCAGCTCCCGTTGAAGAGGCACCAGATCCTCCTTGAAGGACAGGGAATAGCGCAGGAATATGGCCAGCTTGTCCACCGCCTCGCATAGCTGATCCAAATACCGCAGCCTTGACAGCCACTTGATGGAAGAAAGCGAGTTAAACAAAAAGTGAGAATTGATCTGCGCCCTGAGCGCACTGATCTCCGCCTCCCGCTTGAGTACATTGTTCTCGTTATTTTGTGCGATCAGTGCCAAAATACGGTTTCGCGTTTCATCCAGTTCCACGCCCAGCATGGCAAATTCATCCCTGCCGCTGATCAAAAGCTCCTGCTCCAGCTTCCAGCTGCTGATGTCCTTTATTTTTTCCGACAGCGTTTTCATGCGCCGGTTCAGGCTCTGTGATATCTGCCATACCACTATAAATGCAAGGGCCGATACCCCTGCGATGACCCACAGCATTCGTTGTACGATGACCCTGTATGCCCGGTCGATATAGGTGGTATCGGTCTGAATGACCACCTCGATGCCGCTTTTTCCGCTGGCAGGTATCTCAATAGGCTTGGTCATCGCGCTAAAATTATCACGGCGCACCCCCAGGCGCTTTTCCTGCTGGCTCTCATACAGGAGGCTGGAAAAAAGCTTGCGGTCGCTAAGGCTAAGCAGCCGGTCCCCTGCAAAGACCGCAATGCTGTTGCCGCTGTCATCCTCGTTATAAAAGCCGTAAAGCTCGGTTTCATAAATACACATTTCCAAATAATAATCCCGCTCACCATTGGTCTGAAAGACCTTTTGAAAAATAGAAAAGACTTTTTCATTGCGGGAATTAAGATATGTGCCAGTGATCAAGAAATTGTTTTTATATGCATCGCTTCCGGGCACAAACGCGTCAACGATATCCCGAATATTCCCCAGGCCGTTGACCTGGGAATATATCCCGTTGCGGTACAAGCGGATGCCGTTGAGCCGGGCGACGTTCAGATTCATATACTCCGCTGCCGTCTCGTCCAGCGTTTGCCGCACCATGGGAAAGGTTTGGGTCTCCATGGCATGGATCAGTTTTTTATCTTTCGCCAGCATGCGCAAATAGGCCCTGTAGTAATCCAGCCGATTGTCGATGTTAATGGCGATCTGGCGGCTGTTAGCCATCAGTATAGAGCTTTCCTGCATACGGTAGCCATCGCGCAATATCAATTGCAGCATCAGCAGCATCGCCAAAATAATAAATACGATGATCAATGTAAAGCTAAGACCCAGCTGTGTACGAAATTTAAACCGACCCATCGGAAGTGGCGCCTCCTCCTGCTGCTTGATAGCGGTATTCGCTTGGCGTCATGCCGATCTCTTTTTTAAAGGAAGAATGAAAATAAGTGTTGCTACCAAAGCCACACTGCTCCGCCACATCCCCCAGGGGCAGCGAGCCTGTCCTAAGAAGCTCCTTGGCCTTTTCCAACCGGGTCTGCAGCAGGTAGCGGTTCACGCTCAGCTTAGTAACGGATTTGAAAACAGAGCCCACATAATTGGGGGTAAAGTGCAGCATGCGGGCAATAGATTCCAGCGTAAGGGGGCTATGGTACTGCTGGGCAATGATCTGCTCGATGGCTGCAACAAGCTGCTCCTTATTCTGCTTTGGTTTATCGCTGCGGGGCAAAAACGGCGCATGGTGAAAACCTCGCCCCAGCAATACTGCGTACAGCTCGGCCAGATTCTCCCCGCTGGCCGATTCAATACGCACCCCTGCTGCTCCCTGCTCCTCAAAAAAATCGCGAAGCGCACGCTGCACCGCCGCAGATACCGTATGACTGTCATCTTCCAGCGGCGCACACAGCGTGACCAAGTGCCCCGCGTTCGTGCATATGCTCACCGTGCGGGTCCATATCCTTTGGCATCTGCTATTAAGCACTTCCAGCTTGGCATCAATAGCTCCCAGCAGGCCCGGCTCATATAAGCAAAGCGTGATAACAAAGGTTTGATTCGGCAAGAACAGCCATTCAAGCCCCAGATTCCGCGCATCTGCCTCCTCCACGTGCATACCGCCCAGCGCACGGCTGACCAGCGCTTGCCGCGCCAAGCCCAAGCTGGCAGACATATTATCCTGCTTTTTCAGCAAAAGCTGTCGTTCCAATCGCTTGGTGTTGATCTCATCGGCTACCTTCTTCACCACCCGCAGCAGCTCTTCCTCGTCCACCGGCTTCATCAAATAGGCTGAAATATTCAGATCAATAGCCTGCTTGGCGTACTCAAAATCATCGTAGCTGCTCAAAAAAAGAATTTTCACCTCCGGCGCGGTCCGCCGAATTTGACGGGACATCTCAATGCCATTCATTACTGGCATCTTCACATCCGTCAGCACAATATCCGGCTTTAGCTCCAGCGTCTTATCTATTCCCTGGGAGCCGTTAACTGCCTCCCCAATGATCTTGACCCCAATCAGTTCCCAATCCACACAATTCGCTAACGATTTGCGCTCAAAGCTCTCATCCTCAACAAGCAACATGGTGATCATTTCTGTTTCCCTCCAGACAACATCGGCTGGCTATTCTCATCTTCTTATTCTCATTATAGGGTATGCGCTTTAGAATTGCAAACGCAGGTAGATGCCAACCAGCCTGCCCTGGCACCCCTTCCTGTCCTATGAATACGCTAAAAGAGATGAAAGGAGGATTTATGTGCCAACTTTGACCATTCTTGCCGCAGCCCTGGGTAGCCTTGTGATCCTGCTGGGTCTCATCCTTGCCCTCCGGGCATGGCGGTTTAAACCCACAAAAAATAAAGCCCTCCAGTTAACGCGGCTTAACGACCTTTTAAGCCCCAGCGGCTTCGCCTATCAGCCCCAGGGAGACTTCTTTTATGCCCTGATGGACGGGTGGCAGCGCAGCATGGGCTATTGCAGGCTTTATGACGAAGCCGCACCTTTTTTCAATATGATCATGGACTGCGAGCCCATTCCCTTTTCCTACGATGGCAAGCGCTGGCTTATCCAGCTATGGAAGGGCCAGTACGGCATCACCACCGGCGCGGAGATCGGCGTATATGCCACCGACCGCCCTGATGTGGCCTCTGACAAGTTCACAGGCACATTCTACGACAGCATCCCGGACAGCGAGAGGCTTCGTCTGGCCTTTGTCCTGCGCCAAAACGGAAAGGTGCTGATGAAACGAAGGGCTCTGCATTGGTGGCTTACAGGCTTCACCCTGGGTACTTTTTCACAGCCTGAAGCCCTTAGCCTGGATGCCCGTATCGGCTTTCCCACTGTCGCCATGCGGGATGCCTTTATAGCTGCGCTTATGGCCGCAGGTTATCAAAGGAACGAGTTTCGCCTCCGAGGCAAAACCGTTACCGTCCACTTCACAACACCCCATACGCCTCAGCCCGCTACCCAGACCGGACCGCAACGGCTGATCACCCAGGAGCTTAACAAAAGCAACTGCACCCTTTACCAGACCGTTACCACACCTTATGCCGATACGCTGGATAAGCTGGAGTACCTCCAGCAATTGGCTCCGGAGCTTTTTGATTTCCTGATCCACTCGCTCTATGCCAAGGGGGTCTTTGATGCCTTTGGATGGCTGAAGCCCATTTTACCGGAGCCTCCAAAGAGACATCCCGGCGGGCGCTGTGATCCCTGGGATCATTGTATGCCCTGCGAACCTTGCCCTCCGTGTCATAACCCCTGTGATTGCTAAACTATATGAGATGAGGCGAGCCCCATGCCTTTTGTTAATAGACGCTTGCGGCGGGTATATGACCAGGCAAAGGTCGTCCCCTTTAACGCGGCTTCAAAATTTATCATCATGAGCGACTGTCACCGGGGTCAGGGCACCCACGCAGACAACAACCTGCCCAACCAAAACCTTTTCTTTGCGGCCATGGAGCATTATTTCCAGGCGGGCTTCACCTATATTGAACTGGGGGACGGCGACGAGCTGTGGGAAAACCGCAACATGAAAACCATTATAGATGTTCACAGCGATGCCTTTTGGATCATGTCCCGATTTTATCAAGAAGGCCGCTTGCACATGCTCTATGGAAATCATGATGTTGTAAAATCCAAGTCTTCCTTTGTTGACAAGTATTTTCAGCAATATTATTGTGACAGCCAGCGCCAATGCCTGCCTCTTTTTCCGGGAATCGAAATGGAAGAAGGGCTCATCCTAAAAAATGAAGAGTCCCAGCTGCCTGTTTTCTTGGTCCACGGACACCAAGGAAGCCTGCTAAACGATACCCTATGGAAGCTAGCCCGGTGGCTGGTGCGGTATATATGGCGGCCGCTTGAAACGGTAGGCTTCACCGCGCCAACCGCCGCAGGCCGTCCCCACAAGCAGCGGGAAAAGATCGAAAACCAGCTGGAACAGTTTGCTAAACGCAATAGGACACCCCTGATCGCGGGGCATACCCACCGACCCGTCTTTCCCTCTCCCGGGAAAGGCTTGTATTTTAACGATGGCAGCTGTGTGCACCCTCGATGCATCACGGGCATCGAAATCGAAAACGATGCCATAGCCCTGGTCAAATGGGCCGTAAGCGTCCGGGAGGATCGTTCCCTCTATGTAGGCCGCCAGATACTGGAGGGGCCGGTAGCGCTGAATGCGTACAGGGCTTTAAATCATAAGGATGGGCATCAAATAAAACAGGCTGTGGACAAACGCTGCTAGGTGACCCTAAAGCAAAACGCAAAAGAAGCCACCGCCCTAAACGGAGGCTTCTTTGCGTTACATATGAGAGGGGCCCGAGATCAGGATCGCTTCTAGCCTTCCTTTACCCTTGGAAATGCTAGATCATATAAAATCCTTGCGCATGGGCGTAAAAACGTCGATCAATACGCCTGCCGCCAGGCATTCCGTGCCGTGGGGCACATTTGGCGGAAACGCAATGGTATCGCCCTGGCTTACCTCTACCGGCTCCCCGTTAATGGTAAAACGGAACCGGCCCGCATGCACATAGGTGCTCTGCACGTGGGGATGGGTGTGCACCGCGCCGATGCCGCCCTTGTCAAACGTGACCTCCACGATCATCATTTCCTCCACATAGGACAGTACCTTCCGGGATACGCCGCCGCCCAGCTCCACCCTTTCAACCTCGCTATTTTTTCTTACGATCGCGTTCATGTTTCCTTGCGCCTCCTGCTTATGCTAGTACCGTTAGTATATCACAGCATGGGTCGGTTTGCACCATTTTGCCCGTTGATATAACCACATGCCAAACCTTCCCTTCCTCTTCCAAATACAGCAAAGCCTCCGTCTTGCAACGAAGGCTTTGCAATGGCTCCCTCCATAGCTTTTGATACAATTTGGCGAAACTAGAGGGGGGGTAACTTTTCGGGGTTGGGGGGTTGCCATGGGAGTAAATTCCTCTGCTCAGGGGGTAAACTCAGATCACCTATTGATGATGGGGTAATCCTTATTGAACGGCAAGAAATCCGGCTGGTTCCCATACAGGTCTTTGAATACCGCGACCATCCCGTAATCAGCCTGTTTAAACACCCTTCTTTCTTACCGGTACTACGCGGTCAGACAGTAGCATAGAAAAAAGTGTTAAGTCTACAACGCCCTTACCTTTCCAGATATTACCTTGACGGATAACACCTTCTTCCACAAAGTTATTTCTTCGCAAGACATTCATCGATTTAACATTCTCCGGCATGACAAAAGCCTGTATTCGGTTGATACCAACCTCAGTGCAAAGGTATTCTGTCAGTGCCTTTACTGTCTTGGTTGCTATGCCCTTGCCCCAAAAGCGATTATTCAGACGATACCCGATAGTAATCATATTTACGTCACGGTCATAATCAAACAGTTCCGCCACACCGACAATATTTTTAGGGTTGCTATTTTCAAAAATGCCGAGAAAAATCTCTTTTTTCTTATTGAAGTCCCGTTCAAAATGCCCGATCATATTAGCGACAGTTTCTTTGTTTTTCTTGAGCATATTGGGAGAATAGATAAACAGCTCTTCATTACTGTAAATCTCAAAGAGTCCTTCAATATCAGCTGGCACTATTTTCCTCAACGTAATATCATCCGCCACGATATGTGGGAATTGATCATAGGGGCTTTTGCTCATCCAATTGACCTCCTTCGCAGTATATCAAATAGCCGCCCAAGCTCTTCTGATAAAGCCTTGTGCCGTTCAACCATCTCTGTCGGGGCATCTTGGTAGCTGGGTGCCCGCATACGTGTGTGTTTGTACGCTTCAAAATCCATGGGTTGCGCTTCAATATCTGTACCAGCAGCATTGGAAAATGTCACAATAGGTAAGTAAAGATATACCATAATAGAGACATTATATCAAGGGGGTATTTGATTCGAGAGGGCAAACATTCTTACCCGGCCTACGTGGCTTTTTGCTATGTTGGGAACCAAGCCAAAATCGCTTGTATGATTTGGCGAAACGCATTGCAGAAGTGCCTGATATCAAGGGCTTTGTGAACAAGGGGATAAAAAATTATCCAATAGCTTTGTATCAAAAGCTATTGGATAATATGGCGGAGAGTTAGGGATTTGAACCCTAGGTGGGGTATAAGCCCACACACGATTTCCAGTCGTGCGCCTTAGACCACTCAGCCAACTCTCCATGTGACGCTGTCCATTGACAACAGAAGAAATTATACCTCCTAACGCCACGTATGTCAAGCATTTACCGCAATTTATCCCAAAGTTGTCCCAAAGTTAAGGCATGGCTGCCGCCAAACGAGCCGGTTCCAAGCCACGGCAGCGCTTGAACGAACCCGCTTACTCCACAGACCGTACCCGGCTGGCATCGTAAAAACCGCATTGGGATATACCCCATACCAGCAGGTGCCATAGCCCAGGCCTTGGGCTTTCAGCAGACCCTCTATGTGCTCCCTGGGCATGACCATGCCTGCCTTGTATTTCCGAATGCTCCTGCGCTTTTCAATGGCTTCTAGGAGGTTGCTTTCCATAGGCTCGCTCCCTTCCCGCCACTTAAAGCAGCCGTTCCATAAAAAAGCTGGACCCATCTTGCAAGACAGATCCAGCCTTTGTTCACCTATTATCTTCTGGGATCCGCTTTGCGGTTCAAGTAGCCGCTTTTTTCCCAAAGCACCATCCATTCCTTCAGCCGCTCCAGCAGATCCTGATTACACTTGGTCTTTTGCATCATGTCGATGAGCTGTGCGATGGCCTCCCGGTTGGTGGTGGAGCCCAGCACCGCGCGGATAGAGTGTAGGCCTTCCTTTTCCTCATCGCTGAGCAACGTATCATCCTTCTTGGTGCCGCTTAAGTGCAGGTCGATAAGCGGGAATACGGGATCGCCAGGCTCAGGGATGCACAGGCGGATCTCCATATTGGCGGTGCCCTTGAACTCCTCAAAGATGATATCATCCACACGGGAGCCAGTCTCCACGGCGATGGTGGCAATAATGGTCAGGCTACCTGCCTCCCGGGTATTGCGGGCCATGCCGAAAAACCGCTTGGGCCGTACCAGTGCTGCGGGGGTCACGGTGTTGGTCAAAGCCCGTCCGCCCTGGGTGAGGGCCGCCTGATAGGCACGGGTCAACTTGGTAAGGCTGTCCAGCAGGATCACCACATTATGCCCATCCTCCACCAGCCGTTGGGCGCTTTCCAGCATGGTCTCGCTGACGCGGGTCTGGCTCTCCGGGGACTCTGCAAAGGTAGAGGCGAATACCTCCACATCCAGGGCCTCCCGCAGCTCCGTCACTTCCTCCGGGGCCGCGTCCACCAGCAGCATCATTACATGGGCGCTTTCATCGTTGCGCTTGATGGCCTTGCCCATTTCCTTAAGCATGAACAGCCGACCGCTGTCCGGCGGCGCGATGATCATCGCCCGCTGGCCAAAGCCGATGGGCGCTACCAGGTCCGCCAGACGAATAGCCATATTCTCCCGATTCTGCTCGCTTTCCAGCACGATGCGGCGGCTGGGATAGATGGGGGTCAGGCCATCAAAGGTCTGCCGGTCGTTGTTTTCCTCGGGCTCATGGCCGTTGAGCTTTTCTACATATAAGAGGGCGGCAAATTTATCACTGTTGCGCTGCATCTTGGCCCGGCCTTCAACAAAGTCGCCGGTGCGCAGGCCATAACGGCGGATCTGCGCCACGGACACATAAATATCCGCTTTGCCAGGTAGCAGGGATTCCGCCCGCAAAAAGCCGTAGCCGTCGGGCAGTATCTCCAGCATGCCGCTGGCAGGGTTGCTCTCCACCTCTCGCATCATCACGGGCAGGGCATCCCCTGGCTCATAGGGCTCGGAAAAAGCAGGGTCCCGAACGGGCTTATAAAGTGAATCGTAAAAATGATTCTCGCTGGGAGCAAAGGAGGGCTGCTGGTAGGCCGGCCGCTGGAAGCTCTGCTCCGGGCGGTAGGGGGTGCGGTAGCCTTCGCTTCGGTTATAATCCTGGCGGTTATAGGAGGGACGCTGCGGCGCGGCCCGATAGCCCAGGCGGTATCCGTCCAGCTGCTGGGGCGGCTCCTGCCGGGACATCTCCGGGCGGGCGGGTTCGGCAGCGGCACGCTCGGTTTCAGGCCGGGTCAGGCTGGGGGCAGGGCTTTGCACATAATTGGCCTGGGGGCCAAAGCGGGACACCGCTCCGCCGGGGCGGGCAGCTGTCTGCCAATTGGGCTGATGCGCGGGCTGCCGCGTTGCCGCAGGCCGCGCCTGCCAAGCCTGACGATAGGCCGAAGCACTGCTTGTCTCCGGCTGCGCCTTGGCCTTCGGCCAGGTGGAAGCAGGCTCCACACAGGTCACATCCGCAAAGAGGGATGCCTGGGAAGCAGGTTCTTCCGCTGCTTCGGCAACCTCCGTTTCCTCTTGCTGAGGCTGGGGCAGCTCCGCTATATCGCTGAGCGTTTGGACCAAACGCTCCACAATGCCTTCCTTGTCAATACCCGCGCTTAACTTAACACCGTTTTCACGGGCTAATTTGCGTAACTGAACAACGGTCATGGTTTGCAGTTGCGTAATCTGCAATTTGTAACCCTCCTCGATGTGTACATGTAGGCAAAGCTGTAGAATGGTCATGGGTGAAAAGTAAGAACAGCACAACAGAACAGCAGGAGCTTTTCAAAGTTTTCGTAAACGCGCGCACTTGGCTAATGTTAAAAATCAAGCGTCATCTAAAATAAGCATCCGCCCAGCATTACCCATATGCGTTGCCGCAGGAAAACAGATCGTGAGTATTTCCTCTTTCCCATGGTAATCATGAATAACTAACCTCACCTGCCTGCATTATAGCACACCAATGCCGCATTTGCAACGATTTCACTTCGCACATTTGCAACAAATAACCGCAAGCTTTTCCAAAATTCGAGTCATCTATTACCTAAAGATAAGACAAACGACATCGAGTCCCGAAAAAAAAGTTTTTTACGTTCGTTCTTTTTTTCACAATGTCGAATTGATTTTTCTTTCCTTCACTTGGGTTCACAATGACTCCCTTCGCCTGTCGTTCATTCAAAATAATTTTTCACCTTCCGTCGAAAACGGTATAGATTCCCTAAAAGGATAAATATACTCCAAGTGTATGCGCAAAAATGAATAATCGGATTGATAAACTTTCATTTTGGCATATGAAAAAGCTCTCCCCCTATTGGGAGAGAGCTTTTAAAGAACGAATCAATACTTGCGCTTGCGTGCAGCCTCCGCCTTCTTCTTCCGTTTCACGCTGGGCTTTTCATAATGCTCACGCTTACGAGCTTCTGCCAAGACACCTGTACGAGCACATTGACGTTTAAACCGCTTCAGAGCGCTTTCCAGGGATTCGTTTTCGCGTATGCGTACCTCGGACACTGTTATCCCTCCCCTCGCTCATCCCGCCGCGTTTCGCAGTTATGCAAAACGGCAAAGCACAGCGGCCATGAAGTTATTATATCGCGTTCGCGCTTATGCGTCAACCATCAATTTTCAGTTAGCGCAAAAAACAAAGAAATAATAAGCTAAAATCAAGCCATCCGCTCAGAAAGCTTTTTCCCGCCCAAAACATGGTAATGCATGTGCCCCACGGTCTGCCGGGCATCTGCGCCGCAATTGGTGACCACCCTGTAGCCGCTTTCCTCGATGCCCAGCAGCTGTGCCACCTTGGCGCAGGTGCGCAGGCAGGCCGCCAGCTGCTTGTCCGTAAGGGCCTGGGCGTGGGCCACATCGGCGGTATGAGCCTTGCTTACCACCAGTACGTGAACCTTAGCCTGGGGGTTTATGTCGTGAAAGGCGTAGGTATCCTCATCCTCATATACCCTCTTGGACGGGATCTCTCCTGCAATGATTTTACAAAACAAACAATTTTCCATTTGCTTTTCCTCCTGCCTTTACAGCTATCTGCTTATGCATCCAGCAGTGCTTACTTTCCAGCCATGCATGACCAGCAGCAGATCTTTCTTTCATACCATGCTGCCTTTATTCCACAATAATTCCATCCATTCCTTCTTCCCGAAGGGCCGTCAGGCGCACCCGATACACCCGTCCCGGCTCTCCCTCCGGCAAAAAGACCTGCACGTATTCCGGCGCATAGCCCGTAACGCCGCCGGTCTTCAGCCGCTCCTCCACCAGCACCTCCCGGACGCTGCCCAGAAGACTCTCCCGGTACGCCCGGGCGCTGCTATCTCCCAGGTCCATCAGGGCATGCACCCGCTGGGCCTTGATGCTTTCGGCTACCTGGTCCGCCATTTCTGCGGCAGGGGTGCCCTCCCGCTTGCTATAGGGAAAAACATGTATCTTGGCAAAGCCAATGGCTTTACAAAAATCTAGGGTCTCCTGAAACATTTCTTCCGTTTCCCCCGGAAAGCCCACGATCACATCAGTGGTAAAGGCTGCCTTAGGATAGACGGCCCGAAGCCGCTGGACCGCCGCCAAGAACTGCTCGGTATTGTACTGCCGCTTCATCCGGCGCAGCACGCTGTCGCTGCCGCTTTGCAACGCCAAATGGAACTGAGGGCAGACCTGCGGATATTTTGCGATCTCGCTGGCAAAGGCCTCTGTGGCGATGCGGGGCTCCAGGGAGCCCAGTCGTACCCGGCCGATGCCCTCCTGCACGCATACCGCGCCAATAGCCGACCCCAAGGAGGGCCTCTCCGGCAGGTCCCGGCCATAGCTGGTCAGGTGGATGCCCGTCAGCACGATCTCCTGAAAGCCCGCCGCTCCCAGGGCCGCCGCCTCGGCCCGAATGGCCTCCACAGGCCGGGAACGAATGCTGCCCCGGACAGAGGGAATGATGCAGTAGGTGCAGTGGTTATCGCAGCCCTCCTGTATCTTCATCACGGCCCGAGTATGCCCCTCATGCTTATGGATGCTGAGCGGCTCATAGGGAATATCCTCCAGGCTGTCCACCGCCACGGTCTGCACGCCATCGGCAATGGCCTTTTCCAGCAGCTGCACCACCTGGCCCCGGTACTGGGTGCCCAAGATAAGCCGGGCCCCGGTCTCCCGCAGTGCCTCGGCTTTACGCTGGGCCAAGCAGCCGGTGATCACCAGCTCTGCCCCGGGATCTCTGCGCTGAAAGCGGCGCACCAGCTGCATGCTCTTCTGGTCCCCGGTGCCGGTGACAGTGCAGGTGTTGATCACGTACACGTCTGCCGCTTCCTGCGGCTGCACGATCACATAGCCCTGCTGCTCAAACAGCTCCCGCATGGCCTGGGTATCATATTGGTTCACCTTGCAGCCCAAGGTGGCAAAGCTTACGGTCTTTGGCATATCTTCTTTTCCTTCGTTTGCATTTCACTGCGTTACACTTCGCCGTGCATCGTATTTGGCCCAGGCATCACATCTCGCCCATACATCACATCTCGCCCAGGGCGCACATCATCACCGACAGGGCGCAAAGCCCGGCGGTCTCCGTGCGGAGTATCCGCTTGCCCAGGGTGCAGCAGGCAGCCCCGTGCCGCTTTAGCAGATCGTATTCCCTCCCGGAAATACCCCCCTCCGGCCCGATGATAAGCGCTATCTTCTTAAGCGGCTTACCGCCATGGGTCTGAGCCTCCACAGCAGCCTGCATGGCCCCAAAAAGCCCTTGGGTCTTCTCCTCTTCCCAGGCCACAAAGACCGCATCAAAGCCCTCATCGTCCAAGAAGGAAAGGGCTTTGGTAAAGGTGCAGGTGGAAAGCACCTCCGGCACATGGGCGCGGCCGCTTTGCTTGGCGGCCTCCAGGGCCACCCGCTGGAGCCGGACCGTCTTTTTGTCCGCCTTATCGGCTTTGTCCGCCTTGGCTACGCTGCGCTCCATCTCCACCGTCAGCACCCGATAGGCTCCCAGCTCCGTGGCCTTTTGCACGATCAGGTCCAGCTTGTCTCCCTTGGGCAGACCCTGCAAAAGCGTGATCTGCACCGGGCATTCCGGAGAGGGCAGCTGCGCCTGTACCGTCACGGTCACTGCGCCCTCCTCCGCCGCTTCGATCCGCCCTTCAAACAGGCCTTCCCCGTCCAGCAGGCAGACCGTCTCCCCAGGCTTAAGCCGCAGCACCCTATAGGCGTGCTGGCTTTCTTCTTTAGATAATGCTACGGTTTCCCCCACCGCCGGGATGGGCTGGTCCACAAAAAAACGATGCATGGGTCACACTCCATTTTGAAGGCAGAGGGCTACCCATTCGCCCTTGGTAAGGCGGTCTACGACTGTGTACCCCGCTTCCTTGGCGGCAGCCAGCACGTCGTCCTCCCGCTCCTTAATAATGCCGGAGCAAATGAGCACTCGCCCTTTCTCCAGGTGCCGGGTCAGCGGACCCGCCAGCATGCAGATGGCATCCGCCACGATATTGGCCACGGCCAGATCGCAGGCCATGGTCTCGCCGTTCACCAGGTCCCCCAGCACCACCCGCACCTGGCCCTCCGCCTGGTTCAGGCTTACGTTCTCCTTGGCCACCTTCACTGCGTCCGGGTCGATATCAATAGCCAGCACGTCCTCCGCGCCTAGCTTCGCCGCCGCGATAGCCAAAATGCCGCTGCCGGTGCCCACGTCCATCACCCGCATACCGGGCCGGAGATGCTTCTCCAGCAGCTCCATGCACATATTGGTGGTCTCATGGGTGCCGGTGCCAAAGGCCATGCCGGGGTCCAGCTCGATCAAGGTATCCCCGGGCTGCATATCATAGGCCTCCCAGGTGGGCTTCACCACCAGATGGCTGCCGATACGGAAGGGCTTGTAGTACTTCTTCCAGTTCTCGGCCCAGTCCGCGTCTGCCACGTTTTTCAGCTCCATTTGCAGCGTGCCCATGGGGAATCCATAGTCCTCCTTCAGGCACAGCTTTAGCTCCTGGGTAAGCTCGCCAAGCACGTCGTGGGTATGCTGGTCCAGCTCAAACCAGCCCTTCACCAGCACGTCCTCCGGCATGCTTTCCAGCAGCTTTTCATCGTACAGCTCCCAATAGACCCCAGGCTTGGTAGGGTCCGGAACGTCGGCCCGGTCCACGATCTCCGTGCCCACGGCCCCAAAGCGGATCATCCTTTCGCTAACGATGTCCGCGCCTTCCGTGGTGGTATGTACTGCCGCTTCGCACCATTCCATTGCTGTCACTCCCAAAAAGGGCTGTGGCAAAACGCTACAGCCCCTATCTTTAATTAAACATGCCCTTGAGCTTTTCGCCGAAGGACTTACGGCCCTCGTATTCCTTGCCGCTCATGCTGTCCTCCAGCTGGCGCAAAAGCTCCTTTTGCTTTTCGGAAAGCTTCCTGGGCACTTCCACCGTTACCCGCACTACCAGGTCGCCCCGGTTGCCGCTGCGGATCTCCGGCATGCCCTGGCCCTTCAAACGGAATTCATCGCCGTTTTGAGTGCCCTCGGGTATCTTATGCTTCATCGGGTTTTTCAGCGTGGGGATATCCACCTCTGCGCCTAAGGCCGCCTGGGTAATGCTGATGGGCATATCCAGCCGGAGGGTGGTACCATCCCGCCTAAACAGCTTATGGGGCTTCACGGCAATGCGCACGTACAGGTCTCCATTGGGGCCGCCCCGAAGGCCCGGCTCGCCCTGGCCGTTCATGACGATGGTCTGCCCATTGTCTATGCCGGCAGGAATTTTTACCGTGGCGGTGCGGCGCTTGCGGATATGGCCTGTGCCGTTGCAGCCCGAGCACTTATCCTTAACGATCTTGCCCTCGCCCCGGCAAGTGGGACAGGTGCGGACCGTCACCATAAAGCCGCCGCCTGTGCGCACCTGGCCCGAGCCCTTACAGGTGGGGCAGGTCTGGGGCTGGGTGCCGGGCTTGGCGCCGGAGCCATCGCAGGTCTCGCAGTTTTCATTGCGGAAGAAATCAAAGGACTTTTCCACGCCGAAGGCCGCTTCCTCAAAGGTGATGGTGATGTCATGGCGCAGGTCGTTGCCCTGCTGGGGGCCTTGCCTGCGCTGGCCACCGCCCATGCCGCCGCCAAATATCTGATCAAAGATGCTGTCAAAGCCGCCCATGCCGCCGGAGGAGCCAAAGCCGCTGAAATCAAAGCCGCCAAAGCCGCCTGCGCCGTTCATAGTGGGGCCGTCAAAGCCAAACTGGTCGTAGCGGGAGCGCTTGTCCGCGTCGCTTAAAACCTCGTTGGCCTCGTTCAGCTCCTTAAAGCGCTCCTCCGCCCCCTTGTCGTTGGGGTGCAGGTCAGGGTGGCACTCCTTGGCCTTTTTGCGGTATGCACTCTTGATCTCTGCGTCCGAGGCCGTTTTGCTTACGCCCAGCACCTCGTAATAATCGCGTTTATTAGCCAAAGGCTCACCTACTTTATATCAATCAAAAAATCATTCTTTTAACCGCGCCTTAGCGCAAAATTACACAGCCGCCTTAGCGCACGGAATGCCCCGGCGGGAAAAGGGGGAAATTCCCCACCCGCCGAGGCCAAAGGTACGTGATTCCCCACTGGCACTGAAGCTGACAAAGCAAGATATACTTTTTCAGCAAGTTTGCTTAGTGGACGTCGTAATCGGTGTTAACAGTCCCATCATCATTTTCCACGGGGCCCTGGCCCATATCGCCCATATCAGGGGCCGCGCCTTCGCCGCCCTCCTGCTGGTAGAGCTTGCCGAAAATCTCGTAGACCTTCTGGGTGAAGCTTTCCATGGCGGTCTTGATGGCCTCGGCATCGCCGCCCTCGCGGACCTTCTTGAAGGCGTCGATCTCGCTCTGGACGGTGGCCTTGTCTTCGTCGGACAGCTTATCGCCGTTGTCTTTCAGCTGCTTCTCCATCTCGTAGACCATGGTATCGGCACGGTTCAGGGTCTCCACCTCGTCCTTGCGCTTCTTGTCTTCCTCGGCAAATTGCTCGGCTTCCTTGATGCGCTGGTTGATCTCGTCCTCGGTCATGTTGGTGGAGGCGGTGATGGTGATCTTCTGCTCGTTGCCAGTGCCCTTATCCTTAGCGGATACGTTCACGATGCCGTTACGGTCGATGTTAAAGGTAACCTCGATCTGGGGCACGCCACGGGGCGCGGCGGGGATGCCGGTGAGCTGGAAGCGGCCAAGGGTCTTGTTGTCGTAGGCCATGGGGCGCTCGCCCTGCAGCACGTGGATCTCAACGGTGGTCTGGCCGTCAGCGGCGGTGGAGAACACCTGAGACTTGGTGGTGGGGATGGTGGTGTTCCGGTCGATGAGCCGGGTGAAGATATGGCCTTCAGTCTCCAGGCCCAGGCTGAGGGGCGTTACGTCCAAAAGCAGAACGTCCTTTACCTCGCCGCCCAAAACGCCGGCCTGGATAGCCGCGCCAACGGCCACGCACTCATCGGGGTTGATGCCCTTAAAGGGGTCCTTCTCGGTGATCTTCTTCACGGCCGTTTGCACAGCAGGGATGCGGGTGGAGCCGCCGACCAGGATCACCTTGTCGATCTGCTGGGCGGTGAGGCCCGCATCCTTCAGGGCCTTGGTCATGGGCTCAATGGTCTTTTCCACCAGATCGGCGGTCAGCTCATCAAACTTGGCACGGGTCAGGCTCATATCCAGGTGCTTGGGGCCAGTAGCATCGCTGGTGATGAAGGGCAGGTTGATGTTGGCGGTCATAACGCCGGACAGGTCGATCTTCGCCTTCTCAGCGGCTTCCTTAAGGCGCTGGTAAGCCATCTTATCCTGGCGCAGGTCAATGCCGTTTTCCTTCTTGAAGGTGTCGGCAATGTAGTTGATGATGCGCTCGTCAAAGTCGTCGCCGCCCAGACGGTTGTTACCGTTGGTGGCCAGCACTTCGAACACGCCGTCGCCGATTTCCAAAAGGCTTACATCGAACGTGCCGCCGCCCAGATCGTATACCAAAATTTTCTGGGAGCCTTCCTTGTCAAGGCCATAGGCCAAGGAAGCGGCGGTAGGCTCATTGATGATACGGAGCACCTCCAGGCCGGCGATACGGCCGGCATCCTTGGTGGCCTGCCGCTGGCTGTCGCTGAAATAAGCGGGCACGGTGATGACCGCCTGAGCGACGGTCTCGCCCAGATAAGCCTCTGCATCCGCCTTCAGCTTCTGCAGGACCATAGCGCTGATCTCCTGGGGGGTGTAATCCTTGCCGTCAATAGATACCTTGTGAGCGGTGCCCATTTCGCGCTTGATGGAGATGATGGTACGGTCGGGGTTGGTAACGGCCTGCCGCTTGGCGATCTGGCCTACCAGACGCTCGCCTTCCTTGGTAAAAGCCACAACGGAAGGGGTGGTACGGGCGCCTTCCGCATTGGGGATAACAACGGGTTCGCCGCCTTCCATAACGGCCACGCAGCTATTTGTAGTACCCAGGTCAATGCCAATAATTTTACCCATAAGTAAGTTCCTCCTTGTTTATGCTGTTCATATGCGATAATTTTGTATTTAGAAGCGGGGCATAGCCCCGGTACACGCTTATTCGGGAACCACCTTCACCATGGCATGGCGCAGGATGGAGGGGCCCATCTGGTAGCCCTTTTGGAATACCTCGCAGACCGTGCCGGGCTCGCCATCCTCCGGGGAGCCTTGCAGCACCGCGTTTTCCAGGTTGGGGTCGAACTTCTCGCCCACCCTGTTGATGGGGGTGATGCCACGGGTCTCAAAGGTCTGGCCAAGCTGCCGGTACACCATCTCCACGCCCTCCTTCAGGGCCGGGTCTGCGGAATCCTTGGCGGCGTCGATGGCCCGCTCAAAGTTATCCAGCACGGGGAGCAGGGTGGCGGCAAAGGCGCTTGCGCCCTCGTCGAAGGCTTCCTTACGTACGTTTTGGTTCCGGCGGCGGAAATTATCAAAATCCGCCTGCACCCGCTGGGCCATGTTCAGGTATTCCTCGGTCTTGGCCTGAGCGGCCTCCAGGGCCTTTTCCAGCTCCCATATCTTGGCCGAGGCCTTATCCTGGGCTGTTTCCTCCGCTGCAGGGCTTTCGGTCTCATCCGCTTGAAGCGCTTCCAGCTCGATGTCCTGCGGGTCTAACGCTTCCAGGTTCTCGGCGGTCTGTTCCTTTACGCTGTCCATATCTTTCGGCTTTCCTCTACTTTGTTCTTTATTCTTTTTCTTCGCCACTTCTGTCACTCCTTGTCATCACCCAACAGCTGGGTGAGGATATCGCCCATGGCGCTCAATACCCCTAGCACATGGCCATACTGCATCCGCGTGGGGCCGATGACCCCGATGGTGCCCTCGTTATTATCGCCCAGCCGGTACGTGGCCGTGACCAAGGAACAATCCTTAAGCTCCGGGATGCCTGTTTCCGGGCCAATGCGCACGGTAAAGGCCATATCCTGCTTCTGTTCCAGTATACCCAGCAGCTTTTCCTTTCCCTCCAGGACGGAGAGAAAACTTTTGGCCTTTTCCACATCGCTGTACTCCGGAAAGTTTAAGATGTTGCTGGTGCCTACCACGGCCAGCTTGGCTTTGGTCTGTTGCTGCTCCACCTCGCCGATAAGCTCGGATATGCTGGTGACCATTTGGTTGCGCCGCTGTATATTCCCCGTGGAGGCCGCCATGATCTGCCGGGCTTCGGACAGGGTATGCCCTGTGAGGTTCTCGGTCAGCATCCGGCTGATGGCGTACAGCGCGTCCGCGTCCATGTCGCTGCCTATCCGGATCACCGCGTCCCGGACGATGCCGCTGTCCGTCACGATGACCACCAGGGCCGCTGTGGAGGAGACCGGCACCAGCTGCAGGTTGCGTATCTTCATTTCCCCAGCCTTTGGTGTCATCACCAGGCCTGTATAGTGGGTGAGGCTGGAGAGCACCTGGGCCGCGTGGCCGATCACGTCCTCCATTTGCCTAGCCCGGGAGAGGAAATGATCCCGAATGCCGCTCATATCCCCGGTCTGCAGCTTACCCTCCCGAAGGAGCTGGTCTACATACAGGCGATAGGCCTTGGTGCTGGGCACCCGCCCTGCGCTTACGTGGGGCTGATCCAGATAGCCCAATTCCTCCAGATCGCTCATTTCATTGCGGATAGTGGCGGAGGACAGGCCCGTTTCATATTTCTTGGAGATCGTCCGGCTGCCGACGGGGATAGCCGTAAGGATGTAGTCGTCTATGATCGCCTGCAAAATGCGAAACTTTCGTGCGTCCATTGACATGTGACTTCCTCCCCTCGGCTTTGTTTTTCTTGTTGTTAGCACTCGTTTAGCTCGAGTGCTAACACATGCATATCATATGCCCAGTTCGGCCTTTTGTCAAGCCCTTTCAAGGGTGAATTTAACATTTGTTCATAAATGAAGGAACCCTTACAGCGCAAGGGTTCTTATAGGGCTTATTCCATCAAGGAAACCAATATGCTGTTTTGCAAAAGCAGCCCTTTAGGGGTCAGGGCAAAGCGGCCTGCCTCCCAGCGGCCCAGGCCTTCCGCCTCTATTTTGCGCATTTTATCTCCATAAGCCTCGGCCAGAGAAAGCCCATGCCGCCTGAAAAAGGCCCCTTCGCTTACCCCCTGGGCCGTGCGCAGGCCCAGCATCAAGGTCTCAAAGCGGGCCTCAGCCTGGGAAACGGGGACAGCCTTTGCCAGCCCTTGCTCCAAAAGAGCATAATCCTCCATGCGCTCGGGGTTGGCCATGCGCAGGTACGCCGCCTTTCCCGTAGGGTCCGGCAGCATGCTGTGCGCCGCCAGACCCATGCCCAGGTACCAGGCCCCCTGCCAGTAGCCCATATTGTGTTTACATTCAAAGCCCGGCCTCGCAAAATTGCTGATCTCATACTGCGCGTAGCCGTGAGCGCCCATCCAGGCGACCCCCGCTTCGTACATATCCGCCGCCTCATCCTCCCCCGGCACAGCTATGAGGCCCTCTTCCACCTGGCTGCAAAGAGGCGTGCCCTCCTCCAGGATCAGGCTGTAGGCGGACAGATGAGTAGGGCCCAGGTCATGGGCCATTTCAAGGGTCTCCAGATAGTCCCCGAGGCTTTGCCCCGGCAGGCCGAACATCACATCCAGGTTGATATTGGTAAGGCCCATGCGCTGGGCCAAGTGCACCGCTTCCTCAGCCTGGGCCTTTGTATGGATGCGCCCCAGGCTTTTGAGCAGCCGGTCCTGGGCGGCCTGCATCCCCAGGGACAGCCGATTCAGCCCATAGCGGCCAGCGACCTCCAGCCACTGGGCGCTTAAAGCGCCCGGGTTGGCCTCTGCGGTAAACTCCACATCCGGCAAAAGCTCAAAATGCTGGGTCAAGGCGCGAAGCACACCCTCCAGCAGCGAACACGGCAGCAGGGACGGCGTGCCCCCGCCCAAAAACACCGTAGGGACCTTCGCGCCCTCGTACTTTTTCCCATAAAAGGCGATCTCCTTTTCCAGCAAGTGCGCATATCGGGTCATCTCCGCTTCCCCTGCAGGGCCGGAGCAAAAATCGCAGTATAAACATTTCTGTTTACAAAACGGAATATGTAGGTATAATTGAAGCAGCATAAAAAACACCTCATGGGCATTGTACCACATACCCATGAAAAAGGAGAATTCAAATGGCTGCACTAGAGCATTATTTTGATGCTATCGTCCGGGGTTGTATCCTTATTATTGAGCTGGCAGGCATCGCCGTTATCTTCATCAGCATGATCCGCGGACTTATCGGTTACATCCGCCACGACGAATCCACCCGCATCCAGCTGGCCCAGGGTATTATGCTGGGGCTGGAGTTCAAGGTAGGCAGCGAGGTGCTTCGCTCGGTCATCGTAAGCGGATGGAACGAGCTGGGTACCCTGGCAGCGGTCATCCTTTTGCGGAGCCTTTTGACGCTGCTGCTGCACTGGGAGATCGGCGTGGAAGAAAAGCGGGTGAAGGAGCTAAAGCAAGAAGCCAACCACTCCGCCAAGGCTATTGCGGGAAAATAAATAGGACCTTAGCTGTCCTCCTTGCCCTTGGCATTACGCTGCCAAGGGCTTTTTAGTTTCGCGCAAACGGCAAGCTGTTTTTGTTATTGCCCTGCCATAATGCGGATATTCTCCACGCCGATATCCGTATGGGCAGCGCACAGGGACAGAATGGCCGCGCTTTCCGGGGCGGTCAGCTCGCTTTTTTCCACCATCACGGTGAGGGCTCCGTTTTGGAGGACCACCAGGCACGGGGCAAAGCCCGCCGCCTTCAGGGCCTCCTCAATGGCCAGCTCGCCCTGGTGGGCTGCCACCATCCGGGCCAGCTGCGCCGCCGCGTCCTCCCGAAGCTGGGGGGCGGCCTCCATGTTCTTTACCACCGCTTCCAGGGCCTCAACATCCTTTTGATAGGTCAGCTCCCGAAGGCTGCGGCCTTCCAGGGTCTGGGAAGTCTTAGGGCCATCGGTATCGGAAGGGGACTGCCTCCCGTCCCGCTGCTCCAGCAAGCCCTGCAAGGCGCTGTCTCCGGCCCTAAGCCGGTTCCACACCCCTGCCTGCTCCAGCCCCAAAAACGCCGCCACGCCCAAAAGTAGCACCAGCACCACGCTCCTGGGCCAGACGGCCCTTTTTTTTCTTTCAGGCTGCTGGGCCTTTGGGGGCTGTTCTGCCTTTTGGGGCTGCTGAGCCTGTTTCCATTCCTTTGTCATCGCGCATCCTCCATTACAAAGACATCCACCGCCGCTTCCGGCAGGCCTAAAAGCGTGCGCACTGCCCGCACCAGCGACAGCCGTACCTGCATATCCTCCGCCCCCTGGGCCACCACCACCGCCCCGGTGGGCTTTACCTTGGCGCTGCCGCTAAAGGCCGCCACCGCCTCGGTCTCATAGAAAAGGGCCACCTGCACCCGTCCAGCCCCCGCAATGGTGGATAGGACCTCCGCAATGCGTTTTTCCTCCGCGCTGCCGCCGGGGGCGCCGCTGGTCCCGCCCTGAAAGCTGGCCAAAAGAAGCGCCAGAAGGAATATCCCCAGCGCCATCCACCACAGCCGTTTTCCTTCCTTGAGCCATATGAGTAACCCTCTCACTGCGTCCCATCCTCCATCAGCCTTACGCGGAAGTCCTCCGTCTGAAAGGCTTTTGTAATGGCCTGCCGTAATGCCTCCGGGGTCATAAGGGGCGGGCTGCCTTCCCGCAGCACACCCTTAAGTTTCAGGTCGATCCGCTCCAGCCCGCCACTTTCATGCAAAAACACCTGGGCCGTCAAGGCATACCCCGCGCCGCTTCCCATGCGGATGCACACCGCCTCCGCCTGGTTGGCCAGGGATCGCAGATAGGTGCGGGTATAGGTCTGCTGCTGCCGGGCCTGGTTTTGCTGATAGCCCTGGGTAGCGGCCAGTCCCAGGCTCTCCGTCATGGAGGGCCGCATCTCCCCCGTCAGCTGGGAAAGCCCGTCCGACAGCGCGCCCACCAGCACCGTCATCACCATCAGGCTCAGGATCAGCCGCACCGCCCGCTGCGATCCGCCCTCCGGCAAAAGCAGCTCGCTAAGGGCCCACACCGCGCCCAGCGCCACCACACCCCGCAAAAAGGAGCCCATTGCATCACCTCAGCATCACCGTCAGGTTGCCCACCACCAGCATTTGCGCCACCAGCAGCACGAACATCGCCCCAACGCTTAATTGAATGATGAACAAAAGAGAGTATACCTTTGAAAAATCGCCGATAAGGCTGCTTAAGGGGGAATCCGCCACAGGCTCTAAAAGGGCGGCGGCGGCATTATACAAAAGCATGGTGCACACGGTTTGCAGCACCGGGGCTAGGAGCTTGCCCACCAGCAGCAGCAGGCCCAGAATGCCCACCGCATTTTTGATCAAAAGCGAGCAGCCCACCAGCGTGTCCACCGTATCGGCAAACATGCCCCCTACGATGGGAATAAAATTATCAATGGCGTACTTGGCCGTGCGGATGGACACCCCGTCCACCGCCGCCGTGCCCAGCCCCTGCACCATCATCACCCCGATGAACACCGTAAAGCTAAACCCCAGCGTCCAATGGGCGATCTGCTCCAAAAGCTTGCAGAGCTTTGTTACCTTCAGGCTCTCGCTGAGGCCGCCGATCATCGTGAGGATGCCCACGCCGATAGCCAGGGGCAGGGTGACATTTTGGATGAGGGTAGTCATAGTGCCGCTGGCCGCCACCACCGCAGGCTGGAAAAACGCCGCGCTGGCCGTGCCGCCTACCGCCGCCAGCAGCGTCACCAGCAGCGGAAAAAGCGCCTGCATGGTCCCGGCCATATCCCCGATGGCCGTCCTGGCCAGCTTCACATGGTCGCTCATATCCGCCACCAGAAAGCCCATCACAAGCAGCATCCCTGCGTAGCTGCAGGCCTTGGCGACATATGCCTTGTCCGAGGACAGCCGCAGATGGGACACGATGCCCAGCAGCAGCGCGGGCACCAGCAGCCGGGTCATGCGCCACAGGCTTATCTGAAAGACCCCGGTGGCCTTCTGCCCTATCCACGCCAGCAGCTCTTCCCCGGTCAGAATAGCCTGACCGCTGGCAAAGCCCTTGAGCAGCGAGCCAATATCCCCTGTCACCAGCTCCTGACCGTCCATGGCGCTGGTCAGGCCGCCTATGTCCAGCGCCGCGATCTGCTTTGCCAGGGTCTCCTGCAGGCCCTCGCCCAGTGCCGGCCCTCCCAGGATCGGCCCCAGCAAGGCAACGCCCAGCAGCGTCAGCCAAAATACCGCCCGTAAAACGAGCCACGCTTTCTTTCCCTTCATGGTACCAGCTCCATGATCATTTCCAGTAGGCTCAGCAGCATAGGGGCTGCCATGCCGAATATGACCAGCTTCCCGCACAGCCCAACCTTCATAGAAAGACCTGGCTCCCCCATGTCGGCGCAGGTCTGGGCGGCAAACTCCGCCACATAGGCAATGCCCAGTATTTTAAGCAGGATGCTCAAATACCCTTCATTCAGGCCGCTCATGGCGCTGATGCGGGCAAAGGTATCCTGTATGGCGGCGATGCTCTCCAGGGCAGATAAGAGCAGCATGGCCCCCGCCGCCAGGGCGCAAAGCCGCGCCAGCTCCGGCTGCTGGGTACGCACCACCATGCACAGGGTGGCCGCCGCCACCCCAAGCCCCGTCCATTGCCAAAGCTCCATCTGCTTAATAGAGCTGGAAAATGCTCTTGACGCTGCTAAAGAGCTGGGAAATAAGCTCCACCACCATGAACAGCGCGATCACCAGCCCTACCACCGTGGTAAGGGTGGCCAGCTCCTCCCGTCCCGCCCGGGTCAGCACCTGGCTGATCACCGCCACCACGACCCCAAGCCCCGCCAGCTTAAACAGCATATCTACCTGCACCATATCCGCTTCCTCCTACCATAGGATGATCGCCATCGCCAGCCCGCCCAAAAGGCCCAGCCTGCCATAAAGGGCCCCGGCCTTGTCGGCCTTCTCCCGCGCCTTGTCGCAGATCAGCCCCAGCCGGTTCAGGGCCCCTTTTACCGCCTGCTCCCGCATGGCGGCAGTGCCGCCCCCCAGCTGCCGGAAAAGCAGCTCCAGGCTGCCGCGCTCCTGCGGGTCCTCAAAGGGCATGAGGATCTCCCGGCAGGCCCCGGCATAGGCCTCCTCCACCGTCAGGGCTGGCTCAGCCCGAAGCTGCTCGCCGGCCCGCTCAAGCCGCCTGCGCACCTTCTCCGCCGCGCCCTTTTCGTCCACAGCCCGGGCGCTCTCACACAGCAGCGCATCCATGGGCAGCCGTTCCTCGCTGAGCAGCAGCTTCATCACGTGCAAAGCATCCAGCCAGGCCATCAGGGCATAGGCCCGCTGCCTAGCCCCATCCCGGGCCACAAGCCCTGCCCCGGTGCACAGCGCAAAGCAGGCCAGGGCCCCTGCCGCCCCCAGCATCAGCCTTCCCTCTGGATAGGCAGGGGCTGCATCCGCCCGTCATACAGCGCGGCGATCCGTCCCGTGCGCTGCCGGTCCATGATGGCAAACAGATCAAAAACATGATTTTGCATCAAATGATACAGGCTGGAGCGTCCTGTAATGCCCTCCAGGTCCGCCCCGTGGACACTGGTCAGGACCGCCACGCCGCTTTGGGCCGCCTCCAGCACCGCCTGACCGTCCCCCATGCCGCCCAGCTCATCCGTCACCAAGCCTTGGGGCGACATGGCCCTCAGCAGCCATTTAAGGCCGATCTCCTTGTTGCAGCCATCCAAAATATCCGTATGCGCCCCTACGTCCAGCTGCGGCACGCCCCGGCTCACCGCCGCCAGCTCGCTGCGCTCATCCGCGATGCACATCCTAAGGCCAGCGTCGGAAAGCTGCCTGCAGGCATCCCGGAGCAGGGTGGTCTTTCCGGTTCCCGGCAGGCCCACCACCAGCAGGCTTTTGGCCCCACCCTCCCCATCCCGCAGATAGGGCATCAGCTGATCGGCGGTGCCTGTCCACTGGCCCGCCACCCGGATGCACAGGGAGCTGATCTCCCGAAGGGACCGTATGCTCCCGCCCTGCGCGATGACCCGGCCGCACAGCCCCATCCGGTGGCCGCCCCGCAGGGTCACAAAGCCCTGACGGGTCTCCTCCGCCCGGGCATACAGGGCATGCTCGGACAAGGCCTCCGCAATGGCGTTCACCTGCTCCTGGGAGGTGCAAAGCTGGGAGCATTCCTTTTCCTCCCCGTTTAGGAGCATTTGCACGGGCTTTCCGGCCCGCACGCGGATCTCCCGAAGGCCGCCCTCCGGCAGGGCCGCCAGGGTCTTGCCCAGGCCCTTAGGCAGGCACAGCTGAAAAAACTGGATCGTCTCTTGCCAGGTCATACTTTATTTCTCCTTTGTTGATCAGATCGCTGTTTAAATGGCTATTCAAACAGCACTAGCCCGATGGCCCGATAAAAGGCCGCATCCACCCCGTTGCTTACTGGGAGGCCCAGGGCCTTGCGGGCAGCCCGCACCGCCTGCTGGGTCCCTGCGCCGAACACCCCGTCGGAGCTGCCCCAGTAATAGCCCAGGGCGCGAAGCTTACTTTGCACTGCGGCCACGTGGTTGTTCCGATCGCCAGGTGCCAGAGGCCGAAGGTAGGTATCCAGCAGCCCGTAAGGCCCGCCCTCGATCACCACCCTGGTGCCGTTGGGCACGGCGGCATACAGGGCCTCCGAATCCTTGATGAACATGCGGATGCATCCGTGGGAGGCATTGGAGCCGATGCTGCCGGGCTTGTTGGTGCCATGGATGCCAAACTTGCCCCAGGGCACATTCAGCCCTAAAAATCTTGTGCCAAAGCCCCCCAGCTCCCCGGCAAAGCGATGGCTTACCCGGTACTGCCCGATAGGCGATGGGGTATCATAGGCACCGGAGGCGATGGTGTACCGTTTCAGCGTCTCCACACCCTGATACAGAGTCAGGGTCTTATAGGAAAGGTCGATATGGATCCATCTTCCCTCCGGCACGTTGGCCCGCTTGGCGGCGGCCCCGGCGCCGCCGTCCGCCTCCGCTGCGCCCAGCCCTTTCAGGCACAGCGCCAGCCCTAACGCCAGCACCATCGTCGTGCAAAGGGCTGTGCGCCCCCAAGCCTTTATCCCCATCCCGCCCTCACACATCCCATCCTCATCGTTTACACACCTTATGCATGTTTTTTTCTCCGTATGCTGGTAACCGATCGTTATACTGTTCGGGTTGCTTTTTCACGAAAAATCCGATATGATACCTTTGTTAATTAGATATTCAGCTCCAACTAGGAGGGGTTTTTTTGGAAGACCAACGGCTTTCCCACATTCGGAATTTTTGCATCATCGCCCATATCGACCACGGCAAGTCCACCCTGGCGGATCGCCTGCTGGAAATGACCGGCGTGTTTGAGCACCGGGAGATGATGGAGCAGATCCTGGATAGTATGGAGCTGGAGCGGGAGCGGGGCATCACCATCAAGTCCAAGGCCGTCCGCATGCTCTACACCGCCAAAAACGGCGAGACCTATACCCTGAATCTCATCGACACCCCCGGCCACGTGGACTTTAGCTACGAGGTGAGCCGGGCCCTGGCGGCCTGCGAGGGGGCGCTGCTGGTGGTGGATGCCACCCAGGGCATCGAGGCCCAGACCCTGGCCAATGTATATATGGCCCTGGAGCACGACCTGGAGACCCTGCCCGTTATCAACAAGGTCGATCTGCCCAGCGCCCGCCCGGACGAGGTGAAAACCGAGATCGAGGACGTGATCGGGCTGGACGCGGCGGCTGCCCCCATGATCTCCGCCAAGACGGGGCTGAACTGCGAGGATGTGCTGGAGGCCATCGTAAACCAGATACCGCCCCCCTCCGGCGACCCGGAGGCTCCCCTCCAGGCGCTGATCTTTGACGCGTATTATGACAACTATAAAGGCGCTATCTGCTTTGTTAGGGTCATGCAGGGCCGGGTAAAGGCGGGCATGCGCATGCGCATGATGGCCAGCAAGAGCGAATTTGATATCGTGGAGGTAGGCACCTTCCACCCCGGCTACGTGCCCGGGGATGAGCTGCTGCCCGGGGATGTAGGCTATATCTCCGCCTCCATCAAGGACGTAGGTGAAACCCGCGTAGGCGATACCATCACCGACGTGGCCCGCCCTGCCGCAGAGCCTCTGCCCGGCTACCGGCAGGTGACCCCCATGGTGTTTTGCGGCATCTACCCCGCCGATGGCGCGGACTTTGAAAACCTGCGGGATGCACTGGAAAAGCTGCGCATGAACGATGCCTCCCTGACCTTTGACCCGGAGACCTCCGTGGCGCTGGGCTACGGCTTCCGCTGCGGCTTTCTGGGGCTTCTCCACATGGAGATCATCCAGCAGCGGCTGGAGCGGGAATTCGACCTGGACCTGGTCACCACCGCCCCCAGCGTTATCTACAAGGTATACAAGACCGACGGCTCAGAGCTTGCCATTGATAATCCCTCCAATCTCCCCAATGTTGGCGAGATCGAGCGGATGGAGGAGCCCTATGTTTCCGCCTCCATCTACACCCCCCAGGACTACGTAGGGGCCATCATGGACATCTGCGTGGATAAGCGGGGCACCTTTCTGGATATGCAATACGAGGGCGGCCGGGTAAAGCTGCTCTACGAAATTCCCCTTAATGAGATCATCTTCGAGTTCTTCGACCAGATCAAGAGCCGCAGTCGCGGCTATGCCAGCTTCGACTACGAGGTGAAGGGCTACCGGGAAAGCGATCTGGTGAAGCTGGACATCCTCCTCAACGGGGAAATCTGCGATGCGTTCTCCATCATCGTCCACCGGGACAAGGCCTACGCCCGGGGCCGGAGCATTGCCGAAAAGCTCAAGGACGTTATCCCCCGGCAGATGTTTGAGATCCCCATCCAGGCTGCCATCGGCGGCAAGGTCATCGCCCGGGAGACCGTCAAGGCCATGCGCAAGGACGTTCTGGCCAAGTGCTACGGCGGCGATATTACCCGGAAAAAGAAGCTGCTGGAAAAGCAGAAGGAAGGCAAGAAGCGCATGCGCCAATTCGGCAGCGTAGAGGTGCCCAGCGAGGCCTTCCTGGCGGTTTTGAAAATGGATGACAAATAGCCACCAAATAGCCGCGAAAAATATTTGGGAAGAGGCTTGCCAAATTTCGCGCTTGGTGATAGAATAGACAGGCTGTAAGAACGCAAACTCCCGTTAGGAGGTGTAGTAAATGGGTCATTTTTGTGAAGTGTGTGAAAAAGGTACGATGAGCGGTCATAACGTTAGCCACTCTAACCGTAAGTCCAACCGTACTTGGGCGCCGAATGTGCAGCGCGTGCGTGTTGTGTTGGCCAACGGCCAGGCGAAGCGGTTGAACGTTTGCACCCGTTGCCTGCGCAGCGGCAATGTGCAACGTGCCTTGCCCACCAAGTCCACCGTGGAAGCCTAAGGGAATTTCGCTTTTGATATCGAAACGACCCCACAGGTCTAAAATGCTCTGCTTCATTTGACGAAGCAGGGCGTTTTTGTTACTCATTTATCGAATTTATCGAAAACTCTAAAACAATTTCGCATTCCAAAACAATTTTCAAAACAATCCCCGAAACAATTCCGCATTACAAAACAATTTTCAAAATAACTCCCAAAACAATTTCGTCGCAAAATACTTGACATTTTGCAATAAATATGAAATACTATCTTAGCATTATATCGTTTCTATATTTTTTCCAGCTCTTCATGGTATAATGATAACAACCAAAAAGTCCTCAAAACTATCATTAATTATTGTCTACCCTATAAAAGGAGGAAGAATGATCGTGAAAAAAATGCTCGGTTTTCTGCTCGCGCTGTCCCTGCTGCTGTCCACCAGCGCCGCTTTGGCCACCACCTATTATGTGAACGTAGGCCTGCGGTCCGACCTGAACGTGCGGGATAAGGCCAGCTATGATTCCAACGTGATCGGCCATCTGTTTAAAAACGACACCGTGGATGTAAAGGCCACCAACGACGGCTGGGCAAAGATCTCCTACAACGGCAAAACCGCTTACGTGCGGAGCAGCTATCTGTCCAAGAGCCGCATCTCCGGTGGCAATGGCTCCTCCTCCTTCCCCAAGCTGCGCCTGGGCTCCACCTCCGCTTCTGTAAAGACCCTACAGCGGAGCCTGAACAAGATCCTGGGAACCAAGCTCACCATCAGCGGGCGCTTTGACAAGGCCACCAAGGCCGCCGTTAAAGAGTTCCAAGAGGCCTACAACCTGAAGGTGGATGGCGTGGTCGGCTCCAAGACCTGGGCCAAGATCATCGAGCTTCGGTAAAACAATAGCGCACATACGAAAAAAAGATAAGATACATAAGCGGAGGGTGCCAGATAAGCAGCACCTTCCGCTTTTTTATTGTAACATCTCCAGTTTTTATTTCCCATTAGGCTCCTGCTATGCTATAATAATTTTGTTTATGCCATACGTGAATTTTTGCGGCAGAGCCGCCAAAGGAGTTATATCATGGTAAAAATTCTTTTGTCCATTGCTGTTGCCGTCATCGCCTACCTGCTGGGCTGCATTTCCACGGGGCTCATCATCGCGGGCAAATCCGGCGTGAACCTTCGAGAAATGGGCAGCAAAAACACCGGCGCCAGTAACGTTTTGCGGGTCATGGGCCTGCGCAAGGGGCTTTTCACCTTCCTGGGTGATTTTTTAAAGGCCATCCTGGCCTGCCTGATGGGTACGTGGCTCCTGCCGGAGGCCACCTTCGGCATCCCCGGCTTTGGCATGATGCTGGCGGGGCTGTTCGTCATTATCGGGCATAACTGGCCGGTGTTCTACGGCTTCAAGGGCGGCAAGGGCGTGGCCTGCTCCAGCGCGGTTATCTTCTTCGTAAACCCCCTATGGGGCATTATTTCCATCCTCATCTGCGTAGCGGTCATCGCCCTGACCAGGTACATCAGCCTGGGCAGCATGACGATGCTTCTTTGCTACATGGTCCTCATGTCTATCGCCTTCTGGGGCCAGTGGTTCACCTGCGCATGGACGTTGGTACTGTTCATCCTGTGTGTGTTCCGCCACCGGGCCAACATACAGCGGCTTAAGGACGGCACGGAAAACAAGATCGGCCAGAAGGCCAAGGAAGCTAAGTAGAAAAGTGGACCAGCGCCCAACAAACGATTCTTCAAACCAAAAGCGGACTGCCTCACAAGGGCCGTCCGCTTTTTTCAATGGCTTTTTTCAATGGCTTGTCACCATGAGGGGCTTATTCTCTGAACGCCTTGTGATATGCATGCCTTATAGTATAAGCATGCAATCTCCGAAAGAAAAAAATCGGTACTTTTCGCGTACCGCCTCTTCGTAGGCACGAAGCGCTTCCTCCCGGCCCATCAGGGCGGAGACCAGCATTAAAAGCGTGCTCTCCGGCAGGTGGAAGTTGGTCAGCAGCACATCGGTGGCATGGAAGGGGCTGCCGGGGGTCAGAAAAATGCCCGTGTCCCCGCTTTCCGCCCGAACCAGGCCCTCCTCTCCGGTGACGGTCTCCAGCGTACGGACGCTGGTGGTGCCTATGCACAGGCAGCGACCTCCTGCCGCCCGCGCCTTGTTGATGGCGGCAGCGGCTTCCTCCGTCACCTCGTAGTGCTCCACGTGCATGTGGTGCTCCGCCACGTCCTCCGCCTTTACCGGGCGGAAGGTGCCCAGGCCCACATGCAGCAGCACTGGCACGATAGTAACGCCCATCTGGCATATCTTCTCCAGGATCTCCGGGGTGAAGTGCAGCCCTGCGGTGGGAGCGGCGGCGCTGCCCTCCTCCTTGGCGTACCCGGTCTGGTAGCGGGTCTTGTCCTGCAATTTCTCATGAATGTAGGGGGGCAGGGGCATCTGGCCCAGGGTGTCCAGCAGCTCCTCAAAGACCCCCTGGTAATGGAAGCGCACCATGCGCCCGCCGTCCTTTGTGGTGGACAGTATCTCCGCCCGCAGGAGGCCGTCCCCAAAGGTGCAGAAGGTCCCCGGTATCAGCCTGCGGCCTGGGCGCACTAGGGCCTCCCATACGTCCTTTTCCTTTCGTTTCAGGAGCAGGATCTCCACGGGCACGCCCGTTTCTTCCTTTTCCCCCAGCAGCCGGGCGGGGATCACCTTGGTCTGGTTGATCACCATCACATCCCCGGCCCGAAGGTACTGGGGCAGGTCGTAAAAATGCTTGTGCGTGATCGTCCCCGTAGCCCGGTCATAAACCAGCATGCGGCTGTGGTCCCTGGGCTCCATGGGGGTCTGGGCAATAAGCGCCTCCGGCAGGTCGTAATAAAAATCGCTTGTTTTCATAAGTCCACTTGTGTTCCTTTAAAACTTGATCTGTTCAGGGCCATTCTCCGAGGCATCCCCACTCTGCGTCAGGGGCTTGCGGCCCATGTGCTCGTAGGCGGCGGGGGTGACCACCCGGCCCCTGGGGGTCCGCATCATAAAGCCCAGCTGCATTAAAAACGGCTCGTATACGTCCTCGATGGTGGAGGCATCCTCTCCGGTCATGGCGCTGAGGGTATCCAGGCCCACTGGCCCGCCCCCAAACTTATCCATCATGGTGGTCAGCATGGTCCTGTCCAGCCGGTCCAGGCCCAGGGGGTCCACATCCAGCATGTCCAGCCCCTGCCGCGCCACCTCCCGGGTGATGACCCCGTCCGCCCGGATCTGGGCATAATCCCGGACCCGGCGCAGCATCCGATTGGCAATACGGGGGGTGCCCCGGCTGCGGCTGGCGATCTCCAAAATGCCCTCCGGCGCGGCAGCCACGCTCAAAATGCCCGCGCTGCGCTGAACGATGGCGGCCAGCTCCTCATTTTTGTACATTTCCAAACGAAAAAGAATGCCGAAGCGGTCCCGCAGGGGCGCGCTTAAAAGCCCGGCCCGGGTGGTGGCCCCTACCAAGGTGAACCGTGGCAGGTCCAGCCGGATGCTCCGCGCGGTGGGACCCTTGCCGATCATGATATCCAGGGCATAGTCCTCCATGGCCGGGTAAAGGACCTCCTCCACCTGCCTGCTCAGACGGTGAATTTCGTCAATGAACAGCACATCTCCATCTGCCAGGTTGGTGAGGATGCTGGCCAGGTCCCCCGGCCTGTCGATGGCAGGGCCGCTGGTGATGCGGATGTTCTGGCCCATTTCCGCCGCAATGATGCCCGCCAGGGTGGTCTTGCCCAGGCCCGGAGGGCCGTACAGCAGCAGATGGTCCAGGGGCTCCCGGCGCTTTAGGGCCGCCTCTATGGAAATGCGCAGGCTTTCCTTAATGGGCTCCTGGCCCACATAATCCCGCAGGGTCTTAGGGCGCAGGCTCGTTTCCTGTTCGTCCTCACCCTCCCGAAAGCCGGTTGTGATCAAACGGTCATCCATGGGTCAAACTCCTTTTTATATGCACATCGTTCGCTGGCTCATCAGCCCTGCTGGGCCATATGCCTGAGGGCCAAGCGGATCATTTCGTCTGCGGTCTCCCCCTGGCCCTTCACGCCCTTGAGGGCAGCGGCGGCCTCCTGAGGGGAATAGCCCAGGGCTTTCAGGGCCTGCATGGCCTCCCCCAGGGCATCCTGGGCGGGGCTTTCTACATCCGTCATGGCGATATCATCCATGCTGACGCCGCTTTCAAGCGCTTCCTTTGTCACCTTGTCCTTCAGCTCCAGGGTGATGCGCTGGGCGGTCTTTTTGCCGATGCCCGGCGCCCTGGAAAGGGCCGCCAGGTCCCCGGTCAAAATGGCTAAGCGCAGGTCCGACAGGGGCATGGAGCCTAGCACGAACAGCGCGCTCTTAGGCCCGATGCCGGAAACGGAGATAAGCATGCGGAACATATCCCGCTCCTCACGCTTTTCAAAGCCGAACAGCTCCATGGCATCCTCCCGGACGGAAAGATGAGTGTGCAGCGTGCAGAGGGTCCCTGCGGCGGGGACGCCCGAAAGCGTGGTCATGGAGCACATCAGCCGGTAGCCTACGCCTCCGGCCGTCTGCAAGACCACTTCCCCTTCGCTTTTTTCCACCACAGTTCCTTGTATAAGCGCGATCATAGGCTCCTCCTACTTCATTACAAGCTATGCGTTATAAAACAAGCTATTTCATTACAAACTGAGCTTTCGCCGCCCCGGTGGCCCCGTGGGTCAGCGCGATGGCCAAAGCGTCCGCCGCGTCATCCGGCTTTACGATGGCATCCATATTTAAAAGCATCTTGACCATTTGCTGCACCTGCTTTTTATCCGCACCGCCAAAGCCCGTCACCGCCTGCTTTACCTGCATGGGGGTGTACTCGTACAGCTTGTCCGTGTGCTCGGCGCACACCGCGATGCTGACCCCGCGAGCCGCGCCTACGGTAAAGGCCGTGGTCACATTTTTAGCAAAGAACAGCTCCTCAAAGGCGATCTCATCGGGCTTATAGGCATTAAGCAGCGCTCGCATATCCTGCTGGATCCTTTTAAGCCGCTGGGGCAGTGTCTCCTTGGGCGTGGTGAGGATGCAGCCCACATCCACCAGCCGCTGTCGCCCGCCCGCCGCCTCAATGACCCCCCAGCCCAGCGTGGCCAGGCCCGGGTCTATGCCTAGTATGATCATTCTCATTCCTCCGCCTTATATAGGCAACTTGTATCATACGGGGTTTTGAAGGGTTTGTCAATGTAAAAAAGAACGTATGTTTGGAACGCGTTTTAATTATTTTACATGGGTTGTACTTGCTGTTCCACCCAACATCCTGTATAATTATTATGCGGGTTTTTGCGATTCCCGCATATCGCGATTTGTATAAGGAAGAAGGATGACCTGATGCGAATTTCCAAAGGAGTCCAATACCTCTTGTCGGCAGTACTGCTTGTCATGATCTTGTCCCTGTCCTTTGGGGTCCCCTCCGGCGCCATCACTGCCCAGGCCAACCGGGCTTACCTGGAAGCCGTCAGCGACGAGGACGAAGATTTCAACGAGGACTTCAATGAAGACTTTGACGAGGACTTTTTTATGGGCTCCTCCCTGCCCAGGCCCGCAGGCATTTTAGCCTCCGCCGCCCTCAGCGATATCCTCCCCGTCAATGATATTTCGGCGCTGCCTGTGGATAACACCCCCGGCCGCACCCCCATCGAGGCCAATTTTACCGAATCGGGCTACCGGGATGATACCCTCATCGTGGAGATGGAAAAGCGGCGCATGTTTGACAGCGATGTTTTCATCGCCTATGTGAAGATCGCCACCCCCTCTCAGCTGCGCACGGCCTATGCTGGCAGCAAGATAGATTCCAACCGCACCAATCACACCAGCGGCATTGCCAAGAATTTTAACGCTGTGGTGGCTATCAACGGCGACTATTACCCCAAGACCAAGGCGGGCTATATCATCCGCCAGGGCGAGGTATACCGGGAAAAAACCAGCAAAAACATGGACCTCCTGCTCATCGACGAGCTGGGCGATTTTCACCTGCTGCTCAAAGGCCACGACGAGCAAGCCGCAGGCCTGAAGGCCCTGAAGGCGGAGCATGAGATCGTCAATGGATTTTTCTTTGGCCCCGCGTTGGTGAAGGACGGAGTTATTCTGGAGATCCCCCAGAATTATCAGTTTGACCCCACGGGCAAGAACCCCCGGGCGGCCATCGGCCAGATCGCTCCGCTGACATACGTGATGGTGGCCGTAAACGGCCGCACGGACGGCTCCGTAGGGGTCACCATGGCGCAGCTTGCCCAGATCATGAGCGAGCTGGGCTGCCAGCAGGCCTATAACCTGGACGGCGGCAACAGCGCCACGCTGGTCTTCCACAACGAGGTATTCAACGACAAGCCCCAGGATGAGCGTGGTATATCCGATATCATCTATTTTGCCACTGCCACCCAGGAATAACAGAGGGGAGCCATTATGGAAAATGCCTTTGCGCTTGCTAACGTAACATTGTACCGCTACGGCCTGATCATTGCGGTGGGGACCCTGTCCCTGATAGGGCTGATGAGCCTGTACGGCTTAAAGCGAGGCTTGCCCCAGGGTACTGTTCAGCTCTTTGGCGTGCTGGCTATCCCCCTGGGCCTGGTAGGCGGTCGGCTGCTGTTTTGCGCCTTCAACCTGTCTCTATTTCTGGAGACCTACGAAAGCCCCTGGCTTATGCTCCGCTTCTTTGACGGCGGGCTATCCATGCCTGGGGTGTTGGGGGGCATGGTGCTGGCGGCCTATATCACCGCCCGCATGTTTAAGCTCAGCTTCGGACGTTTCGCCGACACCCTCACCCTCTTTTTAGGGCTATGGATCGCCATATGCCGCCTGGGCGAGGGCTATACGGACCTAGGCGTAGGCAAGGTGATAGCCCCCGGCAGCGTTGGCACGGCCCTTTCCTTCCTGTTTCAGACGGAGACCATCGGCATCAGCACGGAGTACCGGCTCAAGGTATATCTGCTGGAGGCCATAGCTGCGTTTTGCATCTTCCTGTATATGCTCTCCCGCCGCTTTACCGGGGCCCGCCAGGAGGACACCCATCCAGGGGATGAATCCATGCTCTTTTTCAGCCTTTACGGCGCTTCCCAGGTGCTTTTGGAAAGCCTGCGGGATGATGGCCATATGCTAATCACCTTCCTGCGGGTAGGTCAGGTGCTGGCGGGGCTTTTGCCCATTATGGCCCTCGTGTACTTTGGCCGCCGTTACCTGCAAAAAAGCGGAAAGGCAGACCTGCGCTTTGTGCTTTGCTGGGTTTGTGCCGCGGTTGCCATTATCGTCTGCATACTGCTGGAGTTCTCCTTGGATGGCCGTCTGGCCTGGGGTGCTCCCTCAGCCCTTCGGGATTATGCGATCATGGCGGTGGCCTGCGTAATGCTTTTTGCAGCGCCCAGCATCCTGTCCCATTGGCTGAATAAAAACACGGGGAATTAAGTAAAGAGGTGTGGCGAATATGACAAACGTGCTTCGTAAAACCAAGATCGTATGCACCCTGGGGCCTTCCACTTCTGACGACGCAGTGCTTCGCCAGCTGATGCTTTCCGGCATGAGCGTGGCCCGGCTCAACTTCTCCCACGGCACCCACGAGACCCACCTGGAGACCATCCAGCGGGTGCGCCGCCTGCGGGAGGAGCTGGGTATGCCCATTGCCATTATGCTGGATACCCGAGGCCCAGAGATCCGCATCAAAACCTTTAAAACGGGCAAGGTGACCCTGCAAAAGGGGCAGACCTTCACCCTGTGCACCCAGGATGTGGTGGGCGACCAAAACCGGGTATCCATCACCTATGCGGACCTGCCCAAGGACGTGAGCGAGGGCTCCCCGATCCTCATCGACGATGGCCTAGTTTCGCTGACCGTCAAGAGCCTGACCCCCACAGAGATCGTCTGCACGGTGGGCAACGACGGCGTGATCTCCGACCGGAAGGGCGTTAACGTCCCAGACGCTCACCTTTCCATGCCCTTTATCAGCGAAAAGGACGATGCGGACATCCGCTTTGGCATTCAAAACGGCGTGGACTTCATCGCTGCCTCCTTCACCCGCTCCGCCATGGATATCCTGGCCATCCGCCAGATATTCAGCGAGGAGGGCTGCACCTCCATCAACATTATTTCCAAGATCGAGAACATGCAGGGCGTGGACAATATCGACGAGATCCTGCGGGTGTCCGACGGCATTATGGTGGCCCGGGGCGACCTTGGCGTGGAGATCCCCCTGGAGGAGGTCCCCGTGATCCAGAAAATGCTCATCCACAAGGCCTATTCCTCCGGCAAGCAGGTGATCACCGCCACCCAGATGCTGGACAGCATGATGAAAAACCCCCGTCCCACCCGGGCCGAGGCCACCGACGTGGCCAATGCCATATATGACGGCACCAGCGCTATCATGCTCTCCGGCGAGACCGCCGCAGGCCTGTACCCGGTGGAGGCTGTGCAGACCATGGCCCGCATCGCCCAGTGCGCCGAGGCGGATATCAACTATGTGAAGCGCTTTAAGGAGCGGGAGACCGACGCTAACCCGGACGTGACCAACGCTATCTCCCACGCCACCTGCACCTCCGCCCACGACCTGGGCGCTTCCGCCATCCTCACCGTTACCAAGGGCGGTCAAACCGCCCGGATGATATCCAAGTATCGGCCTAACTGCCCCATCATTTGCTGTACCACCTCCCCCAGCGTCCAACGGCAGCTGAACCTTAGCTGGGGCGTGCGTCCCCTGCTTATTGAGGAGGCTCATGATACGGACGAGCTGTTTGAACGCGCTGTGCAGGCAGGAGAAGATGCCGGCCTTATTAAGGATGGTGAGCTGGTGGTGATGACTGCCGGTGTGCCCCTGGGGGTCAGCGGCACCACCAACCTGATGAAGGTCCACGTGGTAGGCCATATTTTGGTCACCGGCATGGGCGTTACCCAGAAGGCCTGCTGTGGCAGCCTTTGCGTATGCAAAGATATAGAAGAAGTAAAACGCACCTTCTCCGATGATACGATCCTGGTAATGCATCAAACCAGCAATGCCATTCTCCCCCAGATACGCAAGGCCAAGGGCCTGATCCTGGAGGACCCCGACCCTAACGGCCATGGCGCTATCGCGGGCATGAGCCTGGATATCCCGGTGCTCATCGGTGCGGAAAGCGCCACCAAGATCCTAAAGTCCGGCGCAGTCATCACCCTGGACGCGGAGCGGGGCGTGGTAAGCTGCAACACCTCTGACATATAACCCTTATGCCGCCGGGTCTTTCCTGGCGGTTTTTGTTTTTGTTTCTTTCCAGCATCGCGCCTAGTGCGCCGCATGGCGCAAGCGCTTTTCTCTCCCCATCGCGCACAAACGGCGAGGACAGCGCCCTGCCTATGCGGTAGGATAATCCCAGGAGGTAGAACCATGGATTGGATAGATCAGCTGAATGCGTGCCTGGACTACGTGGAGGAGCACCTTACCGATGAGGTGGACCCTGCCGCCCTGGCGAATATCGCCTGCTGCTCCGTCTTTCAGTTTCAGCGTATCTTCACCTGCCTGGCAAAGGTGCCTCTGGGGGAGTACGTGCGCCGCCGCCGGATGACCCAGGCCGCCCTGGAGCTGGGCCGGGGTGCTAAGGTGCTGGATACGGCGCTGAAATACGGCTACGATTCCCCCACGGCCTTCAACCGGGCCTTCCAGCAGGTCCACGGCATCCCCCCGTCCTTTGCCCGCAGGCAGGCCGTAAAGCTGAAATCCTATCCCCCCATTCGCTTCCGCATCATTATACAAGGAGAGGTTGAAATGAATTATCGCATCGAGACCAAGGAAGCCTTCACCGTTCTGGGTGTGGAACGCACCTTTCAGCACGAGACCGCCTTTGCGGACATCCCGCCCTTCTGGGACGAGTTCTTCGCCCAGGGCCACGGCAAGACCGTTATGGGCGAAATGGGCATATGCGTTGACGAGAACAAAAGCGGCCCTTCCTTTACCTACCTCATCGCCGACCGCTGCGCCCCGGACGCAGCCGTCCCTCAGGGCTTCACAAAGCTCACCATTCCCACCCTTACCTGGGCGGTATTCGAGGGCCAGGGCGCCCTGCCGGATGCCCTGCAGCGTCTCAACCGCCGCATCTGGGAGGAGTGGTTCCCCGCTAGCAAGGACTATACCTTTGGCCCCGGCTACAACGTGGAGCTGTACATCCACGGGGATATGGACAGCGAGGACTATTGCTTTGAAATTTGGATACCTGTGGTGGCTAAGTAAGGGGGAGGGCCTCTGGCGCGTTAAGGGCTATCGCCCTTAAGGATCCTTCTTAACAGCCCGGCAAGGTGGCTCCTACCAGGGCATAAGGGAAGGCAAATGTTGGGATGCCCGTGGAATAAGGGGCGATCTCTATTTGCTGGTAGTAGATCGTCAGGGCATCAGGTGTTAGGTAAAAGCTTTGGGGATCAAAATATTCCTTTGTCAGCTCCGGATAATTATCAAAATACGTGCCTTCGTCCTGCGCTACCCGCAGGGCGATCTCTTCGTTTATGAGCTGAATGAGGACCTCCTCGTAATCATAGCCTTGGGGGAACAGGTCCGCCAGGGCTATGCGGCGGCCTGACCGGGCATCCCAAGTATCGGAGGTGCGGGTGGTCATACCGTGGGCCCCGCCCGTATAAACATATTCATCCAGGTACAGGCTTACAAAGCAATTATGCCCATAGGTAATGGTGAAGGGTCTTTGCAACTCATAAGGGGTAAAGGGGTAGTTTTCGTCCTGGCGGTTTTTATAGTCCTCCACCGCCTCCGGATAGTAGGTCTCCTGGGCGAAGCGGACCAGCGCCAGGGCATTTTCCTTGTAATAGGTGTTGATACGGGTAATGGACGGCATGGAGGTAAACGTCACGAACTGGGGGTACTCCACCCGGTATGTAAAGACCACGGTCCCGGCATAGGTACGGTCTCCATACAGGGTATGGCTGACGGCATATACATCTCTTGGCATCTTGCATCCCTCCCTGAGGATAGCATATGCGGGGAGAGTTCGTCCCGTCCCAAACTGGATGGCAAAAAAAGCCGTGGCAAAAGCCACAGCTTGGACCGCCTACACGATATCTCGCGTTTGTGCGAGCCATCATAAAGGCCCTGGAACACCAAAACGGCAAGACGCAGCCTATACCTTCTTTATTTTTCGCTGGGCGCGGTGAGTATCCAGGTGTACCCAAATTTATCGCATACCTGCGCGCAGGAACCCCCTTCGTCGGGTGGCGGGTTTGGGGCCAGACGTTGGAGTACATGTCCACCAACAGCAAGGGCATCCATCACTTTGTTCGCCTCCGCAGCCGTGCCTAGATGAATGAGCAGTTTCATAGCTTCACCGTGGGATACCGCTTCTTCTTGATCTGCACCGCAAAGCGCACTGTCGCCAAAGGATATTTGCATGTGCATGATTTTCCCGACCAGTGCGGGGCTGCCGGTTTCAGCCGTGAATCTCGACGCATATTCGAGCTTGCCGTTCAATGCCTCGCAGTATAGTGCAATGGCTTCTTCGCAGTTTCCTTCAAATACTAAATAGGGGATGATCATTTTTTTGTCTCCTCCGTTTTGTTTGGTTGCATGCAAACAGGGCGACCGTATGTCATGCGGATACGCTGCAGTTGCTAAATAGTAAGAGTTTCTTTTTCTCCGTCAATAAATAAAGTCGCCTCAACTGTCCTGAATTTCAAAATACAATATTTAGGGGTTCCATCCTCATTTTCGACAAACCGCCGCTCATGGCCATTTGTCCACAAAGCCTTTTTCATATCCATATCGTGAATAACTTCCACTTCACCCACAAGCGACACACTATCATAGTCCACACAGTACGAAACACCTGCCTTGCAGTTGCTTTGAAAGTGTTTTATCTTTGCTGAATCTACCAGCGTTGTAAAATACATTTCAGAAAGTCCAATAAACTTTGCTACTTCCATTTCGCATATGCGAGGATAACCCTTTAAGCTTATGGAAGCTAATTGAACAGAATCACATTCTCCTAATAAATCAATGGCTTTCTTCGTCTTTAACTCCAAAATGATTCCTCCGTCTTATTCACAATATATAAATCTTCATCTCCCATTGATGCATATATTATAACCCGTATATTTTATAAAGCAAGTCCAAGAGGAAAACGGCAACCCCTTTCAAAAACAAAAACAGGCAAGACGCATGTCTGCCTGCTTTGATGGGGTCTGGGGGCCATGCCCCCAGGCAGGGTCTTTAGGGGCGCAGCCCCTGAATCATGTTCCCAGATACGCCGCCTTTACCTTCTCGTCCTTCAGCAGCGTCTTGGCGTCGCCCTCCATGACGATATGGCCGGTCTCCAGCACATAAGCGCGATTGGCTATTTTAAGGGCCATGTGGGCGTTCTGCTCCACCAAAAGGATGGTGGTGCCTTCCTTGTTGATCTCGTCGATGATGCTAAAAATTTCCTCTACCAGGATGGGAGACAGGCCCATGGAGGGCTCGTCCATCATCAGCAAGGTGGGATGGCTCATCAGGGCCCGGGCGGTGGCCAGCATCTGCTGCTCGCCGCCGGACAAAGTGCCTGCGGTCTGCTTGATGCGCTCCTTAAGCCGGGGAAAGTGGCCGAAAACCATATCCAGGTCTGCGTCCATCTCGCCCCTGTTGTTGCGGGTGAAGGCGCCCATCTCCAGGTTTTCCAGCACGGTCATCTGGGCAAAAACCCGGCGGCCCTCCGGTACCTGGGCCAGGCCCATGGGCACCAGCTTAAAGGCATCCATATGGGTGATGTTGTGGCCGTCAAAGCTGATCTCGCCACTTTTCAAGGGGATCAGGCGAGAAATGGCATGGAGGATAGTGGTCTTGCCTGCGCCATTGGCCCCGATCAGGGTCACGATCTCGCCCTTAGACACGGAAAAGGAAATGTCGTGCAGGGCGTGTATGGCACCATAGAAAACGTTAAGGTCTTTTACTTCAAGCATCTTCGCTAGCCTCCTCGCTCTTGCCCAGGTAGGCCGCGATGACCTCCGGGTTGTTGGCAATTTCGCTGGGGGTTCCCTGGGCGATGATGCTGCCGTAGTTGAGCACGTAGATGCGCTCGCAAATGCCCATGACCAGCTTCATATCGTGCTCGATCAGTAGCACCGCCACGGAGAACCGATCCCGCAGCAGCCCGATGGTCTCCATCAGCTCCTTGGTCTCGATGGGGTTCATACCCGCGGCAGGCTCATCCAGCAGCAGCACCTTGGGGTTGGTGGCCAAGGCCCGGCATATCTCCAGCTTGCGCTGCTGGCCATAGGGCAGGCCATCCGCCCGGATATCCGCCGTGTCCTCCATGTGGAACACCCTAAGCAGCTCCCTGGCACGGATGTCGATGCCCTCCTCCTCCCGGGAGTAGCCCGGCATACGGAAGATGCCGCTGGCGGCGGAATAATGCATGCGGCTGTGGAAGGCCACCTTGATGTTTTCAAGCACCGTCATGGACTTGAACAGGCGGATGTTCTGGAAGGTACGGGCAATGCCCGCTTCCACGATCTCGTTGGTCTTTTTGCCCTTGATGGAATGACCCAGCAGCTGGATATCGCCATCGGTGGGGACATATACGCCGGTGAGCATGTTAAAGACGGTGGTCTTGCCCGCGCCGTTGGGGCCGATGAGGCCCACGATCTCGTTATCGTTCAGGGCGATGTTCACGTTCTCCGCCGCCTGAAGACCGCCGAAGCGGATGCCCAGGTTTTCGGTCTTAAGGACGGGAGCATCCTCGCCCACGTCGTAGCGGGGGCTATCTGGCAGCTTGGGGGATTTATCCCGCTTTTTGATGTGCAGCTTCCTTATGACCCAGTCCCAGCAAGCCACCAGGGAGAACTCGGCCGTTCCCAAAAGGCCCGCAGGGCGGAACAGCATCATCACGATCAGGAGTATGCTGTACAGGAGCAGGCGGTAATCCGCAAAGCCTCGGAGCAGCTCCGGCAGGAGGGTCAGCACGGCGGCGGAGATAATACTGCCCGTAAAGGAGCCCATGCCGCCCAGCACCACCATGACCAGGTATTCGATGGATTTGTTGAAGTCGAAGGTGGTGGCCTTAGCCATGCCCAGCTGGTGGGCGTACAGGCCGCCTGCAATGCCCGCGAAGAATGCGGCAAAGGTAAAGGCGAAAATTTTGTAATACGTAGTGGGAATGCCTGTGGCCTCGGCAGCTACGGCATTCTCCCGAATGGAGATAATGGCCCGGCCATGACGAGAGCGGCCCAGGGTAAACATGATCACCACAACAGCCACCATGATGAAATAGGTGATAGAAAAATTGTTCACCTTAGGGATCTTCAAAACGCCGGAGGCTCCACCGGTGATCTCCATGTTCTGGATAATAACGCGGATGATCTCGCCAAAGCCCAGGGTGATGATGGCCAGATAGTCGCCCTTGAGCCGCAGCACGGGAATACCGATGAGAAGGCCCATCACCGCCGCCAGAAGGCCGCCCGCCAGCAGGGAAATAGGCAGTGCCGCAGCGGGGTTCCAGCCAAAATCATTAGCCAGGGCCTTGGTGATGATACCGGCGGTAAACGCGCCGATGCTCATAAAGCCCGCGTGGCCCAGGGCCAGCTCGCCCAGGAAGCCGGTGGTCAGGTTCAGGCTGACAGTCATGATGATGTTAATGCCCACCATGATAAGAATGCCTACATAATACTTGTTGATAACGCCCCCAGTGATGAGGGTGGACATGACGATAAAAATGAGCAATACCGCAGATAAATTGAGCACATAGGACTTGATCTTGTTCTCCATCACTCTCGCCTCACACTTTCTCGCGGGTGGCTTTGCCAAGCATACCCGCAGGCTTTACCAGGAGCACTACGATCAGGATGCCGTACACCACGGCATCGGAAAGCTGGGTGGACACAAAGCCCTTGGTAAGGCTCTCCGCCACGCCCATGATGAACCCGCCCAGCATGGCCCCAGGCAGAATGCCAATGCCGCCCAGCACCGCCGCGATGAAGGCTTTAAGCCCCGGCATGGAGCCCATAGTGGGCATGACCGAGGGATAGGCGATGCAGTACAGGAACGCGCCGATACCCGCCAGGGCACAGCCGATGGCGAAGGTAACGGAAATGGTGGTGTTCACATTAATGCCCATCAGCTGGGCCGCGCCAGTATCCTCGCTGACGGCGCGCATGGCCTTGCCCATGCGGCTTTTTTGCACGAAAAGGGTCAAAAGGATCATCAGCACGATGGAGACCCCAACGGTGAGGATGGTAACAAAGCTGATGCTAATGCCGCCTACCTGAATGGGCTTCACCTGGAAGACCGTGGGGAAGGGCCGGGGGTTGGCGGAGAAGATCAGCTGGGCGCTGTTTTGCAAAAGGTAGCTGACACCGATAGCCGTGATCAGCGAGCAGATACGGGGCGCGCCCCGAAGGGGCTTGTAAGCGATGCGCTCGATGACCACGCCAAAAACGGCGCAGACCAGCATCGAGGCTATCAGCGCAATGGGATAGGGCACGCCCGCTCCCACCATTAAAAGTACCGCCGTATAGGAACCGACCATCAGGATATCGCCATGGGCAAAGTTGATCAGCTTCACAATGCCGTATACCATGGTATATCCTAGAGCTATCAGCGCGTAAATAGCGCCTACCCCCAGGCCATTGACAACTTGGTTCAGAAACAGCATCCTTCTCACCTCTTCTTTTGATATGGAAGCGAACAGGTCTTTGGTAGTAAAAGCAAAGTCCAAAAACGAGTTCAGCCCTTTCTTTAAAGGCATATAAAAATGCCTTTAAAGAAAGGGCTGAAAGAGGGGGGGCCCTCTCGGGGACGCTCCCCTCTTTCAGACAAGCAGTCCTTACGGATTCTGCTGCTTTACGAATACCTGGTTGCCTTCCGCGTCAAAGTTGAGGATGAAGGCGCTCTTGATGGGATCGTTATGGTCGTCAAAGGTGATCACGCCGGAAACGCCTTCCGTGTGGGTGGCCTTGATGGCGGCGATAACGGCATCCGCATCGGTGCTGCCAGCGGCCTTGATGGCCTCGCAGAGCACCAGCGCAGCGTCATAGCTGGTGGCGGAGAAGGAGATGCTGGGCATTTCGCCGTACTTGGCCTGGTAGCCCGCCAGGAACTTCTTTACCATGTCGCTATCAGCGTCATTGGAGAAGTGATCGGAATACCACATGTTGGTCAGCAGGCTCTTGTCGGAGATGGAGGCTGCGATGCTGGAGATACCATCCGCGCCAACGAACTTGGTCTCAAAGCCCAGCTCCTTGGCTTGGGTGAGGATCAGAGCGGCCTCGGGGCCGTAGTAGGGCAGGAACACAACTTCGGGAGCGGCAGCCTGCAGCTTGGTCAGCTGGGCCTTGAAGTCCACATCGCCGGCGGCGGTGGCTTCCATAGCCACGATCTCCTGGCCGTTTACGGCCGCCTGCTCCACGAACTTGTCCTTAAGACCGGTGGAGTACTCGTTGCCGTTTTCATACAGCACGGCCAGCTTGGTGGCTCCGAACTCCTCCTTGGCGCAGTTCGCCATGGATACGCCCTGGAAGGGATCCAGGAAGCAGGTGCGGAACATGTTGGGCCGGTCATCGGTGATGTAATATGCGGTAGCGGAGGCGGTAATCGTGGGGATACCGTCTTCCGCGGCACACTCAGCCACTGCGTCGGTAGCGCCGGTCAAAACGGAACCCAGAATGGCGACGACGCCGTCCCGCTGCACCAGTTTGTTGTAAGCGTTGATGGCCTTTTCAGGATCGCCTTCGTCGTCTTCCCAAATAACTTCAACCATTTTGCCGTCGATGCCGCCGGCAGCGTTCAGCTCTTCCACGTACAGGTCGATACCATTGCGAACGCCAATGCCGTACATGGCGTATTGCCCGGTAAGGCAACCGATACCGCCGATCTTAATTGTATCTTCCGCCAGCGCGGGCAGGACCAGACTCACCGCCATAGCTAAAGTGAGTACGATTGCAGCCATTTTTTTCATACCTTTTTTCCTCCTCTTTTCTTCTTTCTTCGCATTCTGTATACCTTAAAAAATGCTTGGCTTATTATATCTATTACCCCTGCCGGAAGCAAGCATTTTCAAGGCTTTTATTGTTCTTGCTATGTATTTTTGCATAATGGATGTTCTATTTATTCATTATGGAAGAATACTTACCCAATCCAACATGGCTTCTCGGCTTGCTTCCTCTGCAATGCCGCCGCCCAGGCATATATCCCCTTGGTAGAGCACCGCGCTTTGGCCGGGCGTAACGGCCCGCTGCCAGTCCTCCGAGCGGAGGTACAGTTCGTCCCCGTTATATACCGCCGTCACCTGCTGGTCCGGCTGCCGGTAGCGAAACTTGGCCGTGCACTGGAAGGGCTCCCCTTCCCTGGCAGGCGGGGTCTCCCCGATCCAAGTGAGCTGGGAGGCCCGCACATACCGGCTGTACAGGGCGGGATGGTCCTCTCCCTGGGCCACCACCAGCACATTGCGCTTTAAATCCTTTTCGATCACGAACCAGCTGCGGCCATCGCCGCTGCCGCCGATACCCAGGCCCTTGCGTTGGCCCAGGGTGTAATAGGCTAGGCCCATATGCTGGCCCACCACCTGGCCCTCCTGGGTCTGCATCTCTCCGGCCTGCAAGGGCAAATATCCCTGCAAAAACTGTCGAAAATTTCGCTCCCCAATAAAGCAAATGCCTGTAGAGTCCTTCTTTTGGCTGACAGGCAGGCCAAATTCCTCCGCCAAAGCGCGAACCTGGGCCTTGGTCATGCCTCCCACGGGGAAGACCGCCCTGGCCAGCTGCTTCTCCTTAAGCATATATAGGAAATAGCTCTGGTCCTTGTTCGGGTCCGCTCCCTTCAAAAGCAAGGAATGCCCGTCCGCGTCGCCCTTCTGGACGAAGTGGCCCGTAGCCATTTTCTCTGCCCCCAGCTGCATGGCAAAGTCCAAAAAGGCCTTGAACTTGATCTCCCGGTTGCACAGCACATCCGGGTTGGGGGTACGGCCTTTCTTATATTCCTCCAGGAAGTAGGCAAAGACCCGCTCCTGATATTCCTTTTCAAAATTCACGGCATAGTAAGGGATGCCAATAAGCTGGCACACCTCCTGTACGTCGTTCCAATCCCCTGTGGCAGTGCAGGTGCCGTTATCGTCCTGCTCGTCCCAGTTCTTCATGAATACGCCGATGACGTCGTATCCCTGCTGTTTAAGGAGCATGGCCGCCACGGAGGAATCCACCCCGCCGGACATGCCCACTACGATTCGCTCCACTGTAGGCCTCCCGCTCATTTGTAAGTTAAAGCTTCATTTCCGGCTCCAGCCGCCCCAGCACCGCTTTCAGCGCATCGCTGGCTACGGAATTGATATCCTGGTCGGCATTCACCACCAGGTAGCGGCGTTTGTTCTCGTGCAGCAGCTTGTCGTAGGCGCTTTCCACCCGCGCGTGAAAATCCAGCGCTTCCAGCTCCAGCCGGTCCGGGGTGGAGGCATTCAGCCGCCGCTCAAGGGCGGTCTTATGGTCGATGGACAGGTACAGCGTAGCATCGGGCCGCATGTCCCCCACGGCCGGGGCGTTGATCTGCTGCACAGTGTCGATGCCCAGCTCCCGGCCCCCGCCCTGGTAGGCGATGGAGCTGTCCACAAACCGGTCGCACAGCACCAGCATCCCCCGCTCCACGGCGGGGCGGATCACCTGATGCACGTGCTGGGCTCTTGCCGCCGCGTACAAAAGGGCCTCGCAGGTAGCGCACATTTCCATGTTCTCCGTATCCAGGATCACCCGGCGTATCTCCTCGCTGATGGAGCAGCCGCCCGGCTCCCGGGTACGAAGCACGCTAAAGCCATAATCCCGGAGGCTTTTTTCCAGCAGGTCCACCTGGGTGGTCTTGCCGCTGCCGTCCGGGCCTTCCACCGTCAGGAAGAAGCCCCGGGGAATCTCCGCCCCCTGGCACAGCAGGGCCCGAAGAGCCTCCGTATCCGGCACGATGTGCTCCGCCCCTGCGTGGCGCAGCTCCTCGTCGGTGCCGCAGCCATAGCCCGCGCCAATGCCGTCAATGTCGTTGGCTACAGCCCCTTCCATGTCATAGCAGCGGTCCCCCACCATGGCGGCCCGCTTGTATTTCTCCGGCAGGGCCTTCTTAACCAGCTCCGGCTTATCAATCACATGATCGTCATCCTCCACACCCACGATCTTGTTAAAATAATGGGTCAGGCCAAAATGCTCCAGTATAGCCAGCGTAGGCCTTAGGGGCTTGCTGGTGGCGATGGCCGTATATACGCCCCCATGCTGCAAAATTTGCAGGATGGAGCGGATATGGGGATAGAGGGTGTAGCGGAACATGCCGTGCTTATCAAAATAGTCCCGGTACAACGCCATGGCCTCCTTGGCCATGTCCGGGGACAGGCGGAAAATATCCACAAAGGAATCATACAGCGGAGGCCCGATGATGGACCGCAGGTCCGTATCCTTAGGCACTTCCTGGCCCAAGGTCTCCATGGCGTACAGCGCGGAAGAAACGATACCCGGCTCCGCATTGCACAGCGTTCCGTCCAGGTCAAAGATCACAGCATCGTAGGGAAAATGGTTCACTTGAAAGGCTCCTTTATGTTCATGATGATAAGATATTGCATAATGAATGGCTGAGGATAGGGCGCTATAGGATAGGATACTGCAGCATGCGGTGCTATAGACACAGCAGCTTTCCCGCCTCCGGCAGGCCAAAGACCCGCTCCGGGTCAAGCTTAGAAAGATATCTGATGATATCCTCTGTGATGCGCTCCCCAGCGGTCAGCAGGGCCACGCCAGGGGGATACAGCCCTACCTGAGTGCCGCTGATGCGCCCTACGGCCTTTTCCATGGAAACGGCTACGGAGGGGGCAAAGGTGGCCTTCCGCAGGGACACCATCCGCTTGGGCATGCCCGTTGGCGGCAGGCCAAGCTCCAGGGTGGGGCTGGCCAGTCCAGAGCTGGACCCAGCAAGGCCTGGGCTTGCGGATCCGCGCTGCGCACACACTGGCCCTATCCGTTCAAGCGCAGCATAGAGCTTCTCCAGCCGCTCAGGCCCATCCATCAGGGACAAAATGGCCACGATGCAGCTCACATCCGCCATTTCCACGTCTATACCCTGGCGGCTTAAGGCCGCCTCCAGGGCGTACCCGCCTTGAGGCGCCTCCAGCGTAAGGCGCAGGGGATCATAGCTGTGCGGACCTTCCTGGCCCCGGCTATAGCCCAGGGCCTCGGCCTTTTCATAAAACTCTTCCAGGCTTTGGGCCAGGGCTTCGCAGGCCTCGGCCCCGTGCTCGTCCATCCAGGCCCGGGCATCGTCCAGAGCCAGCATCAGTAAAAAGGAAGGGCTGCTGGTCTGCACAAGCCTGAGCATACGCCTGAGCCGCAACGCATCCACCCTCTCCCCAGCATGGAGCCAGGCGGCCCCAGTGAGGGCCGGCAAGGTCTTATGGGCGGATTGCACCGCCATATCCGCTCCGCAGGCCAGGGCGCTTTGGACAGGGGAAAACCAGTTGAAATGCGCCCCGTGGGCCTCGTCGCACAGGACCTGCATGCCCCGGCGGTGAGCCTGGGCCGCGATGGCGCTCATATCTGCCAGTGTACCGTAATAATCAGGCCGCACCACCAGCACCGCCTTGGCCCGGGGGTGCTGATCCATAGCGCGGGTATAGCTTTCCACAGGCGTATAGGGCCTGCCCTTGGGCGAATAAAGAGGCTCGACAAAAACCGGCTCCAGCTCGGCAATGGCACACATATTCAGCGCGCTGATATGGGCATTCCGGGGCAGGATCACCTGCTGTCCCTTCTCCGCCGCGTACAGCAGCATGGTATGGATGCCCGCCGTGCTGCCGCCATGGAGCATCAGGGTATGGGCTGCGCCTGCGCTTCGGGCCGCCAAGGCCTGGGCCTCCATAATAGCCCCGGTGGGCCGGTACAGGTCGTCCGTAAGGGCCAGCTCGGTGGTATCCAGGGCATAGGGAGGCCAGCTCTCAAAGGGCGCTGTGCCCTGTCCCCCAGGCATATGAAGGGATATCCGGCCAGAGGCTGCCTCCAGCATGTCCCGCATGGGCCGCTTCACCGCATTCCCTCCCCGTGCCAAATTAAGGCATTAAGCCCCGCACAGCATAACAAAAAAACGCACATCATGCAAGTGCGTTTAGTCTTGGCCGGAGCCCTGTCGGCTAGGCAGCCCCGCCGCCTATCGGCTGACCGCCCGTTGATACTGCCCTCCATACAGGCGCAGCAGGTTCAGCCGCCTCCGCCGGGACAGGGCCTGGGCCGCCGCAGGGGCCAGCAATTTTTTCTCACAAGGAAAGCATAGAAAGCAGCCCATTACATTAAGACCTGTGGGGTGCTCCTGCCCGCACAGCAGACATCGCTGCATGTTCATCATAGCTATCAAAACTCCTTTCCAGTTATGGCAATGGTTTCCACCCACAGCGTGCCCTGCTGGAAAGGAGTTTATGCATATTTTTTACATTTGCGCGGCCAAATGCCGCTACTTACGGATGCGGTGCTTACGGATGCGCCTGCTTACGGGCGGGCCTGCTTACAGGGGCTGGTGCTTACGCGTGCCGGTGTTTACGGGGGCGGTGCTTACGGATGCGGTGCTTACGGGTGCGGTGCTTACGGCTCCGCCTTCATATGGGTGAGCAGGTATTCCATAAACAGCACGGCGTTATCCTCGTTGCCACAGCTGGCAAGAATGCTCAGCGTGGTCCCCTCCCGGGCGAGGCCATAGGCATCAAGACCCATAAGGCTATCGGCGGGGATGCCCACCAAGGTCGTGCTTCCCGTATCCTCGTCCCTTACATATCCCTTAGACAGGTCGATCCCGTCCACGGTAAGCCGTCCCTCGTCGATATAGGGCTGCAGGTCCATTAGGGCATCGCCCATGGCCAAACTGCCAAAGCGGTCATTTAGCAGCAAATACACATCGCCCTGGGCCGCGCTGGCCCAAACCGTAAGCTGCATGATGCCATAGGTCTCTGTATTGTCCAGGATCAGGGAGGTGACCTCCTCCATATCCGGCATGACCTCTTGATGGATGGTGTCCATCAGCGCATTCAGCTTTTCGCCATAGGATGCCTCCGGATAGCCGTCGGCATAGAACTCTATCTTTAGGTTTTCTGGGCTGCGATAGTGGGTGCTGGAAAAAAGCAGGTTCCACACAAAAATGCTCAGCACCGCCAGCAGCACGTACTTCCACCAGCCATACTGAAAATGATTCTTGATCTTATCCTTGGTGATCGGCATATGGATACTCATCGTATTTCTCCTTGCAGAAACGGCAGGCCCTTTCCCTTGCGCGGGGGGCCTGCCGTATGGTTTTATCAATCCCGGGGTTTCATCGTGGGGAAAAGCAGTACATCCCGAATGGAGGTATTATCCGTCAGCATCATGACCATCCGGTCAATGCCAAAGCCCAGTCCGCCCGTGGGGGGCATGCCATGCTCCAGGGCGTTGACGTAATCCTCGTCCACCTTGGCGTTGATGCCCTGAGCCTGCCGGACCCGCACCTGCTCCTCAAAGCGGCGGCGCTGGTCGATGGGGTCGTTGAGCTCGGAGAAGGCATTGCCCATCTCGTGCCCGCAGATGAAGAACTCAAACCGTTCGGTAAGATCGGGGTTTTCCGGCTTACGCTTGGCCAGAGGCGAAATGTCCACCGGATAGTCGGTGAGGAAGGTGGGCTGGATAAGGGTATGCTCCACATACTCGTCAAAGAGCGCCGCCAGGCAATCTCCGCGCTTGGCATCCTTTTCCACGTGCACGTCCATGGCCTTTAGCACATCCCGCGCCTGCTCATCGGTCTTCCAATCGGCATATTCCACGCCACAGGCATCCTTCACGGCCTGTGCCATGGTAAGGCGCTTCCAGGGGGCTTTCAGCTCAATCATATGGCCTTCCCACGGCACGCAGGTAGTGCCGCAGGCCTTCTGCGCCACAAAGCCATACATTTCCTCCACCATGTCCATAACGTCGTTATAATCGGAGTAGGCCTCGTAGGTCTCCACGGTGGTGAACTCGGGGTTGTGGGTAGCGTCCATGCCCTCGTTGCGGAAAAGGCGGCCTACCTCGTATACCTTGTCAAAGCCGCCTACGATGAGCCGCTTTAAGTACAGCTCGGTCTCAATGCGCAGGAACATGTCCAGGTCCAGGGCGTTATGATGGGTCTTGAAGGTACGGGCTGCCGCGCCGATCTCCAGGGTGTGGAGCACCGGGGTGTCCACCTCCAGGAAGCCCTGACCGTCCAAAAACTCACGGACGGCGGCGATGATCTGGCTGCGCTTGCGGAAGGTATCCCGAACCTCCGGGTTTACGATCATGTCCACATAGCGCTGGCGATACCGCAGGTCCGGGTCCTTCAGGCCGTGGTACTTTTCGGGCAGCACCTTCAGGCACTTGGATAAAAGGGTGATCTCCTGCGCATGTACGCTGATCTCGCCCTTCTGGGTGCGAAAGACCATACCCTTTACGCCCAGCACATCGCCCAGGTCGCAATCCTTGAAGGCCGCGTAGACTTCCTCGCCTACGTCGTCCCGCTTTACGTAGATCTGTATGGGGCCCTGGCTGTCCAAAATATGCGCAAAGGAAGCCTTGCCCATCACCCGCTTACTGGTCATGCGGCCGGCCAAGCTCACGGTCTGTCCGTCCAGCGCGTCAAACCCGTCCAGGATCGCCTGGCTTTGGTGGGTCACGTCAAACTTGGTGATGGTGTAGGGGTCCTTCCCCGCTTCTACCAGCTTTTGCAGCTTCTGGCGGCGGATACCTTCCTGCTCGCTGAGCTGTTGGGCCGTCATTTCCGGGGCTTGGGCTTCTTGGTTGTGCGCATCGGCGGTCATCAGGGGGCCTCCTTCGATCTCTGTCGCTTCTGTAATGCATGCTCTATGCTTGTTTCTTAATCTATCGCTTTATTATGGTTGCCTTCTTTGCTGGATATGTTTTCTTCTTTACCGACTGATCTCAAGGACCTGGAGCTTCATGGTGCCTGCGGGCACATCCACGGCAACGGTCTCCCCTACCTTTTTGCCCAGCAGCGCCGCGCCGATGGGGCTTTCGCTGCTGATCTTCATGGCCTTGGGGTCCGTTTCGTTAGCGCCAACGATGGTGAAGGTCTGCTCCGCCTTCATGCTGGCGTTCTTCACCTTGACGGTATTGCCTACGCCTACGGTGTCCGTGGTCACCTGGTCGTCCTCCACCACGGTGCAGTTGCGCAGGGTATTTTCCATGTCGATGATCTTCGCTTCGATACGGCTCTGCTCGTTTTTGGCTTCGTCGTATTCCGCATTTTCGCTCAGGTCGCCAAAGCCACGGGCTACGGCGATCTGCTCGGCGATCTCGTTCCGGCGGACGCTGGTATAATACTCCAGCTCCTTCTCCAATTTTTCAAAGCCCTCGCGGGTCAGAATTACTTTTTTTTCGGTCTCTGCCATAGTAAAAAGCCCCTTTCAATGGACGCTTTCACGCCCTTTAGGCCTTCAAGCAGGCCTAAATAACAGAATTTGCACCGCTCCCCGGCAAGCCGAGGGTCGGTGCAAGTAACCTCAAACGGCCCATCGGCTTTCGCCGTGTCCCGTTCTTTACAAAGATACCGGAATATTATACTCGCCCATGTTCTATTTGTCAATCCTTTGACCAGGGAGCCAAACAGAAGCCCTTATCACGGTTCCGGACGGAAGCCCTCAAAGATAGGCCAGTCGTATACTGTGCGCGCTTTCTCCAGCACCTCAGGCTGCCGCACGGTCCAGCAGGCCAGGTAGGGCTTAAAGGCTCGCTTCATCAGCCACTGGCCCAGAGTATGATCCTGAGGGCAGGAATATGCCACAAAATGAGGGCGGCTAATGGCGTTGACCAGCAGATGCTTCATGGCAAAGTGCGCCAGGGCGCTGATCTCCTTGGAGTTCCACTTGGCTCCGTTTGCTAGCTGGCCCCGCACCACCTGGGGTACGTGCTTCTTAAAGTAGCGCATTGCCAGCGGATGGAAGGATTCCACACAAAAGGGTCCTTCATACCCTTGTAATATCTCCCAGGCCATCTGAGCGTTTTGGGCGGCCCCGCCGTAGTGCTTCACTTCCACGATCATGGGTGCGCGCCCCTTAACCAGCTGCAGCACCTCGGTAAAAAGCGGTATATAGGAGCCATCCGGCAGGGCGATGGCTTTCAGCTCCTCATAGGTCATGTCCAGCAGCTTTTGATCCCTGCCGCACAGCCGCCTTAGGTCCCCATCGTGAAAGACCACCATTTGCCCATCCTTAGTACGCTGCACATCCAGCTCCATGCCGTAGCCGTTTTCCACCGCCAGGCGGAAAGCGTTCAGGCTGTTTTCCGCCACAGCCTTATTATGATCGTGGAGGCCCCGGTGGGCGTACAAATAGCCCATCAGCTTGGAGGTGTCCGGGACCTTCTTACAAGGCGCAATAAGCAGCAGGTACACCAGCAAAAGCGCTGCCGCGCACAAAGCGCATACTCCTATCGCACTCATGGTCAATCATCTCCTACGTCAAAGGCTTCCAGCTTGCTCTTGGGGGGCTCGGGCTTGGCATCCCCATGGCGGGTAAGGGATATGGTCACAAAGGATATGGCCACCATCAACGCCGCATAGGGAAACAGCGTCTCAAAGCCCACATGCTCCATCAAAATACCGCTCAGAATGGGCGTGCATATCTGGGCCGCCATAGAAAAGGTATAGTAGTAGCCCGTAAACTTGCCCACATCCCCGCTTTTGGATATCTCCACCACCATGGGGTAGGAGTTCACGTTGATCATGGCCCAGGCGATACCCACCACGGCAAAAAGGGCCATGGCTGCGGGATGATAGGTGGTAAACAGGGCTGCCGCACCAAAGCAGGCCGCCAGCAAAACCACGCCCACCTGGATCATCCGCTTGCGTCCAAACTTGGAGGACAAAATGCCCACAGGCAGGTAGCTTACCACTGCGCCTACCGTAGCCACCATCAGGCACTGGGCGGCGGCCTTAATGTCATAGCCCCACATTTCCTGTACATATTTGGTAAAGGCGGTGGTCACCGCGTTATATCCCATAAACCAGAAGAATACGGAAGCCAGAATGAGCCCCAGGCTCCACTTGACCCCCTTGGGCAGGGCCTTGAAGCCGCCGGTCTGCTGGGCTTCGTCCAGGGCGGTCTGGTCCGCTTGGGCTATCTGAGCCGCCTCCGCCCCTACCTCCCGTTGGCCTTCTTGGGCAGCTGCCTCTACCGCCGCCGCATCCGCAGCCGCTATCTCCTTGGCCAGCTTGTTTTCTTTGATGGTCAGCAGCAGGATCACCACCGCCACCGCCATCAAAATGGACACCGCTACAAACAGCAACGTATAGTCCTCGCCGCCAGCCGCATCCTTCTTGACTAGGAAGCCCGTGACCCCCAAGGTGAACACGCCGCCTAGGGCACCCATCAGGTTGATGATGGCGTTGCCCTTGGAACGCAAGGGCTTAGGGGTCACATCCGGCATGAGGGCCACTGCCGGGGAGCGGTAGGAGCACATGGCCAGCAGCAACAGGCCCAGTACCACGATAAAGGGTACCAGCTGCGCCGCTTTCTCCGCCGCAGGCAGAAGGTTCATCAGCACCACCGCTAGGGCAGTACCCCCCAAAATATAAGGGGTGCGCTTGCCCAAGGGGGTACGGGTCTTATCCGAAAGGGCCCCGAACAACGGCAACATAAACAGCGCCAGCACATTATCCAGCGCCATGATCACGCCTGCCCAATCCTCGCCCAAGTGGAAGGTATTTTTCAGGATCAGCGGGATCACATTATCATATAATTGCCAAAACGCGCTGATAGACAGAAACGCCAAGCCCACCAAAAGAGTCCGCCGGTAATTCAGTTTCATGCAGATTACCTCCGTCTTATTCGGGAGTTATATTTATGCATCCATCATAGCGTTTTTAGGACAGCGATGTCAATATCCTGTTCGGGGGAATAAGGCCGCAGCGGCATAAAATTTGGCAGAAATGGGCCGAGGGTGTCTCAAGCCATTTTGAGACACCCTCTATCCTATTTCATTGTCAGGTCAAATACCCTCTTACCTGGACCGGTACGCATCCGTCACATCCTTAAATATGGCCTGGGCTGCCAGGGTCTGGTCGCTTTGCGGCAGGTAGACCACCAGGGTCACTTTCGGATCATCAAAGGGCACGGCTGCCACCGCCCAGGTAGCGGGCTGACCGTCCTCCGCCTCTACAGAGGCCAGCAGGCAGGAGCTGTTGCTCCAATCTTCTTCCATGTTCCAGCTTGCAAAGGCCGCTCTACCCTTCTCGGTTCGGTCCAATATACCCCTGAGGCCCTTATGGATCAGCGGTAGATACGGGCCAAGCTCCCCCGACAGGTCGCGCATTAGCTCCGGCTCTTGGTCTCCGGTCAGGCTGGACGCGTACACATAGCCGCCATTCCAAAGGGCCGTCCAATACCGGGCCATGGCTATGGGCGTTGTCTCGGCAACGGAAAGGCCCACCGCCGCCTGAATGGTCCGGCTGCCGTGCCACTTGATGCCGCATAGATAATTATACGTATCCCCCACCACGACCTGCTGCATGACCATATCCCGGGACATGCCCAGCTCTTCCATCAGGATGGGCCGAATGGATGCCACCCATTCGATCTGGCTGGTGCTTACCGCCATGTCCATCAGCGCCTTGGCGCACCCTGCCAGGGCCTCGTCCGCAGGCTCAAGGCCCTGGGCCTTAGCTTGCTCGCCCAAGTGCTTCACCAGTGCCGCCTCAACTATGCCGGGATATTGTGTAGCTTGCTGCTCCATAGGCCGCGTGGGGTCATACAGGGTCTGTTGGCAGGCCAGCTGGGATAGTGCCTCTCCCTGGACCTCAAGGCCACTGAGACCATCCAGCCCCAAGGCCTGAGCCATCTCCACCAAGCCCGCATCCCCCACCCGGGAACCCAGGGTATAGAAGAAATAGTCGCAGTTGTTGGACAGGCCTTCCACCACCGTTTGGTGCTGGTGCTTGTACTGCTGCTCCATAGGTATCCAGCATATAGGTGCCTCAGATATATCAGTGGTATATTCCATAAAAGAGCCGCCGTCGGATATCTGCTCCTCTGGCAGAAGCTGGCCGGTGGTCAAGGCTGTCAGGGCCGTTATCGGGGCAAAGGCGAAGCCCGGTGCCCCCCGCTCCATAAGGGCGTTTGGCCTCCCGTCCTGACTGCCCGCCATGGCCAGCACCCGGCCCTCCATGTCCATCACCACCACCGCAGCCCGGGGGTCCTGATCCTGCAGGGCAGCCTCCGCCGCCTGTTGCAGCGCAGGGTCAAGGCCGCCCTCCGCCGCCACCGCCAGCACATTCCCCGTGAACAGTGCCAGCATCAGCACAACGGCCATCATCATCGCGCCTGCCTTATGCGATGAGCGATCAAGCACCCGCTCCATTCGAAACTTCATATTTTTCAGTCCTCCGTCAAACCGGGTCGATAGCGGCAGCGGCTTGCCTGTAGGCAGCGCTGACAGCATCGCCCTGAAATACAGCGTCCGGTGGTCTGCTTCGCTTCCCCGCAGAACAGCCTCGTCGCAGGCCAGCTCGCATAGGGTCTGCAATTCTCTCCGTGCCCAGATCAGCAGCGGATTGAACCAGTGCATACAGCTCGCCAGTTCAATAAGCCCAATGCCCAGCAGGTCTTTGCGCTGAATATGCAACAATTCATGGCGCAGCATCAATGCCTGCTGCTCCTGGGGTATTTCTTCGTTTGGCCTTTCTTTCCCCGGCCATAAAAGCACAGGCCTAACCAGGCCCACCACCATGGGTGACGATACCAGCGGCGCGTGCCATGCGAAGGGCCTCTGCATGCCTAGGGCTGCGCATTGCTCCTCAAGCTGTGCCTGCACTGGCCCTGCCAAGGGCCGCCGCCAGCGGCGGGTCAAATGCATAAACCGCAGATGCCGGGTCACCCGCAGTGCCAGCGTCAAAACGGCCCCTGTCAGCCAGATATACAATAGGATCGTATCCAAACGCAGGATAAGGCGTGCAGGCTCCAGGGCCCTATCGCTGGTTGCCAGCGCTCCCTGTGCTTGGCTCCGCACTTCGCCCTGCCCTTTACCACGTCGTTCATCCTGCCACTCGGCGAGCAATACCGCGCCCGCTGCTTGCTGGGTAGCGGCAGGCTGGCTTCCGGCCTCCTGTGCCGTCCACCCAGCGGCTACCTCCGGTGAAACCTGCCGCTGCAAAAGCGCAGGCCGCCAGGGACACAGCAGCAACGCCATCAGCAGCAACCCTGCGCACCACAACGCATTGGCGCGATACCGCTTAAGCAGCGGTCCCTTTAGGGCCATCAGCACCACCAGCAATAGCGACACGCTGACAGAAGCGCTTGCAAGGCATATCAGCATCGGCGCCATGTCAGTCACCTCGCTCCTTGGCCCATGTGATCAATTCCGCCAGCTGTCCTTCATCTAGCCTGCGGGCATCCATCAGCGACGCCATCAGGCTGGTCAACGAGCCATCGTGGTAACGGCTTAAAAAGCCGTCCGTCTCAAACTGCAGATAGTCCTCCTTGGTCACCAGGGGGTAATACTCCCGCTCCTTCTGGGGCTTCTCCGACCGCAGAAAGCCCCGTTCGATCAAACGATTTACAAGCGCGATCAGTGCCGGGGTCTTCCAGCCCTTTGCATGACCCAGCGCCTGCATCAGCGCGGCAGTGGTGGCCGGAGGCTCCATCCCCCAAACCGCATTCATCACTTCAAACTCAGCCTCGGGCAATTTCTTCATATCGCATGCACCCTTTCGCGAATTATACAGCTGTATAACATGATTATACAATTGTATAACCTCCCTGTCAACCCCAAAAATTTCCATCCCGTCCAGAAGGGCACCCCAGCATATTGCGCTGAAAATGTGCTCATCTTGCATTTCCCTTGACAAGAAACCCTCTCCTGGCTATGATAATGAAAGTATTTGACTGTATATGAGGAGGAACCAATGATGGCGGCTCTCACGATGGACAAGCTGGTAGCCCTTTGCAAAGGGCGCGGCTTTATTTTCCCCGGCAGCGAAATTTACGGCGGCCTGGCTAACAGCTGGGACTACGGCCCCCTGGGCGTAGAGTTTAAGAACAATGTAAAGCGGGCCTGGTGGCAGAAGTTTGTGCAGGAAAACAAGTACAATGTAGGCCTGGACAGCGCCATCCTGATGAACCGCAATGTCTGGGTGGCTAGCGGCCACGTGGGCAATTTCAACGACCCCCTTATGGACTGCAAGGCCTGCAAGGCCCGCTTCCGTGCCGATCAGCTGATCGAGGACTATGCGAAGGCTAAGGGCGAGGAGCTGCAGGCCGACGGCTGGACCAACGAGCAGCTGGAGGCTTATATCGAAGAAAACGCCATCCCCTGCCCCACCTGCGGCAAGCACGATTTTACGGGCATCCGCAAGTTCAACATGATGTTTAAGACCTTCCAGGGCGTGAACGAGGACACCGCCAACGAGATCTATCTCCGTCCCGAAACCGCCCAGGGTATCTTTGTTAATTTCAAGAACATCGTCCGCACCACCCGCAAAAAGCTGCCCATGGGCGTAGACCAGATCGGCAAATCCTTCCGCAATGAGATCACCCCTGGCAACTTCATCTTCCGCATCCGCGAGTTTGAGCAGATGGAGCTGGAGTTCTTCTGCAAGCCCGGCGAGGACCTGGAATGGTTCAACTACTGGCGCGCCTTTTGTCGAGATTGGCTCTATGCCCTGGGCATGGCCGAGGACAGCCTGCGCCTGCGGGATCATAAGCCCGAAGAGCTCTCGCACTATTCGAAGGCCACTACCGACTTTGAGTTCCTTTTCCCCTTTGGCTGGGGCGAGCTTTGGGGCATTGCGGATCGTACCGACTTTGACCTGAACGCTCACTTCAAGGTCAGTGGCGAAAATATGGAGTACATCGACCCCATCACCAACGAGCGCTTTGTGCCCTACGTCATCGAGCCCTCCCTGGGCGCGGACCGCGTGGCCCTGGCCTTCCTTTGCAATGCCTACGAGGAGCAGGAGCTGGAAGGCGGCGACAGCCGCGTGGTGATGCACCTGCATCCCGCTCTGGCTCCCTTCAAGGCCGCCGTGCTGCCCCTGCAAAAAAACAAGCTGGGCGAGCTGGCCACTAGCGTGTACGAAAAGCTATCCAAGTCCTTTATGGTGGACTACGACGAGACCGGCTCCATCGGCAAGCGCTACCGCCGCCAGGATGAGATCGGCACGCCCCTTTGCATCACCGTGGACTTTGAGACCGAGGAGACCGGCACCGTTACCGTCCGGGATCGGGACACCATGGAGCAGGTGCGCATCGCCATTGACGAGCTGGAAGGGTATATCAAGGAGAAGCTGGCGTTCTAAGGGGCGCTTGGCAAGGGGCTCCGGGCTAGGCACTTTGGGCTAAGCGTACCGGACTAGGCGCTTCGGGCTAGGTGCTCCGCCCCTTGCACCCCACCGATAGGGCTAAAGCCCTGGACCCACTATTGGATTGCGTTGCAAGCAATCCAAGGAATAAAACCATAGGAACCATAGGAAAAAGAAAATAAAGCTTTTTCTATAGCCAAAAACCAGACGGACATAAGATCCGCCTGGTTTTTGGCTATAGAAGGTGTTCTTGCTTTGATCGCGCGCGGCGCGGTCAATGAAGGGTCCAGGACGCTAGCCCCTACACCCTCCCCACAAAGCTCCAGTCCTGGGCAAAGCGGTTCAAAGCCGCCGGCGCGCCTACAGCGATCTGGCCGTAAACAGTGTTGTGGATGGAGGCGGCAGGGGTGCGAGTGGTCATCAGGACGGCAGCCTCCGGCGCGATGCCAAAGGCGATCAGGTTTTGCAAGGCAACGATCAGGGTCAGGGTGCTTCCGGCCAGGGTGCCGTTTTCTAGGCGGGCCGCGCCGTCCTTCACGTATACGTCCTGGCCGCCCAGCTGGTACTTGCCCTCGGGCATGCCAGCGGCTTCCATGGCATCTGTGATGGCCACGGCCAAATTCGAACCCTTGCAGCGGGCGATGAGCCGGATGATATCCGGGTGCAGGTGGATACCATCGCAGATAAACTCGCAGGCCAGACGATCGTCCACCATAGCGGCGCCGGGTACGCCGGGCATGCGGTGGTTGAGGACGGACTGGGCGTTGAAGGTATGGGTCACGTGGCAGGCACCGGCTTCCGCCGCCTGGTGGACGATCTCGGCAGTGGCATCGGTATGGCCCAGGCTGACGGCGATGCCCTTGGCGGTCAAGGTGCGGATGAAGTCCAGCGCGCCTTCTTTTTCCGGGGCCATGGTGATCAGGCGAACGATGGACTCATACTCGCCCACATAATTTTCCCAGTTGTCCTGGAGGGGCAGGACGAAAAACTCCTTAAGCTGGGCTCCAGCCTTGGTCTCCTGCAGGAAGGGAGCCTCCATGTGCGCGCCCAGCACTACCGCGCCCTGGGGTTCGGGCCTATCCATCACGGCCTTGATGCCGCGAAGGGCCTTGCGGGTGTCCTCGGGGCTGGCGCTCATGGTGGTGGGGCAAAAGGCAGCCACGCCGAATTTCAACAGCTCGCGGCTCATGTGGCGCACGGCTTCCTCGCCGTCCATGGTATCCTTGCCCATAAAGGCGTGGATGTGGACATCCACAAAGCCGGGCAGGAGGTGATCCCCATGCAGATCAACGATCTCTTCGCCGGGGGCAGAGATATCCGGGCCAATGGCCGCGATCCTTCCGTCCTGAATGAGTACCTTTTGATCTTCTGCGAAGGTTCCGTTTACAAAGGCTTTTGCATTTTCAATAAGCATGGGGTATCCGTCCTTTCCAAAGTAAAGCTTGTCCTATATAAAAGGGACGCGGCGCGGAAACGCCGCGCCCCTTTTGGGCGTTTGGTTGGCTTAACGGTTATTGGAGCTTAAAGGCGGTGTAGATCTCCTGGAAGGTGGTCTCGGTCTCGCCCACATCCATGATGAACTCGGCACTCGCCAGCAGCTCCTCGGGGATGTTCACAGCGGGGCTTTCCAAGTATTCCGGGGCCAGGAGCGAAACGGCCTCCTTGTTGACACACAGGTAGGTGTTCCACATAACGTTTTCTACAGCCACCTCAGGCCGCATCAGGAAATCCAGGAAGAGGTGGGCATTGTCCACGTGGGCGGCTTTGGCGGGGATGGCCAGGCCATCAATACCAAAGCCTACACCCTCCTTGGGGTATACCACTTCCAGGTCAGGCCGCTCCGACAGGACTAGGAAGGTCTGGGGCGTAAAGAGATAGCCCACGGAGGCCTCGCCGCTGATTATCGCGGTATAGGGGGTGTTGTAGTCGAACAGGCGAATGTTGGGCAGCAGGGACATCAGCTTTTCCTTAGCGGCATTAAGCACCTCGGGATCGGTCTCGTTAAAGCTCTTGCCCATGGTCTTAAGGGTGATGCCCACCACGTTGCGGGCATCATCAATCATAACGATGCTGTCCTGAAGGGCGGGGTTCCACAGGTCCTCATACCCGGTGATCTCAAAGCCCACCTTGGCGGGATCGTATACGATGGTGGGGGTGCCCGCCATGTAGGGGATCACATAGGCGCTTTCCGGGTCAAAATACTGGCCCAGATAGTGCTCATCCAGGTTTGCGTAGTTGGTCAGCTTCTCCTTGTTCAGGGGCTGGATGAGTCCTTCCTTGCGGAGGATGCTGAGGGCGTAGTCGCTGCCCAGCACCAGGTCATACTCGCCGCCGCCGCTTTGGCTCAGCTTGAGCAGCATGTCTTCATTGGTCTCCATGGGGGCGTATACCACTTTGATGCCGGTCTCCTGCTCAAAAGCGGCGATAACGCCATCGGTGATATAGGTTTCCCAGGTCAGCAGGTTCAGCACCTTCTCCTCCTCCGCCAGGGCGAAGGCAGGCAGGGCCAGCATCAGGCACAGTGCCAGAATGATCCATTTCTTCATGTGGGTTCTCCTTTCAATTTCGAAAATCCTTTGGATAGAGTTGTCGTTTTATGTCAAAACCAGCGGAGTATCCGCGGTCAAGACCCATGGGGGGTGCGGGCCGCCCGCAGCCGGGCCGCCTTGAGGGAGGACAGGTATTGGCTCAGGGCCATCGCCAGGAAGCCCACGCCGATCATTACGCTGCACAGGGCGTTGATCTGCAGGGATACGCCCACCTTCACGCTGGAGTATATCTTAACGGGCAGGGTGACGGAGCTGGCCCCATAGACGAAGAAGCTGATCACAAAATCATCCATGGACATGGCCAGGGCCAGGAACGCGCCGGAGAGGATGGCCGGACGCACCAGGGGCAGGGTGATATCCCAGAGCACCCGCCGAGGACCCGCGCCCAGGTCCCGGGCGGCATCGAAAAGGGCTGTATCCATACCTACCAAGCGGCTTTTCACCGTAAGGAAGATATAGGGTATGCAAAAGGTGGTATGGGACAGCACCAGCGTCAGCTCCCCAAAGGGGGCGTTCACCGCGTAGAAGATGGACATAAAGGCCATCGCCAGGATGATCTCCGGGATCATGATGGGCAGGGTCACCAGGGTCTCCATCCAGGCATCCGAGCGGGCGGGCTTGCCGGTGATGAGGCTCCGCTGGAACATGCCTACAGCCCCTAAGGTGCCAATGATGCAGGACAGGAGGGTGGACATGACCGCCACCCGGAGGCTGGTCATGAGCGCGGGGCCATAGCCCCGGGTGCCGGAAAACAGATCTTTGTACCACTGGGTGGTAAGGCCGGTGAACTGGACGGGGTTCCGGGCGGGGTTGGCGTTAAAGGAATAGGCCACCACGGTGAGGATGGGCAGGTACAAGACCACCAGCACCAGCACCAGAAAAAGGATGGAAAACGCCGATTGTCTTTTCATATTGCGTTTCCTCCTAAAACATGCTCATGTCGCTTTGGCCACCCAGCTTCCGGTAGACGGCGATCACCGCCACCGTAACGGACAGAAGCAAAACGCTGAGGGCTGCTGCCAGGGGCAGGTCTCGGCTGGCGATGAGCTTCTGGATCAGGCCGCCTGCCAGGACGCTCTTGCTGCCCCCCAGAATATCGCTGAGGAAGAACAGCCCCATGGAGGGGATAAAAACCAGCACGCAGCCTGCCAACAGGCCGGACAGGGTCAGGGGCACGGTGACGGTAAAGAAGGCCCACAGCGGGCTTGCGCCCAGGTCCCGCGCGGCCTCCACCACGGAGAAGTCCAGCTTATCCACGGTGGTAAAGGTGGGCAGGATCATAAAGGGAATGAGGGCATAGACCATGCCCAGCAGCACTGCCCCGTCGCTGTAGAGGAGCTTGAGGGGCTCCTTAATGATGCCCAGCCACATGAGAAATTCGTTGAGGGGGCCTCCGGCGATGAGCAAAATGCGCCAGCCGTAGATGCGGATAAGGGCATTGGTCCAAAACGGCACGATCACCAGCAGCATCACGATGGAGCGGCCCAGGGGCTTGAGGCGGGCCATGAAATAGCCAAAGGGGTACCCGATGAGGATGCAGGCCACGGTGGTAATGATGGCTAGCTGCAGGCTGTTTAGCAGCACCCGCAGGTATTGGGGGGCAAAGAGTCGAGCGTAGTTTTTGAGGGTGAACTCGTTCACCACGCCGATGTTCTCTCCCCGGGTCATGAAGCTGAGGCCGATGACGTACAAAAGGGACACGAACACGAGGGCGATGGCCCACAGATACATGGGCAGCTTGAGCCTCCGGGCAAAGGCCAGGTCCCGCTTCTGGCTATCCATCAGCGCTCACCTTCTTTGGGGGCCTGCGCAGGTGCTGCCTGGCCGGTCGCCTGCGGTGCATCCACAGGCACCAGCGGCGCATGGCGCACATCCCAGCCCACGTTCACCTTTTCCCCTATCTGATAGGTGTCCAGCTCTGCGGCCTGTGAAACCGCTGTTAAGGCTAATGCGTCCGTAAGGGCGATACGCGTATGCTGCATGCCCCCGGCATATTCCTTGGACTGGATGATACCGGTAAGGCTCATGCCGCAGACGGGGCTGTGCTCGTAGAACACCCGCTGGGGGCGCAGGCACAGGGCGGCGTTATCTCCGGCCTTAAGAGGCGAGTCTTTAGGCAGCAGTACCGGCAGGGATAGGCCATTAACGGACAGGGTCATGGCAACGCCGGACTGAAGGGCTGTGCCCGACGGGTCTGCGGCCTGGCTTTCGCCCTGGCCTCCCGCTGAGGCGGCCTGTGGCATGGCCTCCAGGGTCCCCGTGAGCAAATTGCTCTGGCCGATAAAGTCCGCACAGAACAGGGTCTCGGGCCGCTCGTACACCGCCTCTGGTGAGCCGATCTGCTCGATATGCCCCTCCCGCATGATCACGATGCGGGTAGACATGTTCAGGGCTTCCTCCTGGTCGTGGGTGATATAAATAAAGGTAATGCCCAGCTGCCTTTGCAGTTTTTTCAGCTCGCCCTGCATATCCTGGCGCAGCTTAAGGTCCAGCGCCCCCAGGGGCTCATCCAGCAGCAGCAGCTTAGGCCGAAGCACCAGCGCCCGGGCGATGGCCACTCGCTGACGTTGGCCGCCAGATAGCTGCTGGGGCATTCGCTTGCCGTAGCCCGCCAGCTGCACCAGCTCTAGGGCTTCCTCCACCCGCTGCTTTTGCTCCGCCTTGTCCACTCGCTGCACCCGAAGGCCATAGGCGATATTCTGAAATACGTTCATATGCGGGAACAGGGCGTAGTTCTGGAACACGGTGTTTACCCCGCGTTTTTCCGGGGGCAGCGATGTAACGTCCTGCTCGTCCAGAAAGACCTGGCCTTCGCTGGGCCTCTCCAGGCCTGCCACAATGCGCAGGGTGGTGGTCTTGCCGCAGCCGGAGGGCCCCAGCAGCGTTAGAAATTCGCCTGGATATACGTCCAGATCCAGGCCGTGAAGCACCTCGCCCTGGCCATAATCCTTTTTGAGTCCCTTTAGCCGCAGGATAGGCTGGCTCACGCTTTCACTGGTCATATAGGTTCTCCTTTGTGGTTTCGTTTTGGAGGGCTTCGGCCCTGGCCCGCTCTTCTTTGGCCCGCTCCGCCGCGCACAGGGCCGCCAGCAGCGCCTGCACGCTGGGCCATACCTGCTGGTTGACCGAGTAAATGGTCATGCAGCCCATCTTCCGGGCCTGGACCAGCTCCGTATCCACCAGGAGGCGCATATGGTAGCTGATGGTCGGCTGGGAGCATTGAAAGGCCTTGTTGATCTCGCAGGCGTTCATATCCTGCTGGGACAGCATGGACAAAATATGCAGTCGCGTTTCATCGCAAAGCGCCTTGAGGATGGGGATGGATGCCTTGAAACAATCCACAGGCCTGCCTCCGTTTCTTGGGTATGTGCAACATCCTTGTATATGTAATATAGAAAATCCTCTATATTGCGGTACATGAGTATTGTAGCGCCAATATAGAAAGTTGTCAATATAGAAATTTAACTATATCATGTTTAGGGCATAGAAAGGCCGCCACCCCAACGGGCTGGCGGCCAACAGCAAAAGACTGATCTATTCCCCTTTCCCCTGGACCGTATCAAAGATCACATTTGCATCCGCAATGGCATTTAATTTTGCGATCAGCCCATCCGCGTCCAGGCGACCCCGGGCATATTCCTTGGCAATGGCGTAGGCATCCATCTGAGGTATCCGGGGAAAGGTGAGGTAGGGCACCACGTTTTGCGCATAATGGGCTACCGCCTCTGGGGTGTAAAAGCTGATGTAATCTCTATTTGCCCGCTCCTGGAGCATGCCTGCAATAGTCTCCTGCATGATGGCATAGTTCTGCTCTCCCGGTTTGTATTGGGTCTCCAGCTCAACGTACGCATCCGCGATCATCGCATCGTACATAGCCTTTGCCAGGGTCTCGTAGTCCGCGCCGTCCAGAAACTTTACATCCCGGTCCCATTGCTTATCCTCCGCCATGCAGGCGATGAAATCCATTGCCTCGGCTTTTCGAGGGCTATTCGCGTTGATGACGAGCACCCGCAGCCTCGCAGGGATGCGGTTCGTGTCACCCACGTGGAGGTTTAGCGTGGGGTTGTTATTAAGCAGCGCCGCCCCACCCTGGGATACCAAGCCAATGACAGGCTCCTTCTGCCCATACTTTACCCTGGGCTGGGCTTTTAGCGCCTGGGCTAAGCTTTCGAGGCTTTCCAGCCCTTGGCGAAATGCTGGAGTGTCATACTCCACATGGCCTTGCTCATCGCAATATTCGGCGGTGTAGATGGCCAGGAGCATATACAGGAAATAGTTTTTGGCGTCGCCCATTGCTCCATCCACATGAAAGACAGTCCCCTTGCGTGCCGCCTTGGGCAGGCCCATGTACCGCACAGCCAGGGTGCAAAGATCATCAAAGGTCTTGGGATAGTCCGCCTGGGTAAAGCCCAGCTTTTCTGCAACATCTACATATTCCTGGGTGCGGCAGTTGTAGGTGAAGCGGCCCATATGTATATCCTCCCCCAGGCCAAAAACCGATGTGGGCAGCCCCAGCAAATGGCCCTCATGTGTGACCGCCTTTTGAATGGAGGCATACATGCTGCTGACCTTCCGGGAGGTAAAGCTGTCTTCGCTTAGGTCCATCAGCAGTCCGGCCCGGTCCATAGCCGCTAGGTCACACTGGTCCGTCCATATGCGGGCCACATCCCAGCCCTCGGGGTTTTCAAGCAGGTAGGCCATCTCATCCCGCTCGCCTATGCTATCATAATCGCTTTCCACCTGACGGCCTGGATATTTTTCCAGGTACAGGTCGTAATCACTATAGTGTATATTGGCCACCCGGAGGCCCTCCGCCCAGGCGCCGCCTAGGGGCAGGCAAACGGCTAACACCAAAGCTAAAAACCGTCTTATATTACAGCCCATCCTCATTCTCCTTTCATAGTGGGGGTAAAGGTGACCTCCCAGTCCGCCCGCACAAAAGTGTCCTGAGGCGCCTCCCGCAGGTGATCGCCGTCCGGGGTCACCTCCCAGCTGCCTATCACAAACTGGATAGTGTAGGCGGAAGCGCGCTCCAGCGCCCCTTCATAGCCTTGGAAGTCGAAGGTGAAAAGAACGCTGCCATCCGCATCCGGCAGGATGTACATGCCCACCTCCGAGGAGGTCAGCTCCCCGCTTTCCACAACGCCCTGAGAATAACAGATGGGTATCAGTATCTTGGCGTTCCGCTCCTTCGCCAGGTCCGCGTAGGTGGGCGCACCCTCGGGTATATCCTCCTCGCCCATGTGCAGGAGATATCCAGCCTCATCCCAGGGCCAATAGTCGCTGGGCATAAGCACCACGTTGGCCCCGTCCCGGGGGCGCATATGGCCGGTGCCGTAGATCATGCCCTCCTTGTAGATGACCCCTTCCAGGGTGTAGGTCACATCCCCCAGGGTATAGGTCGAAATATCGGTGGAAATATCCCCGGTCAGCAAGCGTTCCCTTTCCGCGTCGCCCTGGAGCCAGCCAAAAATATCCGCCACCTGGGACGAGAATACCGCATAGGCCACGCCCCCCAGGGCCAGCAGCAGCGCCAGCAGGACGATAGCCGTTCTAAGGGGCAGCCTCCGGGCCTGGGGCTTTTCCTCTGTAAGGCTTTCAAGGATATGGGCCAGCCGATAGTCCAGCGCCGGGGGCACAGGCTCATAGACCTGCTTCCATTTATTTTGAGTCATTACATTTCCTCCTCCAAAAGGCCACGAAGCGCTTTGCGCGCCTGGGAAAGGTGCGAACAAACCGTACCCCTGGGCAGCCGCAGGGTCCGGGCCACCTCTTCCACGGAGTACCCCTCCATATAGTGCAGCACCACCACGATGCGCAGCTTTTGAGGCAGGGCATCCACCGCCCACTCCAGGTCCTGGTGAGGCTCCGACGGGGCCGCCTTTTCCGGCACTTCTTCCACAACTATCATTCGCTTTTGCTTTCTAAGCACGCCAATGCATTCATTGATGAGTATCCGGGCCAGCCATGTATCAAAATACTGTTCACTTTTTAGTGTAGACCGTTTTTGCCAGGCCTTAAGCACCGCTTCGGATATGGCATCCATGCGGTCATGCTCCCCCCGCAGATAGCTGCAGGCGATGTGATACAGGCGGCTTTTTTGGGCGGTGACCCGCCGGCTGAATTCTTCTTTGTTCATGCTCTTTCCCCTTTTGTAGCGCGCTTACACCCTTTAGACGACAGGGCAAGCATGCTCGATTGAGCAGATGAAAATAAAAATGAAAACCGCCCGCCTGGGCCTTTGGGCACAAGCGGGCGGTACTGACTGCTGGCTGACCTTTGGCGGCCTTGGAGCAAGGCCTCTTTGGGCCTTAATTTCCGCCGGATATATAGCCGCCGGTCCAGTTCTTATCGGGCGGGGCGACGATAGCAGAGGGCCACTGCTGCCCATCCAGGAGGATATAACCAAAGTCGAAATCGAAATTAGTACTTCCGCTGACCACGGTAAAGGGGTCGCTCTGGGCCAGGCTCCCGTCCCCGCTGGTCAGACAGCTGGAGATAATGCGCAGGACGGGCACGCTCGTAGTGATGCCCAGCTCGGGATAGGCCTCTGCCTGGAGGGTATAGGCCCCAGGGTATACATTGGGGAAGATGTAGTAGCCGTAGCTGTCGGTGACGGTCTCCATCACCGGCTGGCCAGCCCTAAGGAGGGTCACCTTCACGCCGGGGATCACGGGCTCGCCGACATCCACCAGACCGTTCTTGTTGGTGTCCAGCCAAGCGATATCCCCCACCTTGGCAGGCCGGATATAGATGATGTTCTCCTGGAGCCTGTGCTTGGCCATCTGCAAGGAGAACGGGGCACTGGTGCCCACGCTGCCCTGGGTAGCCGTGATGATGGAGCTTCCCGCCGGATAGTTGGGGTCCCCTGGCTCCACAAAGATCATGCCAGTGGGCAGTGCCGCCTCTACGTAGTAATCCGCAGGCCACAGGCCATTGAAGCGGTAGGTGCCATCGGCTCCGGTAAGGACGGTGTTCACGGGCTCCGTCTGGCCCTGCTGGTACAGCTTCACCTGCACCTCCTCCAGAGGCATGCGGGTCCCGTTTTCTTCCAGCACCAGGGTCCCGCCGATGCTGGTGCGGGATACCAGGCCCGCGTGGATATTGTCAAAGGTCTCGCCTTCCCGGACCACGATGCCCTTTTGCACCATCTTGCCGCTTTGGACGGTGAAGGTGGCGTCCGCCTCCCCGGCGGGCTCCGCCTGCTGGGGAATGGTAAAGCGCACGGCGTAGGTCCCCGGACGGACGTTTTCAAAGGTCACGTAGCCGTCCTCGCCAGAGGTGGCGGTCTTAACGATGGAGCCCTTCGTTTCGTCGATCAGCTCATAGGTGAGGCCGCTAAGAAGGGTCTCCTCCGGGCCTTGGCTGCCATCCCGGTTTTCATCCAGCCATACATAGCCGCGGAGGGTGGCGGGCTTTACGGCCCCGATGGCGTTCTCCGCCCGGCCCACCAGCGCCGCCCAGGGGCAGGAAAGGGTCTGCTTATTTAGGGTATCCAGCTTAATGCCAGAGGCTTCCAGGTTACCACTGAAAATATAGCCCTCGGGGAGCTGCAAGGTCAGCTGGTACTGGGCCGGGCGCAGGTCCGTGAGGATGAAGTAGCCGCTGGCATCCGTAGTCGCTATGGCCTCGCTGGGGATATCGGAGGTAAAGGTCACCTTCATGCCCGCCATCCGTTCCTCGCCCTCGTCAGCGATGCTGTTTCCGTTTATATCGTGGAACAGATAGCCCTCAAAGCTGCCCAGGCGTACCGCCCCCACCATGGGGTACTGGCTGGCAGTGCCCATATCAATGGTAAACTGGGTGGTCACGATCTCCCGGCCCTCGCCGCCCAGGGTGTTGCCCTCCTTGGCGGTCTTGGCCATTTCCACATGCTCGGGCAGGTAGAAGGTCAGCGCGTATTTCCCGGGCATGACCCCGTCAAAGAAATAGCTGCCGTCGTCTTGCACAGGCACGGTGAGGTCGATCTCCGCATCCTCGGAGTACAGGCGCACCCGCACATCCGTCATGCCGTTTTCGCCCTCGTCCCGGAGTCCATTGTCGTTAAGATCATCAAAGAAGATGCCGGTGAGGGTGGAGGAAGGCAGCATGCCCGCGTTCACCCCGGTGATGTCCTGGCCCATGGTGATGACCATAGGCTCGGTAACGCCGTAGTCGCCCTGGAGGCCCTTGACCCAGCTGCCGCCGTTTTGGCCGGAGCGCAGGCGGGTGAAGGCATAGTTGTCCTTGCGCAGGAAGCGCAGGGTGTAGGTGCCCGGCATGATGCCGTCCAAGGTATAGTTGCCGTTGGCGTTGGTGGTGGTATTGGCTACCACGGTGCCGAGTGCATCCAGCAGCTCCACCTTAATGCCGGAGGACTTTTTCTCCTTATCCTTCATGATGCCGTCGTAATCCGCATCCAGGAACACCGTGCCCTTGATCTTCGCGCCCCGTGCCACGCCTACCACGGTGGAGGTATACCCGCCATTGCCGATGGTAATAGGGGCGATGGTATTCTCCCGGCGGCTTTCCCGCTGCGCAAACAGGTTCACCTGGCCCTCCCGGGTCTGGGGCACCATCGTAAAGATGCTTCCGTCATCCGGCAGGATAGCCCGCAGGCGATATTCGCCGCCCCGGAGGTTTTCAAAGCGGAAATACCCGTTTTGATCCGTTACGGTCTTGCCCATGGACTTGGAGTTGCTGGCCTTGATGATCTCCAGCGTCACCCCGGGGTACCCAGGCTCCCCTTGATCATAAATACCGTTGTAGTTGTTGTCCAGGAAGGCATAGCCGTCCACAACGCCCTTTTCGATAACGCCGATGTTTTTGTTGACGATATCGGCGTAGCCCGTCAGGGGGAACTCCCGGCTCATTTTGGTGCCTTCCCCGGTAAAGACGGAGCGCATGTCGCCGCCGGTGGGCGAATACCGCGCAAAGAGCATGCCCTCCGGCAGCTGGGCCGTGAGGCGGTAGGTATCGTTATATAGATTATAGAAATGGTACTCGCCGGACTCATCGGTCGTAAAGGTCTGGCTGGTCTTGGTCTTGATACCCTCCAGCTTTACCTGCACCCCGGCTACCCCCGGCTCGTCCGGGTCCATGATGCCGTTGTTGTTCACATCATCCCAGACCCTGCCGGAGAAGGAGCCTACGGGAATGGCCCCGGCCCCGGCCTGTGTCACGGTCCCGGCCATAAAGGCGATGGGCTCGGACAGGGCGCTGGCGCCCTCCGCTGCCACGCAGCTGACCCCGAGGCCCTGGCCCTCGCCCTTGCAGGTGAAGGCATAGCCTGTAGGCAGCGTGACCCGCAGCATATGCTGCCCAGGCCTAATATTCTCCACGGTCACTTCGCCGTTTGAGCCGGTGAGGCCTTGGGCCATTACGGTCTGCCCGTCCGCCTCCATAACCTCCACCAGCACCCGGGCGATGGACCGCTCATGCTGCCCCTTAAGGCCGTCCTCATTGCTGTCAAAGAAGGCGGCAAATTGCAGGGAGGTGGGCTTGGAAAGCGCCACATCCGCCTGGCCGCGGGACCTATCACCATAGGAAAGCTGTATCTCGGGGCTTACCATGGTGCCATCGCCGCCCAGGGCCTCAGCCGTGGGCCCTACCGCCGCCACATACAGCCCCTCCGCCGATAGCCTGGAGGATACCCGGTAGGCGCCCTGGGGCAGGCTCACAAAGCTGTATTCGCCATACTCGTTGGTCTGACCCTGGGCTATGTCCGTCCATTGGCCGTTTTCCTGCCGCTGGAGCATGACGGAAACGCCGGTCATCAGCTGCTCGCCGTTTTGGTATTGCATATCGCCATTGGCATCTATGTAGGCTACGCCATGGATGCTGGTCATCTCTACATAGGTCACCTCCGGCAGCGCAGCTTCCTGGCCGCTTTGAAGGCTTACAGATATCCAGATCATATCCCCACCCTGGGTCAGCTGCCAGGGAGAATCCTCCGGCAGACTCTTGGCCTCCAGCATGGGCGCGTAAACGGTATAATCGCCTTTGGGCAGGCCCTCTAAGCGGAAGCTTCCATCCGCCTGGGTCTGAACGGTGAAGGTCTGTTCTATGGACACCGCCGTCACCTGCTGTCCCTCGGGGCAGGCATTCAGCCGTCCGGCAAGGGATGCGGCCCGCTCTACCGCGAAATCCTGACGGGCCCGCTGGCCCATTTCCAGCACGAGGTCGCCCTCTGGACGGCTGCCCTGGGCCATCATGCCCGGCTCCAGGCTCAGGGCTATCTGATATGTGCCTGCTTCCAGCCCGGTAAAGGCATAGCTGCCATCCGCGCCGGAGACCTGGCTTGCCCTATTTCCTTGTTCATCGGTCAGCTGCACGGTCATGCCGCTTACAGGCACGCCGTCCTGAGCGATCACACCTTCCAGCAGGCCCTTGGATACCTCGGTAAAGCTTACGCCCTCAACCGGGATGGAGAAGGCCGTTTTCTCTCCCTGGGCCACAAGCGCTTTCACCCCATCGCCATCCGGATATTCCAGGGTATAGCTGACCTGGCCTTCAAAAAGCACCTGGTTGATGGCGTTTTCAGGGGAAGCCGTCGGCAGCAGAATAAGCGAGAAAGTCACATTTCCAGCCTTGAACCCGGCAGGGACTACCGCCTCACCGGTGGCCGCGTCGATATAGGTGATCTTAAGCCCAGCCGCCGAATCCAGCACCGCCAGCTGGCCACTGGATAGCAGCTGAGCCTCGCTCAGGGGCTGCCCCTTGCTGTCCAGCCCTTGCAACAGCACCTGGATGCCCTGGGTCTCCACCTGGGCCAGACAGCTTTCAAGTACCACCGCGCCGCTTAACTGGGCCTGGGCTCCTGTCGTATCGCCCAATGCCACAGGCATCAGCGTTATGGCGTAATCCTTAAGAGCAAAGGTATTTTCGCCATTGCTCCCAGCGGTTATTTCCAGCGTGGAAAGGAGGGCGTCGCTGTCCAACTGGCCTTCGCTTGCAAAGGGCTGCGCCTTCGCAACGGCGATCTGCGGCATATCCTCCAGGCTGGGCACGGTCTGGCTTTGCACCGGCACCCGTGCAATATCTGAGGCATTGCCGGTATAGGGCTTCACCTCAAAGGCTACGCCCTCCCCCATGGGCAGGGCACCCTCTCCGGGCTGGAGCTGCCTAAGGGTATAGGCCCCCGCAGGCAGGCACTGGGCGGCCACATAGCGGCCCTCCGCATCCGTGGTAAAGCTGAGGCGGGTATTCCCATCCTGATCCAGCACCTCATACTGCCCGCCGGGCACGGCTGCCCCGCTATCCGCCAGGGTATCCTTAACGGCAAAAAAACCTTGCCGGGCATAGGCCACCAAGGCTGCCTTGGTGGACGCACCGCTTTCCAGCGTTATTTCTACAGGGCCTGCAAAAACAAAGCCCGCCTGAAAATCCTCTTCAAAGGGAACCAGGACCACCTGCGATAGGCCCTCCACCACAAGGGTATCGTTTTCCCCAGCGGCTACCTGCTCCGGGGAGGGATTGGCCCGCACCTGGCCCAAAACCGTGCCGTCAGGCCCCTTGACCTGGAACCGGCCCGACAGGGAAATGGAGCTCCAATTGTTCCCGTCTGCGGTGGAGACCCCCTTTAGCGTTACCACAAGAGAGGTCTGTCCCTCACCCAGGGCACAGCTGCCCAAAACCAGCAGCAGCGCAGCCACCACGCTTACAAAGCGTAGCCCTTGCCCCATTATTTTTTTCCTTATGCACTTCGCGGTGAAGTTCACCATCACTTCGCCTCCGCCCTAAAAACTTCATAAAAACCCAGATTTAATACTAAATCAAGCGTCCCTCTTTGTCAACCGGTTCAAGGATTTGTGATGAAAGTTACGACACCCTCGCAATTATGAACATTCCTTAAATTCAGCTCATGTAAGGGCTGTCTGCATTGACATTGCCGCTTGAGTGGTATAAGATTGTGATGTATAAAATGGGATAAGGGGGTAGTCTCCCATGACAGAAACACAAAAAACGGTGATCATTACAGATTCTTCCTGCGATCTTAACGATGAGCAGCTTGTCCGCTATGGCATCCGCATGATATCACTGCGGGTGGTATGCCAAAATGCGGAATACCGTGACCGGATAGACATTGGGCAGGATGAGCTGTATGCCCTTTTGGAAAAGGAGCTGCCCAAGACCAGCCTGCCTTTGCCGGAGGATGTATCGGAGCTCTATGATGGGCTGCTGGCGGAAGGTGTCACGGATGTGGTCCATCTGTGCATATCCTCCGGCCTCAGCGGCACCTATAATATGGTACGGATGATCACCGAGGATTACCGCAGCCAGATGAACATCCGCCTGGTGGATTCTCAGACCCTGTCCACAGGCCTTGGGATGATGACGCTGGCGGTGGCTCAGGCCATAGAAGATGGCCTTTCCCCCGACGAAGCCGTGGAAAAGGCCATGGAAGTCCGTTCTACCCAGCTAGGTATGTTTGTGATCCGCACGCTGGAGTTTTTGCGCAAGGGCGGCCGCATCGGCCTGGTAGAAGGCGTAGTGGGCAGCATTTTGCAGATCAAGCCTATCATCTTCGTGAACGACGACGGCGTTTACGAGACCCTGGCCAAGGCCCGGGGCCATAAATCCGCCATCGACACCATGGTGCAGGAGGCCGTTAAGAAGTTTGGAGAGGCGAAGATAAGCCTCTCCGTGGTCCATGGCCGTGCCCTGGACGAGGCCCAGCAGCTGCTGGAGCGGCTAAAGGGCTGCCTGAACATCGCGGATTCCTTTATCGCGCCTGTCAGCCCTGTCTTGGCCATCCACACGGGTCCGGGGCTTCTGGGCATTGTTGCCAACAAGGTGGAGTAGGCTTACAGGGCTGCGGATACAGCGGCAGGTCCGGACAAGGCGGCTCCGCCGCCCGCATCATGCAGGGCTCCGGACGGGTGAGGTACACCTCCATTGCCACCTCCAGCTGCGCCTGGAAGCAAGCATCCTGTGACACCACCGGCCCGCAGCACAGCCGCACGCAGGGAACGATGACGATCTTATACCGCCACCAGTCCGAGGGCGGGCAGGATGGCGACAGGCAGGTGTCCACCTCTACCACGCTAGTAGCGGCATAATGGCACCCGCAGGCATCCTTTACCTGGCAGCACACAGGGATCATGATCCTTAAGCATAGCTGGGCATAAGGCCCTTTGTTTTCAAGCGGCGTCCACCATGCGGGGGCGCCGCTTTGCTGCACCATCACAAGGGTGATGGGCGGCTGGACGCAGCAGGGCAGGCCCTCCAGCTGCAGGGTCATCTCGTGGCAGGGAATACGCTTGCGCTCGCAAGCCACGATCTTATCCAGCAGCACCCCTTGGGTGGCCGGAGGCTTGGGCGGCCTAGGAGGCCTGGGTGGCCAAGGCGGAGCTGGGGGCCGGGGGGGCCGGGGCGGCGAGGGATGTACGCATCCCTCAGGCGGCTTGTTGCACCCGCAGGCCTGACAGCCGCAAGGCGTGTGTTGCATTACGATTCCTCCTTTACGGAAAGAATGGCCCGAAAAAGCCCGGCTCTATATCCGGCGCTTTTTCGGGCCTCAACCCATCCTATGGCTGGAAGCCAAATGTGTGCTTATTCGTAATTAATGGCCTCCACGCTGGCCATGCCGCCTTGAAGGGCCACCAGCAGGCCACAGGTGGCATCCTGGGTCACGGCCACAGAGACATCATATTGCCACAAAAGGCTTACTACCTTGGGGTCGGGGGTGTCCTCCTCCTCCTGGGTGTTGGTGGATATGATGGCCCACTCCGGCCGCACAGTCCCCAAAAAGGCCACGCCGGAGGCATCGTCCTCCCCGTGATGGCCCACCTTCAGCACTGTGACCTGGGTGAGCGTACCCGCCTCCAGCAGCGCCTGCTCCGCAGGGTGCTCCATATCCCCGGCCAGGAGCATCGTCCCCTGAGGGGTAGAAAGATGCAGCACCAGGGAATTATTATTTTCGTTCTCCATATCCTGCACTAAGGGACCCAGCACCGTAAAAGCCGTGCCCTCCCCCGCCGGGATCACATCCCCGGCCTTCAGCCAGGTCATAGGCTTTTCATATTTTTCGGCTGCCTTACTTACATCGTGCTTTTCGTCGCTCTTTTCCCCGTGGATCGCAGGCGCGTAGAGCATCCCCACCTGAATGCCGGATTCCAGCAGCCTCTTAAGACCGCCTACGTGATCCTTGTCCGTGTGGGTGATAAAAACCCCGGCAAGCTCCGTGACCCCATAAGTATCTAAGGCCTTAAGCATGGCCTCCGCCGAATCCTTGGTGCCTGTATCCACCAGCCACGTACCGCCCGCCAAAAAAAACACGGCGCAGTCCGCCTTGCCCACGTTAATAAACAAAGCCTGTGGGGCTGTGGCCTCAGAGGCGGCAGCCTGGGCCTCTGTCGCCTGCGGAGCTACGACCTCGGGGGCCATCCCTTCCCCGGTGGCGATCCCCGCCGATACCGCCACCCAGGCCACCAGCGCCAACGTCAAAACACAAATAAACCGTTTGTACCAGCGCATACATCCTCCTCCTTTGGGCTTTTGCCCATTATACCAAAACCGTTCCCCCCTGCCAATCGAATGACCGCTGGCTATTTCTACCGTATGGTACATGACATTGCTGCCAAAATGTAGTATACTATCAAGGCTTATTGCCAACAAACAGGCAAAAAGGAAAGGAACGATACGATATGAGCGTCATTATGGCTGCTTTTCTGGGATTGCTTCAAGGCCTGGCGGAATTCCTGCCCATCTCCTCCAGCGGACATCTTAATCTGCTGCAGTCGCTGTTTGGCATAGATACCGGCAACCAGCTGCTTTTTAATATTTTGCTGCACGTAGCCACGCTGATCCCCGTTGTAGTGGTATTTTGGAAGGACTGGTGGGATATGCTCCGCCACCCCATCCAGAACAAGACGCTGCTGCTGCTCTTTGTGGCATCCCTGCCTGCACTGATCGCCAAGGTGCTTTTGGGGGACCAGCTGGACTATCTGGAGACCCACAACGTCATCCTGGGCGTGTGCTTCCTGATTACCGGCTTGTTCCTCATCCTCACCCAGCAGATCGCCCGCCGCCGTGAAGTGGTGAATCATGAAGGTCCCAAGGAGGTGGGCTTCTTCCAGGCGATCTCCATGGGCTGCCTCCAGGCTGTGGGCATGCTCCCCGGCATCAGCCGCAGCGGCTCCACCATCTTTGGCGGCGTGGCCTCCGGCCTCAATCGCGAAAAGGCCGCCAAGTTCAGCTTTATGATGAGCGCCCCTGCCATCGTGGCCGGTATGCTGTCAGAGCTGATGGCGGTGGTGAAGGGCGAAGGCGCAGGCCTGGGCATGGATATCCTGCCCCTGGCCGTGGGTATGGTGGTAGCTTGCGTCAGCGGCTACTTTGCCATTCGCTTTATGCTGAACCTTATCACCAAGATCTCCCTGAACTGGTTTGCGCTGTATGTGATCGTTCTGGGCATCGTGGTCATCGTTTTGCAGACCATGGGCATTATGACCGACGCGCCGGACACTGTCCAGCAGGCGGCGGAGACCGCCAAGGCCCTGTCGGTGCTGCTGTAAGCTGACTGCCTCAACGCCGTTTTACTCAATAAGGCGGGGCTGTCCCAATATAGGTTTTTGAAAGCCACTCATTGTAAGAACCTCCCAAAATCAGCTCATTACATGCTGCCTTTGGGAGGTTCTTTTGTGCAACTTTTCATTCCGAGGCTATTTTGAGACAACCCCTTTATATAGGCTCTATTGGGTGGCTTAGTTGTATTCCACGGTCCGCTGGTAAGACTTATAGGTGGAGGTGTGCAGCTTCTCCCGCTTTATCTCTTGACCGTTTTCATACCAGATCTTGTAGGTATCCACCACATAGCCCGTGCGTGCCTTTACCGTTTCCTTGCTGGTGCCATAGGGCAAATTGATATTGTTGACATAGTTGACGGTGCTGGGGGGCTCCATGGTCTTTACCACCTCCGACTTCAGGTCGATGGTGACCCCTTCGCCCAAGGACAGGCCCCAGATCTCTGCCGAGCACTTCCTATCATTGTAGTAGGTGATGATAAACACCGGGGTGCTTTTGTTGTTTTTAAACTTAAAGTCCAGATTGGGCCAGTTGACCGTGGCATCCTCACCCCGGTTCACATAGGTGCTGGGCCAGGCGTGAGGGCTTCGGCTGACGATCTCCAGGTCCGCCCGGACCACTGCGTTAAACAGCGTGGAGGATACTTGACAGATGCCGCCTCCGACCTCTTCGATGCTCTGGCCCGCAGCGATAGCGCCGGCCTCCCGGTAGCCCTTTTCCACCGTACGCTGTCCTGTAGCCGCGTTAAAGCTAAAGGTTTCCCCAGGCATCAGGGCGGTACCGTTGATGGCCTTACAGGCCAGGTCGATATTGTTGTTTCGGTTTTTATCGCTGGTGGTGGTCGTGGTGTAAGCTGCCACCATCTTAAAGCTGCTTGTCAACTGCGCCTTGGTAACGGTGGGCTGGGTCAGCACCGGCTCTGCGGTGACTACAGCGCCCTTTGCGCCATTGTTCAGGCTTTCGATGACCTTTTCGTACAGTGCGTCCGCATCAATGGCCACGCCCACCTGCTCATCGGTAAAGGTGAAGGTGCGCCTGTCAAAATCGAAGGCCGCGATCTGCGAGTTCGCAGGTGGCCGGTTCACAGAGGCGACGATCTCCTCCACCTTCTCCCGCACTACGCTTCGGTCATAGGCGGGCCGGGTCTCCAGGTTTACGCCTTTCTCCCGCAGGGCGATCGCCCTTTCCACCCGCTCCCTAAAGGGCGTTTGCATCGTCCCTAAAATGGCGGTGGTATTACTGCGGCCAATGGCGTAGGCCCGGTCCAGCACATTGCCCAGGTCCCGGGTAGCGGGTATGCTGGTATTATCCAAGGTCCAGGTCTTATTGCCCACAGCTATCGTTACGGAGAACGTGGCTCCCGTGTTCGTCTTGCCCTGGCTCAGCGCTTCCCGCGCCTCGGCCAGGGTCATGCCGCCGACATGCTCGCCGTCCACAAAAATGCCGGGATAAATAAGGTCCTGCCGCATGTACTCCTTATATTGCTTGTAGGTGGCGGCCGTCTCCCGGTCATAGCGGAGCAGCTCGCCATTGATAAAGGCATAATTGTCCAGGTCTCGCCAAAAATACCCCATCACCTGAGGCATCATCATGACGGCGATCACCGAAAGCAAAAAGGTACAAACGACAATAACGCCTACCCAAAGATAGGGGTGGCCTTTGCCGTTATTCGCCCGGCTGGGGCTTTTCGTTTTCGTTTGGGGGCCAGCACTGGGGCCGCCCTGGCTGGGCTGAGCCTTGCTCTGCGCTTTTGGCTTTGGCTGGGCCTTGGCCTTCTGCTCCGGTCTCTTGGGCTCCTGGGGCCGTGCCTGCTTTGCCGCAGCCCATGCCTGATTCCGGTTTTGCGCTTGAGCCCAGCTTTGCGCTTGCATCCCGTCTTCAGGGCGGATATCCGCTTCCGCTAAAGGCCGGTTATAACGGGGGTCGTCGTCAAATACAAAATCCAGCGCCCATTCCCCGTGCGTGGTGGGCTCCTCTGGCCCTTCCGCTTCCTCCAGCCGAGGGGCTTTGCGCACATGAGGATTGGGACGGGAGGCATACAAATTAGGGTCGTTCAGATCCAGGTCGTTCCACGGCACCGCCTGCCCCCCCCCTTTCCAGCTTAGTTGCTAAGGGCTTTCTGCATCCGGAAGGATAGGATCTGCAGGCCCTCTTCCAAGTGTACATTGCTGATCTTTGCATCCTCCGGCACCTTCAGGTCTGCCGGGGCGAAGTTCCAAAAGCCGCGAATGCCATAGTCATACAGCTGGGTGGCCATAGACTGGGCCGTTTTGGCCGGCACCGCCAAAACACAGATGTCCACTTTATTGTCTGCAATATAACGTCTTATATTCGCCACATCTTGCACCTTCAGCCCGCCAACTTCCGCGCCTATTTTTTGCGGGTCGTTATCAAAGATGGCAATGGTGGTAAAGCCGTTCTCCTCAAAGGAATCGGAGCAGGCAATGGCGTGGCCGATGTTGCCTGCGCCAATAATGGCCATAGCGTGATTGCGGTGTACGCCCAAAATCTTGCCGATATGCTCCCGCAGCTCCGCCACGCCGTAACCGTAGCCCTGCCGCCCAAAGCCCCCAAAGCAATTGATATCCTGCCGTATCTGGGAGGCCGTCAGCTTCATCCGTGCGCCCAGTTCCTGGGAGGATATCTGCACGACCCCCTCCCTCTCCAGCTCCTTTAAGTGCCTGTAATATCCGGGCAGCCTTCTGATCACTGCCTCCGATACATATCCCGTCATTACATGCTCCCCCTTATACGGATGCCGCCACATAAAAAGCAGCCTCCGTAAATTATCATTTCTCCAATAAAATTCATTATAACATCTTGATGTTTTTTTCACAAGCACAAGGTGGTAGTAAAAAAACGCTTGGCTTCCTAAAAAAGGCCTGTGACACAAAAAAGGGATGTCTCAAATCATTTTGAGACACCCCACTGCAATCATATTGTCTTACTTGAGCGTAATGACCACGTGGCGGTTCGGCTCATCGCCCTCGCTGTGGGTGGTAACGGCATCGTTCTGCTGCAAGGCACTGTGGAGGATGCGACGCTCGTAAGGGTTCATGGGCTCCATGACCACCTTGCGGCCGGTCTTCACGGCCCGGTTAGCCATGCGGTTGGCCAGGCGGGTGAGGGCCTCCTCACGCTTGGCCCGGTAGTTTTCGGTATCCAGCGTGACCCGAACGTAATCGTCCTGGCCCTTATTGACCGTAAGGCTGGTGAGATACTGGAGGGCATCCAGGGTCTCGCCCCGGCGGCCGATGAGAATGCCCAGGGTGTCCCCGTGCATATCCACACGGACATTGCCCTCGTCATCCCGGCGGGCTGCAACGCTTACATTCACGTCCATAAGCTTGGTCACATTCAGCAGAAACTGCTGGGCCTTGCCTTCCGCCGTCTCAGGATCGCACAGTGGGGCGGGCCGTACCTCGCCGCCTTCCGTGGCCTGGACCTCCGCCTTAAAGGCCTGCCGCGCAGGCTTCGCCTCCTTGGCGGGCTTTGCTTCCTTGGCAGCGGCTACTTTTTCTTTGGCTTGCTGCTTGGCCTTTTCGGCCTTTTCCTTCACGCTCTTTTTAGCGCTCTTAGCGGTGGTTGCTTTGTCATCCAAGGACAGGGAGGAAAGGATGTCGTTTTCTTCCTCTTCGCGCAAGGTCAGGCGCACCACAACGGGCTTACCGCCTAAAATACCCAGGAAGCCCTTGGAGCCTTCGCTGACGATATCAATGGTCACATCTCCAAGGGATACGCCCAATTTTTCCAAACCTTGGGTCACAGCTTCTTCCATCGTTTTTCCGTGGGATTCAATTGACCTCATTTTATATTTCCCTCCCCGGCGACCAGCGCCGCCTTTTCATCCTGCTTTTCGAAATACGCATTCAAGATCAAGCTCTGCACAGTTGCAAATAGGTTGGACACCACCCAATAAATGGAGAAGCCCGCATTGTAGCTAAAGCACAGCCACAAGGTAAAAAGAGGGAAGAAATACTTCATAAAATTGCCGGTGCCCGCGCCAGCCGCCTGGCCGTCCGCTGCAGGGGCTGTAGCCTGGACAGGCTGCAGCAGCGTCATCAGGAACTGCGTGCCAGCCGCCAGGATCGGCAGAATAAACCAGCCGTTGTTATGGGCATAAATGCTAAGCTGCGTAATAAGTAGGTTCAGGGACGGCATGGTCTCCCACAGCTTCATTTCCTCAATGTAGGCGGGAACCTGGGAAAGTACGGCAAAGATGCTATCGCCGGAAATATTTTCGGCGGTAATGGCCAGGCCCTCGCCTAGGCCGGCCAGCTGGCTAACCACCTCAGGGGACAGCTTGCTAAACACGCTGCTCCACACATCTGCAGGGATCATCTTCAGGCTGTTAAGGTCTGGCACCATGGCATAGAAGGGGCTGTCAGGCATCCACAGGTTCTTGACCCACAGCCAGCTTTCGTTAGTCTGAATACCGTTGGTGATCAGATCAATAGCCTGCTGGGCTATCTGTTGATTGGCAATGTAGCGCATGGCGCCGAACATGGCAAAGAGGATAGGCATGCTGATAAGCATGGGCAGGCAGCCTGCCAGGGGGTTGATCTTCTCCTTGCGGTATAGCTCGGAGGTTTTCAGGTTCAGCTTTTCCTTGTCATTAGCGTACTTCTTTTGAAGCTTCGCGATCTCCGGCTGGAGCTTGGTCATCCGACGCATGCTCTTGCGGCTTTTCACGTCCAGCGGCGTAATGATGAGCTTGATAAGAATCGTAAATACCACGATAGACCATCCGTAGTTTTGCACTACGGAATTGATAGCGTTTAGAATATTGACCAAAAATTCATTCATAGGGATCAATCCCTCCTTATCGTCGTGAGCGGGTCCTCAGGCACCGGATCATAGCCGCCTTTGGAAAACGGATTGCAACGCAGTATCCGCCAAAGGGCCATCAAGCCGCCCCTGAGCACCCCGTACCGGCTGAGGGCGGTGATGGCGTACTGAGAGCAGGTCGGCTGGAATCGGCATGAGGGCGGCGTATGTGCGCTGATATTCCGCTGGTACCAGCGGATCAGCCTGATCAGCAGCCTTTTCATGATCGTGGAGCATCCTCCTTAGGACGCGGGTCCTCTTTGGGGCGCTGTCCATAGAGGTTCATTTTTCTCAAAAGCTGATCTACCGAGTGGGAAAGCTCCGCATAGGAGCGCTCTGCTGCCGAGGGCCTAGCGACCACTACGTATAATCCGCTTTTCATGTCGTTCATTCGCTGGCGGAAGCACTCCCGAAGCCTTCGCTTGGTCCGGTTGCGCACTACCGCCACGCCTACCTTCTTGCTGACGGAAAAGCCCACCCGCTTTTGCTGATTTTTTACATGCAGGATGGATATATCCTTGCAGCTGGCCCGTGTACCCCGGCGGTACACATAGCTAAACTGCCGGTTTTGACTAAGCCGATACTGTCTCTGCAAGTCGAGCCCATCCTCTTTTCTATTCCCTATGGAAAGATCCAAGTAGAAAAGTCCAGGTCAGTAAATGCCGGATGATATCGGAAAAGCCCGTACCCACTTCACCCGTGAACAAGAAAAATGGGGCGGGCCTCACCGAAAAGCTATGTGTGGCACAGGCCTAAGAATTAGGCGCTGAGCACTTTGCGGCCGCGACGGCGGCGGGCGGCCAGTACACGACGGCCATTTTTGGTGGACATACGGGCACGGAAGCCATGCACCTTGCTGCGCTGACGCTTTTTAGGCTGGTAAGTACGGAACATGCCAAAACACTCCTTACGGTTTCAATCTGTATGGTCTATGCGCTCCGCACGAGCGTTACGCAGAATACCACAAAACAACCATTATAGTATATCTAGGACAATCGACCCTGTCAAGTATTAAGGCTTACTTTTTTCTAATAAGAAAGAATAAGCGGCTCCCACTTTATAGCACTCGTTAGGGCACCGCTTCCTTTTACCTTCAAAAAATCCCCCAAGAGCCTGACAAGCTCTTGGGGGAACAGCATTGAAAAGGGTTGGCTTAAGCTTCTTTTTTACCGTAGAAGAAGCGGAATGCCAATGTAGCCAGCGCCGCGCCTACCAGGGGCGCCACGATGAACACCCACACGTTTTGCAGCGCAGGACCGCCTGCTAAAAGGGCCGGGCCAAAGCTGCGGGCGGGGTTAACGGAGGTGCCAGTGAGAGGGATGCCTACGATGTGCACAAAGGTGAGGGTCAGGCCGATTACGATGCCAGCCACGCCGCCCTTGCTGTTATCAGAGGTAACACCCAGGATGGTAAACACGAAAATGGCGGTAAGGATGACTTCCACCAGCAGTGCGCCGCCTACGCCGATAGTGCCTAGACCGTTGGAGCCCAAGCCCCCGGTAAGATCCGTCACGCCCAGCTTGACCAGGGTCTTAAGCCCCAGCGCGGCAACGGTAGCCCCGGCAAACTGCGCTACCACATAGCCTATGAAATCCGAAACGCTCATTTTGCCGCTGATAAGCACCGCCAGGGAAACCGCAGGGTTTACATGGCAGCCGGAAATATTGCCGATGACATAGGCCATGGCAACGATGGAAAGGCCAAAGGTAAGGGCCACCGCCAGATGCCCGCCAGCCGCGTCGCAACCCAGCAGCATGGCGCTGCCGCAGCCCATAAAGGTAAGTACAAAGGTGCCGATGAATTCCGCAAGATACTTCTTGGTTTTTTCCATGACAACAGACCTCCTAGAGTGTTAGATAATGGCGTATAAATGTTTTGGCGCATTTGGGCGCGGAGACTCAATACGCTTCCTGAAGATTGTACCACTTTATCTTATTATTAACAATCTTTCCCGAAAATAAATAGACTCAATGCTTCACAGCCTTGAAGGAAACGTTCAGGACCGCGCCAGCTTAAAACAGCACAGATAATACCCTCGTATCCGTGGCATACTACCTGCATCAAGAATTGAGGTGGTCCTATGGACTCCATTATTGTAAAGGTTTCCGCGCTGCTGGTGATGGTGCAGGCGCTGGCCAACGGAAAAATGGACTTTGTGACCCTTTCCACCGAGGAAGCCCCGGAGGAAGGCACCGGTTATCTACGGTTTGAGGCGTACGAAAAATACGACCCCTTTATCTCCTATACGCTTTCCGGCAGCATAGGCTCAGCCTCTTGCATCTCCGCCGGGGACAACGCCTCCAGCCCCTACCCCTTGATCGCCTACAGGGCGATCAATGCACGTCCCCAATAAAGGCCACGGCCTTGCCCAATACATAAACATTGCGGGTCTCATCCTCGCCTCCAATGACGATAGGACGATACTTGGGATTTTCCGCCTGAAGCATGGTCATGCCCCCGGGCAGGTACCGCACCCGCTTTAAGGTGGCATCGTCATCCAAAATGACCGCGGCCACTTCCCCGTCGTTTACGGCGGCTTGCTTGCGGATAAAGACGATATAACCATCCATGATGCCGATGCCGGACATGCTGTCTCCATGGGCCCGAAGGGCAAAATCCGCCCGGACCTGGGCGCCGACCTCTACATAGCCCTCAAAATCTTCCTCTGCGAAGGTAGGAGCGCCGCACTGGATGCTGCCGATCAGGGGCACCTGATTAGAGATGATGGGCATGACCCGGTCGCTGGTAAAAACAGGCCGGGGCTCGGTGGTCAGGTCGGATAAAGTGACCCCTAAAAAGTCCGCCAGCCGCTGCATAGCCTCCACCCGTGGATATTTTTTGCCGTTTACCCAGTCGGAGACCGTAGACGCAGTCACCGACAGCGCGGAAACGATCTGTGCCTGATCCATTTCGCGGGCGTGCATAAGCTTTTTTAAGTTCTTGCAAAATACTTCTCTGGCGTTGGATGGATTGCTCATCCGCCTCACCTCCATAGCCATCATAAGCCAAAAGCGAAGCTTTGTCAACTCTTAGAAAAATATTTCCGCTTTTAACTTGACTTTTCGTTTTAAGCGTAGTATTCTGTAAGCAACAGTATGCGTCTTTGTCCCAGTATATTATATTGGTATATTGGCTTATTGATCTATCGCATATGCGAACTCAGCACATATATCCGCTATGTCCGATATCAACCGTGTATAAGCTGCGTATCAACCGCGTATCAACCGCGTATCAACCGCGTATCAACCGCGTATCAGCTGCGTATCAGCTGCGTATCAGCTGCGTATCAACCGTGTATCAACCGTGTATAAGCTGCGTATCAACCGCGTATCAGCTGCATATAAGCTGCGTATCAACCGTATATCAACCGTATATCAGCTGCGCACAGGCGCGCTGAATTCCCCCACCAGGGAATGGGTCAGCCACGCCTCGGGATCATTCTGCCCCAACGCCCACATCAGCTTGCATACGGCGGCCTCCGTAGTCATGTCGTAGCCGCTGAACACCCGCTCCCGCATCATTTCGCGCCCCACCTCATATACGCTCAGATCAGATTTTTCGTTCAGGCATTGGCTCACCACCAGCACATCTACGCCGCCCTTGCTCAGCTCATCCAAAGCCCTTACCAGGTTTCGGCGGATATAGTGAAGCCCGCCCAAGCCAAAGGCCTCGATCACCATGCCCCGGTAGCCCCCCTTGGCTACATAGCGCAGCACGTCCGGAGAGGTTCCCGGTACCAGCTTTAGCAGAAACACCCTGGGGTCCAGGGCCGCCCGCAGGCGGTACGGCTCCGCAGGGAGCACGGGCGTATAGCCCTGAGGCACATCAAAATGGACACCCTCCACGTCAAAATGCCCCGCCAGGGGCGCGTTGATGCTGGAGAAGGCATCCATAGAAGTGGTATGGGTCTTTACGCAATGCACGCCGGATATCAGCTTATCATGAAACGACACGTACACCCCGCCAACGCCCTGGCTGGCGGCGGTAAGGGCATGCAAAAGATTGGAACGGGCATCGGTAAGGGGATGGGTCAGGGGCAGCTGAGAGCCTGTCAAAATAACAGGCTTCCCTACCCCCGCCAGCATAAAGCTCAACGCGGAAGCCGTATAGGCCATGGTGTCTGTGCCGTGGGTGATGACCACCCCATCACTGAACTTAAGGGCTTTATCCGCCGCCGCCGCCAGGGTGCGCCATTCCTCGGGCTGCATGTTGCTGGAATCCATCATAAAAACGTCCTGGGCTTCTACCTGGCAGGGCAACGCATCCCGGACGGCATCCAAAATATCCTGGCCGGATAGCGTGGGCGATAAGCCCTTGGCCCCAGGAGTGCACGCAATAGTGCCGCCGGTGGCGAGCAGCGTCAGCTTCTTGGGCATAGGTGCGCCTCCCTTACCACTCCGGGGGAACATACAGCGTCACTGCGCCGCTCTCCCGGGTCCTGTTCATGTCGATGAGCCGCTGGTTCTTGCTTCCGCGAAAGTCCAGGTCCAACGATTTTTCCGCCCGCACAAAGGGGCCGTCCACCAGCACATCGGTAGCCGCCAAAAGCGCAGCCACGGCCGCGTCCTGGCCGGCCATGGCCTGGATCTGCTCCAGGGTAAAGCCGCTGAAGGTCCACACGTTGAGGCCCTTTGCATGGGCCTTCTGAGCCAGCGCAGCACAGGGGCCAGGCTGCCAAAAGGGCTCGCCGCCGGAAAGGGTGATGCCGGAAAGCAGCGGGTTGCCCGTAAACTTCTTTTCCGCGTCCTCCAGCGTCCACCATCGGCCGCCCTGAGCATCGTGGCTTTCGGGGTTATGGCAGCCCTCGCAGCGATGGGGGCAGCCCTGGGTGAAAATGGCCACCCGGTAGCCGGGGCCGTCCACGATGGAATCCGTTTCAATGCCCGCCAGGCGGATATATCCTTCCCGAAGCTCTATCATCTGCTATTCTTCTTTCTGTATATCATCTGCCGGCTTGCCGGTTGCTGGCTTGCCGGTTGCTAGCTTGTCAGTTGCTAGCTTGTCGGTTGCTGGCTTGTTGGTTTCCGATTTATCGGCTGCCTGTTTCTGTACGATCTCGCAGCCCTCTCGAATGGGGCAGCCACCGCAGCCACAGCCACAATTGCCCTGCTTGCGGCTCTTGATCATTCGCACGATAAGCCACAGGGCATAGGCAAGCACTACCAGCGGGATCAGCACGGTCAAGGTTCTTCCCAATACCATATCCTCCTTAGGTCAAGCGCATACGCCCGGCCAGGTCGGCCCCAGGGCATATACCCATCCCCATCGGCCCAGGCCCTCAACCCAGGCCCAAAAGCCGCCCTACCTGGAACACTGCCGTCGCCACTATCCAGGCCAGACCCGTTTGCGAAAGCACAGTAAAGAAGGCCCAACGGCTGCTTTCCATTTCCCGGCGCATGGCCGCCAGTGCCGCCACGCAGGGCATATACAGCAGCACAAACAGCAGGAAGGACACCGCAGCCAGCGTGGTGGGGAAAATGCTTTGGAGGGAGGCCAGCATCTGGCTGCTCTCCACGTCCACTCCGCTTAAGACCGCCAAGGTGGAGACCACGCTTTCCTTAGCTATCAGACCCGTAAGCACTGCCGTGGAGGCTTCCACGCTGCCAAAACCCGCCGGAGCAAAGAGCGGCGCGATAAACCCAGCGATGGTGCCCAGCATGCTGGAGCCCACATCCGGGGCCTCGGTGAAGCTAAAGGTGAAGCTTTGCAGGAACCATACCACCAGGGTGGCCAAAAAAATGACGGTAAACGCACGCTTGATAAAATCTTTCGCCTTATCCCACATCTGTCGGGCCACGTTGACCGGCGTGGGCAGGCGGTAGCTGGGCAGCTCCATAATGAAGGGCGCCGCATCCCCGTGGAACAAAAAGCGTTTAAGCACAAGGCCCACGATAATGGACACGACGATGCCCGTCAGGTAGAAGGCGCTCATCACCAGCACCTGATGCCCCGGGAAAAAAGCCCGGGTGAACAGGGCGTAAATGGGCACCTTTGCGCCGCAGCTCATAAAGGGCGTAAGCATGATGGTAAAGCGGCGGTCCCGCTGGTTGTTCATGGAGCGGGCGCTCATCACGGCGGGCACCGTGCAGCCAAAGCCCATCATCATTGGGATGAAGCTTCGGCCATTAAGGCCCAGCTTTCGCAGGGGCTTATCCATCAGGAAGGCCGCCCGGGCCATATACCCGCTGTCCTCCAAAATGGACAGCAGCAAGAACAGGATCAAAATGGTGGGCATAAAGCTGAGCACGCTGCCAACGCCTGTCAGCACGCCGTCCACCACCAGCTCCCGGACCCACTCCGCCACGCCCCAGTTGGTAAGTGCAGTGGAGATCAGGTCGATGCCCCGGTCCACCAGGGCGGCAAAGACATCCGCCACCATAGAGCCAAAGGGTCCGAAGGTGATGTAAAATACCAATAGCATCATGACAAGGAACACAGGAATGGCCCATACCCGGTGGGTCAGCACGCTGTCGATCTTATCGCTGGAGCTGCCCTGGTAATCCGGATTGCGGGTAACGCACTGGCCGATCATGTCCTCGATATAGCGATAGCGCGTATCTGCCATGACGGCGGCCCGCTCCATGCCCACTTCCTTTTCCATCTTGGAGAGGATCTCCTCGATGATGTGCTGGGTGTCCTCGTCCAGCTCCAGCATCTCGGTCATGGGCTTGTCGCCTTCAAAAAGCTTGGTGGCAGCGTACCGGGGGGTGATATCCTTGGCCATGGCCTGAGGCTCGATCAAATGCTGCACCGCATGGAGGGCCTTATGGGCCGTGCCGCTGCAAATATCCAGATGGGAGGGCAGCTGCCGATGCTCCGCTACGTCCATGGTGCGGCGCACCAGCTCATCCAGGCCTTCGCCCTTCCGGGCGCAAATGGCCACCACCGGCACCCCCAGGATCTTTTCCATGGCCTTGATGTCGATGGCATCCCCGTGGCTGCGCACCTCGTCCATCATGTTCAGGGCAATGACCACCGGCCGCCCCAGCTGCAGCAGCTGCAACGACAGGTACAGATTTCGCTCCAGGTTGGTGGCATCCACGATGTTGACGACCACGTCGGGCTTGCCCTGGATGATATAGTTGCGGCTGACGATCTCCTCCATGGAATAGGGGCTGAGGGAATATATGCCCGGCAGGTCCACGATGGTCACGTCGGAATACTTTTCCGGCAGGGGCTTACTCTCCTGGGACCCCTTTCCCTTGCCCGGCAGCAGCTGGTGGCGGTTAGGCAGGCCCAGATGGGTCTGCTTGCCGTGGTGATGGTGGAGCATGGTGCCTGTCTTTTGCTCCACGGTGACCCCGGGCCAGTTGCCTACGTGCTGATTGCTGCCTGTCAGCTGGTTAAAAAGGGTGGTTTTCCCGCTATTCTGGTTTCCGGCCAGTGCAAAGGTATAATGCATGAACGATCCTTCCTCGACTTCAAAGAAAAAATGTGACAGAAAAAAGCCCTATCACTTAAGCAGGATATTGCGGGCATCCTCCAGACGCAGCGTCAGCGCATAGCCCCGCAGATGGATCTCCAGCGGGTCGCCCATAGGCGCGGTCTTTTGTAAAAGCACCGTCACCCCTGGCGTTAAGCCCATATCCAGCAAATGTCGGTGAAGCGCTTCCTCACCGCCCACCTGCGCCACGAGCCCTGATTCCCCTGGCTTCAGATCCCCCAGGGTCCGAGGCGTTTTACTCTCTATTTCCTTCTCTACACCTGGCCTTGATTCCATGTCCCTGCCTCCCCCGCCTTACAGACGGCCTTCCTGCCGCAGCCATTTGCGCACCTCATGCTCAATGACATTTGCGGCATTCTGGGTGCCATCCTCCAGGCGCATACGCTGGCCCAGCTCCTTAGCGGCTACGGAGTAGCTCTTCACCGTTACTAGGTTATGCAGGCCCTTAGCCAATTTTGACGCTGTAAGCTTTTCCCGGCGAATGGGCTTAGGCCCAAGGCCCAGCATGCGCACCCGCATGGCCCAAAAGGGCTGGTCTCCGCCAAAGGGAATGACCAGCGTGGGCTTGGAGGCCAGCAGGCCTGCCGCCGTGGTACCCGCGCCGCCGTGGTGCACCACCGCCGCAACCTGCCTAAACAGCCAATCATGCGGCACAAAGCCGTCCATCACGTACACGTTCTCCGCCTTGGGCACCTCTACGCCGCCCCAGCCAGTAGAGATGACCGCCCGAACACCGCTGCGGCGAACGGCCTCCAGCACGATCTCCAACGTCTCGCCCATATCGCCGCTGGCCATGGATCCAAAGCCAATATAAATAGGCTTGGGCTCCACCTCCAAAAACGCCTTCAGCCCAGGCTCCGGCGTAAAATCCGGCACATGGTCGTCCAGCCAGAAGCCGGTCATATGAATGTTTTCTTCCCAGGTCCGGGGCCGGGGCATCAGCAGCGGGCTCATGGCATACAAAACCGGCACAGTATGCCCGTTCAACTCATAATCCGGCTTATCCTCCAGCTTACGGGGCTTCATGCCGTGCTCTCTGCGCCACTGGGTAAGGTACATGCGCTCCAGGCTGCTAATGAGCAGATACGCCAAACGGTAGCTGGCCCGGTTCCAGGTCTTGCTGCTGGTGGGCATGGCCGTGGCGGGAATAGGCGTAAGATCATTAGAGTCCATGGGACAATAATGGGTCTGTATATAAGGGATGTGCCGCACCTCCGCAATGGACTTAGCCACGCCGCCAAAGTACGTGCAGATCATCACGTCCGCATCATCGCAGGCCCCCTCCATGTCATTAAGGAAGGGCGTGAGGATGGACTTAAGCGACACCCGCACCTGGTTGAGAAACCCCAGGCCGTTAGCCCCCGGCTTCATCACATTGCTGATGAACGCCTTGGCATCCCCAGGCAGTGGCAAATAGCGCAAGCCCTCGCTTTCGATCATCCCTTTGAAATCGGGGAACGCGCAGATGCCCACGTCGTGGCCCCTTGCTTTCAGCTCCCGGCCCAGCAGCACATAAGGCCGTACATCCCCGGTCGATCCAATGCAAATCATAGTATAACGCACGAAGTGATCCCTCCTCATTGAGGATTGTCCATATGTAACATCAACTTTTAGTATACCCTACCCCCCCACCAAATGCAATGCCGAAGTCGGGAGCAGGCCGGACATTTCACGATTGTGAAATGCCCAAAGCTATGCTATTATTCTATAAAAAGGAGCGTATATATGCATCAAACCATATCCAAGGCGCAGGCTCAACGCTTTATGCTCAAGCGACAGGGCTTGCTGGGGGCCACCCCCTTCACAGGCAAAAAGGGACTGATTGCCTATGTGAGGCAGTCCGGCTGTGTGCAGTACGACCCCGTGGACGTATGCGGAAAGAGCCACGAGCTGGCCTTTCTCACCCGCGTCAAGGGCTTCACCCGGGAAATGCTGGCCCAGCTGCTCTATGAGGACCGTGCGCTGATAGACTTCTGGGACAAGAACATGAGCATTCTCCTAGCGGAGGACTGGCCCTATCTGGAGCCTGTGCGGGCCTACTACCGTGCCCACGGGCGGGGCATTGAGGAGATCAACGCTGTGGCCCCTGAAATACGGGCATACCTTAAGGCGCATGGCCCCACCACCTCCCAGGAGCTGCCCATCAAGGGCCGCATCGACTGGTACTGGAGCCCTACCAACCTGAGCCGTGCCGCCCTGGAGGCCCTGTTTTTCCGTGGTGAGCTGATCATCCATCACAAGCGACACACCGTCAAAAGCTACGCCCTGGCCCAGGACCACCTGCCCGCCGAGCTTATAAACGCGCCCTACCCCTTTTCCACCGAGGATGAACGCTTTGCCTGGCAAGTCCTGCGGCGCATCGGCGCGGTAGGGCTTCTGTGGAACAAGCCCTCCGACGCTTGGCTTGGCTTGGACGGCTTTAGGAGCGCGGAGCGGGAGCGGATATTTGCCGCCCTGGAAGCCCAGGGCAAGATCGTCCCTGTGCAGGTGGAGGGGCTGACTCCTCTGCTGTACTTGAGGCCCGAGGAACTGCCTCTTTTGGCCGCCTGCGAAAAACCATCCGCCAGCCGCAAGGCCGTGCATTTCATTCCCCCGCTGGATTGCCTCATGTGGGACCGCAAGCTGATCCATGCGCTGTTTGATTTTTCCTATACCTGGGAGATCTACACCCCCGAAGTCAAACGAAAATACAGCTATTATGTCCTTCCCGTTTTATACGGCCAGCAGTTCGCAGGCCGGGTGGAGCCTGTTTGCCAGCGCAAGGAGGGCGTCCTTGTGATGAAGCGCTTCTGGCCAGAGCCTGGCTTCCGCCCCACCCCATCCTTTAAGCAGGCCATGGCATTGGCGGCAAAAACGCTGGCGGATTTTCACGGTCTGGCGGAAATAGCATGGAGCGAGGACTTCTGGGAGGGCCCGTAATTCTCGGACCTTCCCCTCCCTTTTTGCAAAAAATTTCAAAAAAATAGGCTTGACCCCTTGACATTTATTTTAGATGAACTATAATATACTTCGTTGGTCATCCGCAGACCGCATGCACCATTAGCTCAGTTGGTAGAGCACCTGACTCTTAATCAGGGTGTCTAGGGTTCGAGTCCCTAATGGTGTACCAAGCTAGCTGAAAGTCTTTTCCGAAAAGACTTTCAGCTTTTTTATACCCTAAAATTTGACACCCTGATTATTTGCGATTATAATAAAATCAGAGTGCGAACTTCTGACACCCTGATTCGGGCTTTTGATTCAAAAATTAAAAGGCAAAGGGGCAAGGGTAATGGGTATTAGTCGGAAAATTAAAAAGGCTACTAGCTATGAGGTTACAATTGAAGAAGCTTTTGATGCTTTCATTGAAGAAAAAAAAGCATTAAACAAGTCAAAGTCAACAATAACAACCTATCAAGGTAGCTTCAAACGTTGGTATGACTACATTAAATCAAAGGAAATGAGCCTCAATATTGCTGATGTAGACGATACTTACATCTTCTCATTTACTCAACATTGCTTAGGTGAAGATATGCAACCTAGCTCTCTTAATCATTATGTGCGAGAGATAAAAGCATTTTTGAATTGGTGTATGGAAAAAGAAATGGTAAAGCCTTTTACAATTAAACAGGTTCGGTCTCAAGACAAACCAACTGAAACTTATACCGAAGAAGAAATGAGTTTACTTTTAGCACGTCCGCACAAGAATGAACCATTTGCTGTTTGGCGTACTTGGGCTATTATTAATTGGATATACGCAACTGGTAATAGGGCATCTACCGTATGCGAGATTAAATTGGGTGATTTGAGTTATTCAAGAGGTGAAATTACAATAAGGAAAACTAAAACTGGCAAAGCAATGAATATTCCTTTCTCAAATGCACTTATGGCTGTCATGAAGGAATATACAAGAGAATGGAGAGCCGAAGCAAGCGATAACCGTTATCTTTTTCCTAATATTGGTGATGAAAAACTAACAGTCAATGCATTAAAACATTCTATATCACGTTACAATACAAATCGTGGTGTAAAACGCACAAGCGCACATGCAATACGACATACTTTTGCAAAAAACTGGATTAGAAATGCAGGTAATATGTTCAGTCTTCAAAGAATGCTGGGACATAGCACACTTGAAATGACTAGGCGATATGTAAACTTGTTTGTTGAAGATATGAAGCCAAACTTTAGCGATTACAACCCTCTTGATAGGCATAAGAAAAACTTCATTAGAACACAAAAAATAACTAGAAATACTGACTAACAGTTATTATTAAGGCTATTGCATAAATGCAATAGCCTTACTTCTTTGATAAGTGATATTTGAAAGCGAGATAATCAATATAAGTCATCAGTTCGTCTATTGCTTCTTGTGGAAACTTAGGCGGCAACCGAAGAAGATTTACTTTATCCACTTTTGGGTTTGGATTGTCTGTAACACCTAACAAGTAATCAATGGATACTCCAAAATAATCAGCTATTTCTATTTTAATAGCATCAGGTGGTTCACTTTTGTCACGTTCATAAGACGAAATTGAGTGCTTGTTAATAGCCAGTATATCCGCTAATTCATCTTGCGTAAGGCCAGCATCTTTACGCAAGTCAAGTAATCTTTCACCTATCATAGCTTTGCCTCCTACGCTTGGTACATTGATTATAGATTATTTTGCTACTGTGGCTAAAATAGTAGACAAATAAATCCCGATATGGTAACATGAGTAGAGTTTAATTCTACTTCCCAGGCAAAAATAAACAGTACATAGGAGGCAATAGGTATGAGCAGGGCAATGGAATTTGCACAGATAGCAATGGAGAGCAAAGCCTATGAGGAAGCCACAAAAGAGTATGAAAAGGCAATGATGGAAGAACCTGATAACTATGAAGCAGTATGGGGTTATGGACGTGCATTAGGGTTTCTATGCTCTTGGAAGAACCAAACAATAATGACTACAATGATGTCACATAAAAAGGCAGTTATCTTATTAAAAGAGCAAAAGGGTGAGGGCAATGAACTCTATGAACTAAAAAAACAATTCGTTACAGACTTCGGTCGCTTTGTCGATAAAGAATATGAAGCTACACTAAAGAAAGCTATGACTAATGCAATAGGAGGATTGGGAGAAGCATTAGGCAACGTTGGAAATGGTATAGCTTCTCCTATAAAATTTACACAAACCAGTCAAACCAAAACATTTGAAAATGAAAAAGAAGCACTTACTCAATATGAAAAAGACTTGGAAACAGTAAAGGCATACAGTGCAGAACTAAAGGTTAAATGCGACAATTATGAAGTTGCTTATATCATGAAACAAAGTGGCAAAAGTGAAGAACAAGCAAAAAGTGAAGTATTCTTACGTAATTATGAAGCACAAAAGCAACAAAAGGCATCAGAGAAACAATCATCAGGCATTGGCGGTATTGGAGTTTTCGGCATCATTTTATTTATCGTTGGCATAGTCTTAATAATTTCAAATCTCTAATCAATATATTTTCTGGATAGTTCTAAACAATAAACGCCTCTATCGCAATGATAGAGGCGTTTGTTGATACTAGACTTATTTGAACTTCTTACGCAGTTCTGCAAACATATCAGCGGTTTCCTTGGCTTTCTTCTCCCGCTTACGAGCTTTAGCGGCTTCGGCAGAGAGTTTACCAAGAGGTTTGTAATCAAGGAATTTTTTAATGTATTCCGCACGAATAGCAACAATAGACTTATTGACTTGATACTCCGTTCCATCATCACGTTTGCGTGTTACTAGTTCTTTGCTTTGGGCTTCAAGCCATTCAAAGGCTGTTAAGTCCTTGCGTTCAACTGCATCATTAACTAAATCATTAAGGGTGAGCTTCCTTATTGCCGTTTGGTTAGTAATATCAATAGCCATGAGATTATCCCCCTTTTGTATTAGATGGCTTTTTTTGATTATAAGACATACTTCCCATAATGTCAATCAGTTAATCAGCAAATAAGCAAAGATAGTAAAGTAGTAAGTTTGGCGGAGGGACTAGTCTACTAGCGTATAAAGACAAGTCACTACATGTTATGTCATTAGAGTATAGGTTAATGACATAGCAATAAAGTATGTCTTATAACTGCTATTTTGATATTTGACATATTTCAAAAATTATGATAAGATAAAAGCAACAAGTAAATCACAAGGAGGTTTTATTGTGAAAGTAGGTTATGCAAGAGTATCAACAGAAGAACAAGAGGTAGCAAGGCAGATTAAAGCATTTAATGATATTGACATTGAGAAAGTATTCATTGATAAGGCAAGCGGTAAAAATGCAGAACGGCACAATCTCAAAGAAATGCTTTCCTTTATTCGTGAAGGTGATATAGTAATCGTTGAGAGTATAAGCCGCATAGCACGTAACACAAAAGACCTTCTTGCTATTGTTGATTGTATAAACGCAAAGAAAGCTGATTTTGTTAGTCTGAAAGAAACTATTGATACTTCAACACCGCAAGGCAAGTTTATGTTGACTGTATTTGGAGCAATGGCAGAGCTTGAGAGAGAATGTATCTTGCAACGTCAAGCCGAAGGGATTCAAATAGCGAAGGAGTTAGGACGCTTTAAGGGCAAACCTAAAATGGCGATTGATGAAGAACTATTCCGTAAAGAGTGCGGCAAATGGCGAGAAGGGAAGCAGACTGCAACCGTCACTATGAAACGGCTAGAAATGAAGCCTAACACCTTCTATCGGCGTGTTAAAGAGTTAGCAGTATGATTGTGTACTGTCAACGTTCCAAACGGCTTATAGAGGGCGTAGAGTGCGAAAGAATACAACAGGAAGATGATAAAGGCTGTATAGACTGTCCTTACTACTTCCCTTTTGTCTGGTTTAACCTACACAGCAGAGGTTAATGACACCTAGGGGGCTAGGTATTAGGAATAAAAAATATTTACACCTGTCTTTTGAATAGTGGTGGCTCACTCCCCCACCAAATGATGTGAAAATTTCAAAAGACGGTGTAAAATTTTTTGATACCATGTTGGACAACGACAATTCATGTAAAAGATATAATTGTCAAGTAATAGTGAGAAGAATGAATCTCGCAATATAATGAAAGAGGTAAACTAAATGGAAAGTTTTAGAGATAGGAACGTTGGTGTAAGACTAAATGATTCTGAATATCAATATTTGAAAAATATTGCAAACTATAAAGATTTGAATATGAGCTACATTGTTCGTTAGCTAATTAAGCTAATGATGAAAAACGAAAAAGAAATAATGCAAATGATGGATAAGGGGTAAGGCTATGGGAAAGCAGAATAATATACTATCCAGCTTGTTATAGCAAAAGCAATACATCGCATAGAACAATGATAGAGTTATGAGAATGTATGGGCATTTAATGGATGATAGATACAAGCAATTACAAACATCAAAAAATAACAGCTACCTTGCTTCTATTGAGCAATAGATAGCAATACAGCAGGAAAAAGCAATGGCAGAAGTCGTAAGAGAAGCCACCGCACAAATAGTCAAAAATACAGAAATAGAATTAAAGACTGATGCTGTCAAATTAGCAAAGGAACTAAAGCAATAGCTAGATGATATATTCAGTAAATGAAAATTTGATTGCTTACTTTGCCTGTTGCTTTGAAATTAGATATCGGCGAGTGACGGAAAGGAACACATTAGTTATGGGTGTACCGAATTAGAGAACGGTAATAATTAAGGCTGAAAAGCCTACATCTAACTTTATTCAAGTAAAGAAAGAGGATATTCAAAAGGCAAGTAAGGATTTGACACCCGCCGAAATGTTAGTATTTATTGATTTGTGCGGGAACAAAGACGGTTACAAAAAGGAGTTTTCGCCAGCTTACTACAAAGAATACTATGGTATCGGTAAAGATACTGCAAGGAAAGCATTTGATTCTATGAAAGCGCATGGATACATACAAGAGGAAATTGTAATAGATGGAAACGAAAAGCATACAAAGTATTATTTCTATCCTAACGGAGAATCAGCGAGAAAATGACTTTTATTGTGATTCAAACACCTATTTCCTTTTTTCACATAGGGGTAATGCAAGTATAGGAAAAAATCATATAGGTATGCGGCTTTTACAAATAGGATGTATGCCGCAACCAAAAAGAAATATATAATAGCGGCATGAAAGCTAATAATAATAGATAGGCCGCCGCAAAAGGAGAATTTATATAAATGTTTGAATTTAACGCAACAAACAAAGGAGAAGCAAATGCAAAGAAGTACCTAGAATCCAATGGATGGAAAGTTATAGATTAGACAAACAATAGTGATTATTGGAGCAAGGATATTGACTTTACCATCGTAAAGAACAATCCTCATACCCGCTTCAACGTTGAAGTTAAATGGGATAATAGAATATCGGATACTGGCAATATGTTTATTGAGTATATAACGGACTTAGAAAATTCAAAAGAAGGATGGTTTGAATTTTGTTAGGCTGATTACATCTTTTATGGTGACAGCCGCAACAATCTTTTCTATGTTTTTTAGATGGATGATTTAAGAAAATACTTATCAGCTTCTATTGTTGATAAGCGTATAGCATTAGATACCAATACAAAAGGAATTGTAAAGAAGGTTTCTTAGGGATTTTTAGTACCTATTGATGACTTTAGCACACACTATCATGTTCAAGTAATACAGTTGTAATTGTGAACATCGTACTATTGACAACAATATCATGCTCTAGTATAATTTGGATTGTTGGGAAAATCAAAGCCCGTAATCAAAGTGTCAACTTTCAGGTTAATCAGGGATAAATGGCTAAATCAAAGACTTTCAGAACTAACCTCATCACACCCTGACTCTTAATCAGGGTGTCTAGGGTTCGAGTCCCTAATGGTGTACCACACCAGGCAAATCCGAACCGTAACGGTTCGGATTTGTTTTGCTATATATACAAAATAGGGACTGCCCCATTTTCAGAGCAGCCCCCTCAAAATCATATTAGAGTCGATCAAGGTAAGGGATCGACGTGTCAAAACTTGTTCCATTCGCACGCGAGTTATAGATGCTGCCATCGACGGCATTGATCTCTACGAGGCCGCCATGATAATCTTGAATAGAATTTTTCCAAAAAGTAATACGCCATATCCATCCCTCTTGCTTTTCTGTTGGAAAAAACGAATAGTATACTTCAAAATTTGTTTCCCAGTTTTCTGGCAGGTCATACGCTTCTCTTACAAAAGAGATGGCTATTTGTGTTGCTTCCGTTTGGGAGATCACTTCGCCTTCTGGCGGCATGCAAAAACAGTGGTCCGCGATCACTCGAATTTCTTGAAGAACTTCAATGTCATTTCGCTCATCTGCAGCAATAAGCCTTGACAAGCGTTCGGATAGCCACGCCTTATCTTCCAAAGACCATTTACAAAAAACGCCCTTTTCTTCTGTAAGCCTCTGGTAAAACATGTCTGCCGTTTCTTCTAGGGCTTTCCCTGACAATACTTCCACGGAAACGATCTCGCCTTGACTGCTCATAACAGCCTCAAGCCCATTGGCTCTGTCCTGTGAAAGAAGGGCAAATCTCCAAACCGCAGGGGGATAGGTTTGACTCGATACATACGACATCTCCATGTCGAGTGACAAATAGTATTCTGTGGATAAGCTATACTTGCCCATTATCTCGGTTTGAAGCAGCGCTAAAGCACTTATTTGATCAATACTGTCGTTTGAGGGCAGCTGATTAAAGCATTCTTCTAGCTGCCCGCAAGCTACCATTATTTCATCAAATTGATGCTTGTTTTCTATGGACCAAGAACTAAAATGACCCAACTGCGTTGCAAGCAATGCTAGGCACCAGTCATATTTATATACTGTTTCTTCCTCGGCAGCCTTTGTTTCTTCAATAAAGGACAAACGAAATATAATATAAAAACCATCATATTTCCATTGAGAAATTTTGAAGGGGCTGACGTATTGGGCCAGCCCCTTTTTGAATTATTTGTCAAAGGGCTCCCATTCGTCATCTTCGCCATCTTCGCCATCTTCCTGCTCTTCCTCATACCAGATCGTTTCCACCGTCTCCGCCGCCTTGGCATCCACCCAGCTTTCGCCCAGGATGTACGCGATCAGCGTCGCCCCGGCCATGATAATGCTGGTGATCTGGCCTACATTGGCCTCGTTCAGGCCAAAGGCCGCTGCCACCGCCGTTACAAAGCCTACCACCGCCACCCAGAACTTCCGGGAGCTTAACTTCCGTTTCCAATCCACCTTATCCATTTGACACGTCCTCCTTTTTTCTACAGTCCCTTGCGCCCTTAATATCCCTTGGGTCCTCAGTATCCCTTACGCACTTAATATTCCTTGGGTTCTCAGTGTCCCTTGAGTCCTTAGACCCCTTTGCCTCATCCTTATCCCCCGCCAGCTTTAGCACCGCCGACAGCAGCAGCTCCCCGCCAAAGACCGTGCAGGTGTGGGTCAATACGCTGTCCGTATCCACGCCAAACCAGGCGGCCACGTAGCACGCCACGATGACCGCCATGGTAAAGCGGATGCAGGTCCAAACAATGCTTTTGAGAAACCGGGCCTTAGTCTGCTCCTTCACGCTATCAGCCCCCAAAAACCTTCATCAGCGCCCCGCCTGCGGCCGCCGCGATCAAGAGGCCTGTTACCTGCCCCACTACGGCATCCCATTGCTTGGCGGGCTTCATGCGCAGCGCGTCGATATCCGCCCGCTGGCGGGTCTGCTCCTCGCCCATGCGCTTTTGTTCAGCGGCCATGACCTTAACGCTGGAGGCCAGCTCCCCCACGGATTCCGTGAGCTGCTTTTGGTCGTCTATGCGCTTGAAGGCAGCCTTCATTTGCTCCGTCAGGGAGGCTAGCGTCTGCCGCATATCCATGACCATTTGTGTCAATTGCTCCTCGCCCATCACCCTGCCCCCCTCTTCAAATAATCCGCCATGATGTACCATTTCCGGCTGTTCCGTTCCACCCGGCACCAGGTAGCCCCGGCCTTTACCACGCTGCCGATCACCAGCACCGTTTCCCCGTTGGGCACTTCCTTGGATAGCTTGCACGCCTTGGAAGGCTCCGCCCGCATGTTTACCGGGCCGCCGTTAGGGGTGGATACCACGGCAAAGTACCGGGAGGATGGGGGTGTCACAGTGCTATTAAACAAGCCCTCCGGCGTGGCCGCTGGCGCAGCCTCCACGCCCTCCACAGCGCCCCCGGAAGCGTCCCCGGCCTCCCCCTCGTCCTCGTCCCATGCCTCATCTGTCCCATCCCAAGGCCGCATATCGCTAGGGACCCGGCTGCCGGTATAGGCCACCCCCTCCAGCAAGCCGTATGCATTGGGGCCGCCATTTACTATTTCCTTGTCCGCAAAGGCCCGGGTCAGCACAAAGCCATTCCCTGCGCTGGCGTGGATCAGCAACCCTTCCCTGAGCTTCACGTACACATGCCATATGTTGCCTTCGTGGTCCTGGTAGGTGTCCGGCTCTCCGCCGTCATAGTCCCGGATAAAGACCAGCGCCCCCAGGGGCACCTTCCCCCAGCGGATGGTACAGTCGGCGATACTGCCTTTTTCTGACAGCCCATTTCGCCACAGGTAGTTGGTGCCTTTCTGAGCAGGCAACACCATGCCCAGCTCCCGCATCACCCAGCGTACCAAACCCTGGCAGTCCATCCCCTTGAGCGTCTCCCCGCCTTTCACGTAGGGGATCTCGTTCCTGCTCAGCAGCTCCGCTGCCTTGGCGGCAAACTGCTCGCCCGTCACCTTAGGCATGGCCCTCACCCCTTCCTCAGTTCACCCATTAGCTCCTGGTACTCCGCCTCCGTCAGCCGTCCTACCGCAAAAAACACGTCCAGCTTGTCGCCCAGGCCCTCGATATCCCCCCGGTCGATCATCCGCTTCAGCACCTGATAAAGCATTGCTATGCCTCCTTATATCGTCAGTCCAAGCCCCATCAGGGCGTTCTCATAGGCCAGCTCCACCACAAGGCCCTCCAGCTGGGCAACAGCCTTTTGCATCGCCTGTATCGGGTCCGGCTCCGGCTCCGCAGGCTCAGGCCTGACCCCTCCAGTGGGCTGTATTGCCCCGCCCTCATATCTCCACTTCCCCGGCCAGAAATCGTCCTCAAAGTCCCCGGGTACGCCCCCGGCCTCTGCCTCCACGCCGCCCTCGATGCCCCCAAGGCTTGCATAGGCGATGATAGCTCCATTTGTATCTACTTTGATGATCATCAGATGATCCCCCAAATCTGCGTAATGCTGTCCACGGTGGCTGCTGTGTGCGCACCGCCGCTTGCATGCTGAAAGGTTCGGGCCACGCCAAGGGTCAGCTTCTCGCCTTCATAGGTCCCGTTGAAAACAAAGCCCACCTGATTGGCCCCGGTGTGCCGCAGCCCGCCCCCTGTCAGCGAATCGGCTACGATATCCCGCATTACCAGCACCACCACGTTGTTTGTGGCCGCGCGGATCGCATACAGCGAATAGTTACCCAGCCCAGGGATGCTCAGGATATGGCCCTCGGTGGCGCTTCCTGACCATATCCGGGTAGGGTTGCCCACGATGGGGACGTTGCATTTCATGCTGGACATACCCAATACGATCTGAGCGTACTCCCCCTCGGAATGCGTTGTCCGGATATTGGTAGAGGGCACTCCGGCCGAAGCGCCGGCAAAGAAGGCCGAATAGCCCGGAATGCCCCCCGACTTCCTAAAGGCCCTGTAGCCTATGTTGCCGTCAACGGAATCGCCTCCCAGGTCGATATAGTTTCCGCTTTGTCGGGCCTGGGCGGCAGGGCCCAGGGTGCTGTCCGCACCCCAGGCCGCCAGCGCATTTGAAGCGGGCGTGTCTATTGGCTTATCCAGCTTTTTCGCCAGGTCCTCCCCAAGCCGCACTTCCAGTGCCGTAAGCCTGTCCTTGATCCCCTTCCAAAACCGTGCCAGTCCCTCGTTGTTTAAATACCCCATCCCGTCATCCCCCTTACGAGGCCATCATGGTGTCGATCTCGGCATTGGTGATGGCATCAATGGTAAAGGCAGCGCCCAGGGCATCCCAGGCAGTGCCCGTCCAGGCGTAGTTCATGCCGTCTGCGGTCACGTCCCACACATCGCCGGCGATGTTGCCGGTGGTGGGCAGGGCGGCCACGGTGGCCTTGCTGCCCTTGTACTTGTATACTCCGGTAATGTCCGTTTTCAGGGCGTAGCTGCCCGCCGCCTGAAAGGCGTCCAGCTTCACCTTGTCAGTGGCGAGCATCAGGCCGCTTACGCTGGTGGTCACGGCGGCGTAGGTGGTGTTGGTGGGCGTGCCCCAGGTCCCGTCCCCCTTGAGGAACAGGCCCTGCTGGGCCATTGCCGGGGCAGGCACAAGGCCCGCCGCGCCTGCCGCCGAGGCCGTGGCCCCGGTCATGTTGGCATAGGTGGTGTTGTTCTCCACGCCCCATGCTGCCTTGCCTGCCGCGTTCCACCGCAGGATCTGCCCGCTGCTGCCCCCTGCAGGTATATGCTCATTGCCCGCGCCAGTGGGGTGGGCATAGACCGTGTCCTGCTTGGGCGGCTCATAGCCTAAGGCCCCGGTCACGTCCGCCTTTTCCAAGCTGCCCCAGGCCGCGCTGCCTGCCGCAGCCCCTGCCCGCAGGAGCTTGCCGCTGTTCCCGGTTCCGGTGGCAGGCACATGGCTGTTCCCGTCCCCGGTGGGATGGGTGTAGCTTCCAAGCCCTGCCAGCTTGGTCTTCTCCGCCGTGGTGTAGTCGTTGGTGGACAGCTGCTTTCCCTCCACCTTGTCCACCTTGGCCGCCAGCACAAGCTTTACCTTGCCCCAGAAATACAACAGGCCGTTGGTATCCAAAAACTTGCTCATCTCAATAGCTCCTCCAATTCCTCATTTGTGAGCGCTTCGCACTCGTCCGTATTGTCTATCCATCGGGTGATGGCCGTAAGCTCCGCCGCCATTTCCTCCCAGGCGGATGTAGGGGCCGGCGGCTGGCCCACTGTGCCGTCCACCGGGTATACTGTCATGGTGAAGCTGGCAGTCCGCGCCACCTGCTGCCCGTTTCGGATCGCCGCTGCCCCGAAGTGGCACTCGCCCGCCTGCGCCATTTCCGTGGCAGACAGCAGCCACCGAACGCAGCCCTGCGCATCCGGTGGCTGGTCCTTGAAAGCGACATAGGCCTCCGGGTCCCCCGGCCTGTGCCAGTATCCGTTTATGACCGCATCGGGCCATTTCGCCAGGACCGCTGCGCAGTCGAGGACCAACTCCGTAACCTGGGTTTCCGCCTGATACCCCGCCCAGAACACCTTCATAGGCTGACAAAAGTCCATCTTAACTTGTCTGATCGCCTGCATTCATTCACTCGCCTCCTTTACCGTGCATTACGAAGGATCACGATACCCGAGCCACCGCTTTGCGCCGTGGCCGTACCGCCCTGGCCGCCACCGCCACCGCCGGTGTTGGCAGTGCCCGCCTTGCCCCGGTTGCCGCCGCCGCCCTCTCCGCCCAGGGTCGCAAAGCTGCTAGCTCCGCCTGCGCCGCCGCCTGCGTACAGCGCTCCGGCTGCCTCTCCAAACTCTCGGGTAGTGGTTCCCTGGCCGCTGGCCGCCCCCACTTCTCCCAGGGTCGGATGGCTTACCCCGCTTCGTTTGCCGTTTGCGCCGTCGCTGCCGCCGTAGCCATACGTGCCGCTGCCGCCCTCGCCTACATAGGCGCCGCCGCCGCTGCCGCCGTCACCGCCGCGCCCTGCATAGGCAGCCCAGTTTCGCCCGCCTGCGCCGCCCTTGGCCGTATACCCCAGGGCAGCGGATGGGCCGCCTGTGCCTCCTATCTCAGCGTCTGCCGCTCCGCCTGCGCCTACCACGATGCTGTAGCTGGTGTCCTTGGCAACGGTCACGCCCCTTTGGGTGGTGGTATACCCACCGCCACCGCCGCCGTTAGCCGCGCCACCGCCACCGCCTACCAAAAACAGATCCATTTTCGCGGCATTGCCCAGGTCCGAAAGCCTAAGCGTACCGCTGGACAAAAGCTTAAGCTTCCAGCTGTACGCCCCCTCGCTCACCAGCTGGTGGCTTCCGGTGTACGTGTATGCTGGCTTGGAGCTGGATACCGTCAGCGTTGCCATCCGGCTGGTCACGGTTCCCGCCTTGCTGGTGACCGTGCAATACAGGGAATAGGTGGCCGCAGCGGTAAGCCCGGTCCTTGTATAGCTGCTGCCCGTGGCCCCGCTTATGGCCTTGCCGTCCAGATACCATTGGTAGGTATGCTCCGCCGGCTTGCCCGGGGTGGTCATCTCCACTTGGAAGGTCGCCGCTGCTCCGGCCGCCTCCACTACCGTTACATTGGCCGGATAGCCGGCGTTTAGTACTGGCAGCTCGTAGCCCTCGCCCCCTCGGCGCAGGATCAGACACTCGCCCATTTATCTCACCACCTTCAAAAGAATAGGGATATCCACCCCCGGCTTATCCTCGTAGCAATAGGCCGTCAGCCTTCCCTCTGTCGCCGTTATGCGCCCCACCAGCATCCATGCATCGCCCAGGGCCGTGCCTGCGCTGGAGGTGGTAATACCGCTCATGTTCACATCCACAAAGGGATCATCCGTTGCCAGGATGCCCGCGACCGTCACGGTCTGCGTGTACGGCGCGCTGTCGCTCCAGCCTGCCTTGGCAAGGGTGGCCGTATACCGGGCTGTGGAGGCCTTCCCTGCCAGCTCCGCCGCCAGGGCCGCGCCGTCCGCTGCGTCCAGCTTTTGGGCCAGCGTTGCCAGCAGCTGGCTGGATATAAGCAGCCCGCACACTGCGGGGTCCCCTCGCTCGTCCGTGATATCCCCTTGCGTAAGCTCCGCCGCGCCAGCCCGTATCCGCACCTGGCACAGGCTGATCTCGTAGCATACGCTGGTCCGGGTCAGGGCCGGAGGCTGAGGGGCTGCGCCTGGTGTCCCTGTCAGCAGCTTTAGCTCTATGGCCCCGCTTTCCGTGCTCAAGCGCAGCACGATCCGGTCTATCCGCTCGCTGGCGGCGCTGGCCGGATGGGCAGCCGCCCACTTGGCCCCGCCGTCGTCCTTTAGCTCATAGCAATATCCCTTTATCATCCCCAGCCCCGGGTCTACCAGCGTGCGCATGGTGCTGCCCTCAGCCCGCACCCGCAGGCCATCCTCCTGGCTCTGCACCCCCGTGCCGCCCAGGGCGCGGAAGGCTGTCGCCAGCTTTGCCGCAGAATAGGCCCGTATGTCCCCTCCACTGGAATCAAAAAAACCGCTAAACTCTAAAGCCATATGTCCCCTCCTTATCTTGTAGCGCCCCGGTTCCACCTGACCAGCGCTCCGCCTACCGTTACAGGGGCATCGCCAAAGATCAGCTTTACGCTGCGCCCTGCGCTTTCATAGGTCTCTGTTACCTCCGTGATGCGGGCCTCCATCTGCGCGTTGCCCCCGGCCACGGCCACGATATCCCCCAGGGTAAAATCCCGGCCATAGCGGCAGCCGCCCGTATCAATCACATCCGCATCCAGGGTGTCCGTCGGGGCTGTGGCTGTCAGCTTGTTCTCCCCGCACAGGCGGATCATGTCCATATCCTCCACGCTGCCTGCCTCGGCCCACAGCTCCCGCCTGTTCAGGCCCTCTGCGCTGCCGCCTACGCTAATAATGAGCCGGTTCTCGTCCTCCCCGGCTCCTCCTACGTACACTGTGGTAGCCATGCCGCTTTGGCGGCGCTTGCGGGTCACGGCGGTGGCATTGCCCATTTGCTCGCTAACGATAGCGGCATACGGCTGGCCCGCGCCCCGGTCGGCTCCCTCCAGCACCCGGAACCGCCAGCGCTTGGTCTTATAGTCCGGCTGGATATCCCAGCCCAGCCCTGTGGCCTCGCCGATATCCGCAAAGAGGTCCACCAGCTTGTCAAACCGCGCCTGCCACGGCAGGGCAGGACCCCGGCCCTGGCTAGGCTCTGCCTCCAGGCCTGGGAGCGCCCGCTTGGGGTCCTCCGGGGCTATCAGGTTGTTCATGGCGTAGTGGAGGTAGGCATCCTCTGCATGGCCCGTAAACCGGTCCCAGCCAAAGTTCTGGTACTTGGCCCGCTGCTGGGCCGTGCCCAGGTCCTGGGTCATTTCCCCCTGGTCCACCGTAGCCCCCAGCCAGATCATGTCCAGCCACAGCATCCCCTCAAAGGGTCCAGCCGGACGCTCAAAGCCCTGGTAGACCGCCTCATCGTTCAGGGCCTGGGCAATGGTCTCCGGGGCCGTTATCTCCTGCCATTGGCCGCCGGAATACTGCCACAGCTGAGTGGGCAGGGCTATGGGCGGCACGCATATCCGCCATTTGGCAACGCCCTTGAGCTGTACCCCGGCAGCGGTAAGCCTATCTCCGGTCTCCGTCACATCCTCGATGATCCACACATGCTGGGGCTGAGAGGCCAAAAGCAGCAATGCCCCCGGCCTTATCGCCTGTGCGCCGGGGGTCCTCGGGTGCGCCGTCAGCGACAGGGTCCCTACCCCCCAAAAGCTGCGGCTCACGGCCAGGCTTTGGTAGCTGGCGATCTCCGCCAATTGGTTAAACTCCGTGTCCATAAGAATGATACTTTCCACCGTTACACCCCCTCAAAGCGGTCATACCACCGCATTTCGATCACCGTCTGGCTGCTGTCCCCGCCCGGTTCATATACGATCTCATTGATGCCGCTGCGCAGGTCAAACAGGCTGATGGGATGGCTCACATCCACCAGTCCAAAGGCGTTGCGGGTCTCCCCTGCCGCGTCCGTAAGCGTGGCCTCCAGGGCATCCGGGTCCGTGTTCACATGCAGCACGCTGCCCATGGGCAGCGGCCCTGTCAGGCGTATGTCTGCGCCTGTGGTCCGGTTCACCAGCGCCGGGGTCTCGCCCGCCCCATGTATCCATATCCTTACCGGGGCCGAGGTCTGGCCGCCGTTCACTGCTTCGGCGGAAAAGTCCCGGCTGCCAAGCTGTACCGGGAGGCTAAAGGGCAGGATAAAGGCGCTGTCGCTATAGCGGAAGGTCACCGCCTCCTCCTTCATGGCAAACCACCAGGGGCATTCGCAGGTAAACCGCAGCTTGGTAGACGGCGTATAGTTCACCAGACGTTTGCCCCAGGCGATCTCTCCGTTTGGCACAGCCCAGGTCCACCAGCGGCCATAATCGTTTTCATAGATGATCCGCGCCCGCTCCGCGCCGCTCATAGCCCGCTCCATGCTCAGCATGCCGCTAAGGCTCAGGCGCTGGCGGTACATATCCGCCCGGTCCCTTCCCTGGATATGCAGGGTCACTGTCACGTCCCGCTTATCCCTGCGCCAGCCCGTCAGCGTGGCCCCGTGCTGGTACGCACCCCGCAGCTCCTTAGTGTCTATGTCCACGGGTCCCGTGCCCGTAATGCTGCAAAAAACAAAGGGCGCAGTGTTTGCAAACACCACGCTCTCGTTTAGCAGGTTGATATAGGTCAGCTTTTGCACATCATAGCACCCCCATGATCTCTTCCGCCAAGGCTTCGTTTACCTCGGCTATCCTCCGGGCCGTCTGGCTGGGCGATTCCACCGGCTCATAGAACTGCACCGTCTGATGTACCACCGTGGCGGCCGGCGCGGCGACAGCGCTGCTGGCGCTCTTTTTCTGGCTGGCGTAGAACGCCTCCGATGCAGCGATGGCCTCTGCTGCCGCGCTTTCCTGGATGGAATACAGCGTATCGTTCAGCCTTTCAAACCAGCTGACCACATTCCCCACCTTTTGCTTGAACCCGTCCAGCAGCTTTTCCCCCAGGCTCTTGCCCAGCGCGTCATACTCCGGCGCAAACTCGCCGATCAGGGCGATGAGCTCCTTTTGATTGCCCTTCATGATCAGCTTCTCCGCCTCCGCCCTCAGGGCGGCAGCCTTCAGCCGCTCCTCGTAGGCCGCCTCTATGG